>CBCTHM010000019.1:0-39448 GCA_965146675.1 uncultured Eubacteriales bacterium | reverse complement strand
TCTTTGTAGGGGCGGCCTTTGGCCGCCCGCGGGCGAGCGCAGCTCGCCCCTACGGAATATCTCTCGATGGTGCGTCTGTAGGGGCGGCTTTGGCCGCCCGCAATACCTTGTAGGGAACGACCTGTGGTCGTTCCGAATATCTTTGTAGGGGCGGCCTTTGGCCGCCCGCGGCCGAGCGCAGCTCGCCCCTACGGGATATCTCTCGACAACGCGTCTGTAGGGGCCGGCTGACGCTGCCCGTATACTGCGGCGGGAACCGTCCCAAGGCGTTAAAAATGGGGCCGAAAAAAAATTTTTAAAAATATTTTTGTTTCATGTCCTTTTTTGACCTTGTCCAGACACATATAGGGTGAGGGAGACAAGAGAGCACCACGGCACAGGCGCTCGGCTTCCCTCGTTGGAAAAGAGGGGTTTCAATTTTCTTTCCCAGCGCGCTAGGGCGGAACGTGTTCATTCACGTTCCGCCCTAGTTGCGTTCTCCACAAATTCCACCGGATGCTGTATCAGCTCTGCGGTTTGCTCCACCGTGTAGCCCTGGGCCACATACCTTCTGGCCAGGTACTCCATGGACTCCCCCACTTCCACCATGTGTCCGTCCGGGTCGTATAGGCGCACCACTCTCTGCTGCCAGGGGTAGCGCTTGGGGGGATGCACCTGCCTGACTTCCGGGTGCGCGGCCAGCAGCTCCAAAAACGAATCGAACGCCTCCGTCTCAAAATACAGTTCCATATTATGGGGCCGGTCCAGAACGGAATCTGCGGGCACTCCGGTGAGCCAGGCGAAATCCTCCTGCAGGGCCAAGCCGCTCCGGAAGCACACGTTTTTGCCCAGGTCCAGCTCCACCTCCTGCTCTAAAAGCTCCTGGTAAAACGCCTTGGCACGCTCCATATCCCGGACGGCGATCACAGGGCATTGGTATTTCATACGCCCTCCTCCTTCCGGATCGGATGCCGAATCACCGTGCGCAGCCGCGCCGGCGCGGTCCGCCTGGGGTCTCCCAAATAAATCTCGTGATGCCGGCGGCTCTCCGAAAAGTCCTGCCGGTAGCCGGCCTCTTGGCAAAACCGCTCCAGCTTTTCAATGGTGGCGGGTTCTTCGTCGTAGGGTCCCAGGTGCAGCACCTGACCGCACAGGCCCTCCGCGAACCGCTCCAGGCGGACTCCGCTCTGGTCCAGCGCCGGCTTCTTCCGCAACAGGCCCTGCCGGGCCTCCTCCAGGACCTCCTGGGTCACAAATCCCGGCTGCCGGATCATGGCGGTCCAGCAAAAGCGGTCCTTATCCAGAAAGCCCCTGCCGTCGTACTCCTCCTGCTCCATCCACCACAGGCCTTCCAGAGGCGGCACCACATACTCAAAGTACCCCGCCGGCTGCCGCCCGCTGAGTTTGCTCATCTTAATGCCGTAGGACAGGCCGTAGAGCGCCTCCACAGCCGCCTGATAGGCGGGGCTGGTGTTGGGATTGCCTCTGCCGTCCACCATCAGAAACGTCATCTCCGGCACCGTCACAATGGACGGGCTGGTCTTGGGCAGATACAGGTCCGGGTACGCCTTTTTATAATCCAGCTTTTCCACAATTTTTTCTTCCTCCTTTGCTTGTCTTTGGTTTCATGGGGGGCAATGCCTGGCAGGTCTCCACCGTGAGCCGGGTCAGAAACGCCCGGTCGTCCACATTTTCCACCAGAAAATAGGCAGGGCCACCGGCATAGGGCGGCGCCACCGGCAGCTCCGGCCAGAGCCTTTGCCCCGTCTCCGTGATTTTTACAAATAGCTGGTCCTCACAGATCACGGCAAAAATTCGGCCGTCGCAATACAGGCCGTACTCTCCGAACATCTTCCGGCTGGTGATCACGCCCGCCTCCTGCATCTGCTCTACAACATAATCGACAAATTCCTTTTGGGAAGCCATACCGCACCTCCTGTCTCAGATGCCTTGAGTATACCACGCAAAATATGACAGGAGTCTGTCATGATTGCGCATACCGCCGCAAAATTCTTTGAATATGGTGCAGATAGGCCTCCCGCAGCTCCGCCGGCTCCAACAGCTCGGCCTCCGGGCCGAAGCTAGTCAGCCAGCGGAACAGGTGTTCCCGGTCGGAAAAATCAAACGCAAACAGCAGCGATCCATCCGCCTGCTCCCGAAAGCTGTTCACCCCAAAATCATCCACCAGCCGCCATTTCTGGCTGGGCGCAAACCGGACCCGCACGGAAATCCGGTCCGGGAAAACCCGCTCCGCAGACAGGTCCGGCGGCGGCGTCCGGCGGGGCGGGAACGGCTCTCCGTCCTTTTCTAGCTCCAGCATCCGGTTGAGCTTAAACAGCCGATGGGTCCGCCGCAGGCGGCAGTAGCCCCACAGGTACCAGGACGACCACTGGAATACCAGAAGGTCCGGCTCCACGGTCCGGCTGAGCTCTCCGGCAGGGCTGCAATAGACAAATTTGACGGTCTCCCGCGCCTCTATGGCCTCCTGGAGCAAGGAAATTTTGGGCGCCAAGTCCGTTTTGTACCAGGAGGCCAAATCGATGTAAATGGAACCGGGGGCGGTCTGCACGCTGGAGCCGCCTGCCCACAGCTTTTCCCCCAGCTGCCGGTAGCGGTTGGTCCCGCACACGCTGTCCAGGCTGCGCAGGCCCGACAGAATCGCCTGCAGCTCCTGAGGCGTGAACAGCGTACGGTCCAGCTTATAGCCCTCCAAAATGGAGATGCCACCCTTTTGGCCCTGGGTGGTCAGGACGGGGATTCCAGCCTGGGACAGCGTCTCCACATCCCGCAGGATGGTCCGCCGGGATACCTCGAAGGTCTCCGCCAGGGACTGGGAGGAAACCTGGTCCCGCTGCAGCAAAATGGAGAGTATGCCGATGAGCCGGTCAATTTTCATTCTGCAACATCCTTTTTCCACATCCGCCCGCAGCCTCTATTTCGTCTGCGCCCGAAAGAATTCCAGCAGCTCCGTCCGGACCTCCGGCGGCAATTGGCTTTTTTTTACGCCCCGAACCGCCCCCTCCAGGGCGTACAGCCGGTGCAGGCAAGCGGAACTGTCAATTTGCCGGATTTTCATCCAGGCCTCTTTGCTGCCCAGCGCCTGCAACTGCGCGGCGCTGGAGATCCCGGCCTCCAGTAGCTGCCGCTCCAATGCCGCTCCAATGTTCGGGAGCCCAGACAGCTCACCCATGTCGCTCACCTGCCCTGCTCCATTTTTCCGCCCACCTGCGGCAGCTCTCCAGCCGCGACGCAGGGTCGAAGCCCTCCTGCGCGCCCATGGCAGACAGCCGCAGGCAGGGAAACGCTGGGCATCGCCTGCGGTGGTCCGGGCCTTTTCCCTCACAGTAGCTCTTCATCAGCCACTCGCCGCCCCAAAAGGGCCTGTCCATCCGGACATAGCCTCGGCAGGAGACGCCCTGTCTTCTCTGGCTCTGCGCGCAGCAAATGCCGCGTCGAGATTTAAACATCTTACACACCTCCATGGATAATTGAGTGTTTTTCCTCTTTATTGTAACAGGTTCCCCGTCATCTGTCTACGCCTAGGGCCTTGCAGTATCTGGGAGGCTTGCAATCAGGCCTTTTGTCGGTTATACTATCTGTGCCGGCGCGGGCCGGCTTAGCAATCGCAGGAAGAAGGGACGCCGATGCAGCCATGGCGGCACTTTAAAACCATCACCAGGCATCGTTTTTTGGTGATGTGCTCTTGTTTTCAAGTGGGGCTGATCTGGCAGGGCCTGACCCACGATCTGTCCAAATATTCCCCCACCGAGTTTTGGACCGGCGCCAAATTCTATCAGGGCAGCCGCAGCCCCAATGCGGCGGAGCGGGAGGCGGTGGGCTATTCCAAAGCCTGGATGCACCACAAGGGCCGGAACCGGCACCACTACGAGTACTGGACCGACCTCAACATCAAGACGCAGCGTTATGAGCCGGTGGAAATGCCCCGGCGGTATCTGGTGGAGATGGTCATGGACCGCATCGCCGCCTGCCGCGTGTACAAGGGAAAGCATTACACGGACAGCGCACCTCTGGAATACCTGACCGGCGCCCACGAGACGCCCCTGCTGCACCCGGAAACCCGGCGGCAGCTTCTGCTGATTTTGACCATGCTCCGGGATCGGGGGCAGCGGGAGACCTTCCGGTTTCTCCGCCGGACCGTGCTGCCGGGAAAACCGTTTTAGCGCGGCCGCCGCGTTAAGCCTGGAACCAATAAAATGCCTCCGGGACGGTCTCCCGGAGGCATTGCTTTTCCTGCACGTGGCGTCTGATGCCCCGGCTGGACGATTTCCCCATTCATAAGAAAGCCGGCATAGTCGTAACTATGCCGGCTCAATTCCTATCTCAGTCTGTGTTTCCTAAGCAGCGCCTGGCGGCGGAGGTGCTTTTCATTCCAAACTCAACATAGCCTGAATACATTCTCTGCAAACGTTTCTCTCTCGATAGGTTAAAATCCCTTTAGATGACGCACAAAAAACGCAGGTGGGCTCATACTTTTTTAAAACAACGGAGGTGCCATCCACATAGATCTCCAGTTCGTCTCGCTCTGCGATGTCCAGCGTCCGCCGCAATTCAATGGGCAAGACAATGCGCCCCAGTTCATCAACCCTCCTGACAATGCCGGTTGATTTCATGCCTATAGCTCCTTTCTACACTGTAAAAAACCTTTCCCTCATGAAGCGACAAAATTCGTCCCTTCTTTTTTTATTATAAGCGGTCATGGAACCTCTGTCAAATGTTTCCTTTGGATTCCGGGCATATCCCAGGGCATTTTTCCATAGAGTGCAGCAGAGAGGACGGGTTGTTATGGTCATGTCTTATATCTGGACGGGTATGATACTCGTCGCGATCGTCTTTTCCTTTGGCAACGGAACCGGCGGCGCACTGTCGTCGGCGGTCCTGGAAGGGGCGCAGTCCGGCGTCACCCTGGCGATTTCCATGGCCGGCGCAATTTGCCTTTGGTCCGGCGTCGGACAAGTCATGGAGCGGGCCGGACTCAACCAAAAGCTGTCCAAAGTGTTGATGCCCCTGATTGGTCGCCTGTTTCCCAGCGCCCGCCGGGACCAGGCCGTGGGCAATTTTATTTCCGCCAATGTCTGCGCCAACCTGCTGGGTCTGGGCAATGCCGCCACACCCATGGGTATAGCCGCCACCAAACAGATGAGCCGTTACGCGCCCCCTGGTACTGCCAGCGATGAGATGTGCCGGCTCATTGTCATGAATACCGCCTCCATTCAGCTGATTCCTGCCAACGTGGCGGCGGTCCGCGCCTCCATGGGCTCCGCCGCGCCCTTCGATATTTTGCCGGCCGTATGGGTTACTTCCCTGTGCTCGGTCGCCATGGGACTGCTAGCGGCCTTTCTCCTGGGCAAGGTACTGCGGCATGACTGATTATATCATTCCCCTGCTGCTAGCAGGCGTGGCACTGTTTGCACTGCGCAGAAAAGAAAACGTTTATGACGCCCTGATTTCCGGCGCATCCGAGGGACTGAAGTTGCTGGTTTCCATCGTACCGGCGCTAATTCTTCTGCTCACAGCCGTGCACATGCTTCGTGCCTCCGGCGCCATCGACACCCTGACTATGTGGCTTGGTCCTGTCTTCCGCTTTTTCGGCATTCCGCCGGAAACCGCGGCCCTGGTGCTGGTGCGGCCCATCAGCGGCAGCGCCGCGCTGGCCGTGGGCGCGGATCTCATGGCGCAGTATGGCCCGGACAGCCCCATCGGCCGCACCGCGGCCATCATGCTGGGAAGCACAGAGACCACCTTCTACACCATCAGCGTCTACTTCGGCGCGGCCAGGGTGAAAAAAACCCGCTATGCGGTGCCAGCCGCGCTGATCGCTGATCTGACGGGCTTTTGCGTCGCCTCGCTCACGGCCAAGCTCTTCTTTTGACCAAATTCCCTGGTTGCAGATGAGCGCTTTACTGCACCGGCCCTTGTCACTGCAAAGGCAAGGAATTACACACATTTAAAAATCTTCACTGTACATTTATTAAAAATTTGGTATAATATCCCCAATACGGCTCTGTAATCTGATTGTAGCCGCCTTTCCTATCCCCTACGTGGGCCGCAAAATACGGATACCGTTTCGGCTGCGGCGCCTAGAATCCTTAAACAGATGAAATGCAAAAGAGGACTTTACCATGCAAAAAATCTTAGACCTGATTTCTGAAAAAATGGAGGACGCCTTTGAGGCGGCGGGCTATCCCCGGTCCTACGGGCAGGTCACGGTGTCCAACCGGCCGGACCTGTGTGAATATCAGTGCAACGGCGCACTGGCCGCGGCCAAGACTTGTCATTGCGCCCCGCTGCAAATCGCGCAGTCGGTGGTGGACAGGCTGGAGCGGACGGATTTTCCCTGCGCGGAAGCCGTAAAGCCAGGCTTTATAAATCTGCGGGTTTCCGGCGGGTTTTTGCAGCGTTATCTGGAGTGCATGCGGACTGCGCCGGATTTCGGCGTGGAAAAAGAACCGATTCCCATGACCATTGTGGTGGATTACGGCGGGCCCAACGTGGCCAAGCCCCTGCATATCGGCCATCTACGCTCGGCCATCATCGGGGAAAGCATGAAGCGGATTTACCGGTTTTTCGGCAACCGCGCCATAGGCGACGTGCACCTGGGCGACTGGGGCCTGCAAATGGGTCTGATCGTCGCAGGGCTGCAATCGGAGCAGCCGGACCTGTGTTATTTTGACGCCAAATTCCAGGGACCATATCCCAAGGAGCCCCCCTTCACCATCTCGGAACTGGAGAAAATCTACCCGGCGGCCTCTGCCCGCAGCAAAGAGGACCCGGACTTTGCCGCACAGGCCCATGCGGCTACCGTAGCCCTGCAGGAAGGGAAACCAGGATACCGCGCCCTTTGGCAGCATATTATGGACGTATCCCTGGCCGATATCCGCAAGAACTACGACAATCTGGACGTGCATTTCGAATCCTGGCTGGGAGAGAGCGATGCGCAGCCCTATATTCCCTCTATGCTGGCGGACCTGCGGGAAAGGGGGCTGGCCGTGGAGAGCGACGGCGCCATCGTCTTTCCCGTGGCGGAGCCCGGGGATAAAAAAGAAGTTCCGCCCTGTATTTTGGTGAAATCCGACGGCGCCACCCTGTACGGCACCACAGACCTGGCCACCCTTGTTCAGCGGGAGCAGACGTTTCATCCAAACAAGGTGCTGTACCTGGCGGACAAGCGGCAAAGCCTGCATTTTGAGCAGGTATTTCGGGCCGCCCGCAGGTCCGGCATTGTCCCGCCGGAGATGGAGCTGGAGTTTTTAGGCTTTGGCACGATGAACGGAAAAGACGGCAAGCCTTTCAAAACCCGTGCTGGCGGCGTCATGCGGCTGGAGCAACTGATTGTGGAGCTGACCGACTTTGTCCGGCAAAAGGTGGTGGAAAACCAAATCGTAGAGGCGGATCAGGTGGAGGAGACCACCCAGCGCGTCGCGATGGCAGCGCTAAAGTACGGCGACCTGTCTAACCAGCCCACCAAGGACTATATCTTCGATTTAGACCGCTTCGCCGCCTTCGAGGGCAACACGGGCCCCTACATTCTCTACACCATCGTCCGGGTCAAGAGCATTCTGGAGCGGTATGGCCCATGGCGGCACCTGCCAATTCAGGAGCCAACCAGCCAAGCGCAAAAGGCGCTGATGCTGGCGATCACCAAATTGGCTCCCGCCCTGGAGGGCGCTTACCGGGGCTCCGCGCCCAACCTGATCTGCGCCTATATTTATGAACTCTCTGGGGCGGTAAACGCTTTCTACCATGAGACCAGAATCCTGTCCGAGCCAGACGCCGCGCTTCAGGCAGGCTATGTCGCCTTAATTGGGCTGGCCAAGGAAATCTTGGAGCAATGCGTCCTGCTGCTGGGCTTCCAAGCGCCGGAAAAAATGTAAAAGTGACCCGCCCCGGTTTTCAGCCGGGGCGGGTCATTTTTACAAAAAAATAGGGAGCGCGAAGCGTGGTCTATTTTTTTGTAAGGAAAGCGCTTGAGCCGCGTCTTATCCATGAGGAGGTGGAACAGTGACTGATTTTGAGGCGCTCTACCAGGCCTATTTTCATGAGGTATACCTTTACTGCAAAGGTCTGACCAAAAATGAGAGCGTGGCGGAGGACATCACCAGCGAGACCTTTTTTAAGGCAATGCACGCGCTGGATTCCTTTCGGGGAACCTGCGAAACCCGCGTTTGGCTGTGCCAAATCGCTAAAAATTGCTACTATTCCTATTTGCGAAAATACGGCCGACTCACGGAGCTGCCCGACCAGGAGCCGGCCAGCGGCGAGGAATTGGAGGAACGTTTACTGCAGCGGGAAACGGCCGCGCAAATCTACACCTTGCTTCATCAGCTTCCGGAGCCGTATAAGGAGGTCTTCACCCTGCGGGCGCTGGGTCAGCTGAGTTTTTCGCAAATCGGGGCGTTGTTTGGAAAAACACCCAACTGGGCTTGCGTCACCTACCACCGAGCCAAGCAGAAAATCTGGAACCGACTGGAGGAAACAACATGAATCTATCCTGTAACATTATTCGGGATTTACTGCCGCTGTACGCTGAGCATATGGTCAGCCAGGAAAGCGCTGCGCTTGTGTCGGAGCATCTGTCCCACTGCCCGGCCTGCCAAAAACAGCTTGAATCCATGCAATCGACGCACCAACTGTTTCAGGCGCCAGCGCCAATGCGAAAATGGAGGGCAAAATTAAAGAAAAAACGCTTTCAGCTGATTCTTCTTACCGCTGTGCTGGCCTGCGCCATTGCGGCGCTGCTCTTTTCCTATTTCACCGCGCCCCGATACCTGCCGTATTCCCAGGAGCTTCTGACTGTATCCAAAATGGAAGATGGCGCTGTTTTGATAAGATTTCAGGAGAAAGCCACGCATTACAGCGTCAACACCAGCTATTCGGAGGATGGCAACCTGCAAATCTATCATATCAGCGCATGGAACACACTCTGGGATGAGCTCGTCCCCGGCTCCAGTCCGCAGAATGCGCTGCTGCGCTCCACCTCAGGCAAAACGATTTCCATTTACTATTCGGAAAACCGTTCCACCGATGAGATTCTGCTCTATGGCCCCAACCCCAATCCAGACGGCGGCGTCCGGATGCTGCCACGGTTGGCCCTCCGATACTATTTCCTAATTGCAGGAGCCGCCACCCTGCTCCTGGCGGTGCTACTAGTCCTATTTAGGAAAAAAAAGCAGGTCAGAGCCGTGCTGGAACGGTTGCTGCCGGCTTCTCTTTCCTATTTGCTGGGGCAGCTCCTGGTAAAGGGCTTCCATATGGAGAGTTATGCCCTTTCATATGATTTATCCTGCATTCTTCTGGTCTCTGTCCTGTTCTATCTGGCCTGGCTGTTTGGTCTGCATCTCTATCGCACGACGAAAAAGAACCGGCGGTCCCACCCGGATTAACCCTCCGGCAAGCCGAGCCCCGCGCCGCGTTTCTGGAATTATAATCGTAGCAGGTCCGGTTTGAAACCGTTCCGCAGGCGCGCAGAGTATAAACTGCGATGGGGGCAAATTAGGGGCGTGCTTTGCATGCCCCTAATTTTTAATTGCCGAAGCAACGTTACGCCTGTCTGCCCTTGCCCGCCCAATATGTCCGCGCCTGGGCTTCCCAATACGCCCGGTCCTCCTGGTTGATTGCCCGCAGAACCCTGCATGGGTTTCCAACGGCAACGACGCCGGCGGGAATATCCTTGGTCACCACGGCCCCTGATCCAATGATTGTGCCGGCCCCAATTGTCACACCGGGGTTGAGGATTGCGCCGCCACCTATCCACACGTCATTCTTCACGGTTACGGGCCTTCCAAACTCCAGCTGGCTTGCTCGAACGCCTGCATCCGTTGGATGCCCGGCGGTAAATACGCACACTCTTGGACCAAACAGCACCCGCGCCCCAATCGTCACCGGGCATACATCCACCATTATGCAATCATAATTTGCATAAAAATGGTCCCCAACTGAAATTTGGCATCCATAATCACAGTGAAACGGCGGTTCAATCCAGAGGTGCTCCCCCGTCTCGCGGAACAGCTCCCGCAGCAGCTTCATCCGGATTGCTGACTCCTCCTCCGTGGTGCTGTTGAACAGCCTGGTTAGCCGCCTGGCGCGGCGAGATGCCTCAGCCAGCTCCCTGTCGTTGGCCAGGTACAGCTGCCCTGACAGCATGGATTCTTTTTCCGTCATTCTGCTTCCTCCTTTTCCTTCCAGCTTCTCCAGTTTTCACAGCAGTATCCCCTGCGGTTTTTCTTGGCAAAATAGACCTTCCCGCTTTGGCCGCGTACCCCAAAGCTGCCGGCCCGTCCTTTCGGTTCCTTGTTAAAACCGCAAAAATGTGGTAAAATAGGAAAAATGGCCGGACCTGTATTTCCCGGCCCTTTTTCCTGCGGACGAAGCCGCAAAAGCCTACAAAGGAGCTGTATTATGATTCCATACCAACGCCTGGAGCCCACCCAGCGTGACCAGTACTACCGCCTGCTCAACGCCAGCGGCAAACAGGGCTGCGAATACTCATTTGTCAATCTCTACCTCTGGGGGCAGCAAAACGCGGCTATGGTAGAGGGGTACTTGTCCATTTTCTCACACTTTTATGGCCACAGCATGTATTTGTATCCCGTGGGCAACGGGCCCATCCAGCCAGTGCTGGACCAGCTCCGGCAGGATGCGGCGGAGCGAGGCATTCCCTTCCGGATCACCGGCATGAGCCGGGAGAATTGCGACACAGTGGAGTCTGTGTATCCCGGCCAATACCGCTTTATTTCAGAGCGGGACAACTTCGATTATCTTTACCGCATTGAAAATCTGGCTGAGCTGAAGGGGCGCAAATATCAGCAGAAACGCAACCACATCAACCGCTTTCTGGCCGCTTGCCCCAATTGGCGTCTGGAGCCCGTGACCCCCGCCCTGCTCCCGGCTTGCGGAGACCTGGCCCATCGCTGGTACCAGCAACACACTCAGGAGAATCCGCACACCAACTATCAATTGGAGCAGAGGGCCCTGCGCCGGGCCTTGCGGCACTTTGAGGAGCTGGGTATCGAGGGGCTACTGTTGTATCATGGGCAGCTTCCCGTGGCCATGGCCATGGGAAGCTCGCTGAACGAAGCCGTATACGATGTGCATTTTGAAAAGGCCTTTGGGGAGATCCCCGGGGCCTACGCCATGATCAACCGCTCCTTTGCCCGATATATCCGAGAAAAGCATCCCAGCGTAGTTTATTTGAATCGGGAGGACGACTTGGGCCTGCCGGGCTTGAGAAAAGCAAAGGAATCCTACTACCCGGATATTTTGTTGGAAAAATATTGGTGCGTCTTGACCGAGGGCTTGGACGATGACTGAGTTTCGCTCTGCAACGCCCGCCGATTTGCCCCGGCTGCAGTCTCTTTGGCGGCAGGCCTTTGGAGACGAGGACGCATTCATAACACAATTTTTTAAAACCGCTTTTGCTCCGGAGCGCAGTCAGGTGGCGCTCTGGGGCGGGACTGTCTGCTCTATGCTCTATTGGTTCCCCTTAAGCTGCCGCGGGCAGTCCATGGCATACCTGTACGGCGTCGCCACCGCGCACGAGGCCCAGCACCAAGGACTGTGTACTGCGCTGCTGCGGCATACCCACGCGCTTTTGGAGCGCGCCGGTGCCGCAGGCGTTCTTCTGGTGCCCGGCACCAAGCAGCTTGTCTCTTTTTATCGCCGCCTGGACTATCGGCCCTGCTGCCCTATGGCGCCGCTGGTTGCCGCCCGCGGCTCTGATCCCCTTTTCCTGAAGCGGGTAGCCCCGGAGGAATACGGCGCTCTGCGCCAAGCACTGCTGCCCACCGGGGGCGTAGAGCAGGACGGCGTCAATCTGACGTTTCAGTCAAAGCTTTCCAGCCTGTACGCTGGAGCAGATCTGCTTTTGTGCGCGCAGAAGCAATCTGACGGCTCCCTTTTGGGCCAAGAGCTCTTGTGTCGGGACCCGGAAGCCGCGGTTCCGGGGGTGTTGGCCGCCTTGGACGCCGATGCTGGCGAATTTCGAATCCCCGGCGCCCAACGACCGGCGGCTAGCCGGGATTTTGCCATGTTCCTGCCGCTCCATACTTGGCAGGGTCCTGCGCCCTCCTATTTTGGTCTGGCCTTCGATTGAGGCTTTGTCATAAAAAGCATGGTTATCAACCGGCCATGGTATCAGGACCGGCGCGCAAAAGCGTGCCGGTCCTGATCCTTTCAAGAAACGGACCCCTTGCAAAGGGAGCATGCGGGCGAAACAGGGGGAAAGAAATATGCAAGATACCTTTTACCGGCTCAGGGCTCCTCTGTAAATAACTCCAAAAATTTTTCTAAAATAACCGCTACGTTTTTCCGCTGTCCCTCCGGAAGGTCCACTGACATCTTCAACATGGCGGAAAGGGCCTCCTCCTGGACTTCCTCTGGATGAAAATCCGTAAATAAATCAATGGCCCTCACCTGAAGCTGCTGCGCGATCTTTTCCACCGTATTGATTTGCGGATTCCCCTGCCCCTGCAAAATTGGATAAACGGTGGTGCTTGGCATCTTTAAAATATTGCATAACTCCATCCTGGATATGTTGCGCTCCTCCAGTATTTTATTTAAGGCAGACGCCAAATTTTCCTGTAGCATACGTACCACTTCTTTCTCTTTTACCCTAGCCTAGCCGTCATGCTTTTTTATTCTGAATTAGAAGAACGGTCCATTTAAACTGCACAAGCGCAACTGAACTAATTCCTTTTAAGGCTACCATATCCTACCATATTTGTCAACCTGCACTGCTTCATACAAGTGTTACAGAGACAATACAACCAGGCTTCAACAAAATTTGCAGCAAGATTTATAAAATTTCTTGCAAAAATGTCCCAAATGAGCCGTTTTCAGAAACGTATTAGATAGAGAACGAAGGGGGGCGGTTTTATGTTAGAAAAACTTTTGGCATCCTCGCTGGAACAGTATCGAAAGGACAAGGGTCTGACAAAGACGGATTTTTGCAAACTTTTAAATTTGCCACCTTCTACAGTCTATCCCATCCTACTGGGCTATGGGAATCCCAATTTAAGCACCGTAGAATACATTGCCGAGCACTTGAATGTATCACCCATCGATCTTTTTACGAACTTTAACCCCAAGCAAGCGCAGTTGGAGTCCATTTTCATTTCCCTGCGGTGTATCCCGTCCATAGCTACGCTATCTGACGAGTGGCTGTGGAACATGGCGGAATTGATGCAGGAGATGTTCCAACTGTTTGCCGTGGAGTAACTCCGCGGCCTGAAAACGCCCGGGGCAGTCCATAGGACTGCCCCGGGCGTTTTCAGCCTGTCGAAAAAGTCTTTTCGACAGGCTGAGGCAGTTTTTCAAACTATTGAAAAATTTGAAAAACTTACTGTTTGAACGCAAAAGAGAACCCTGACGGTTCCCTTTCACTCTTTCCTTCCCTCCGAATTCCTTAGGCTTTCGGGTTTCTTGATGGCCTAAAACGCCGGGAAGATATGAAAAAAGGGTCTACGGCAACCAGCTAAGCGCGCAAGAACCGCGTGAGCATCCAACGCTCGATTCCGGCCCCCAAAAGCAAAAGCGCCATGGACGCAGCGGCAACCGGCAAATAAACGGAGCACAGCCCTCCTGCGTCAGCCAGAACGTAAGGGGCTAAAATGGAGAAGCCCGCCAGCTCCGGTTTCCCCGCGAAGCAAACGCACAACAGCAGATAGGCGATCACCGGCAGGCTGCCGATGGTTACGCTGCCGGAGAGCTGGGCAAAGGCGTAAAATGCGGCGAGCACGAACAGGCATTGGGCCGACAGGCGGACAAATTCCATCCATAAAAAGCCATATGCGGCGAAGAAAGCCATAAAAACAGGAACCTGTAGGATGAGATACCCCAGATAAAGAAGCACCACCTCCCCAAGGCAGGTCTGCCCCTTGCCCCGGCAGGCCTTTAGAGCCTCCCGGCCGTCCCCTTCCACCCATGGATGCAGATAGGCCATGGGCCACAGGATCCCGCAAACGGGGATCAGCGCCTGGGCCAGGTAAATCAGCACGGAGAGGCTCTTGGACGGGTCGCTGGGCCGATAGGTTGCCGCCGCTACCATGGGCAGCACCGCATACAGCATGATCACCGGCAGCAAGGCTTGCGCCAGCGTCCTGCGGAAGGTGAGGCGAATCAAACGCACCCGTTTTCTCATAGCGCTTCCTGCATCCGCAGCATATACCCGTCCTCCACCGTGGGCGCGACCAGGTCTCCCGGCTGCCGGGCCGTGGAAAGGACCCGCAGCCGCTCCTGCCCCTGGATAAATTCGTCCCGCAGCAGGAAATGGGGATCAACGAGCTCCGATCGCTTATCATAGGGCACGGAATAGACCATGCCCTCCGCCGTTTTCCGAATCTCCTCCGCCGTGTCCTGCCCGATTACCCGGCCCTTTTTCAGCAGGATGATGTGGTCGCACAAGGACTCCACATCCTCCACAATATGGGTGGAAATCAGGATGGTCCGACCGGCACGGATGCGGGTGATTAGGTTTTTAAAGCGAAGCCGCTCCTCCGGGTCCAGGCCCGCGGTGGGCTCATCCACCAGAATCAGCTCCGGGCCGCCCAAAATCGCCTGGGCGATGCCCAGCCGGCGGACCATGCCGCCGGACAGGGTCTTGACCTTGTCTCCGGCGCGCTGCTCCAGATGGACCTGCTCCAGGCAAGCCAGAGCCTCGCTCTTTTGCCGGTCCCTGGGGATCCCCTTGAGCGTGGCAAAGTACGTTAGGGCCTCCAGAACCGTCAGCTCCCGGAGCATCCCGAATCTTTGCGGCAGGTAGCCCATCTTCTCCGGCGCCTGGACGCTCCCAGCGTTGGGGCGGAGCACCCCGGTGAGGCACCGCATGAGCGTGGTCTTGCCCGAACCGTTGGGCCCCAAAAGGCCGTAGACCCCTTCTCCCAGGCGCAGGGATACATGAACAAGCACAGCCTTTCGTCCAAAGCTGCGGGACAGGTCCTGTACATCCAGCATCGTCCTCACCCTCCTAACTCATATAAAAAATCGATCTGATTGACGTTGGGGTCCGGGTTCTGCAGATATTGGTAAACGGCCTTGAGCGCCGTGTCCTCCCCCAGGGTCTCCATCTGGTATTGGAACAGGTCCGAGTAGACAAGCTCCGCGTCCAGGTAGGCATACCAGGTTGGTACATCAAAAATCTCCCCCGCGGAAGCATACTTGGTCAGAAGGGCCAGTGCCTCCCGCTGGGGCTTGCTCGCTCCGTTCCCGCTGGAGCCGAGCATGATATAACGCATAAATTGTTCTTTCAGCAGCGCCGTTTCCTGCCGGTCGGGAATGAGACTGAGCAAATAATCCTCGCAGATTGACTCCTTGGTTGGTGCCAAATTGCCTGTCATTATTTGGTCCCCCAGTACCACTGTAAACTCCTGATTTCCGCCGGACGCCAGAAGGGTCATTGGCTGCAAAAAAACGGTCTTTCCTGCCAGGGTGAGCGACCGGGTCTCCCCCACCCGGTCCGCCAGAGCCCGCCAGGTCTCCTCAAAGCCCGCCAGGTCCAGGGTCTGGCCGCTGAGGGGGCTGCGGTAATACCGGATTCCGGCGCTCTGGGCCTCCTCCAGGAGCCCCGCGTACAGGCTCACCGTATCCGTGGTTCCCTCAAATCGATTGGGGCTGGTCCGCGGCAGGTTCGACGCCACCTGCAGGGGCGATCGCACGGTTACCTGAAACTGGGCTGTGGGGAACTCCGTATGTACCTTCATATTACCGGAATCCGGATCCCAAATGGCCAAACGCCCGGGCATGGGGTAGTAGGGCAGGTAGCCCGGCAGGACAATGCCCTGATAGTTGGAGTAATACTTCCCCCCGTTTCCCGCGTACCGGAACTGGAGCGCCGCCGCCCCCCCGGGGGTCTGGACGGTGAGAAAGTCCCCGTCTCGGGTAAACGACAGCGGACGGCCGTTCTCGTCGGTGACGGATGCGACTTCATAGCCGTGATACAGGGTGAAGTCGTACGCCGGCAAATCGGTCGGGGTCAGCTCCACCCTGGCGGCGGCCTTCAGCTTGCTGTGAGCGGTGAGGGTCAGCTCATAGCGCGGCACGGAGAAATTGGCCGGGCGCTCCTGCCCCACCGGGTTCTGTTCCCGGTAGATTGACTCCCCCGACAAGGTGCCGTTGGGACGGTAATCCTTCCGTACCACGCTGTCGCCGCCCCGCAGGGCAAACCGGACGCCGCAGACCACGGCCAGGGCCGCCAGCCCCAGGGCCATGGCCCGCCGGCCCCAACGCCTGCCCCGCCCCAGCTTCCACCGGATCCCAGCCCACAGGGCGAAGATCCAAAAGCCGGCCAGGGCCCACCGGCAGGCCTCTATGGCCAGGCCGTACATGCCGTCCGGCAACCAGTTGGTATTGGGGGCCAGGATCGCGAACCAATCGAAAAACGCGAACACGGAGATCCCCGCAATTCGTTCCTCAGAGAAGGTTTGGGCGGGGATGGGGCTGCAAAGCAGGGCGAAGAGCAGCATGGCGCAGTACGCCGCCGGCCGCTTGGCCGCCAGGGCCAGCAGAGCCCCCAGCAGCAGGCCCACGCACCCGGCCAGCACGCAGTTGAGTAAAACGGCCAACGCCATATGGTATAGCGCCGGCGTATAGGCGACTTCGAACGCAAAATAAGCGTAAACTTGCCAGCCCAGCAGGTTCAGGCCCCACAGCGCCAGCAGAGCCAGAAGCACGGCAAGCTGCGCCGCTACCAGCTTGCCGGTGGCCCCGGGGATGGTGTCCATGGCCTCCCGGCTCCCCACCTGGGCGGGCAGGGACAGAAACTCATAGCCGATGAAGGCGAAAAAAATAAAGCCGGCGATGCCGAGGACCATGCTGTTCGTCAAAAACGCCGCGGCGGAATCTGTCGCTTGAAAGAACCGCCAGAGGATCGCGTTGCTGGCCAGCAGCAAAAGACCATAGGGAAGGGAGAATCTCAGGGACCGAAGAAACGTTTTCCAGGACACCGCAAGCGAATGCCGCATACGAATTCCTCCTTACCAGCGCCTTGCCAACGCTATTGCGCAGGGTGCATCAGAAGATGTGACCTTGTCGCCATTTCCGGTCATGGCGCGTTGTCTCTATTATAAAAAACAATCCAGCAAAATTTGCGGTATGGGCGTGAATTCAATTTTGATGGAGCGGAGGGATATGGGCCGCGGCACGCCGGCTCATATCCCCCTTTGCATGGTCTAGGAACCATCGCTAGATTACGCCGTGTACAGATAGCCTGTTGCGATGCAGCCGGGATTTCCAATCTGCGTTCCCGGCACCCAGAGCTTGGTCCGGAATAGGTAATCTACCGTAATTCTTCCCCATGTCGCCGTGGTCTTGGACGCGCCAGGCGCAATATTGTTTATAGCCTCGCATTCGGACCAGCCGTTACCGATGGAATACTGCAGGGCAACGCCAATGTTATGCGCAGAACCCGCGTTGTTGCTGCCACGGGCATACCCTGAATGTCCGCCAGCTTGCCCGGAAATCGCCTCGTTTTGAGTCGCGGCCAAGGAGACCGTTTTCTTCAAGGTCTCGCCGGCTGCGGAGACCGCAATGGTCAGCAGCACCGCGCAGACGCACAGGACAGATAGGACCCGCAAGCTCTTCTTCATGTTCGCACCTCCTCTCCTCTTATTTTTTATGTATTTACCTCCGTGCCAAAAGGTACAATACCCGGAACCCTCGCCCAATGGCTTCCGCTTCATCACCAACAGCTTTTATATATCTCGTTTTAAACCGGCATCGCTATAGTTTATGTATACTATAGCGTGGTTTCCTTTTAATGTCAATGTCAATCCCTGTCAGCTTTTGTATGTTTTTGTAAAATTAATCAATAATTTCCCCAATAAATTGTTCAATGGTTTTTGTGGGCGCCTACCGGTATACATGGGGCGCTGGCGAGGGGCAGCCACCCGTGTCCCGGTGTCGCAGCAGCGGCAGACAGGCCTCAAATTCTATGAAGAGAATTCACAAAAGCATGGATAATTATAGTGGACCCAGGCAAACTATGCCTGAGGTGATAAAAATGACCACAAAAGAACTTTTATATGTGGAAGACGCTCTTGGCCACGAAAAATATTTTCAGACAAAATGCCAAGAGGTGGCCAGTCAGCTTCAGGACGCGGACTTGAAGGCCTGCGTAGAGCAAATGGAAAAGAAGCACCAGCAGATTTTCCAGAGTTTCTACGGCCTGCTGTAAGGGAGGGAGTCAGAATGGACGACAAGAATTTAATGGAAAACATTCTTCTACTGGAAAAGGGTGTCTGCGACCTGTATGTGCACGGCACCATTGAGTCCGGCACCACCAACGTGCATCGGGCTTTCTGCTCGGCCCTCAACGAGTCTCTGGGCATGCAGGATACCATGTATGATAAAATGACTGCCAAGGGCTGGTATCCCACCGAACAGGTCGACCAGACTAAAATGAATTCTGTCAAGCAGAAATTCAGCGGGCAGCAAGCATAAAATAAGAAACCGCGGAGCTCTGGGCTCCGCGGTTTTGCTGCGTGTGCGGTGCGGGAAGCGTTGTAATCAAAGCATTTTGGACAGCAGCCAAAAGCAAGGACACTTCCTCGGCTGCATGGCATCGTCCAGGGCGCAAGGGTCTATAACACAATCCTTGACTTTTGTCTGAAATCCGAGGCGCTCATACAGCCTAATAGCCCCTTTCTCGGTTTCTTCAACACCGATGGTAACGGTGCGAAGCCCCTGGCCCTTTAAGTACGAAAGCACGGATTCCATCAAACGACTTCCGAAACCACGGCCTTGACACTCTTTTTTTATTCGGAACGAGCATAAATACGCTTTTGTTTTTCCGTCCGCGAAATCCTTGTCCGGCAACTCCTTGAACACATATAGCTCCCCGATCAGCTTACCGTTATCGTCTATGGCCCAAAAATCCGCACGTTCCGACGCAATATGATCAGAAAAGAACCGCGCTGTGGCAGACGCTTCGTCATAGCTTCTATAGCCCCATAGATCCAGCATCTCATTTTCAGTTGCTTTTCTGACTTCCATTTCGCTTCTCTCCCACCAATTCAATTGTTGGTCCATCCAGCCGGTAAAGCAAAAATTTGCTAATCGAATATACGAACAAGAGCCAGGCAAACCACATGGGGTCGCCTGGCTCTTGTTTGGTGGACCTGAAGAGATTCGAACTCTCGACCCCTACAATGCGAATGTAGTGCGCTCCCAGCTGCGCTACAGGCCCAGATAAACGCTCGCGCTTGCTGCATAAACACAAAAAGCGCGTTTCATAAGTAGCTCATATTATAAACACTTTGACGGATGCTGTCAAGTTTTATTTTTTACTTGCCCGTCCGCCGTCCCAGGGGCGCCGCCGGGTTACCGGGCGCTTTCGTTTATTCCATCGGTTTCCCAGGCGCTTTCCTGGTCTTTTTGTAAATTTATCTGGAAACCGCCCCAAATATCTGCTATACTAGCCTTGTTTCATAACGATTGCCGGAGCGCATCCGGCGAAAGATAAGGGAGGCCAGCCGGTTATGGACCAGGAGAAATACCGGAGTTACGTCGAAATCTTGCAAGAAGAGCTAATCCCGGCCATGGGCTGCACTGAGCCCATCGCCCTGGCCTATTGCTCGGCCAAGGCCTGGGACATTTCCGGAGGCGGCAGTCCGGAGGCGCTCGCCTCCGCATCGGTGTGCGTCAGCGGAAATATCATTAAAAATGTCAAGAGCGTCATCGTGCCCAACACTGGCGGCCTACGGGGGATTGAGACCGCCGTGGCGGCGGGCATCGTCTCCGGCCAGGCGGAGCGCCGGCTGGAGGTCCTCTCCGCGCTCTCCAAGGAACAGCAGGCGCAGATTCCGGCGCTGTTGGACCGGAGAATTATTCAGGTCCGCCCTGCGCAGAGCGACAAGCTCCTATACATCGAGGTCGCGCTCACCCGAATGGATGGCACACAGACCAAGGTAGTCTTGGAGGGCGCGCATACCAACATCACTTGGGTGGAGCGCAATGGGCAGGTCCTGTATCGGGGTGAAGCAAGCTCGGCCCGGCTGGAGGGAAAGCTGGACCACAGCGTTCTGAACGTGCAGGATATTGTGACCTTCGCCGATACGGTGGAGCTTTCGGACATCGAGCCCCTGGTCGGGCGGCAACTTGCCTATAACCTGGCCATTGCGGAGGAAGGACTGACCCGGAATTGGGGCGCCAACGTAGGGAAAACCATTCGCCGGGTCTACGGGGAAGACGTGAAGTTTTTAGCCCGGGCCTATGCGGCGGCGGGCTCCGACGCCCGGATGAGCGGCTGTGAGCTGCCGGTGGTGATCGTCTCCGGAAGCGGTAACCAGGGCATCACCGCCAGCGTACCCATAGCCATTTACGCACAGCACATGGGGGCCAGCCGGGAGCGGCTGCTTCGGGCTGTCGCGCTTTCCGACCTGGTCACCATCCATCAAAAAACCGGAATTGGCTGCCTCTCTGCGTTTTGCGGGGCGGTATGCGCCGGATGCGGCGCGGGTGCGGGCATCGCCTATCTGCAAGGTGGGGATTATACGGTCATTGCCCACACCATAGTCAACACGCTGGCCATTCTATCCGGAATGGTTTGCGACGGCGCCAAGCCCTCCTGCGCCGCTAAAATCGCCGAAGCCATTGACGCTGGCATTCTGGGCTATGAGATGTACCGCAATGGACAAGAATTTCTCGACGGCGACGGTATTGTATGCAAAGGCGTGGACAACACCATCGTCAACGTGGGGCGTATGGCAAAAACCGGCATGCGAGAAACGGACAAGGTCATTTTGGAAATTATGTGTGGCTGCTAACATAGGGACCGGCGCGCTCGTTCTCGAGCGCGCCGGTCTTGCTTTATTGGGTAAATTGTTCCCGTATCAAGGTTTCGACCACCGGGGTCTGCGCTCTTGCGTCGGACTCGGAGAGGAGGATACGCCGCGCGCCCAGGTATCTGGATGCATAGTAGGGCTCATCCAACTCGGACAGCGTGACGCCGCGGTTACCGGCGTGCAGGAAAAGGCCATCGCCCGCGTAAATTCCTACGTGTGTGGCAATGGTATCTCTGCTGGCGTAGGTCCGTTCGAAAAACACCAGGTCGCCGGGCTGGAGCTCCTCCGAACCCACCACAATTCCGTCCTGTAGCTGGGGTGTCGCGGCCCGGTGTAGCGGGATATCCAAGGAGCCGTATACGTAGGAGGTAAAGCCGGAGCAGTCAAATCCGGCTGTCGTCGTTCCGCCCCAACGGTACGGCGTACCCACCAGAGACTGGGCTATGGCAATCAGCTCTTCCTTCTCGGCGGATACTGCGGCCTCTGATTCCAAGGTCCAGGCCGTCACATCCGCCTCGTCCGCCCCCGCCAAACAGACCGTTGCAGCATCCTTCTGGGTCTTATCGGGGGATCGAAGCTCCTGGAGATAGCGCTGTGGCAGATAGCCCGTAACGTCCTGGAAGCGAACCTCCGCCCACGTATCGCCTGAGTCCAATACTGTAACCTGTATTGCA
Source organism: uncultured Eubacteriales bacterium (assembly GCA_965146675.1). Classification (GTDB taxonomy): domain Bacteria; phylum Bacillota; class Clostridia; order Oscillospirales; family Oscillospiraceae; genus Faecousia. Next base: position 18,003 of record CBCTHM010000019.1, on the reverse strand, counting down.
TCCGGTATTTGGCCTAGAATTGTCGATGACGTATTCGAACTTTCGTATAAAAATGTAGTTTGCATCGTGTTTTCTATCTGCGATACAGGCCTCTGTTCCACTGGTGCTGCCAAAACAGGAATAATCAAAAGAAAACAAGCGACTACCACAATCAGAAAACGTATTTTAAAATGATTATATATGTGCGTATGCATCCCATCACTCCAATATTTACAAATTATTTCAAACAGATTTCAAAGGTTTCAATTTGGTTACAAATACTACCACAGAATAAACAAATTGTCAACCCGCAATTTGTCTGGAATAACAAATTGTTTCCTGTAAAACCAAAATAGACGCCGTAGAAGCTGGAAAAATTTGTTCGAATCCGTTTTTAATTTGAAAACAAATGGTGAATGCCGGGAGGCGGCCGTGTGCGTCTAGGATTGCTGGAATTGCGCCAGAAAATCGGAAACACTGCTTGAAATCCAGAAAAATGTCGAAACTTGACGAACGATTGTTAAGAAAATGGCCTTGCAAAAAATGCAAATTTATGGTAATTTAAATCCGTCGCAGCGGTGGCCGAGTGGATCGGGCTCGCGCCGTTTCAAGGAGAAACTGTTACGAGGAGAGGAAAGCTATGGAGAATCGAATCAGGGTTCTGATTGCGGATGGCAGTGAAGAATTTTGTTGCCATTTGAAAAATGCATTGCAGCAGCTTGACGGGTACGATGTAGTGGGCACGGTAAATGATGGAGAACAGACGGTTCGGTTGTTGGGAGAGCTCCAGCCGGATATTCTGGTTCTGGATTTGATGCTGGCCAAACGGGATGGAATCAGTGTTTTAAAATTCGCATCAACATTAGAAAAACGACCTATGACGTTGGTGACCTCTGGCTTTGTCACAGACTATGTGGCCGCCATGGCCGCCAACTTGGGCGCGCAGTACCTCATGCTGAAGCCGTGTGATATGACGGCTTTGGTAGACCGTTTGGAGGAAATTCGCAGCAGCGAATCCATCAAGCGTCCGGCTCTGGTGCGCAAGCAGCCAGAACTGAATATCGAAACCATGGTAACCAATATCATTCATGAAATCGGCGTACCGGCGCATATCAAGGGCTATCAATACCTGCGGGAGGCCATTATGATTGCCGTCAATGACATGGACGTTATCAACGCCATAACCAAAGTCCTATATCCTCAGGTGGCAAAAACCTTTTCCACCACGCCCTCCCGGGTGGAACGCGCCATCCGCCACGCCATAGAAGTGGCCTGGGATCGGGGTGACTTAGATACGCTTCAACGCTTCTTCGGGTACACAGTTTCCAACACCAAGGGAAAGCCTACCAATTCCGAATTTATCGCATTGATTGCGGACAAGCTGCAGCTGCAGATTAAGAGCATGGAAGCCGCACAAATGTGAGCAGAATAAATAAAAGCGGCGGCAGGACCTTATGGCCTTGCCGCCGCAGTGTAACTTCCAAATGGAATCCATATCGGCAAGCTTCGCCGCTGGCGTGGGGCCGGCCTAACGGTATGGGTGCGGACAGTACTGAAATTAAAGGTTTAAAAAGAAACGGGCGGACTGGCATTTAGCCAGTCCGCCCCAATCGCACTGCTTCAGGAGCTACCCCATATTCGGTAGCTCTATTCCCATTATTATTTAATCAAAACAGAAATAAATTCTGGGAAGAATTCTTCAAAGGTCTTATATTGATCTCGGCTCTGTTCAAATTCCGCCAGCTTTGCGCACAACGCTTCCGTATAAATAAACCCAAGCGCTTCCTGCTCGTTTAGGATTTCTTGGTATCGAGCCTCGTTACCAGAATCAAGCACCAGCCGTGCGACAACAGAACGAACTAAACTTTCATCCACAAAAATCCCACATTCCCCATAATTAATTTTATTCATCTGTGGTTTAACCATATTGAAGGACAACTCGCACTGCGCAACCAAGTCGCTGTTCTTCTGTGTTATCGTATTGACGAAGGAATGCGAAAACTCATGCCACAATAATTCCTGGAATCCGTTTGGAGGAAAAAAGCTTTCTTCCGAATTGGGCGCCATTAAGAAATACGCCTCCGCCTGCTTCTCATCTCCAACCCGCACGCCGAAGCCGCCTGGGTACCGCATGGGAAACAAAACCGCATGATATCCGGATAACTTCATACCATAATAGGACTCAAATCGTTCTATCATATCCTTGGAAACTGCTTTTTCCCCTTCCAGCAATAACCCCTTGAAATAATCGGTTTGGCTGTGGAAAAAAGTTAAAAAATCCGTCTTATCCGCAAAATCCACACATGCTGCAATGAACTGCTCTAAGACTTCGCTGGAGACTCCCTCCAAAATATACGCAGGGATTTGCACTTGTCCCTCTTTCGGCAAAGTAAAATCATCCGTAAGATATAATGCGATTTCAAAGATGGTAGAAATGCCACGTTTACTTGTTTGATTTATCTTTTTTAAAATCTGGACTGCGTTCTCCTCTTGATAGCCGGAAAAGGCGTCTCGTACTTCCGTCATATACGGGGTCTGATAATCGTTAATCAGTTGTGCGCAGGATTCCCCACTGTCCTGCATGAGCATCCAAATGGTTGACATCAACTCAATTTTAGGACTCATCTCTATTTTACAGTTTCCCGCATGAACCGAAATGGATTCCCAATCAGGTGCGTCTTTCTGTTGTGTCCGGTTTATCACCACCGCACTTACAAGTACTACTGCTGTCAATAAAACGATCAGTCCGAATTGTATGATTCTCTTACGTGTGCGTTTTTTTGTTTGATCCATATCTATAATACCTTTTTGTATTCTTAGTTTATAATGCATAAGCCCTTCCGATCCGAAGCAATTGCAAAGCGCCGGACCGAAAGGGCATAGCTTTATCCATTTATGGGACCATTCCCTTACAAAAGCAAATGCAGCAACAGCCTGAACGTCCACACAAAGACATAGCTTGATTGCGTCGCCCCGACAGCCTCCCTTCCACAATCATCCTGTAGGGGCGAACGCCGCTTGCCTGCGGGCGGGTAAGGGCTGGCTCCACTGTGTCGTAGGAGCAGGCAGCGCGGCAGCAAGGGAAACGAAGCGGAATCAAAATGCCCAGTTACCACTCCGGAAAATAGGCACCACTCTACCGTCCCTGGTCTTGGCGTCTATGTCCATAGAGTCGCACCCAATCATAAAGTCCTCATGAATCATGGAGTCGTTGACGCCGTAGCTCCTGCACTCCTCCAGGGTCTTGTGCTGGTAATCGCGTATCGTGTCCGCAAACCCCATTCCCAAAGCCAAATGGCAGGCGGCGTTTTCATCAAACAGCGTATTGTAAAACAGCAGGCCGCTCTGGGCAATGGGGGAGCTTTGAGGCACCAGCGCGCACTCGCCCAAATAAGCCGCGCCCTCGTCCATGTCGATCAGCGTCTTCAGTAGAGCCTCATTTTGCTCGGCATGGACCTCCACCGCCTTGCCCTCGGCAAATCGGACGGAGAAGCCCTCAATGAGCTGGCCCTGATAGCTCAGGGGCTTGGTGGCATAGACAATTCCCTCGGCCATGCCCCGCTTGGGGGAAATAAAGCACTCCTCCGTGGGAATATTGGGGTTATAGAAAATACCCTGTAGGCTTTCCTCGCCGCCGCCGCAAAACTGAGCCTGCGGCATCATGCCGACGGTCAGGTCTGTGCCGTTGGCGGCTTGGTAATGCAGGCTCTCAATACCCAGATTGTTGAGATAGTCGCAGCGGGCCTTTAAATCGGCGTTGTGCGCCTGCCAGGCGGCCACAGGGTCCTCGTTGACCCGAGAGGTGGAGAGAATGGCCTCCCAGAGCTTCTCCACAGCCTGGCCTCGGGCCAGCTCCGGGAACATCTTTTTGGCCCAGGCCACGCCCGGCACCGCGGCAATACACCACTGCTCTTTATTCTGCCGTTTGTCGCTATAGGGCTTGACAATCCGATACCGAGCCTGCTGGCCCTTCGCCATCTTCTCCAGGTTCGTTCCCTTCAGCCCGTCGGGGTCCTCGGAGACCAAATGAATGCGGCAGGGAAGAATATCCACATAATGCTGCAGCCTGGCCTCCTCCCAGCCCTCGACGGTACCCAGCGTCTTTACCGATTGATAGCGAATGTGAATCTTCTGCAGAGGCTGATAGTTCCAGTTGATCGTGACCTTTCTGGCCTTGGCCCGATAGGCCTCCTCCACCACCATCTGTACAAATTCAGGCTGGTCCAAATCCGCATAAATCAGCACGTCCTGGCCCTTTTGCACATTCACTCCGGAGTGAACAATGAGCTTTGCGTATTCCCGCAGGATTGATTTTTTCATGTAGTGTTTCTCCTTTCGGTTTTACGGCGGCCTGAGTGGCCGCATTTTCCGCGCGTGAGCCGCAGATGCGGGTCCGTACGCCGCATAGTACGAATCTGTCTGTATTTTATCAGATTTTCCATAAGCCGTCAATGGTCGCCATTCATCCCATTTTTCGTATTTTCTTCGCTTGCGCTTCCTTCTTGCCTGGGATATACTGAAGATAATTAAAAAATGGGAGGAAACGGCATGACCACGAATTTGCTTTCGTTCCCAGCACAGGGTATTGTTTTGTTGGACGGTGCGGCAGGCTCAAATTATTTTAAAATGGGTATGGCTCCGGGGACCGTAACAGAGCTTTGGGCGGACCAGCATCCGGACGCAGTGCAGACCCTGCAAATGTCCTACGTGCAGGCCGGCTGCCAGGTTCTTTACGCGCCCACCCTACAGGCCCAGCCGGAGGCCCTGGCCCGATGCGGCATGGCCGAGCAGACGGAGGCATTGAACGCCCGTCTGGTGGAAAGAACCCGGCGCGCCGCGCAAGGGAAGGCTCTGGTGGCGGGGGACCTGTCCACCATGGCGGGAGTTCTCCCCTCCTGGGATCCGGCCAATCTGTCCCGAATGGTCCAGGGCTACCGCCGCCAAATCCGGGGACTTCTGGATGGCGGGGCAGACCTATTGGCGGCGGAGACGCTACTGTACCCTCTGGAGGCGGAGGCAATCCGGGAGGCGGCCGCCCAGGAGGGCGCAGGCGCCGTCCTGTATACCTTCACTCTGGGCCCGGACGGTCGGCTGATTCAAGGGCAGGAGGCCGGACCTGTGCTGGCGGAGCTGGAGCGCAGCGGCGCCGCAGCCGTGGGAATCAACTGCGTCCCCGTCTGCGCCCAGCTACCCACCTGGGTTCGGCTACTGCGCCGGGAGGTGCGCGGGCCGCTGGTCTGCAAGCCAAACGCTGGGATGCCGGAGGTTAGTCCCGGCGGGCGGGCCGTCTACCCCACGGGAATCGCGGAATTTGTCCAGGTCCAGCTTCAGGCGGCCGACGCTGGCGCCACCCTGTTGGGCGGCTGCTGCGGGACGGACCCCGGATATTTGCAGGCTCTGGCTTCTGCCCTCGCGGACGCTGGGCGCCCGGGTGTTCAAAATTGTCATTGAATTTTATCAGGCGCACTGGTATAATCGTGCCATGGACAAACGAATCAGTTTTTACGTCAGCCGGAAAAATTGGCTGACCTGGGTAATGGCACTCTTTATGACCGCCTCCGCCGTGGTCCGAATCGTGCTCGCCTGTGTGAGAGGAACAGGCAGCAGCGGATACATTTGGAGCCAAGTGGTTCTCCCGGCGGCGGCTTGTCTGTTGTATGTGCTGATTTCCCTGCGGCATGGGGAAGAACGATTTTATAAAACAGCCATCCCGGTTTTCATGATGGCGCTTTATTTTTGTTTTTACACGCGGACCGCCATGCCCGACCTGCACGCTTGGTATTTTTTCCTTTACTGTTTTATGTACTTCACCCTTGCCGTACTCTATGCCGTGGTGGTGGATGGAAAAATTAAACATTACTGGGTGCTACTTTTGGTATATTTAGTGCCCCTAATTTGCAGAGTCGTCTATTACCGGGAGCAACTGGCGCTTCGGTATGTAGCGAACTCCGTATTTTCCCTGGCGCCCGATTCGCTGTTCCTTTTGGGCCTTATCATTGCGGTTCTGGCGATGTGGGTGCAGAACGACGGAAAGTACCACGCAACCTGGGGAGATCGGGTGGATGGACGGCGTCTGCGCACTCTGTACCCCATGTCGCAGATTTCCCCGTATATCATGGTGACCCGCAACACCGCCACCAACTTTTTTACGGACTCGGTGGAAATTACCAATCTGGAGCGCTACGTTCGGCAAAAGCGCAAGGACGGGCTGTCCAATTTTGGCATCACCCATGTCTTTTTAGCAGCCTATGTCCGCACGGTGGCAAAGTATCCGGGACTCAACCGCTTCCTGGCAGGGCAGAAGGTCTATTCCCGGGATGACGATATTCAGTTCTGCATGACTGCGAAAAAAGAGATGAGCAAGGACTCACCGGATTCCATTTTCAAGCTTCATCTCTCCACTGCGGATACCGTGTGGGAGGTCTATGAAAAATTTGACGCGGCGGTGGAGAAAATCCGCAACACGCCCCTGAACAGTGACTTTGACAACACAGCCCGGGCGCTGACTATGATTCCCGGCGTGTTTTTAAAATTTGTAGTCTGGCTGCTGCGGACCCTGGACTATCTGGGCCTGCTGCCCAAGTTCCTGCTGGAGGTAAGCCCCTTTCACGGCTCTGTGTTCTTTACCTCCATGGGCTCCCTTGGAATTCCGCCCATTTACCACCATCTTTACGATTTCGGCAATCTGCCTGTGTTTGGCTCCTTTGGCTGCAAGCGGCGGGCCAACGAGGTTTTGGCCGATGGTACGGTGGTGCAGCGGAAATACGTGGATCTAAAATTCTGTCTGGATGAGCGGATTGTCGATGGCTATTATTACGCCACAGTCTTTAAGTATATGAAGCGACTCATGCAGCATCCGGAGGTCTTGGACCAACCTCCGGAGGAAATTCACCGGGATATCGATTAAACTTAGGCTTGGGATGCAGAGATCATTCCGATTGACTTTCGCTTTGGCTGAACCGCCCATGGTTCCCCGACTGGAAGAAAGAAGAGGAGAGAAGCGCATTGAGACAAGGAAAGAAAATTTTGGCCCTGGCCTTGGCATGCCTGCTGATCGCCGGTGTTTTCGCCGGCTGTCAAAACAACAACAAGGACACAGAGCCCTCAACCATACTCACGACGGAACCCACCACTGTGCCCACGCAGTCCGCAACGGCGCCCACAAATGCCAACCTTAGCCTATACCTACAGGAGCCCGACGGGTTCCTGCTGGACCCCAGCGGCATGTATCTCTGGTCCCCGGATTATCCGACCGACCCATCCTTTATCAGCATCACCGCATCCCCTGCCGATTCAGAGCTCCTCCAGGCAACCGCGGAGGATTATGAGACAATTTTGAAGGCCATGTACGCTGCATTGCTGGGCGTGAACGCCACAGCCAACGTGGAGGCTTTGGAACAGACAGAGGTGGACGGCTATCCTGCGTTGCGGCTCACCTATAGCATGGAAAGCGGGGATACCAAATATCAATTCGTGGAATACGATATCGTGGCCGACCAAAATTATGCCATCGGTTTTGCCGACGCCACGGGCGGTAGCTGGGCGGCGGCCTTCGCGGCTACAGCGGCCAGCATTGACTTGCTCCAGGACGGCGAAACCGCCACGCCGGATTATTCCGGCCTGACGCAATACGACCTGGACTGCGGCCTCTCTATCAAAATGAACGATGGATTTCAGGTATCCGATCTGAAGGATGCCTCCGGTTTTTTAGTGAGCCAGCAGGCGGCCTTTATGGCCATTTTGGACGACTACGACTCCCTGTCCAGCTCGGGCTATGGGAAGGACACCAGCCTGGAGCAGTATGCCGCTCTGGTGCAGGAAGCATATCAAACCGGCGCTTTCGGCCTGGATCCTATGGGCAACCTTTTCACTACCCTCGTAGAGGATTCCGAGGATACGGAGCTCTACTATTACATCACGGTGAAGCAGAGCGAGAGCGGGTTCTGGACCTGCATCTTTTACTGCGAATCCAGCGATCAAAGCGCTTACCAAAATCGGTTTCCCCTGTGGGCCAGCAGCATCGCTGCCAAATAATCTCCCGTCCCATACGTCCACCGGCGCGCTGACGACGTGCCGGTGGACGTCGTCCTATATAAAGGGCTTTGATCGCCGGAACCGCTGTGCAGGTTCATTTTTGTAAACGTTTGACTGGAACGGGCAAGCTACCCCTCAAATTGCAAGGCCGTTTCACCTGCATGGGCCGCCTGCGTACCAGCGTTGAATCTTTCACTTGACGTGATCAATAAATTTGACAAGATATTGAAAAAGTGTTATAATGTGAAATAGAAAAATATGGGATTCGCCGTGTGAGGCGTTACAGTCTGGGCAGATCATGAAACGTTGTTTTTTTCTCTACCCTTGTAGGGCAAAGTTAGGAGGCCAGGTATGGGGGCATTCTTTCAAGAAATTCATGTCCGCGTTTCTAAAAAAGACCAAGCCCTTTGGCTTTTGCCCGCGATGGCAAAGCTTGGGTACCAACAGGCAGAGGAGGAAGACGATCTCACGCTCTGGCTGCAGGCAGCAGGGGCATGGAGTACCCTGCATTTCGAGGATGGAGCGGCAGAGCCCTCTTTTCTTTTGACTTTAGCGCAGACCATTTCCTCCTGTTCCGAGAAGCCCTGCCTATTTTTGGAATGCGTGGACAGCGACTTTGTGCTGATTTGCCTGTTTCAGGCTGGGGTGCAAGTAGATGCAGGCGTCATCGGGGCGTCTTACGACGGACAGTCGCCTCAGCCGGATCCGTCCCGCTGGCAGGAGCTGATTCGGCCGGAGGATCTGCCTTCTTTTATCCATCTTTTCACCCCGGAAGCCTCCTTTGTATTCGCAGAGGACGCATTACAGGAGCTTTATCCCCTCTTGGGGATTGATTGTGCCGCGGAGGTCTGTTCCCAAGTGGACGGCAGCAGCCAGGCTTTGTATTTCCGGCGAGCGCAGCAAGGATAAATAAGCCATCTTCTCCCAACCCTTTAGACCAAAGCCGTCGACCCTCCGGTCGGCGGCTTTGGTCGCAGAAAGGCAACCGCCTTTCAGGCCCGATGTTTTTACTTCATGAAGCACGCCGCGCTAGAAATAGAATTCTCGAGGTCTGTCCCGTCCAGAGAAGCGGTATGGATCTGAGTTGCAGCACTTTGCCCAAACAGCTTGACAAAATCTTGTGGTATTTACCCGCTTCTGGTTTGCATTTTTCTCTTGCGCCTGTGTCGAAATATATTGTATAATGAAAAAAAGGCGTTTTGCGCGGCGGAGTCCGTGCACGGCGCCTTTTCAATTGGAGGGTATTTCTATGACGTTGAACCTTGTCAAACTGCCTGTTCGCAAGGGCAATGCGACGCTGCGGGTGGCGAAGGGACATTTTGTTACCAACCACAGCCATATTAACTATTACATCGATGTGACCTACCAAAAAACCCGTCTGAGCGAGGCCCAGGCGGCAGCCAAGGCTCTGGTCAACAAATACGTCTCCAGCACCATTGTGGATACCATCGTCTGTCTGGACGGTATGCAGGTGGTGGGGACCTGTCTGGCGGAGGAGTTGACGCGGGCCGGTTTTTTGTCCATCAACGCGCATCAGACCATCTATGTAGTCACGCCAGAGCTCAGCGGCGAGAGTCAGCTGTTTTTCCGGGACAGCATCCAGCCCATGATCGCTGGCAAACACGTGCTGATTCTGATGGCTTCCGTCACTACCGGCATCACCATCAGCCGCAGCATGGACTGTGTGCGCTACTACGGCGGTACCGTGGTCGGGGTCTGCGCCATCTACAGCGCGGCGGAAACCGCCGAGGACGGCACGCCTATCAACGCCCTCTTTCAGCTGTCGGACCTGCCGGATTACGCCAGCTATGACGCGCATAGCTGTCCTATGTGCCGTAGCGGCGCTAAAATCGACGCACTGATCACCAGCAACGGCTACTCCACCTTATAGCTGCCAGTATCCCGGGGCGGTCACCGTACCGCCTCGGGTTTTTCTTTCGGCCCATTGCCTGCGCGCTTGCCTTTTGTGAGAAATCCGGTATAATGAGAGCAACATTTCACCGCAGAACGGAAAGGAGCGAAAAACGTGGGACAAATAACGCTTTTGGAGGTCTGTGTCGATAGCTTTGCCTCCGCCATGGCCGCGGTTCGGGGAGGAGCTGACCGCCTGGAGCTGTGCGGCTGTCTGCAGGTCGGCGGCCTGACCCCAGACCCGGCCCTGTTGGAGCAAATTCGGCGGGAAACCGCCATCCCCATCCGCTGCCTCATGCGGCCCCGTTTCGGGGATTTCTGCTACTCAGACCGGGAGCTGGAGCTGCTGCAGGCTCAGATACCCCGTCTGCGGGAGGCGGGCGCCGATGGGTTTGTGTTCGGCTGTCTCACTCCGGATGGATGTCTGGACACCGCAAATTTAAGGCCGCTGCTGGAGTCCGCTCACGGACTGGGCCTCACTCTGCACCGGGCCTTCGACATGGCCCGGGACCCGGTGGAGGCGTTGGAGGCTGCAGCGCAGTTGGGCTTTGACACCGTGCTCACCAGCGGCCAGGCCAAGGATTGCTGGACCGGCCGGACTTGCATCAGCGATCTGCTGCGCCTGGAGCTGCCCATAGAAATTATGGCCGGTGGCGGTGTGAACGCTGAGGTGATCCACCGGATGACGGACCGGATGGATCTTCGCTGCTTTCATATGAGCGGCAAGGCAGTGCGCGGAAGCGCCATGGTCTTCCGCCGTCCCGGCGTTCCCATGGGCCTGCCAGGCTTGGATGAATTTTCCATTTGGCAAACCGATGAGAAAGCCGTCCGCGCCGCAGCCCAATGCCTGCGGCAGAAATACAAGGAGGACACGCCATGCTAAGCCAAGGCTTGCAGGAATATGCCAGAACTGCCTGGGAAACTGCCCGACATTCCCTGGGCACTATAGGCCGGAGTCATCAGGAGCAGTTGGAAGCCCTGTGTGGTGATTTGCGCACCCTTATGGAGCTCTCCCTGGGGACGCTTCCTACCTCAGATGTAGCGACGGTTCCCTTCTCAACGCTTCTGGGTTTCGCCCGGCACGCCCTGGCGCAGCGGGCCAGCAGTCCCTATTGCCGGGATATTCCCGAAGATATCTTCCTGCACTGCGTATTCTATCCCCGGGTCAACTCGGAAGACCTGGTGGACTGCCGGGGATTTTTTGCGGAACATCTGACTCCTCTGGTAGAAGGTCTTACAGGGCCGGAGGCCGCTTTGGCTGTCAATCGCTGGTGCGCCGCACAGCTCACCTATGAGAGCACGGATCTGCGGTCCGAAAATCCCCTGACCGCGTTCTTTTGCGGCCTGGGCAGGTGCGGAGAAGAGTCTACTTTCGCTGTCACTGCCTTCCGCTCCGTGGGCATTCCGGCCCGGCAGGTCTACGTCCCCTGGTGGTCCCATTGCGACGACAATCACGCCTGGGTGGAGGTCTACGTGGACGGCGCCTGGCACTTTCTGGGCGCCTGTGAGCCGGAGCCCATCCTGGACCGCGGCTGGTTCTCCGACGCCTCCAGCCGTGCCATGCTGGTGTGCAGCCGAAATTTTTTCGATTATGTGGGCCAGGGCATGGCAGGGGAAATGCTGACCCAACGCCAGGGCTCCTGCTGCTTTTTCAATCAAACCGCCCGGTACGCTGAAACTGCTCAGCTATCTTTCACCGTAACAGACTCGGCCGGCCGCCCCCAGGCCGGCGTGCAGGTCTCGTTTTATGTTTTTAATATGGCCGCGCCGGCGAAGATTGCCCAGCTCCCTACAAACGCAGCAGGACTGGTATTCCTGAAAACCGGCCTGGGCAGTCTGTACATCGAGGCGCAAAGTGGAAATCAATTTGCCAGGGCCGCTCTGACCGTCTCAGAAGATACCTGCCAAACTCTCGCGCTGACAGAACAGGAGCCGCGTGAAACTGTGTGGGACCTGGATTTCTTCGCCCCAACGCCCACCGGTCGGAACCGCACTGCTCTGACCCCGGCCCAGGAGCGGGAAAAGGCTGCCGTACTGTTACAAGCTAACGAGCAAAGGATCAACCGAATTTCCAGCTACTGGAAATCGGAATACCAGACTGGAGACGCGGAATTGGACCAGGTGTTTCGGCGGGCGGGGGGCAATGCCGCCGCCCTCTGGTCGTTCTACAAAGACTGTAGGCCGGACGAGCGCCCTACCACCCGCAGCTTGCTGCTGAGCCTGGCGGAGAAGGACTGGCGGGATGTCAAGCCCGAAGTTTTACAAGCGCACCTGGCGGCGGCCGGCTCTCTGCCCAATCCGGACAGTCCGCTTTTCCTCCCCTTCGTCCTGTGTCCCCGCATTGGCTACGAGCTGCTGGAGGCCTGGCGGGCTCCCATTCTTCAGGCGCTCACACCGGAGCGGCAGGCGCAATTTCGGGAGAATCCCCCGGCGCTTTGGTCCTGGATTCAAGACAATTTTCAGGAGGGGTCCTGCAATTGGTACCCGGTGCTATCCCTACTTCCTACCGGCGCACTGGCTCTGGGAGCCGCAGACGAAAAAGGCCGCCGTCTCTTGTTCGTAGCTATCCTGCGGACACTGGGCATTCCGGCCCGGCTGAATCCCATTGACGGCACTGTACAGTATGCCGTAAACCATGTGTTTTGTACACCGGAGACGCAGAAAGCCGCCCCCGCGGAGCCCGCCTTTCTCACCCTGCGGATGCCGGAATCCTTGGTCTACGGGCAGTCCTACACCCTCTCCCGCTGGGAAAACGGCTGGCTACCCCTGGACTACACCGGCACCCAGGCTCTCACCTTCCAACTGGCCCCGGGAATTTATCGGCTGATCACCGTCAACCGCTTACCCAATGGGAACCAGCTGGTCCGGCTCACTACCTTCTACCTGGGCCCAGGTGCATGCCGGGAGATTGCGGCGGAGCTGCGCCCCGCCGCACCAGAACAAATGCTCTCGGATATTTTGCTGGGGCCTCTGCCTTTTCTGGACGCTGCCGGGCAGTCCGCCATGCAAGGAGGCGGACCTCTGCTGGCGGTATACCTAGATGTCGGCACCGAGCCCACAGAGCATATCCTGAACGAGCTCCTGGAGGCACGGGAGGCTATGACGCTGGCCATTCATGCGGGACTGTCTCTGCACGTCCTGCTGCGCGGTCCCGAAGCGCGTCGCGATCCCACGCTGCAACGGGTTTTGGATGCCTTGCCGGAAATCCGGGTCCATTTTGCAGACTTTCACAGCCCGGCGGCGGACCGGCTGGCCAGATGCCTGTATTTGGAACCAGGCGTATGGCCGCTCGTGGTCCTAACGGATGGATCTGCCCGGGGTTACTTCGGCCGCTGCGGTTACAGCGTGGGAACCGTATCCCTGCTGCTGCGCCTGCTTGCAAGCATCCGGCCAGAATTCAAAACTTAAGCGAAACCGCCCCAGGTCCTTTAAAAAGGACCCGGGGCGCAATTTAAAAATACGCGCTAAGAACGCCTGCGCCGCACAGCGGAGGCCACCTCGGTCAGAAGCGGGAGCAGGGATGCAAAGGCCCCCCAGGCCACCGCGCCCCGCAGCCGGTGAAGCTGGATGGCGAGGAACGAGCCTGCCTCCTTCGCCGCGCCCCAAGCGGCCCAATAGTCCGCCGCCGTGTACAGCCAAAAAGCTGTGCTCACCAGGAACACCACGCAGGCCAGCAGGCCGCCCCGGACTGGCTTACCGCTACGGCGCTGCAGCCATCTGGCCAGGTAAAACAGCAGAAGCGCCGCTGCTGACATACCTGCACAGCCCCAGAATTGCCCAGCGGAAAAATGCTGCCAATCAAAGGGGTTCCGGGTAAAAAGCTGGAAGCAAAGCCAAGATGCCAATGACAAAATGGAACTCAGGTAGCCGCATACGGCGACTGCAGGAATCACGGAGCGTTTCGATGGAACCAAGTCGTCCTCTCCCACCTTTTTATCCTATATTCTTTCCAATTGGCGCCGCCCGGGACTCTAGCGCCACCGCTTCTTACGTGTATCTTATTATACCCCAATATGTCCCAGGTTGCAACCATTTGCTTCCGCCAGGTAAAAAGTCCACTATTACTCATCCTCCTGAGCCTGCGGTTCCATTTGAAGAATCAACTCCGAGAGCAAAGAGGCAAACCTGCTTTGTTTCTCTTCCGGAAGCAGATTCATCATGTCTAGAAGCCTCTGTAACAGCAGCGTCGCCTCAACCGATCGCTGCTGCATGGGGCAGGAAACCAGGGCCTCCGGTCGCATGTGTAATTGCTCCGCCAGATATTCCACCGTATCCAGACGCGGGTTCCCATTCCCCTGCAGCAGCGATTGTAAAGAAGCGCGGGCAATCCCCAAGCGCCGGGCAAAGGCGGCGATGGATAGGTCCCGACTCGCGCGGATTGCCCGCAGAAACACTGACAAATTCCTCTGCAAAATCACAAAAATCCCCCCTTTCCACAATAGAGGATATCATAGGAACGTACAAGTCCATAAGGGCGAAAAGGCGCCTAAAATTTCGGCTCTCACACCGCCTGCGCCGGTTCCCGTACGAAGCCGAAACTCCAAAGCTAGCCTGATGCTTTGCCCGCGGATTCCCTTTTCCATGAAATCTCTCTTTTCGCCAAAAATCCATTCATCTGTTTGTCATTTTTGACTCCCCCTCCACATTTGATCGGCAAAAGCGGAAGATGGTTTTCCCAGTTTCTATTTTTTGAGAAATATGCTATGATATGGGTGTTAGATTTCGGCAGTTCCCCTCTCTGCCGGATGTGCACCTCCCCGCGCACGGGATATTGAAGAAGGAGTGATGACACATGCGAAGCAGTCTCAAACGGGTGCTGTCCTGGACGCTGGTCTTGGCCATAGTACTGGCCATGGTGCCAGTAATTTCGGCGGCTGCACCCCTGACAGAACGAAATACCGGCGTTCGTCACAGTACCTGCACCTCCCTGAGTGAGCAGGCCGTTGCCTATTACACCGGCAATTACACCTGGGAGAATTTGGCTACACTGGAGGGCGATTCCTCCGGCAGCTCCCTGGAAGCGACGGATTCCACACTCTATCAGACACTGCAAAAGTTGATGGCCGATACCCAAACCGACTCCATCACCTATAAAAGCCTGACCACTTATTGGCCCTATACGGACACCCAGCCCGGTTTTGCCGATGCCACCTTGTTTTACAGTGACGCAGACGGCAGCGGCTATAACCGGGAGCATGTGTGGCCCAAGAGCCGGGCTTCTTTTTACCAATCCGGCGGCGGTGCGGACCTGCATCACCTGCGGCCCACCAACTCCACCATCAACTCCACCCGGAGCAACTACACCATGGGCAATGTCCGGGAAGTCTGCCGTGAGTACAGTACCAAGGATTATAATGGCGAAACCGTATTGTGGTACAGTGCCGCAGACGACTTGGTTGAGGTCAAGGATAACGTTAAGGGCGATGTGGCCCGGATTCTGCTGTACATCTATGTGCGATGGGGACAGCCCAATCTGTTCGAAAATGTAGGCGCCGGCGATTTACCGCCCTTTGACTCGGACGATAACGCCAACAACGGCCTGAAGGTCATTGATAACCTGGCGACCCTTCTGGAGTGGTGCCAGGAGGACCCGGTGGACGACTGGGAAATGGCGCGCAACGACCTGGCACAAAAGGTGCAGGGAAACCGGAACGTATTTATCGATTACCCGGAGCTGGCTTGGCTTCTGTTTTCCCAGCCCCTGCCAGAGGATATGAAGACGCCCTCCGGCGAGGCCGGCGATCCGGAACCCCCAGCCTATCCGATCATTGCCCTTTCCAACAACGAGCAGTGGGGCACGGTGACGCTGAACGGTTCCCGCATCCTGGCCTCCCCCGCCGAAGCCTATTATACGGCGGGCGCCCAGGTGCAGCCGACCGGCGCCGCGACTGTCACGCAAAACGGAAATCTCTTTGTGGTAACCAACGTGACGGAAGCCTGCACCATCACGGTCCAGTTCGCACCCAAGACGGCTGCCAATATTACATACGCTGTACCCGATGGCGTCAGTGTGGTAGACGGGACCGCCTCCGGTTGGGTGGGAGACCTGATTACATTGCCCCAGGTCAGCGGAAAACCTGCGGATTCCAGCCGGAGCTATAGCTTTGTCGGCTGGGTGGACGTGCCGGTGGACGCGACCCCAAAATTCGACGATCTGTCGGTTTATACTCCGGGAAAATCCTATCAGCTATCACAGGCGGAAACCATACTGTATGCCCTGTACTCCTATCGGCAGGAGGATGGGAGCGGGGAAACCAATACCTATGCGTTAATCACCAGTACTCAGGCGGATTGGAGCGGTGAGTACGTCATGAGTGGCGTGGTAACGACCTCAGACGGGGAGTATGTTCACTTAGCCACTGGGGAAAGCGTGGGCCAGGCGGGCGCTGCGGTTCTGCTGCAGCAAACAGGCATGACGAAGCGGGACAACGTGCTCACCGATGTGACGGACAGCTACGTCATCTCCGTCTCCCGCCTGGGCAACGGCAACTACGCTATGCGGCTGAAGGGCTCGGCCCAGGACTGCTACCTGTTTTATTCCGGCAGTGGCAACACCCTAGGAACCGCCACAAGCGCCGACGCGGCGGGAGCCCAGTGGCAACTCTCCTTCGACAGCTCGAAGGGCACCGTAGCCGTGGCCAACGTGGGGACCGAAGGACGTTATCTGCAGTTCAACCCCAGCTCCCCTCTCTTCCGCTGCTATAAAGGTTCTCAGAACGATTTGCTGCTCTATGCCGCCGCCGGATCCACCACCACCTACTACCTGACGCTCAGTGAAGGTTCGGAACCCTGTCCGGACGGGCATACGGAGGAGCTTCGGAATCAGAAGGACGCTACCTGTACGGAGGATGGGTATACGGGCGACACCTACTGCTCCGTCTGCGGTCGTCTTCTTGCCGCGGGCTCCGTTATCCCAGCTCTGGAACATGACTGGAGCGAATGGACAGAAGAAACACCGGCCGGCTGCGAAACTCAGGGGAAGGAAATCCGCACCTGCAGTCGCGGAGACGCCACGGAAAGCCGGATCATCCCCGCCACCGGGCACAAAGAGGAGCTGCGGAATCAAAAAGATGCCACCTGCGTAGAGGAAGGGTATACTGGGGATGTGTACTGCTCCGTCTGCGGCGAGCTGCTGCAGGCCGGGCAGGTCATTGCGACGGCAGAACATGAATATGAGTCTACTGTGGTACCGCCAACCTGCGGAAAGGCCGGTTACACCCAGCATACCTGCAAAATCTGCGGCACCAATTACCGGGATACCTTTGTTCCAGCTCTGGGCCATGACTACAAAGCCGTGTTGACGGCTCCCACATGCACGGAGGGCGGGTACACCACTTATACCTGCAGCCGTTGCGACGACAGCTACGTGGCCGACCGGGTTCCGGCGCTGGGTCACACCTGGGGCGATTGGACTGTGAGCAAGCAGGCCGATTGCTTCCACGACGGCGAAGAAGCCAGGACCTGCCCCGTCTGCGGTGAAAAACAGACCCGGGCGATTCCCAAAAACAGCGAGGCCTGCCCGTCTCGGCAGTTCGTGGACGTGAACGAGAAGCTGTGGTACCACCAGGGCGTGGACTACGTGCTGGAGTCGGGCCTGATGATCGGCACCAGCGAGCGGACCTTCTCCCCCAACGGACCTCTGACCCGGGGACAGGTGATGACGATCCTGTACCGGATGGCGGGAAGCCCGGCGGCGGAGGGAGAAACGCCGTTTACGGACGTGAAGGCTGGCGCGTACTATGCCGACGCGGTGGCGTGGGCGTACGATTCCGGCATCGCCAAGGGCGTGAGCGGCACGCGGTTCGCGCCGAACCAGGGGGTGAGCCGGGAGCAGCTGGTGACGTTCTTCGCCCGGTACACGGTGTGGAACGGAAACATCGTAGAAGCCGAGGGCGATCTACGGGGCTTTGAGGACGCGGACCGGGTGAGCGCATACGCGAAGGAGGCCATGACCTGGGCGGTGGAGACCGGACTCATCGAGGGGACGGGAGATAATCTGCTGGCCCCTGGGCACGGCTCCACCCGGGCCCAGGCGGCGGCGATGCTGCTGCGGTATTGCACCGTTTTGGAGTTCACGCC
>CBCTHM010000018.1:0-40596 GCA_965146675.1 uncultured Eubacteriales bacterium | reverse complement strand
AGGGCGATCTTCGGTGGTTCCCCGGGCGAGCGCAGCTCGCCCCTACGGGACGGCTCTCGGCGGTGCAGTTGTAGGGGCGGCCTGTGGCCGCCCGCTGTCGTAGGGAACGACCTTCGGTGGTTCCCCGGGCGAGCGCAGCTCGCCCCTACGGGACGGCTTCGGCGGTGCGGTTGTAGGGGCGGCCTGTGGCCGCCCGCTGTCGTAGAGGGCGATCTTCGGTGGTTCCCCGGGCGAGCGCAGCTCGCCCCTACGGGACGGCTCTCGGCGGTGCAGTTGTAGGGGCGGCCTGTGGCCGCCCGCTGTCGTAGGGAACGACCTTCGGTGGTTCCCCGGGCGAGCGCAGCTCGCCCCTACGGGACGTCTTCGGCGGTGCGGTTGTAGGGGCGGCCTGTGGCCGCCCGCTGCCGTAAGGAACGATCTTCGGTGGTTCCCCGGGCGAGCGCAGCTCGCCCCTACAAGTATCCCAATCATCAGACGCAGGGCCGCGGCATACGCCGCGGCCCTGCATTTATTCATTTCCCTCCGATATGCTGTAGAGCGCATGGAAATAGCCTTTTTCCGCCAGCAGGTCGTTAAAGCTTCCGTGCTCTGCAATCACGCCGCCCCGCAGGACGAAAATCTCATCAAACCGGCGCAGAATGGCCGCGTCCAGCTTGTGGGTCACCACGATCCGGGTCAGTCCCTCCACGTCCAGGATAGCATGGGTGACGTTGGCCGCGGTCTGGGCGTCCAGGGCGGCGGTGGCCTCGTCCATGAGCAGCACCTGGGTCTTTTTCAGCAAGCACCGGGCGATAGAGATCCGCTGGCGCTCCCCACCGGACAGATTGCAGCCGTTTTCTCCGCAGCGATAATCTCGCCCTTTTTCCTCCAGAAGCTGCGCCAGACCGGAGCGGCGGACCGCATCCTCAATCGCCTCCTCCGGGAACTTCTTGAACATGGTGATATTCTCGGCAATGGTGCTGTCAAACACAAAAACGTTCTGCTGAATTAAGGACAGGGTGTTGTACAGGCTCTCGCTTTGAATGGTTCGCAACTCCTGTCCGCCAATGGTGACGCTGCCTTGATAATCACTCCAGCTGCCCAGCAGCAGGTTTAAAAGCGTGGATTTTCCGCTGCCCGAGGCGCCCACGATGGCGTAGCTCTTACCCGGCTGGAAGGTCAAATTCAGACCGCGGAGGATCTCGTTGTCCGCCTCATAGCCGAAGTGCAGGTCCCGGCAGCGAATACCCGCCTGAAGGGACTCGATTTGCGCCTGTCCCTCCTGCTCGGCGTGGTCTTGAAGCGCTGCGGCGGCCTTTTCCACCAGAGAACGGGCGGCTTTCCGGCTGGCCAGCAGCTCCGGCAGTTGCTGGATGGGGGCCATGATGTAATTCATCAGCTGGACAAATGCCAGCACTACGCCTACGCTGATCTGGCCCTGGATGGCATAGTACGCGCCGAAAAAGAACACGCCGATCTGCATAAGAAAGGCCGCGTGGCTGGAGATGGCCTGGATCAGATACCGGGCCCGCAGGCGGCGAAATTTGGCGCCCTCCAGGCCGCTGTTTTCCTGGCTGAACAGGCTCTGCGCCTCCCGCTCCGCCTGAAAGCTCTTGATCACGGGAAAGCCCGAAAGCAAGTCCTTGACCATGGCCACGAAACCTTCGTTTTTTCGGCTCACCGCCTGCTCCTGCTTGGTAAGGCTACCGCCGAAGAGGATCGACAGCAAAACCGGCAGCAGGCTCAGTCCGACGGAGATCAGGGTCAGCTTCCAGCTGTACCAGAGCATCATACCAAGGCCCATCGTAAAGAGAAAGCCCAGCTGTAAGATCTGGGTCGTGCCAAGAAAATACTTTTCCTCCACCACGGCGGCGTCGTTGGTCAGAGCGGAGATATAGGAGCTGGTACGCTCCGCGGCGAAGGAGGAGATATTCTTTTTGGTGAGCCCTGCAAATATTTTCGCCTTGTACTGGGTGCAGGCGCGCCGCAAATACCGGGTCCGTACCTCCCGCAAAAACAAGGTGGCAAGGAGACTGCCAGCCAGCAGCAAGCCGCTCAAGGCCAGCAACGGCATCAGCGCCGCCATCCGCCCGCTGGTGGCTGCGTCCATCAGGAGCTGCAACAGCGCCGCCACATAAACATCCAGGGCGCTGGTCAGCAGCAGTGCAAGCACGGACAGGGCCAGCAGCATCCGGTTGCCCTGGAGGCTGGCCCGGAGGTAGGGCCGGGCCAATATGGTTTTATTCTGCTTTTTCATCGAGTTACCCCTTAATTTGAATGTTGAACAAGGTATCAGCCTGCAGATCCCAGGCGGCATCAGGGTTGCCCTCCCCCAACGGCGCAAGAAGCATGGGCCCCGTACGCATGTCAAACAGCAGCAGGGACTCCTTGATATCCCCCATGATTTGCCCAGCAAACAGGAAAAAGGGCATTAGGTTCAAGCCGGTGCGCAGGCGGTAGGCTCGTTGCTCCCCCTGCCCGGTACCCACCATAATGCGGTAGAGGAAATTGTGTCGGCATAGGTCCTCCAGAGCCTCCTCCGCCTCCTCCAGCGGAATCGACAGCTCCTTGGCGGCAAAATCCACCGTAAAGGAGGCATAAGCGCTTCGTTCCAGGAAAGCCAGCATCCGCAGCCGGTTTGGCCGGGACAGAAGGGTAAATAACGTAAGATAGCTTTTTTCGTCCCGCAGCACGGAGGAAAAGCCAGCCTGGGGCTCTGGCATCAATAAATAGTATTGATAATCTGACGCAATGGAGGCCTCCTCTACTCCGGCGGCGCCCTTATGGACGACTATATGGGTCTCCGGCCGCTCCCCGGTCACCCGGTCCACGGGCTTCAACCCCTGGACAATATTCTCAACAGAGCGTCCAAAGGCGCCGCTGCTGCCGATATTCGCCTGCATCATGGCCCAGCAGAGGGCGTAAATACGCTGGAACCTCTGTGCCTGTGGCGTGCTCCGGATCTCGTCTGCAACCAAGCGCGCGGTGTCGGCTG
Organism: uncultured Eubacteriales bacterium; assembly: GCA_965146675.1. Lineage (GTDB taxonomy): Bacteria > Bacillota > Clostridia > Oscillospirales > Oscillospiraceae > Faecousia. The sequence goes on along the minus strand of CBCTHM010000018.1, from coordinate 37,622 downwards.
CGCCCTCGTTACCCCGTCCGAACAAGGCGTCGATACTCACGTGCAGGGCCTCGGACAGAGGCGGTAGCAAGCTGGGATCCGGCATGCCGCCGCACTCCCATTTGCTCACCGCCTGGGTGGAGACGCCCACCTGCCGGCCCAGCTCCTCCTGCGTCATACCGGCGGCCTTCCGAAATTTTGCGATGGAGTCGCTGAGGATATTTTTTAACTCGGGCATATGGCTTCCCCCAATATCAAATTTCAGTTGTATTATATGCCAAACGCTGGTTGAACACAATGGAGCGGTTGTGGAATCCAATCAACCAACGGTTTCAATGCAGGTTGAAGCGGCAGTTGAGCCGGTGGCCAGCACTCTTTTTTCAACTTCGCGCTTCGTCGGAACGCGCTTTGCTCGCCCGTCACGCCTCCGGCGGGTGTCTTTTCTTGTGCGCACAAGAAAAGACAGGAAAAGAAGGGCGCCCAAGGCGGCAAGATGGGGCCCCCGCGAAGCCGGAGGGCTTCGTGGGGAGAGGAGGGGCAAGGAAGCGGTGCAGATGGCGGCCTATCCGGCCGCCGGAGCAGGAGCGGACTTTGTCCCGACGATGCCGCCCCTCCTGGGGGAACCCCACTCCTGGCCCCGCCGGACGGTCCGGTCCGATCTATGGCCAGGGTCAGGCGGCCCCGGCTCTTGCCAGGTGTGATTTGTGAAAAATCCGCCAAATTTGCACCGGTAGGGGCGAACTGCGCTTTCCAGCGGATCGGCCGAATTAAAAAAAACAGGGCGTGCTCCGGCACGCCCCGCCCCAGCCTGTCGAAAACGTCTTTTCGACAGGCTGGGGCAGTTTTTCAAACTTTTTAAAAGTTTAAAAAACGCACTGATTAAACGCGAAAGGGAACCCTGACGGTTCCCTTTCACACGTTCCTTCCCTCCGCATCCCTTTGACTTGCAGGGTTTTCGACAAAGGAATTACGGTCTGCTCCTTGCACGCTCTGTACGCCTGCGGCGCACAACTCGCACACTGCCTGTATGTCTGGCTAATTCTCTCGCACAGCCCTACGCACATCGCCAACCATATACAAGCTGCCAAAGGCCAGCACCACCCCGTCGGGTCCTGCTTGCTCCAAAGCCGCGCCCACGCCCAGCGGCACTGAACTGCAGGCCGTTACGGGCTTGCCGAAGGGCACTAAAACCCGTTTTAGGTCCTCCGCCGGCATAGCCCGGGGATTGTCCGGCGTCACGGTGACGAACCGGGAGACCAGGGGCGCCATGGTGGCGTACATATGCGAATAGTCCTTGTCCGCCATGACACCGGTAAGGGCTGTAATATCCCGCCCAGCCAGATAGTCCCGGACGTTCTGGGCCAGGGCTTCCAAACACTGGGGGTTATGCCCCCCGTCCACGATAAAATCCGGCGCCCGGCGCAGAAGCTCAAACCGGCCCGGCCAGACTACATCCCGCAGGCCCGCGTAAACGCTCTCCGGAGATAGACTCCAGCCCCGTTCCCGCAGGCACTCCACGGCGGTGAGCGCCACAGCTGCGTTTTTCAACTGGTGCTCCCCCAATAGGGGAAGCCGCAGGTCCTTCCAGCTACCATAATCGAAAACCTGGCCGTCAAAGCTTCTGGATCCGGGACGGATGGCGGCAAAATCCGCCTTGTGGAGCGACGCCCCCCGCTCCCGGCAGGCCTTTTCAAATACCGCCTCCACAGCGGGGAGACCCCGGTACAGCGCCACCGCGCAGCCCGGCTTGATGATGCCGGCCTTTGCCTGCGCAATTTGTTCCAGCGTATCCCCCAAAACCTCCGTGTGGTCCAGACCGATGTTGCAGATGACCGCCGTCTCCGGGGTGTCAATTACGTTGGTGGAATCCAGCTCTCCGCCCAGCCCCACCTCCAGGGACACGATTTGGCACTGGTGCCGGGCAAAATATGCCATGGCGATGGCGGTAACCAGCTCGAACTCCGTGGGGTGGTCCGCCATAGCCTCTGCGTGGGGCCGCACCAGCGCCGTGATCTCCGCCAGCTCCTGGTCGGAGATATCCTCCCCATCCACATTCATCCGTTCATTGAAGCGGAACAGGAACGGCGAGGTGTAAAGCCCAGTGCGATAGCCGGCCTTACGCAAAATAGAGGCCAGCATGGCCGCTGTGGAGCCCTTGCCGTTGGTACCGGCAACGTGAATAAATTTCAGTTTTTTTTCCGGATTTCCCATGCGGGCCAGCAGCTCCCGGGTCCGGGACAGGCCCGGAATGGACCCCTTCCAGCTCACAGAGTGAATGTAGGCCAGAGCCTCCTGAACCGTCATTTTATCGTTCATTTTCTTCTCATCCGCCCATCTCTAAACCTTTTGGAGTTGTCCGCGTTCTCTCTTTTTGTCCAGAGCAAGTGCTACCAGGAACAGGAGGATCGCAGCCAAAGCAGGCAACGTATACAAAAGTGCATTTCCAATCCGACCAGCAAGGCTCCATTGTGCATCCAGGAATCCCAGGCCAAAAGTCACGGAGCCCAGCACCAAAACAGCCACCTGTACCACCAGCAGGCTGCCGCTGCACAGGCGCAACACATTGGGTAAAGACCGCTTATCTCTTTTCTTCTCTGGGGGAAACAGCTTCGCCCGACGGAATATCCCTGTCCGCATGAGCAAAAAAACCACCAGGGTGTCCAGCACCAGCTCCAGGCCGGCCTCAATGGATCGCGCGCCCATCAGCACCCCCAGGCCCTTCTGGGAGTATCCCAGCCAGACCAGGCACTGGCTCATCCAAAGCACAGAGCCGAGTACCTTTCCGGGCAGAATGGTCAGCGCCACCTTCCAGATGTCCCAAGGCTTTTTTACCTGGTAAGCCAGGGGACGCAGAAGACCTGCAAACAGGCCCATCAGCATGGGCGAGACAGACAAAATGGGGTCCCAGCCGTAGGAGGAAAACAGGCATCCCACGGTATCGCCCACGAAGCCCACCATCATACCGGCTACCGGACCATAAAAGAAGCCCGCCAAAACAATAGGCACCGCCTCAATGGAAAACCTGGCCACAGCGCTGGGCATTATGGTGAAAAAACGAGCGAAAATGACATTCAGGGCGCACAGCAGGGCGCAGATGGCAATCTGCTTGGTGCTCATGCGGCTATCTGCGCGAATCACCGCGCAGCCGCCTTGGGAAACTGCGTTTTCATGGATTTGGGACATAAAAAAGTCCTCCCTTCAAAATAAGTGGAGGAGGTTCAAGAAACATATGCGCTTGTCTCCAGTCGTCACGCCCCCGTACACGCAGGGAAAGCTGCGTGGTTGGACTTAGCGGCAGAGGCGGGTCACGGCTCTGTCACGGTCGGGCATCCGGCTCAGGCGGTTGCGGAAATTGCATCGCGGGATAAAAATCCCTTCGCCCGTCGGCAACCTCCCATCCGAACGGTACTTAACGCGCAATATCCTACTCCCTGCGGCGCTGGATACTCCTATTTTAACAGCTCTGCGGAAAAATGCAATAGAAACTTTATCGCCGCCTGAAAAAAGGCGCATTGTGTCATGGCCGTGGGTCGCACAGGTCTGCCCCGGGGCGGGCGAAGCACGCCCCTACATGTGAATTATGAATTTTCTTGCTTTTTCCTTTTGACTCCGGCTGCTTTTTCTGCTATAATAAATTGCTTAATCTGTCTTGCAGGAGGTATTTGCCATGCGTATGCGCAAAAAGCCTAACCTTGGCCCCCGGATGGAGCGCTGCACAGCCTGGTGGGTTCGGAATCCGGAGGAGCTTCGGGGCCAGTGGCGCAGCCAGATGCCGGGGTGCCGCGGGCTGTGGGTGGAGCTTGGCTGTGGCAAAGGAAAATTCACCGCGGAGACTGCCGCCGCGAACCCGGACATGCTTTTGATCGCCCTGGAGCGGGTGCCGGAGGCCATGGTAGTGGCCATGGAACGGGCACGGGAGGCAAACCTGCAAAACATACGCTTTGTTGCTCTGGACGCAGCGGAAATCGAATCCTGTTTCGCACCTGGCGAATTGGATGGAATGTACATCAACTTTTGCGATCCCTGGCCCCGGAAGAAAAACGCCAAGCGGCGTCTGACCCACCGCAGCTTTTTGGAAAAATACAGCCGGGTCCTTCCGGACGGCGGCCAAATCGCCTTTAAAACAGACAACGCGCCTCTGTTCGACTTCTCCCTGGAGGAGTTTGCACACCTGGGGTTTTCCGTCGAGTCGGTGACCCGGCATCTGCACGAACGAGGGCCCGTGGGCGTCATGACCGATTACGAAGAAAAATTCTATGCCCTGGGCACGCCCATTCATCGGTGCCTGGTTACGGTCCATCCCATCCCTGTTTCGACACCACCGGTGTATGAGAAGCCGGAAGCTGGGGCAAACTCTGACCGTGGGATAGACAAAGACTGACACAATGCGGGGCGGAAACCGGCGCGTCTGAGCAAAACCCGGGAGAAATGGGAAAATTCTCAGAATTTTCATGAAATGCCCGGTATTTCGCCCTTGTCAAAGAAAGCAAATCAGTATATAGTCAATGCGGCGGGATGGGATCCGCCGAGTTTGACCGAATGGAGGAAGTGCGTTTATGAGCAACGGGAAGAAGCCCCCAAAGGCAAATGACGAATCTTACGCCGTGCTCCAGTCCCTCATTGCCAAAGGCCGTAAGGACGGGATGCTTCGGGCTTCAGAGTTGAACGCAGAACTGGAAAAGTTGGATATCTCTCCGGAGAAAATAGAGGAAATTTATGAAAAATTTGACACCCTGGGCATCCAGATTGTGGGGACCGACCTGGAGCTGGACTTGGACGAGACCTTGGCGCTAAATCTGGGCGACGAAGTGAATCTGGAAGTCGACCTCAGCGAGATCGAGGAGGAGGAACTAGTAGACCCGGTGGATTTGGCCGCGGAGTACAATCTGGACGACCCTGTGCGCATGTATCTGAAGGAAATCGGCCAGGTAAAGCTGCTTTCCGCGGATGAGGAGATCGATTTGGCCAAGCGAGTGGCAGAGGGGGACAAAACCGCCAAGGACAAGCTGACGGAGGCCAATCTCCGCCTGGTAGTCTCCATTGCAAAGAAATACTCCGGGCGGGGCCTGCACATCCTGGATTTGATCCAGGAGGGCAACACAGGTCTCATTCGGGCCGTGGATAAATTTGACTGGACAAAGGGAAACAAATTCTCTACATATGCGACTTGGTGGATCCGGCAGGCCATCACCCGGGCCATCGCCGATCAGGCCCGGACCATTCGGGTCCCGGTGCATATGGTAGAGGTCATCAACAAGGCGACCCGATGCAACCGAAAGCTGGTGCAGGAGCTGGGCCGGGAGCCCACCATGGAGGAGATCGCCCGGGAACTCAACCTACCGGTGGAGAAGATCATTGAGGCCAATCGCACAGCCGCGGACACGCTGAGCCTGGACACTCCCGTGGGAGACGAAGAGGATACCACCATCGGCTCCTTTGTGGAGGACGACAATACGCCGGGTCCCGCCGACGCCACCTCCAACGCGCTGCTGGCGGAGGCTCTGTCTGAAATTTTGGGTACCCTCACTGACCGGGAGGCGGACGTGCTGCGCATGCGCTTCGGCATGTACGACGGAAGGACCCATACCCTGGAGGAAGTGGGGCAGATTTTCGGCGTCACCCGCGAGCGCATCCGTCAAATTGAAAACAAGGCCATTCGCAAGCTTCGGCACCCCAGCCGGGCCAAGAAAATCAAGGATTTTTACTGCTGATCCCTGCTTCCATCGGGCTGGCTGCGCTGCATGCGGTCCGGCAAGGCCCTGCCGGATCCCTTGCCCTCAGGAGACGTCCCTAGGCGTCTCCTTTTCTATGGCGTGAGCCCTACAGGAAGCTTTGACAAAATCGGCCGGTCTCATGCAGAACGGGGATAACTGAAATTTTTCTCTTGGAATTAGGAAGGAGCATCTCATGCGTTATGACGTGGTAATTGTAGGCGCCGGACCCGCCGGCATCTTCACCGCCCTGGAGATGCTGCGCCGGGGCAGCACCAAGAAAATCCTCCTGGTGGAGAAGGGGCAGCCGGTGGAGAAACGGCGCTGCCCCAAAACCAAGACCAAGCAATGCGTGGGCTGTCAGCCCTGCAACATCACCACCGGCTTTTCCGGGGCCGGCGCCTTTTCCGACGGCAAGCTGTCTTTAAGCTGCGAGGTGGGCGGAGAGTTTCCCAACCTGGTCGGTGCGGATTTTGCCCAGGCGCTCATTGACTATACCGATCAAATTTACCTGGAGTTCGGCGCAGACGCCCATGTAGAGGGTATATCGGACCCGGAGAAGGTCCGCCAAATTCGCAAGCGGGCCATCCAGGCAGGTCTGAAGCTGGTGGACTGCCCCATCCGGCACCTGGGTACGGAAAAGGCTCAGCAGCTCTATCTGGACATCGAGCGGTACTTACAGAATCAGGGCGTGGACATGCTCTTCGGTTACAGCTGCACGGACCTGTTGATGGAGGGCGCCTCCTGCCGGGGGGTCGTAGCGGAATCCGGTTCTGACCGCCGGGAGCTGGAAGCCGGCAGCGTGGTCATCGCCACAGGCCGGCGGGGCGCGGAGTGGCTGGAGGCTCTGTGCGCCCGGCATGATATCGCCCACCAGCCCGGTACCGTGGACATCGGCGTCCGGGTGGAGGTACGCAACGAAATCATGGAGGAGGTAAACCAGGTTCTGTATGAATCTAAGCTCATCGGCTATCCTCAGCCCTTTAAAAACAAGGTCCGGACCTTCTGCCAGAACCCCGGAGGCTTTGTCAGCCAGGAGAATTACGACAACGATCTGGCGGTGGTCAACGGTCACAGCTATAAGGACCTAAAATCCAGCAACACCAACCTGGCCATTCTCTGTTCTCACAACTTCACCAATCCGTTTAATCAGCCCATCGCCTATGCCCAGAAGGTGGGCGAACTGTCCAATATGCTGGCCGACGGCCACATTCTGGTTCAGCGGTATGGAGATATTCTGGACGGTAAGCGGACCTGGCCCAAGGAGCTGGCCTTCTCCAATGTAAAGCCCACGCTGCCCGACGCTGTGGCCGGCGACATCACAGCCGCCATGCCCTACCGGGCCATGATGAATATTATCGGCTTTATCCAGGCCATGGACCAGGTCGTCCCAGGCTTTGCCAGCACGGAGACGCTGCTGTACGCCCCGGAACTGAAATTTTACAGCAACAAGGTCAAAATGACCCCGGAGCTGCAAACCAATGTGGCGCATCTTTACTGCCTGGGAGACTCCTCCGGCTGGACCCGGGGCCTGATGATGGCCTCCGCCATGGGCGTGCTCATGGGCCGCCAGCTGGCATGAGCCGATTGCCTCCTGGTTGCGCGGTTATTTTTCTCTGTTTTGTATTATTGTGATCAATTTTTGTCCGGGCCATGTCCGTCCGTTTTACACTTGGAGCAATGAATATGACAATCCTAGATCAAATCCTGACCATTGTTAAATACATTGCCGCCGTGGGAATTCTGGCCCACGTGGTGGGGGAGGCGCTACCCAGACAGTGGTTTCACTGGGAGCGGTTCCCCTATCGTGCTTGGGCCTGGGAGCGGGGGGGCAAGGCTTACGAGGTACTGGGCATCCGCAGGTGGAAAGACCGGCTCCCGGACAAAAGCAAGCACACCAAGCGCACCTTCACCAAACAGATGCAGGGCCATCAGGGCAGGGATAGCCTGGTTCGTTTCGTTCAGGAAACCTGTGTGGCGGAGTGCGTACACTGGATTTTGATTTTTCTGAGCCTCCCGCTTTATCCGTTCGTGCCTACGCCCCTGGGTTTGGTCGTAACGGTTATTTACGCCTTGTCCAACCTGCCCTTTATCTTTATTCAGCGGTATAACCGTCCCCGGCTGATTCGTATTCTCCAGCACAAGCAGGCCAGTGGTCGGGAGCAGGAAGCCCCGGCAAAATCAAAGCAATAAGGAAATGCACAGCCGGCCTTTGGCCGCCCGCAGGAGATATCTATCGATATTGAACTGTAGGGAACGACCTGCGGTCGTTCCACGGGCGTGCAAAGCACGCCCCTACAGCGTGTCCAGGCCAATGGTACGGAGGGAAGAAAAGTGTGAAAGGGAACCGTCAGGGTTCCCTTTCGCGTGCAATCCAAGGTTTTTCAAACTGGTTTGAAAAACCTGCCCCCAACCTGACGTTTCGTCAGGTTGGGGCAAGCGCAGCTCGGCCCTACAAATCCCCGTTAGAACCATACAACTCCTTAGGAAACGGCTTTAGCCGTTTCCTTTCTCTTTGCCTTACCTAGGGCCCGGCAAAACGGACTGAAGCCCCGGCGGGCAGAGCTCGCCGGGGCCGCAGCCTAAAGGAAGGAGGTTGAGGATGTCGATCGGGGGTTCTTTGCTCAGGCCAGCAGATCCCGGTCCAGAATGGTCAGGAGTTTAGCCAGCTGGGCCCGGGTAGCGGTGTTGCGCGGCGCCAGGGTCTGATCGCCAACGCCCTCTAGGAGGCCCACTGCATTGGCCCACGCCATGGCGTCTTGCGCAAAGTTGGAGATCAGCGCCGCATCTCGGAATCCGGACAGGTCCGCGCCGGGGATCATCTCCGCCTTTTCATAGTCCTTCATGTACCGGTACAGGAAGGTGGCCGCCTGTTCCCGGGTAACGGGCTGATTGGGCGCGAATTTGGTTTCCGTCACGCCCTTGGCCACGCCGTTTGCCTGGGCCCAGGCCACGGCGTCGGAATACCAGCGACCCTTTTGCACATCCGTAAAGCTGGTAGCCGCATCCACCTTGGGACTGCCGGCCAGACGGTACAGCACCGTAACCACCATGCCCCGGGTCACGTTCCGGCCCGGTCCAAAGGTCCCGTTCTCATAGCCGATCATCATCTCATGGGAGATCACGTAATCGGTGTAAGGATGGTACCATGCGTTCACATCCAGATCCGAGAACTGCTTGCTGGGACAGTCGGAGCCGCCGTGGCAGGGGAATTCCACCGGGATCAAGACAGTTTCCTCCAATTCCAGGGCATTGCGCTCCGTGGTCTTCACGGATACGTGGGTGGTCAGGTTCTCCGTGCCCTTGTCATAGGTAAAGGTCAGAACCGCCAGGGGCTCGCCCTTGGCCACCGGATTTAGGGCCGCGTAGCCCAAGATAGCGCCGCCGTCCTTCTTCTGAATGGAAGACAGCTGCACCGGACTGGTGATGCCGGTGAGGGTCAAAACGTCTGGATCATAGCCCAGCTCCAGCCGTCCGTTGGTGGCGGCCTCCGCCGCGGAGACGGTGACGGTAACGGTCCCGGCCTCCTGGTCCAGCACAACGCTCCGGGGGCTGGGGCTGGCCGCCGCATGGAGCTCATACTTGCCCGCCGCGTTTAGGCTGCCGCCGGCCGCCTGGGGCAGGGTCACCGGCTGCAGCTCCATGGCCTCAAAGGTCAAGGAGGAGTCTACTGTACCGGTTCCCGCCTGGTATGCGGGAACGAATTCCGCCTTTTCGCCGTAGGACTCGCCGCCGTACAGGGCCGCGGGACCAACGCCGGCGCCCATGTCGCCCAAAAGCAGGCTTTTGTATGTGTTCTCAATTGGGTCGTAGGTGAGCCGGTAGAGCTGGGTGGCGCTCCCGTCGTAGTAGGACAGATACAGGATTCCCGTGGCCCGATCCTCCCACATAGAGCAGTTCATCAGGTTGTCCCGGATGGTGAAGTCCAGGCCGGGCAAATCCGTGAGCACACTCTCAAAGTTGGAATAATAAATATCGCCAACCAAATAGGTCCAGCACTTCCAAACATTCCCCAGGTCATCCAGCAGATAGAGCAGCTCGGCCGGTACATAGCCTAAAGATGAGTTATAATATGTGGACGGGCCGCCGGAAGCCATGGCCACCACATAGCTGGCGCCCACCGGCGAGAGGGTACTGCTCAAATCCATAACCATGTTGGTTACATGCATGGGGTCCATGGGCGCCAGAAGATAATTGCCGTAAATACCTGTGATCATCGGCTTTTCCTGGGTGCTGAACAGCTCGCAATAAGCCATGTCCCATAGGGGGATACCCAGGCTGTTGGAGGCGGTGGCGAGCACTTGACCCGCAGCGTTTACCTTGTGGATCGCATAGCCGTCCTCCGACGGATCGCTGAGGTAAAGAAGGTTGTTCTGGGTATCCAGCGCGGCGGCGGAGACCGGCACGTCCAGCCTACTTCCCGGGGTCCAAGCGCTCCCCTGCCGCAGGTCCCAGGTGAACAACCTTGCTTGCCCGGCATCTTGGATTACCCCCTGCAGGGAAACCTGGGGATTCTCCACCGTCACCGTGCAGCTGGCGGACTTGGACCGGTCCAGATTGGAGGTGGCGGTAATCACGACCCTGCCATTGGTTAGGGCGGTCACCAGACCATTTTCATCCACCGACGCCACGGCTGCATTGGAGCTGGTCCAGGTCACGGAGCGGTCCGTAACCGTCCAGGGCATCACACCCGCCCGCAGCTGCCTTTCATCCCCCTTTTGCAGGTTCAGGCTCTGCTGAGACAGACGCAGGCTTGCAATTTGGTCCGTGGGCTCCGGGCGTTGCGGCTCAGCATTTTGATCTGGAATGGTCAGGCAGGCAAGCTGCTTATACAAGTTGCTGGTCACCTGGCGCCGGTCCCCCGCATCCACATCAAAAGCATAGATGTAGTTAAAATGACGCCAGGTTTCAAATCTGGGATACCACATTCGATAGCAATATGCCCAATAAACATAGCCGTCGTTGGGATTCCACTCCAGGGCCTGGATTCCAGTGTTAACATCCCAGGTAGATAGGATGATCTCTGGCGCATCCAACGTATTCAGGGTAAAACGGCAGAGAGAGCCTGCTTGATACCCTTCCGAATCATAGGTTCCAAAAACGATACAGTAAAAGTTCCCTTGATCATCACAGGCCAGGGTTTGCGTCAGTAAACCGACCTGCCCCACCTGGACCGCGGTCCCCCGTATGGGGTCCAGGGTATACAGGACGCTGTTTTCTGTAATGCCGTAGATTTTGCTGTCTAACCGATTGTAGGCCAGATCCGTGAAGACTACGCCCAAATCGCAGACATAGGTAGTCTCTGATGGGTCTTCCCAATTGACCACATAGAGGCTGCCGGAATTTGTGGTAGCGTACATCACACCGTTCACATCCGTGGCAGCGTAAAACGCCTCGTCCGATACGGCAAGGTCCAATACGGACTTCTCCCAATCTCCATCCCGGATGCCGATCCAATTGTTGTTCAGCAAGTCGAAGCCCAGCATCTGAGGCGCTTCCGGTGGCGTACCGATGTCCATATCAATTCGATAGGTCGTGGTGTTGTTGGCATAATCGCTGACCTGCAACAGGAACCGCTTGCCGTTGACCTCCGACAGGTCCAGGTCAAAGGTGGCGGTTTCCCCGGCCTTTTCCTGGTTGGAGCCGGTAAAGGACAGGTTATTGCTGCCGCCGGCAGTAAAGAGGGCCACCGCTGCGATGTACTGATTATCCCGGGCCTTGGCGGTGATGGTGTTGCTGATCATATTATAGGAGACGTCCAGCAGCTCCGGAGCGGTGTTGTCGATGATCAGGGGCACTGAACGGGCCGCGCCCTTGCCCAGGGCGTCCCAATCCGTGGTCCCGTCTTCCTGAGCATACAGCTCCGGAGCCAGTTCCAGAGTCAGTTCCAGTCGGGTCCCCTCCGCCAGGCCTCTTGCATTAAAACCGGAACGCAGCAGCAGGGCGTCATTTTGCCACATCCCATAATCCGTGAAGTAGAAGGCGGAGGGAAGCTCACCGGCCTCCTCCTGCTTCAGCACCTCACCGGTGTCCAGATTTTTTACGGTATTTCTGGTATTGGCAGCGTTCCGGATAGCGGTCACCGCCCAGGCGGCCAGCCGGTCCCCGTTCTCATTATTGAGGGCGTTCCGCTCCGGCATATAGGTCTCGTCCGGCACCAGAGGGTTGCCGCCTAAGTAGTACAGGCCGGAAGGATCGTTGGCATATCGGACCAGTAGGGAGTTACCCGTCATACTGGCGTAAGGCAGGCGGGTCTCCTGCTCGTTGACATACACGGTGTAGGACCCTACGTCAAACATGGATGGGTCCGACCAGTTGCCGTAGAAGCCCAAAACTGGGATGCTGTGGGCGGGCCCCTGCTCTCCCTCCTGGGTGGGCGCCGGGGTGGCGCGGACAAAGCCCTCCACATAGGCCCCATTTTCGTAAGAAGCGTCCAAAGCCTGTTTCTGGGCCTCGGTCAGGGCGATGGCCACTTCCACCGTCACGCTGCCCTTGGCCGGCACCTGAACCACGCCGGAATTCAGCAGGGACACAAGCGCATGGGCGTCGTAGGTATTGACCTTGCCGTCACCGCTGACGTCGGCGTGATCAGCGTTTGCAACCAGGGCCTTGCCCTGCACCAGATGGTCCAACAGGAGCTGCGCGTCCGCCTCGGTGACCATGCCGTCCCCGTCGAAATCGTAGCGCGCCAGGTCCCGGACCGGCGAGACGGCCTTGCCGCTTACCTGGTAGGAGACCAAAGCGTCCAGATTGGTGGTCTGGGTGTCCATGTACAGGCCCAGTTCCTCCTGGTTCATGTCCACATAGTCCTCAAACAGGGCCTGGGTGAACAGGTCGGCGGAGAGGGTGTAGTCCAGAGCGTTATCCGTGAGGTTTTTCAGGGAGAACCGGAAGGTATACCGGCCGGTGCGATCCGGGTCGTCTCCCAGCTCAGCTTTGACCTTGCCGTCAGGCTGACCCTCCACCAGCAGATAGGTGGGGGTACGGACGGCCCGGTCCACCGCCGCCTGACCCGCTCCCTGGGCCAGCAGGGAATAGTAGTTCCCGGAGGCGTATTCAATCAGGGGCTCCGCGGTGGACATGAGCAGGGACTGGGCCAGGGCTCGGTCCGTGATCCCGTCCTGGTGGAGGCCGTTCTCCAGGATGTACTGCTGTAGCAGGGCCATCATACCGGTGACCTGGGGCGCCGCCATAGAGGTGCCGGACATGACCTCATACGCATCGCTGCCGCCCAGACCGTTCACCGAGTAAATGTTCCCGCCGGGGGCCGTGATCTCCGGCTTAAGGCTCAGATCCCCGGGCACGCCCCAGGAGCTGTAAGAGCTGATGTTCCGGTAGGGGGTATTCCAATAGCCCACCGCCATGCCCTTATGTATGGAAATGGTCCCTGTGTAATAGGGCAGGCCGCCCTGGGTGGCCTGGGCCTTGCCCGCCGCCTTCACCGCCGCGCCGTCCGCCTGGCAGATTGACACGCAGGGCGCGGTGTAGCGGTAGCCGGAGAGGTTCATATAAATTCCGCCGGGCTCATTGTTGTAGACTACCACGCCCATAGCCCCCAGCTCCATGGCCACGTTGGCCTTATCGGTGAAGGAGCTGCCGCCCCGGGAGCAGAAGACCAGCTTGCCGGTCAGGTCCATGCCGGCGTAATCCGCCTCTTCACCCTGGCCTTCAATGAGCAAATAGGGATATTCCGCCCCCTTCCCATTGGGGTCCAGCGTGTCCATTGGGTCTCCGCCGTATTGAGGCTCCATGTAGACCATCCGGGTCTCACCCAGTTGGAAATAGCTGCCGATGGCGCCGTCGTTGTCCACGGAGGCTACTGCCAGGGTGTTGGTATAGGAGCCGGGGGAGCCCACAGTATCCAGGCTCACGTCCTCGGCATACAGGTGTCCGTTATTGTTGTGCGCGTGTTCCGCCCAGTTGCTGGCGTTGCCGGCGGACATAACTACCACGGTATCCGTCTTTTCAAAGGAATCCAGCAACTCCTGGTAAACCGAATTGGTGGCCATGCCCGGGTTCGGGGAGCCCAGGGACAGGTTCACCGAGTCGCAGCCCAGGACGATGGCGTCCTCAATGGCGGCCATGAAGTCCGCGTCATACGCGCCGCCGTTCACGCCGAAGACTTTCATCACCAGCAGCTGGGCGTCCGGGGCGTTGCCCACCACCTGGACCGCAGAGGCCGCGTCTACAAAACCGCCGCCCTGGGGGATGTAGCGGTTGGCCGAGGCGATGCCCGCCACATGGGAGCCGTGTTCCCCCTGATAATCCTCATCATGGGTCAGGTACAGGTTATTGTCCACGTAGTTGTAGCCAAAGGGCACCTTGGAGTTGACGGAGAGCTGCTCGGCCGTCACCGCGCCGTTTCTCTCGTGCACGTTAAGCTGCTGCAGCACAGACGCAATCTCCGCCGTGCCCAGGAAGTCCTTGGACGCCATATAGGCCTCAAGAGACATGCCGGCCTTCTGGGCGTCCTCAGAAATGGCATGGTCATAGGCATCCGGGTCAAAGGACTGATGGTCCAGGTCCAGCCCGGTGTCCACAATGGCGATCCGGGTCCCGGCGCCGGTGTAGCCGGACTCCCACGCCACGTTGGAGCCGTTCATCTGGGTGGAGATCGTCATATTGGGCGACGCCTCTGCGCCCACGGAGACTACGTCGGGACTGTACTGGGTCTCCAGGACCACGTCCTTGACGCCGTCCACCGCCTTGATCTGGTCGATCCTTCCGTACGGGACGTTGGCGGAAATGATGTTGGCAGCCAAGGTCAGGTTCCAGACCACATCCAAAGACGCGCCGCCTAACGCCTGGCGCTCTATGGACGCAGTGACTGCCGCCTGCTCCTCCTTCAGGCTGGTGCGATAGCGCGCGGCGGCTGCGTTCCCCGCGATGCTCTGGGTGGAGAACCCAGCCTCTAGGGTGGAGCGCCGCTCCAACAGGATGGAGACACGAACCTCGTCCGTATCCGCGTACATTGGCTGTTCCGGCAGCTCCGCCTCTGCGGATTGCAATCCGGCAGTCACCTCGCTGTTGTCCACCTGCTCAAACGAGAGCCGGACAGAATCTGAGGCTGTTTCCGCCGCTCCGGCTGGCGCCATCAGGCCCAGCAGAAGCACAGCTGTCAGGACTACTGCTAGGAACTTGCTGGCAAAACCACTTCTCTTCATGTACATTCCTCTTCCTTTCTTATCATTTATACCTCCGGAGTGGGCGCGTCCCTCCCCGGCGCGTACCGATTTGGAGCCGACTCCCAGCGCGGGACTGGGGCGGCGCTTGGCGCCGCCGTCTGCGGGTTGAGACAGCATGCACGCAATTCTGCTTTTCCTCGCAGGTATCTCCTGCCTCTATAAGCATTATAAAGACACTTTTCTATAAAATCAAGCCTTTTTTTTACATCCATGCCGAATCAGCAGGGAAAAGTATACGAGGTAAAAATCAAATCAGCTGAAGAAAAGTTTTTCTCCTCCTGCTTTTCCAACTTTTTATTCACTCTTTTCTGGAAAAAAGTGGGCCAATTCAGAATTTGTCGTCTGGGCATTTCGTAAAAATATCGGCCTGAGATCAAGAGAAATTCTTGATCTCAGACCGATTTTCAGGCTGAGCTGACTGAAGCTTCTTTGTTTTCAGGACGGACCTCTTCTGGCAAACAAATCCTCCACCTCCCGGAAGAAACGGGAGATGCCGTCCAGGTCCGTGGTGTAATAGGTGCGGGACTGCTCCCGCTCCTGCTTTAAAAAGCCGTTGCCGGCTAGGGCCGTCAGATTCCGGGACATGTTTCCCGTGTTGCAGTGGGCCTCCTCTGCCAGCTGCTGGCAGTAGCTGCGGCCCTCAGCCAGCCGCATCAGCAGATCCATCTTACTCTTGTCCCCCAAACTACGAAACGCAGCGCAAATCCAATCCAAATCCTCGCTGTACATGCGCCGGGAGCACTCTGCAATGATTACGCTGCCAAACACGAACAGGCTCCGCTGCGGATGCAAGATGGAACTGGCCGTGTCCCAGTGCAGCTCCGTACAGTCCATCAGAGAAAAACACACCCGCCGTTCCGCATTGATCGGCGGCTCCTGGTAGCCCACCTTCGAGTCACTCAGGAACTTCTCCGGGGACATCTCCTGAAACTGGTCCTGCCAGTAAGCGGCGATGGACTCCATTAGCCAGGGCTGCGCAGCCAGACGCTCCTCCAGCCGCCGAGCGTAAGGCGCGATCAGGCGCACCAGCCGGTCCAAATTACCGCTGTAATCTTCCAGGATGTTGAGTACCTCCATGGCGAAATCTCCCTGAAAGCCCAAGCCGTAGACCTGGCGGAACAGGCTCTGCCGCTTTTCTCCCGACTCCAGCGGGCCAAAGGAGATGCCGGCCAGGCTGCCATAGAGCCGGAATCCCACAGCCTGCATTTGCTCCCAGGTGGTCTTCAGCGCCTGCGCCTCGCCCTCCAATCCATGATCCGCGCATTGTAGGAAGGAAGTGGTCATGACTCGGGCCATGGTGGTTGCGTCCCGATTAGTGCCCACCTCCCGGCGGGAAAAGAAATACTGGATCTCCTCATCCTCCCGGTTCAGATCCCCGCAAACCTCGTCCACGATGGTCTGCAGGCACTCCAGTCGCCTGTTCCAAACATCATCGAAACAGCCTCGGTAGAGCCGCTGCATGGTGTCCCGGATGTCCAGAAAAGAAATCCGGTTCACATATTTGACAAGCATTCCTACCGTCTCATAGAGTAGGTATGGCTTACGGTCCAGAATTAGTTCCATTTTAACCTCCATGTATGTGGCAGCGCAAAAACGATTTCCATAAAGCATCGGCGCAGTTCCGCGGCAGGCAGATCGCCTCGTCCAGCTGGATCCGTCACCTGCGATGATCCATAAAAAGTACTGTCGGCCAGCTGCCTTTGGCAATTTTGGGGCTATACTTTCCGCCGCGGCGCCGCAGACCGAACACATGACCATAAAAGGTCTGGCAGTTATTTATTATATAACCACAAATGTAGCTATGTCAAGTGATGGTGGGATTGTCGGAAACTGCATTGCAACAGACCAGTATCAGCCCGGTCAGAAAAGCCGTTCTCTCTCCAGATAAAAAACCGCGGCGGCAGTCTTTGGACCGCCGCCGCTCAGCCTAATTACAAAGTCCTCCGGGACCTTGTAATTAGGCTGCTGGACTTTTTGAAAAACTTCAAAAAGTCTTTGATTGCACGCGAAAGAAAACCCTGACGGTTTTCTTTCACTCTTTCTTTCCCTCCGTATCCTGCAACGGGAATGTCGTCCTATAGCATTCGCGGCGGCAGTCTTTGGACCGCCGCCGCTTCATTCTCTCTGAATTTGCAAATTGGAGGTGTCGTACAGCACCCTTGCGTGATTGTCCCGCAGCAGCTCCCGAAACAAAACCGCTCCCGTATTGCCATCTAAACAGGTTCGATACACCTGCCCCCTGCGGTACACGGCCCCATTCTCTCGGACAAACTTGTCACCCTCCGCAGTAATGCGATACCGTACCGGTAGGCGCTTATCCGATCGGAGTTCCCCCCGCAGATAATACTCGTCCGTCCACACCAGGAGTTGGAAGGTACAGTCCGTGGCGTTAAGAAACCGGTAGTCCCAATCCCGGTAGGAAACCGAAGTGCCAAGACCAAAGGGAATCTGCCTGCCGTAGTCCGGAAAGAAGTCCGCAGGCTGATGGGCATGCTGCTCCACCACTGTAAGGGGGCTGTGCAGCACCATCCAGTGAATCAGATTGGTCATCTGGCACAGCCCGCCGCCAACACAGGTCTCCGGCTTTCCCGCGCGTAGCGTCAGGCCCGCCTGATATCCTTTCCGGGCGCTGGGGCTTCCCACCAGGTGCCAGAAGGAGAAGGTCTCGCCGGGCCGGATTAAAACCTCGGTCACTTGGGGCGCTGCCAGAGCCAAATTTACAGCTTTATTTTCCTGCAGGGCCATATCCAGGTCCCCAAGCCGGCGGCGAATCAGGGAATTGTGCCGGCAGAGGAGATATGGCAGCCTTTCCTGCGCTTTCTCCAGGGCAAAGCGTCCGCCCAAAAGGCCCTCCCGGGCCTGCCGCAGGAGCCGTTCAAACTGAGCGACACGCCGGGCTGTGCCTGCGCCCGGTTTCCACCGCTGCATATTGGCCATTTCCTCCTCCTTTTTATGTATTCTCCCCCGCCGGTTCTCCGCGAATCGGCAAAACCACCTCTGCGGTAAAACCTCGGTCGTCCTGGTACCGCAAAAACGATCCACCCATGGAATTTAAAAGTTTCTCACAGGTTTGCAGCCCGATTTTTGTGCTCTCCACCGCGCCGGCATCCTTCTTGATTTGGTTCGACAGACACACGTGCAGCGTGTCCGCCTCCTGCACGGCGGCCACCGTCACCGGTCTTTCCTGATCGGCATACTTGAGCACATTGGAAAACAGGTTGTCAAAGACGCGCCGCAAATGCTGCACATCCACCTGGATCCGGCATTGAAACCGGGGCATCACGGTTCTCAGGGTGTAGCCCCGCTGGGTCAAATCTGCCATCTGCTCGCCCAAAATCTGGTCCAACAGCGTCAGCGCGTCAAATTCCTCCAAATTCAGCTCCAAATCCGGCTTGCCGAATACCAGGAAATAGGAAAACAGCTCGTTGGTCAGGTCCCGCAGCTTTTCCGCCTTCCGGCAGCACACCTCCAAATACTGCTGCCGCTGATCCTCCGTAAGGTCTGGAGTCTCGGACAGAATGTCCAAATACCCAATGAGCGCCGTCAGAGGCGTACGGATATCATGGGAAATGGCCGTGATCAGCTGAGTGTTGGCGTGCCAGGCGGTCTCCTCCCGCTGCAGCTTGTCAATGATGGACAACCGCATGGCGTCCACATCCTCCGCCAGGTTGCCGATTTCGTCCCGGGACGGCGGCGTAATCTCCAGGGCCAGGTTTCCCTGACTCACCCGGCGCACTTGCCGGGACAGCCGGCCGATGGCCAGAGTGATCCGGCTGTTATACAACAGCATGAGCACCAAAAAAACCACACCGCCGGCGATAATGGAAATCCAATTCATCAGGCCGTACCACCGGCTCTGGGAGTAGTCATAGACGTGGACCTGATATGCGCCGTCGGCAAAATTGACCGGATAGGCATGGTCCGCGCTCTCTCCGCTGCCCACTCGAATCACCAAGCCGGAGTCCGCCCCCACCAGCTCCGCGCCCCACCGATCCGAAGTTAGGACGGTATTGTTGGCATAGATGGTGAGCTGGGTATAAGGGTGCTCCCGGTTCCAGGCGCCGATTTTCTGCGCGTCGGTAGAGACGACGCCTCCTTCGTCCACGTAGCGGCGCAGCGCGGTAATAGTCTCTTGCAGGCGGGCCTCCTGCCGCCGCTGGGAGCAATAGTAATTGGCAATGAAAGAGTCCCCCGCCACCTGTACCGTCAGGCCCACGGCCGTACTCATGGCCGCGGCCAGAAGCAGCATCGCCAGTAGCT
The DNA here is from genome assembly GCA_965146675.1 of uncultured Eubacteriales bacterium. Taxonomy (GTDB): domain Bacteria; phylum Bacillota; class Clostridia; order Oscillospirales; family Oscillospiraceae; genus Faecousia. The sequence goes on along the minus strand of CBCTHM010000018.1, from coordinate 18,487 downwards.
TCATGCTCAGCCGGCGAAATCGCCTCGAATCAGCCAAACTGATACCCCTTTCCCCACACGGTACGAATAATCTTCGGATTGGCCGGGTCCTCCTCCAGCTTTTTGCGCAGGTTCAAAATATGCACCATTACCGTGTTGGTAGAGGTGGGCAGGTACTTCTCCCCCCAAACCTCCTCATATACAGACCGCACGTCCAGCACCTTACCCCGGTGCAGGAAAAAATACTGCAGGATTTCAAACTCCTTGCCTGTCAGCTCCACCGCTTTCCCATTTTTGATGGCGCAGCGCCGGTCCTCGTCCAGCTGCAAGCTGGCCTCCAAGACCTCTTCCCGCTTGCCCTTGTAGACCCGGTAGCGGCGGATCAGCGATTCCACTTTCATCAGTAACTCGCCCTGGGAAAAGGGCTTGGGTAGGTAATCATCCCCGCCGCTGCCGTAGGCGGAAGCCTTATCTCCCAGCTGAGTCTTCGCCGTGAGAAACAGAATTGGCGCTGTGCAAAACTCCCGGATGGCCTGGCAAGCGGCTACGCCATCCATACCGGGCATCATAATGTCCATGATAACCAAGTCGTAAACCGGATCTTCCCGGAGCCGCCGGACGGCCTCTTCCCCAGAGGCGGCCTCCGTCACCGCATAACCCCGGTTCTCCAGCAAAATGCGCAGCAGGGTCCGCAGGTCCGGTTCATCATCTACGGCCAGGATTCGGATGCCAGGATTCACAGCACATCACCTCCTGGATATTGTAGCATAAATTCAGGAACACAGCCTGGATTTTAAGAAATATTAAGGAAAATCTCAGATAAACATGCGTTTTCTCAGCGCATTGCCCAAAGGGCGGATCACGCCCGCCAAAATGAAAAACAGGCCCAGCAGGGCGCAGGCTCCCGTGGGATACAGACACCACCGAAACATTTGACCGCCAAAGGTAATGCACTGAAACAGCTCCAAAAGCATGAGATAACCGCCGACCCCCAGCAGGGCGCCGCCGAGTATAAAAAAGTACCCCCGCCGGACATAGCGGACCAAGGCGACGACGGCGGTGACCAGCAAGCCCGCAATCCCCGTCACTGGGAACGCGAAGGAGAGGAACCACCCACCCTTGGTCGCCAGGTCAATGTACAATAGATACAAGCCAACAGCCAAAAAGTCCACTGGTACGAGAATCACGGGATTGGGGCGCCGGAACCAGGTGGGAAGAACTAAGAGCACATAGGCCAACAGAATTCCGCCCAAGGCGTATCCGGACCAGGTCACGGTGCGGGACTGGCTGAACTCCACCAGGAAGCACACACAGGCGGCCACAGCAAAAATCACCGTCAGGAGAAAGCGCAGACCGCTGCGCTCAGGCTCCATGGCCGCCCATTCCCGGGGATACAGGGGCTCGGCCACAGGACGCTGCAGGTCTGGATGATACACCCGGGTGCCGCACAGGGGACACCGTTTTTCGGCGTCGTTTAACCGCACGCCGCAGTTGACACAGTACATAAGAATCCCACCTATTTTTATAAATTCTCCCTGGGAAGCATGCCCCTATCTTTGGTTGCTCTCCACAGTTACTTCCAGGCCCAGCTGCACCAGCTTTGTAAAAAAGCGGCGCTCCAATTCCGGCTCCCGCAGGCTCCGGGTCATGTTGATCCGGGTCCTGTTTCCATAGGTCACAACGCTGCAATTATTAAAGTAAGTGGCCTGCACGCCAATAATAAAATCCAGCTGCTCCACATACGGAGCCATCTCCGACGGCAAGCTCGTCAAGCCCAGATTGGAGATATTCAGCGTTCCCTTGCTCTCCCCCACCATGCGGTACACCAAACGCATAGCTAGATTTTTAATGAACAGGGGGGTCACCTTCATGGCCAGCATCCGCTCCGGATTCACATTTGCGGCAATGCGTGCCGCCATCTGCTGGGGCGTCACCTGCATGGTGAGCTGGCTCTGCACGGATTTGCATAGCTCTTCCAGGGTATAGGCCCCCAGCCTGGGATCCACGCCCACGTTGACGGTCAAAGCAAAATTCCGCAGGGTGCGGCTGGGAAAGAGCTTCCGCAGATTGACGGGAATGGTGAGCTTCGCCCACTTGGTAGACTTCCCCCGGCGGGGCCGCATCTCAATGATGGCTTGCAGCATCACAGCAGCCAATAGAGAGGTGACGGACACATCGTAACGATGCGCCAGTTCCTTGAGCCGTTCCGCCTCCAGGGTGGCCGCGGTCAAATGCAGAAAGCCTCCCGGTTCTCGGCTGCCCCGGAGCCGCAGGGCGCCCTCCTCCTTCCGGCTCATGGCCACCTCCCCGGCGAACTTGGGAAAGCTGTCCTCCACCTCCTCCGGGTCCGGCCCCTGCGTTCGGTCCAGGACGCCGTCGCCGCAGGATACCGAGACGCGGTAGCGTCTTTCCACGTATTCCGCCGCCAACGTCTTCAAGAAGACCAGGCCGCCGTTTCCGTCTGTGATCGCGTGAAAGAACTCCACGGCGATCCGGTTTCCATAATATAAGACCCGCAGGGCGCAGGTACGGAGCTCCCGATCCGTCATGTGCATCAGGGGGCAGGCTCCATCCTGGCGCACCTTCGGTCCCTCCGGCACCCGCTCCAGATAATACCAAAAAATACCCCGGTGCAGGCTCACCGCCATGGATGGGAACCGGGGCAATACCGCCTGCACCGCCTCCTGAAGCAGTGCCGGGTCCACCGGGTCGCGCAAGGTGGCGGAGAGGCGGAAGACATTGCTCCAGTCCCGCCGCCGGACGGCGGGAAATATTTTTGCGGCGTTGTCCAGCCGCATCCAAGACTGTTCGCGCAAAGCGACGCCTCCTTTCAGTCTGCCGTACCGGTCTCGGCAAAGCAGACAATACCGTGAAAATCGAATCTAGGGCTTGTCCACACGTCCCTGCCGGCTGGGACATCGGTCAAAACCGCCGCGGCTGGTCACGCCCTGAATGCACTGGGCGGCGGCGCCGCAGTCAGCCTTTGACGGGTTTTAAGCCGGTACGGAACCGGTCGAGTCCCATCTCATCCGGCGGGTGGCCAACGGCTGCCCGCTCCGGTGCCCATCAGGGCACCCAGGCACGAGACAACGCTCCCACCAAGAAAAAGCCTTTGCGCCGGAACCCATGGTAAGCCGGTATTGCGTAGCGACATGGATTATTAAACCGTATTATAACACGGCCCTTCCCCCCTAGTAAAGTATGCCTGCGTAATTGTTTCCGCAGCTGGAGGAAAATGGCTTGTTTTTTTAGGGCTCCTTCTTCTTGTAAAATCACCCTTTATGTGCTATCATGAATAAAATCTATGTAAATATTTGTAAATTTTCAAGGTATCATGGACCTTGGCCAAATGATACCCAGTTACGGGAGGGAACTAACCTTGCTTGCAGTGAAAAATGGCCTCAAAAGCATTTGGCGCAGTCCCGGCAAGACTATCTTATTTTTTCTCCTGATCCTGGCGCTCACCGCGATGCTGGCCCTAGGCCTGTGCGTTTACAGCGCGGTAGCAGAATATCTGGATGCCTGCAACTCCTATTACCAGACCATTGGCGTTTTGGAATATGTGGGCGCCGACTATCCCGACTTCCATGTATACGACGCCAAAATGGCCGACGCTTTGCAGCAGTTAGACCTGTCCTTCATGAAACAGCAGCCGGGCGTCCTGGCTTGGAACGCCAACCGCAGCGCCTTGGGCTCCATTGAGAATCTCCAGCGGGGCGATCAGCAGGTGTACAATCAGGACATGGCCGTAATCATCGTGAGCAACCTGTTTTGGGAAGACCACACCGGCGCCTATCAGGGCATCATTCAGGCATGTCCATATTCCTTCTATGACCAGTCTGGAAAATCTGTTTTTCTCAGCCCTGGCGCATTGGAGGGCCTGAAAATTGAGCCGGGCCGGCACTACGTCTTTACCGGACGATACATACAGGGACAGAACAGCTACGTATGGTTCCTGCCGGAGCCCTGGTCGCTCCAGGGGATTGGGTCGGACAGCGGCCAGGCCGTTCCCGCCGGCGCGCCTTTGCAGGACGGGTTCCTCTCTGAGGATAACATCTATTATCAGGTGGCCCAGGTGATGCTGGCCCGGAACAACGGCGTCCGGGTGCAGACGTCGGATGATCTTGACACCTTTTACCCCTTCCAGCAGCAGGAGCTCTATCTCAAGGAGGGCCGCAGCTTTGCGCCGGAGGAATATGCGCAAGGCGCCAAGGTGTGCATGCTGCCGGAGTATCTGGCCCAGCAGCTGCGTCTCTCCCTAGGTGACACCATCCAGCTGTCCATGTATTTCACGCAATCGGAAGGTATTTACGACGCCTATGCGCCGGGGGACGCCCCTGACCTCACAGACTCCTATACCGTTGTTGGAATTTTCAATACGGTAGATACCTACGCGGACTGGGTTTTTGTGCCCGACAGCTCCGCCTACACTGCCGCTGACTGCCCCACAGGCTATACCGTAGGACAGTTCCAGCTGGATAACCGCCTGGCGGATCCGTTTTATCAAAATGTGGCGCACGGGCTCCCCAGCGGATTCCGGCTGGAAATCTACGACCAGGGCTACAGCGTCACCGTAGCGCCCTTTCAAGAGTTGCTGCGCATCGCGCAGATTTTCCTGGTCGTTTGCTGTCTGGTGGTACTGGCGGTACTGTGCCTGTACGGATACCTGTTCGTTTACCGGCAGCGGGAGGCCGCGGAGACCATGCTGGCCCTGGGCAGCGGAAGGCCGCATATCTACGGCTATTTTGCCGCCGGTTCCGGTCTCATCGCCTTGTTAGCCGCCGGACTGGGCGCTTTTGTCAGCAGTCTGTTGGAACGCCGGGTCATGACCTTCGTAGCGGACTTTGCGGCGAAATATCAGACCACGGACCTTCGGTATTCCAATGCGAACCTCTCCATCAGCAAGGAACTGACCTTTTCCCCCGCCACCGCTGTCTGGTTGTTCCTGGCCGCGGCCGGTATCCTGCTGGCTCTGGCGCTTTTGAGCTGCGCGGTCTTCACCCGCTCAGCCCTGGCGGCCCGAAAAATCAAAAAGCCAAAAAAGCAGCGCGCCCCCAAGCATTCCGGCAAGAGTTCTCATCTGAACGGCGGACTGCTGAAATATCCGCTGCTTTCCATCCGGCGGGGCGGGATCCGCAGCCTGGTGGTGGTGCTCACCGCAGCGGTGGTGGCCGTGTTCCTGGGCCAGCTCACCACCACAGCCGATGTGTACCGGGATAAGCTGCAGTACATCTATGACAACACCACCCTGCGAGGGCATATCACGGACTCCAAGGGCAAGCGGATCGGAGGCCTGACCATGCGCGCCAACGACATCCAAGACCTGTACGATACCGGCCTTTTGCATTCCCTGAACGCCTCCTCCAGCGGCGCTCACTATAAATTGGAGGGGATCCGCCGGGACGCCGACGGGACGCTTTACGACGTCGAGTCCATCCCCATCCCCGAAAGTGAGTTTGCTTTGGCCACGCTGGTGGCGCAATTTGCCGCCGGCTCCAGACTCGTCGCCCTCACCTCTCTGGCGGATACGCCGGAGGCCTTCTTCAGCGGACTGCCTACCGTTACCTGGCTGGACGGGTACGACGAGAGCTGTCTTCGGGGAGAAGACCCTGCCATCTGTCTTTTGTCCGGCAGGATGATGGACCAGGAAGGCATAGGGCTAGGCGATATTATCCGCATCATGATCTGTGCGGATTCTGGGGGCTACTTCTACGAAAGTGAATATTTGGTGGTGGGCAGCTATGTGCCCCAGGGAGCCGAGGATATTTTGTATACGCCCTTGGACTTCCCCTTCCCCGTAGGCCGCCCGGCCGGCACCACGGTCCCCCGAGACCCCTTCCCTCTGGAATCCCCCAGCGACCTAACCTTTTCCTATGCAGATCATCCGGTGACCTTTTTGAAAACCAAAAATGTGGAGGAATTCTTAGAGGCGCACAGCGGCCCGAACCAAATTGTATGGCCTTTAGGAAGTGACATGGTGGAAAACCTTGCGACCTCGACCGAAAATTACTGCTTCGTCTCCAGAGAGCTTTGGGAGGAGACCTCCCCGCATATGAATTACAAAATTAGAATCACCAGTACCACCGGCAGGAATGCGGATTATACGATCCTTGGGATCTATGAAAAAAATTCGATCGGGGAGCCGGACCTTTACTGCAGCTCCTTGACCGAATACTCCCTGGAGCCCAGCGGGGTATATGACGAAGCGGCTGTTTTGAGCAAGGTGCTGCCCTATATAACGTTTGAAAGCTCCATTTTTACCTTTGATGATCCTGAAAACCTGTCGGGGCTGAAGGACGCCATTGCGGAGCTGGGCTTCTCAGGGGTCAATCAGAGCAATCCCTCCGGGGGCAGTAAAGCCAGGACCTATCTTGTGATCTATGACAAGGATTTCCACAGCACGGTGAATTCCCTGAATCGGCAGATCCAGTATCTGGACGCGCTGTATACCTGCCTCTATGTTCTCACGGGTCTGATCGGTCTGGTGGTGGCCTATCTTCTGGTGGCCGCGCGGAAGCGGGAACTGGCCATCATGCGGGGCATGGGCGCGCCCCATTACAGGATCTTTACCGCGTTCTTCCTGGAGCAGCTTTTGCTGAGTCTGTTGGGCTGCTGTGCGGGTTTGGGGCTCTGGTCAGCCCTGGGCCGGCCTTCCCCCCGGCTACACTGGCTTATGACCGGAATATTCCTGGCCAGCTGGCTTCTGGGCACCTGTATCAGTACCTTGCACCTGCAATCGTCCAAGGCGTTAGCCGTACTTTCCGACAAAGAATAGGAGGGAACCACATGGCAATTTTGGAAGTCAATAACGTGCGGTACCGGTACCGTTCCCGGTATCAGCAGGTGGAGGCCCTGCGGGGCGTCAACTACGCCTTTGAGCAGGGAAAGGTATATGCCTTAGTGGGCAAATCCGGCTCCGGGAAGTCCACCCTGCTGTCCTTGATGGCGGGACTGGACCTGCCCCAGGAGGGAGAAATCCTGTTTGAGGGAAAGTCGACGACTGCCATGAACCTCAACCGGTACCGGCGGGAACGGGTGGCGATGATCTACCAGTCCTTTCGCCTGTTTCCCTTGCTGACGGTTTCGGAAAATGTCACCTATCCCATGGAGCTGCGGGGCTTCCGGGGCAAACAGGCCCGAGAGAAGGCGCAATCGCTGATTCAAAAGGTCAATCTGCCGGAGACGGTCCTAAACCGATTCCCCAGTATGCTCTCCGGCGGCGAGCAACAAAGGGTAGCCATCGCCCGGGCCCTGAGCATGGACACCAGACTATTGCTCGCCGACGAGCCCACCGGCAACCTAGATACGGAAAACGGAAATCGGATCATCGATCTTTTGGTAAATTTGGCCCATCAGGACAATTACTGTGTCATCATCGCCACCCATGATCTTGACATTCTGCCCCGGATGGATCAGGTCTGCCGGATCCAGGATGGTCGCCTGATCCCACAGGAATCGTGACCGGCGGCCCGGAATGCAGAGCATTCCGGGCCAAATGCCCGATCAATTCCTGCTAGTCCCGGGAAATTGCTTGACGCTTTTGCAAAAAGGTGATAAAATGGGCTCCGTTAAGCCGGTGTGGTGGAATAGGCAGACACAAGGGACTTAAAATCCCTCGCTCTCAACAAGCGTACCGGTTCGAGCCCGGTCACCGGCACCAACAATATCTATCCATAGCAGAGTCCTAGGTATCACGATCCCCCGCAAATAACGCAGCCCCCTTCTAGCAGAGATTTCTGCTCGGAGGGGGTTAATTCTTTTCGCCAGACAGGGAGGATCATCACATCTTCTACTGTTCTCCCCTAGTGCATCCGGGGCGGGCGTTGCTAGTCATTTGCTTGCGGTGCGATTCACTACTGGCAAGCAGGGCAAGTGTGGCCACACTTGCGATTTTCACAGGGCCGCGGCCCTGTAAAAACGCTTGTTGAGGAGCCTCCCCAAACCCGGCCTTGGGGACAAAATGCCCCAAAGAATTGTCTGCAGGGCAGGATGCTGGAGCGTCTGTCTCTTATTAAAAAACCATCCTGCAACTGAATTTACAGTACTGGGTGGGATTTTATTCTCCTTTTTTATCTGGAATATATTCTACAATATCTTCCATTTGGCAGTCAAGGATTTCACATAACGTATTTTAGAATCAAGGTCTTGACAACCATGTTTTTACGCAATCGATGAAGTTGCACCTTGTCAATACCATAGTCTTTTATTAGTTTATATTGACTAATCTTTTTCGCTTTTAGGGTCTTCCATAGTGGATCATATCGTAGCATTCAGACAACCCCTCTAATTACGCTACTTGTATTTTAAAAGGTTATTGATTATAATGATATGGTGTGTATGCGCACCATATTGACGATTATAGTTCGACATATACAGTAGCCACTACAAGTTAGTCCCTTTTTTCAGCAAGCTTTTTAACCAAACCTGCAACCCTGCTGCATTTTCATTTCGTCTAATCTATGGGTACTTTAGGGATACAGCCAAGAATTTTTTCATAGTCGATGAATGCATAGGGTAAATTCTTTTTGATTCTATCCCTATGCCAATCCAGGTACCACTGTCTCAGGTGATCGGATTCTTTTGGCCAGCCTACCTGGGCAGCCACATACTCGTCTACCATCTGATACCGCATAAATAAATCCAACTTTCTAAGCCAGTAAGCGCTGATTGAATTGGTTTGAAGATATCCTTTCAAATAAGAAATCAAGTACGTTTCCGCAAACTCCGTGCGAACCTTTTCAGTTAAGTTTTTAAGCGGACCAGCCCCTTTCTGCACCATAAAAAACAGTGCGCTCGCTATATCGGCAGCATACCAGTTAAATTGGCAGGCATCAAAATCAATTAGGGTAATTCGGTTGTTTTCAACAAGAAAATTATCGGTATGGATATCGAAGTGGATAATCCCATAGTTGTCTTTTCCCATGGGCAGTTGATTCAGTTCTTTTCGGAACTGCTTTTCCCCCTGCTGCACATCTTCATCTAAAATGGCAATATTGCTGCGCCAGAAGTGCGGACCATTCCATTTGAACTCGGGACAATCTCTGTTTCCTTCATAGCGCATGGTCAATTTGTGCATATGCCCCATCAGCATACCAAGGTTAAAAAACAATCCTTCATTAAATTCCATTGCGTTGTTCACATCAACAATTTTCCCAGGTGCTTTTTCCTGCAAAGACAGGATAAATGCTCTGTTACCTACCTTAACTATTTCATAGAGCTTATTGTTTACGCTCCGCACCGGCTTTACAATGCCTTCCATTCGAGCCGCCAGATATTCAATCCATTGCAGCTCAAACACTGTATGCGCTAGTTTCTTTTCACTAAATTCGGACACTTTTAAAATGCATTGGTTTGGTGGGGCTTCTACCTCAAAAACACTGTCTCCCGAATTGCCTATCGTTATCTCATGAAGCAGCTTCGCCATATAAAGCCGCTCAATCTGAGGCGATATGGAATTACCGTTTATACTCATTTCTATCTTCTCCTGATTCGCCGAAGACGACCATCCGACTTCGGGGTACTGGGAATCCAAGCTGGCAATTGTCTTGCTCCTATGATACCATACATTGGGGGCTTTGCCTATTCTGTTATCAATTTATCCCCTCTGTGGGATATGGCCTCTGGCTGGTTTGAAATTTTGCTCGAGATCAGCAAGCCGCTGATTTTTTTCCTCTATTATTGCAGGGATACGCCGTTCGCCAAGCATAATTTGGAATCTTTTGGAATCAAAAAATAATTCCATTGGTCCTAGATTTATAGCATCTTTGATTACCAGAACTAGCACGCGGTCTCCCGTGGTTGGGCAAAGCGCGCCCCCACGATGGGACGGTGTCCCCTTGGGGCAGGGCCATGGACACCCGCGTCCTGACCAAATGGGAAAAGATTTAAGGGGCGCGGGTTTTAAACCGTGTATAAAAAAGCTTTCCTTCCTTGTCTCCGGGGTAAACCGAATTCCGTCTTCTATCGTTGAAGAAAACCGGAAATTTCCAATTGACAAAACGCAATTTCCTGTGTATACTGTATGCGTGTTCTAAATGTAGGAATTGATTGCTGCGAGTTGTAAGTCAATTTTCATTTTGACTTACCATCCGCGGCTTTTCTTTTTGCACTGGAATAACATTTTTATGGAGGTACGGTTATGCAAAACGGTACTGTAAAGTGGTTTAACGAGGAAAAGGGATTCGGATTTATCTCCAACGACGATGGCAGCGGCGACGTGTTCGTCCACTTCTCTGCTATTCAAAACACTGGCTTCAAGACTTTGTCCGAGGGGCAGAAGGTGCAATACGATACGGAGCCCGATCCCAAGGATAGCAGAAAACAGCGTGCTGTTAACGTCCGCGTGGTCTAATTAGGCCCGTTGGCGCCAGCGCAAATGGTGAGGCCGGCGTGATTTGGCGCCGTTCATCCATTGTCACATTGCGCTCCTGCGCGCCAAGCTGGCGCCGGACGACAGGCTGCAGCCTGTTGTCCGGCGCCATTTATTTTCTAACTTCCTGCAAAGCGTGGTATCTACCGCCCTTTGCGGGATTTTTTTCCAGTGCGCCCAGCCTCCCGGAGCAGTTTTTGATAGCTCTCCCACCGCGAAGCCGGCAGCGTGCCGGCGGCGATTGCAGCCTGCACGGCGCAGCCCGGCTCCGTTTGATGGCGGCAGTCTCGGAATCTGCACGCGCTAAAATACTGCTCTACATCGGCAAAGCTCTGTTCCAGGCCGCCCAGCGCATCCCAAAGACCCAGCTCCCGCATCCCCGGCGTGTCGATGACCATGGCGCCGGAATTTAGCCTCTGCAATTGTCGGTTCGTTGTCGTATGGCGGCCTCTGCCGTCCTCCTGCCGGATTTCTCCCACCTCCATGACCGTTTCTCCTGCCAACGCATTGAGCAGGCTGGACTTTCCCACGCCGGATGATCCCAGAAACACCACCGTTTTTCCCGGTTCCAGGTACGTCGACAACGCGGCGAGGCCCTCTTTTGTCTTGGCGCTGACCGCATGCACCTTGGCGCCCGACGAAATTGTTTCCGCTGCCTTAACCTGATCCATCCAGTGGTCACTAAGATCCCGTTTGGTGAGAACCACCACGGGCACGGCGCCTGATTGCCAGGCCATAGTGAAATACCGCTCCAGTCGGCGTAAATTAAAATCTTGATTCAAAGACTGTAAAAGGAACACATAGTCGAAATTGGCGGCAACTGCCTGGGCCGCATGGCCTACAGAGGAGGGGTCCAGCCGAGAGAAAAAGGTCTTGCGCGGAAGCGTCTCCAGGATTCTGGCCAGACCGCCGTCCCATGTCTCCAGGCGTACAAAATCCCCCACAGTGGGGAGCGCCTGTCTGCCCATGGCATAAGCGGCGGTTTTCAGGCAGCCAAAGAAGGGCCCATGGGCGCAAACCAGTTGATACCGCTTCGGATAAACCGCCGTCACCCGGCCCAAATTTTGCATCTCTTCCTCCGGCCAAAACGCCGGGTCAAACCCATAGGTTCGCAAATCTGTCACATAATTCCTCCCTTATTGTTTGGTGCGAAGGCTGCGCTTTAGATTCTCCCATCGCAACCACCTCCTTTCCTAAAATAGGCAAAAAAATCCGCAGAAACAAACCGTTCGCGGTTGTCTCTGCGGGAGGGCAGCAGTAATCGACGCAACATGCCTCGTTATATGCTCCCAACAGGCTACACGAAGGTTTTCACCCGGCGCGGCGAAACCTTCCGTTCCATCTCACCTTGCCGGGTCTTTTTCAATTCTTTTCATTGGCTGCGTCATGGACAACCACCCCTTATCCCAATATATTTCTAACTCTATTCTAGCACAATTCTATGCATCGTACAAGCATTGATTTTGGTTTTGACAAAAGTTCCTGCTGCGGGCGCAAATTATGTTCCAGACAGCCCGAAAGGGGGGCAAACCGGGGAGCCCAGGAAGTTCCTTTTTCTTCCCGCCCCTCCTTTCCTGGTCCTGCGCCCCACATAATTGCGCTTTTATAAATCTGTCTCTTCCTCTGGATGAAGCTGGAGATCCTTTTGATAGATGCGGTAGGAGGCTCCAAGGTCCACCAGAAGCATCAAGGTCAGCACCGTCAACAGCGCCGGCAGGCAGGCAGAATTGGGGAGGAAAATTCCCAATAGCAGCGTGAGGAACCCGCACACCACCATGGATATCCCGCCAAACCGCTGGCTTTTTTGCCAAACCCGCTGGTTTTTCATGCTCCAGGGGGTCCGCAGCCCAAACAGGGCGTTTTTGCGCGCCTTTGGCATGAGGTTCCCCAAGCAGCAAAACAGTGCCCCCAACAAGATACAAAGCAATTTTAACGATAGGACCGGTATCTCCCCGGCCGCGGAGGTGGCGCTAGACATCGCCCGGTATAAAAAGTAACCAAAAAGCAGATTCTCCCCCGCCAGCAGGACAACTCCACTGCGCAGCAGCACCTTTTCGTTGCCAAACTCCTGTTTTTTCCTCTGAAATCTGGCCATCCCCAGCAGGAAGGCGCCAATCAGGAGCGTGGCGAGGGGAAACAGAAGGGTCTCATACTTGCTGCCGATCCGGTCAGCCACTCCTGCCGCGTTATAGTGCATGGGAACCTGATCCGGCATAAAAGCAATACAAATCCCCGTCACCACAAAAGAAACCAAAATCAATGCCAATCCGATACCGTACTCCTTACGCATCCTCGTTGCTCCTTTCCCGAAATTGCTCCAGCCACAAAAGCGCCTCCTGAAAAACGGAGGCGTTCAGCTCATAATAGATAAAGTTTTTCTCCCGGGCCTCTCGCACCAGGTCCGCCTCTTTCAGCTTCCGCAAGTGGTAAGAAATCGCCGCAGGCGTTATGCTGAAATGCCCCGCGATATCCCCGGCAGAACGCCGTTCCTGCCGGAGCAGCGACAAAATTTCCCGGCGGACCGGGTCCGAAAGCGCGGAAAAAGTCTTGCCGAAGCCCAATGAAATTTCCTCCCCCTGCCCTGGTATGCATCAACCGCTTCTCACTTGCTTATTGTAAATCATCCGCTATCCTTTTTGCAAGTAGTATTTAAATATTTATTTAAATACCTTTTCTTCCCCGGGCGCCTCCACCCCGTTTACAAGTATGTATTCAAGAGAACGAAAAGCCGAATGTTTGATGAATGGCATCTCCCCAACAGATCATTTTGTAATGGCAGGCTCTATGGGCAGGTCTCATGCCCATTTGTTCCCCTGTTTGATTTGGCTGCCCATATCAACGCAGAGAGAATGATAAAAAAATATCTTGCCGAGAAACATTGGTTGCTTTTCGGCAAGGTTTTTTCGATTCGGACCCCACTTGGAAAAAGCCCTTTCTTCGGTGGAGCTACAGCTGGGGAAGAATTTCATCAATAACCGCGGCAATGGCGTCGTCATTGTTCGATACTGTGACGTAATCGCACAGCGCCTTAATTTCCGGCAGGGCGTTGGCCGGAGCGACCGCCACATCCGCCGCCTGCAGCAGCTCCAGATCATTGGTCCAGTCTCCCACCGCCACAATGGTCCGCCCGGCCAGCTCCCCCATGCGGCGCAAGTCCTCCAAACAGCGGCCCTTGTGGACCCCCTTTGGCAAAAACTCCAGGTAATCCACCGCTGTATAAACCCGGTCCGCCGTCTCTGTAACGCCTGTCCGCACGGCGTACTCCTCCATCTGCTCCAAAATTGGCCGGGGAGCACAAAGCAGACACTTGAGCCAGGGGTACTGCAACACCGTTTCCAGGGTAGCAGCTTGGCAGGGCTGATGCGAATCGAAAAAATCACGGTTTCGCGCAGCCGGCGCGGATAGGAAATAAAGACTGCTCTCAGAGCAGACCAGCACATTGACCTGTGGCCAGGTATCCAGCACCTCATGCAGAAACCCGGCCATGCGGAGTTGAGACAGACTTCTGGAGAGCGCAACGGTATTGGTCCGATAATCAAAGGCCTCGGTCCCATTGAGTACCACTGACCAGGTGTTAATGGGCACATCGGGCAAAAGCGTTAAGGCATTGCGGGGCGCGCGGCCCGTAGCGATGCCAAAAAGGCCGCCCCCGGCCACAAAACGCTCCAGCGCGCTGCGGTTTCCCAGAGACACCGTTCGGTCTGAAGAAAATAAGGTTCCGTCCAAATCGCTGAACAGCGCGAACTTTTGGTATTGCATGACATACACCTCCAAAATGCCCAGCCGGCGCGGCGTTGGACATCTTTTCGACTAATTATACAATGCCCCGGCGCTTCATGCAAGTAAAACCTTCACATCTTTGCATTTGAAGCGGTTTTGTCCCTTGTTTTTCCACTGCATTCATCTGTCCTTTCCGTTTTAACTAAAAATTTACATAATGCGAAGAAAAAATATGGTAAGATAAAGTAAATAGGGCCTATAGAATGGGTTGAAGCCGTGACCCAGGTCCAATAATGGAAGAGCAGGAGGAAGCGATGGAATCCTATGTGGCGGCCCTACGGGCCAAAGATCATCAAGCCGCCTACGGCGCATTGCGTCTGCTGCTGGAGGAAAGCGGGAAAACCAGTGGGGTTTATCCCTATTTTGATCAGTTTGTTGCGATGCTGGACGATCCCAGCTCCTACGTCCGGTCCCGGGGGCTGGCCCTCATTGCTGCAAATGTCAAATGGGATACGCAGGGCAGGCTGGACCAGTGCCTCCAGCAATACCTGTCCCATATTACAGACAAAAAACCGATAACCGCCAGGCAGTGCATCCAGCGTCTTCCAGAGATTGCCTCTGGGCGTCCGGATTTGGCGCCCCGCATCCGCCGGGCCTTGCTGGAGGCCTCCACCGAGCAGTACGCTGAGAGTATGCGGCCCCTGATCTGCCGTGATATCTCCGCCGCTCTGGCCAAATTGCAGGCCCCTGCCGATCCATAGCCCCTTGTTCCGTTTCTCTGCGTTCTCCCCGCTCCCGCTTTTCGTCTCCCCCCAAGAAGTCCGGAGCTCCAAGGGCAAAATATTCACTGTAAGGAGGGATTGTAATTCACGAAGCTTGGAAGGATAAAACAAAAGAGGCGCTCCTGAGCGTATTGCCCATTACCCTGTTCATTTTGCTGCTGAGCATGACCATCGCGCCTTTGTCCCTAGGCACGACCGTTTTGTTCCTGGCCGGCGCGGTCTTCCTCATCGCGGGCATGGGGCTGTTCACCCTGGGCGCAGACATGGCTATGATGCCCATGGGCGAGGCGCTGGGCCGGAAGCTGACCCACAGCAAAAGAGCCGCGCTCACAATTGGCGTTTTCTTTTTGTTGGGCGTGTTGGTCACCGTAGCGGAGCCGGACCTGGCCGTGCTGGCAAACCAGGTACCCTCGGTTCCAAACTCGGTGCTGGTGTGGACCGTCGCAGCAGGGGTGGGCCTGTTTTTGGTCTTTGCGGTGCTACGCACCGCGCTGAAAATCCCGCTGCACTATCTTCTGCTGGTCCTGTATGGGATCGTCTTTGCCATCAGTTTTTTTGTGCCGCGTAATATGCTGGCGGTGGCCTTCGACGCTGGAGGCGTCACAACAGGCCCCATCACCGTCCCCTTTATCCTGGCCCTGGGTATGGGGATCGCCGCCTCCCGGGGGGACGCCCGGGGAGAATCGGACAGCTTCGGCATGGTGGCATTGTCCAGTATCGGCCCCATTCTGGCCGTGCTGCTGCTGGGTCTTTTCTACCGGCCGAATGCGTCGGCCGGCACGGAAGCTCTGTTTACGTCGGTCTCGGACAGCCGGCAGGCAGCCGGCGCCCTGCTCACCGCCCTGCCGGGATATGCCAAGGAAGTTTTGCTGGCGCTCACACCCCTGGTCTGTGTTTTAATTTTATTCCAGGTGCTCACCCGGGCCTTCAAGCCCCGGCATCTGGCAAAAATCGCCGTGGGTTTGCTCTATACCCTATTGGGCCTGGTACTCTTTCTCACCGGCGTCAACGTGGGCTTTCTGCCGGCGGGCCGCCAACTAGGCGCCGCCATCGCCTCCTCCGGATACAGCTGGATCCTCATACCCCTGGGTGCCGTGGCCGGCTGGTTTATCGTCATGGCCGAGCCCGCCGTGCACGTGCTCAACGCCCAGGTGGAAACCGTCACCGGCGGCGCCCTGAGTCAAAAGGCCATGCAGCGGGCGCTGTCCACTGGTATGGCCGTGTCCATCGGCCTGTCCATGTGCCGGATACTCTTTCAAATTCCTCTGTATGCCGTGCTCCTGCCGGGTTACGGACTGGCCATCGCGCTGAGCTTTGTCACGCCGCCTATGTTCACCGGCATTGCCTTCGACTCCGGCGGTGTGGCCAGCGGTCCTATGACCGCCACTTTTCTGCTGCCGTTTGCCATGGGCGCCTGCGAGGCCTTGGGCGGCTCCATTCTCATAGACGCTTTTGGGGTGGTTGCCTTGGTGGCGATGACGCCGCTGATCACCATCCAGACCATGGGCCTGTTCTACCGGCGCCGGCTCCGTCTCTCCGAGTCCGCAGCCGGGGAGGCAGACGGGGAGATTTTGGAATACGACGTCTCCGTCTATTTGACTTAGGAGGTGCAGACCATGGATAACAGCCAAGCCAGCCCCCGCATCACCTTGTTAGGAACCTTTGTGGGGCGGGGCCGGGAAAGCCAGGTCTGTGCCATCTGCGCGGCCCACGGCGCCTTTTATACGCTCGCCGCCCCGGCCATCGGAACTGCGGCCAGCGAGGTGCTGCAGGTACTGGGCATTGGCGAGACCAGCCGGACCCTGACGTTGAGTCTAGTCCCGGATTGGCTTCTGCCCGATCTGCGGCAGGAACTCCGGGACCGGCTCTGGATGACGCAGCCAGGCATGGGTATCCTGTTTACCGTTCCTCTGTCCGGGATCAGCGGGAAAACCGCTCGCTGGCTCTGCCGGGGACTGGAGCCCAAAGCCGCGGATAAGGAGGAAACTACTATGAGCACCGCAGCCTATGAACTGATATTGGCTCTAACCAATCGGGACAGCAGCGACGAAGTCATGGCCGCCGCCCGTCTGGCCGGCGCCACAGGCGGAACCCTGCTGCATGCGCGCATGTTGGGAGAGCAGCAAAGCGAACACTTTTTGGGCATTCCCCTGCAAAAGGAAAAGGAGCTGGTGGCCATTCTCGCCCGGCGGGAGTATAAGCTGCCGATTATGCAGACTATTGCGGAAAAGGCCGGGCTGCATACTCCGGCGGAAACTGTGGTCCTATCTCTGCCCGTGGACAGTTTGGAGGGGCTGCGCTGAGCGCTGCCTGCCGCCAGGCGCGCAGTTCCCCAGCGAAACGCCTATCTTTGGCCGGACTTCGGCGAACAAAACGAGCCGGGAACACGGTTCCCGGCTCACCGTTTTTGTCGCAGGACCGCCGCGCCGTTTCTCCTTGACAAGCACCTGCGCCCGTGGTAAAATGTTCCTCAGTTTCAGACGCCGTCGATGCCCCGGCGCGGGCCGCCGCGCTCTGGAGCTGCCGCCGGCTTTTGCAGGTCATGAGGAACTTATCTGGATGGCAGGTAGGTTCATTTTTTTCTGCGCCGGTTGATTGCGCAGGAGGATGGATATGCATATTTTGGAGCTTTTGGTCCTGGCTATTGGGCTTTCCATGGATGCCTTCGCCGTAGCCATTTGTAAGGGTCTGGCCATGAAGCAAGCGACGTTGCGCAAGGCCTGTTGGGTCGGCGTATGGTTTGGCGGATTCCAGGCGCTGATGCCGCTGCTGGGTTTCATGTTGGCAAATTCCTTTGCACAAGCCATTGAGGCCTTTGATCATTGGATCGCCCTTCTGCTTTTGCTGATTATCGGCGGGAATATGATCCGGGAGGCTTTGACCGGCGAGGAGGAAGAGGTCTCATCAGACCTGTCGGCCAAAACTATGCTGGTCATGGCGGTGGCCACCAGCATAGACGCTTTGGCCGCCGGAATTTCCCTGGTGGCAGGGGTGACGCTGCCCCTGGTGACAGACGGTCGGTTTAACCCCTCCAATATCTGGCTTGCCATCACGCTCATCGGCGTGACGACCTTCTTCTTTTCCGCTCTCGGCGTGCTAATTGGCAACCGCGTTGGCGCCCGATTTGAAAAGAAGGCAGAGTTCACCGGCGGTGCAATTCTCATTCTCCTGGGATTTAAAATTTTGTTGGAGCATCTGGGTGTTTTTTAGCGCTTCACACATCTTTAATACTTTCTCGCTTTTTTTGTTCACATTTATCCGGTATTCTTATAGACAGGAATTCGATTTTCATTTCTTCACCTCCTTTCTTTTCCCCGCGGCCCGGAAAAAACCGGGCCGCGGGGTTTTTCCAGTTCGTCTAAATGACAGGCGCCCCCAGTTTCCTTGCACACCCGCGGGCGATCAAAGGCCGCCCCTACAGCCGTACCATCGATTTTTATCCCGTTGGGGCGAGCTTCGCTCGCCCGCGGGCGGCCACAGGCCGCCCCTACAGCCGTGCCATTGATTTTCATCCCGTAGGGGCGAGCTTCGCTCGCCCGCGGGCGGCCACAGGCCGCCCCTACAGCCGTACCATCGACTTTTATCCCGTAGGGGCGAGCTTCGCTCGCCCGCGGGCGGCCACAGGCCGCCCCTACAG
>CBCTHM010000017.1:0-48980 GCA_965146675.1 uncultured Eubacteriales bacterium | reverse complement strand
CGGGCATGACGCCTCTGGGCATGACCTTCTCCGAGATGGCCTCCATGACCGGCGGCGGCGTGCAGACCCCTGGCTTTATGGGCCACGGCAAGCACTTCATCGCCTCCAAAAAATTCCTGAAGGCCGAGGGCGGCCTGGGCAGGCTGGTTTGGCTGCCCAAAGAATTGAAGGATCAGATGCGGGAGAAGCTGGATGCGGCGGCCAAGGAACTCTACGGCGTGGAGAATTTTACAGATATGATCGCCGATGAGACCATCTGCACCGAGGACCCCGAGCAGTTGCTGGAATACCTAACCAGCGTCGGCCACCCCGTGCTGAGCATGGAGCCCTTCGATATGTAAGGAAAAGGCGTGTCAACCAACTGGTTGACACGCTCTTTCTTATCTGGCCATACCCTTTTGCGCCGGGCTTCGGTTTGGATTTAAAATGTTTCTTCTATTGGGACGGCAATGGGACAATGTACGAGCGGTCTGCGCTCACCAGCGGGCGGGCGAAGCACGCCCCTACATGAGTTCCAGATTAGAGGTCTTCGGGTAGGAAAATCGGGAAAAAGAACCGTCAGGGTTCCCTTTCCCATTCAATTCAAGGCTGTTCCAACTTCAAAACGTTTGAACAGCCTACCCCAGCCCGTCGGAGCAAGGTTCGGCAGGCTGGAGCGGCCTTCCGCCGCCCGTGGGCTTATTCACTTGACCCTACGCCCCCACGCCGAAGGCTTTACGACCAAACCCCAGCCCCCGGGATGGGGGGCTGGGGTTTGCACGTCAGGCTCGTCCTGCCGGACAAGCGCGTATCGTCTCAATCAATACTTGGCGGTGCTGACCTTCACGCCGGGGCCCATGGTAGAGGCCACAACGCAGGAGCGGATATATTGACCCTTGGCGGCGGCGGGCTTAGCCTTGACCACTGCGGTGAGCAGGGTGTCCATATTCTCCTGCAGCTTCTCAGGACCGAAGGAGACCTTCCCAATGGGGCAGTGGATGATGTTGGTCTTGTCCAACCGGTATTCCACCTTACCGGCTTTGATTTCCTTGACAGCGGCGGCCACATTGGGGGTCACAGTGCCGGCCTTCGGGGAGGGCATGAGGCCCTTGGGGCCCAAAAGCTTACCCAGCCGGCCCACGATACCCATCATGTCCGGGGAGGCCACAACCACGTCAAAATCAAACCAGTTTTCCTTGGTGATACGCTCTACCAGCTCCATGCCGCCTACATAGTCGGCGCCGGCTTCTTTGGCCTCGTCCACCTTGGCGTCCTTGGCAAACACCAGAACCCGGCGGGTCTTGCCGGTGCCGTTGGGCAGCACCACGGCGCCGCGGACCTGCTGGTCTGCGTGCCGGGAGTCTACGCCCAGCTTGATGTGGATTTCCACAGTCTCGTCAAATTTGGCCGGCGCGGTCTTTACAACCAGGCTCAGCGCATCGGTGGGATCGTACTGGACGGCGCGGTCAATCTGTTTGGCGCTGTCCTTATATTTTTTACCTCTAAACAATGTAGTATCCTCCTTAAAAGTGGTGATGCGGAATAATCCTCCCACATTTTGAGGTCAGGCGGATTCGCCCGATAACCTCGGCAGGCAGACTCAATCTGCCACAACAACGCCCATGGAACGGCAGGTGCCGGCCACCTGGCGCTCCGCAGCCTCCAGGCTGGCGGCGTTCAGGTCGGGCATCTTCTTCTCCGCGATCTCCCGAATCTGGGCCCGGGTGATGGTTCCAACTTTATTTTTGTTGGGGACGCCGGAGCCCTTCTCCAACCCGATGGCCTTCATGATGAGCATGGGGGTGGGCGGGGTCTTGGTGACGAAGGTGAAGCTGCGGTCAGCGTAGACCGTGATGACCACGGGAATCTTAAAGCCTGCCTGATCCTGGGTGCGGGCGTTGAACTCCTTAATAAAGGCGGCGATGTTCACGCCGTGCTGGCCCAGGGCGGGACCCACAGGAGGAGAGGCGGTAGCCTTCGCTGCAGGGATCTGCAATTTAATGATACCAGTTACTTTTTGTGCCATGATAAGCACCTCCTGAATAGATGTGGTTCATGCGCAAGCGCATTTTTATCGGGGCGGCGAGCCCCTCCCACGTTCCGGCCGGTTTTCCGGCCCGGTGCGTTACTGGGAAACGACTTCCACCTGGTCGAGCTCCAACTCGACCGGGGTTTCGCGGCCGAACATGGAGACGACCACGCGAACTTTGTTTTTTTCCAGGTCCAGAGCCTCCACCACACCGTTGAAAGAAGTGAGCGGACCGTCGTTGATGCGGATGGTATCCCCCACCGCATAGTTGACCACGATCTCCCGCTTTTCCACCCCGAGCTGGGTGACCTCCTCCTCGGTGAGGGGGGTGGGTTTGGTACCGGAGCCCACAAATCCGGTGACGCCGCGGACATTCTTGATGACGTACCAGCTGTCGTCGCTCATGACCATTTTCACCAGGACGTAGCCTGGAAAGACTTTGCGGTCATAGGTCTTGCTGACGCCGGACTCCGTGACCTCCGTGACGGTTTCCATGGGGATGGAGACCGTGTGGATTTGATCCTGCAAACGTCTGGTCTCCACGGTCTTTTCAATGGTGGCCTTCACGGTATTCTCATACCCGGAGTAGGTGTGCACCACGTACCATTTTGCTGCTTCGGCCATGGTTATTGCCCTATGCTCAACAGGGCCTGGATTCCATATTTGGCCGAGATGTCAAAGATCCAGATGAAGACGCCGACGATGAGGACACAGACCACCACCGTCAGGGAGTTTTTCAGGACCTGCGTCCAGGTGGGCCATACCACCTTTTTGAGCTCGCTCTTCAGTTCCCGGAAGAACTTGCAGATGCGATGCCAGGTTCTTACGAACCAATTTTGTTTTTTGGTTTCAGCCATCGTTTTCACCCTTTCCGTGCGGTCACTTGGTCTCGTTGTGGATGGTGTGTTTTCTGCAGAACCTGCAGTATTTTTTCATCTCGAGACGGTCAGGGTCATTCTTCTTGTTTTTCATGGTGTTGTAGTTTCTCTGCTTGCACTCGGAGCATCTCATGGTGACTTTGACGCGCATAACGGCACCTCCTTAAAATTTGCCTCCCTGTCGAACCCCGGCTAGAAAGATTTAGGGGACGGCGAAACTACTGGGCCGTCATCCGGGATGGAAAAGGGCGCACAAAAAGAAAGCCCTTTTCACAGGTATCATCATTTTAGCACAACCAATCTTCCAGGTCAATGATTTTTTTCTTTCTTTTTTGAGAATTTTCCGGTATAATGGGAAGGAACCATACAGAAATGGGGGAAAGATGATGGAGAAGGAGAACTTGGCCGCGCTGCGGGCCATGGCAGAGGAGGGGTATGCGGCTTTTCAGCAAAAGCTGGTGCCGGATACTTCGTATCCCATTCTGGGGGTGCGTCTGCCCCAGCTGCGCCGGCTGGCCCGGCAGAAAGCCAGAGAGGACTGGAAGGCGGCTCTGGCCGAGCCGTTTGCATACTACGAGCAGGTCCTGTTGGCAGGGCTGACCATCGCCTACGCCCGGGCGCCTCTGGAGGAAAAGCTGGAAGCAATTTGGGCGCTGCTGCCCCGTTTGGACAGCTGGGCGTTCACGGACTCCATTGCGCCAACCCTAAAGGTGCGGGAGGAAGAGCTGCCCCGGCTGTGGGCGTTCGCTCAGTGCTGCCTGGAAAGTCCCGCGGCCTACACCCGCCGATTCGGCCTGATTCTGCTGTTGGATGATTTTCTGGTCCCTGCCTATTGGGACCGGGCGGCGGAGGCGGTGATGGCCCTCCGGGACGACCGATATTATGTGCAGATGGCCGCCGCCTGGCTCACGGCGGAGCTGGCGGCCCAGCAGTTTGATTTGGCGGCGGCTATGCTGCGCAGCGGACGGCTGGATGCCTTCACCCATAACAAGGCCATCCAGAAAATGCGAGAGTCCTATCGGATTTCCCCGGAGCAAAAGGCTTACGTTCACACACTGAAACGGAAGGAGTCCAAGCATGAAGAAAATCATGGCAATTGATTACGGGGACGCTCGTACGGGGATTGCCGTTTCGGACCTGCTTTGTTCCCTTGTGGGGACGACCACAGTTATTGCCAGCCGCTTGCCGGAACAGACCGTCCTGGAGATTCGCCGCCTGGCGGAGGAGAACGGGGTGGGCGAGCTGGTTCTGGGCCTGCCGCGGAACATGGACGGTTCGGAAGGGCCCCGGGCGGAGCTGTGCCGGGCATTTGCTGCCCGCCTGGAAGCGGAGACTGGGCTGCCCGTGCGGCTCTGGGATGAGCGGCGGACCACCGTGGAGGCCCACCAAATCCTGTCGGAGCACAATTATCACGGAAAAAGACGAAAAAACACGGTGGACGCCGTGGCCGCCTCCCTGATCCTGGAGGGTTACCTGGCTTACCGCCGCCGGTGACGGCCAAAGAGCTCCCAGAGCCCGGTGAGAATCAATAGCCCACCGAACAGCTTGCGCAGGAGCTCGGTATCCAGCCCCACCGCTGCCCAGGCGCACAGGCCGGCGGCCAGAGCGCCCGCGGCCATGGCCGGCAGGGCGGTAGACCATTGAAGCCGCCCGTGTTTCCAGTGGAACAGGCAGGAGACCAGGGCGGCGGGCAAGAAAAACAGAAGGTTGATGCCCTGGGCCATCCTCTGCTCCATGGATAAGACCGCGGTGAGCCACAGGACCAGAAGGGAACCGCCGCCGATGCCCAGCCCGGAGAGAAAGCCCAGCAGGGTCCCCACGACTATGGCCGCGGGTACGGATTCTAGAAAAATGACTTGATCCCTCCCCACAGAATGAGAATCCCCAGGATTCGGTGGAGCCAAACCGTGGGGATGCGCCGCCCCCAGAGTCCGGCGGCCGCGCCGCCCAGAGCGCTGCCAATGAGGTAGGGCCAGGCGTGCTGCCACGGCAGGTTACCGTGGATGCCGTAGACCGTGAGAGACACCAGGCACAGAGGGAAAATCACGGCCACGGAGGTGGGAAAGAGACTGTCCTCCTCAATGGGGGTCAGATGATGGAGCGCCGGGACCAGAATCATGCCGCCGCCGGCTCCGAATAGGCCGTTGGCGGCGCCTGCGCCAGCCCCGGACGCCGCTGCGCCCAGCCAGGGGAACCGGCGCTTCTTAGATTTGCGTGGCATACAACAATCGCCTCCTGTGGAAATCTTCTCCACAGGAGGCGGTTTCTATGCGTTTGGAGCGAAAACCCGAGAATAAAACGAAGGAGCCAGCCCGCAACCAGCGGAATCCGACAAAATGCGGACTGGGAGAGTTCAGGCGTTCCGTCCGACCAGAAGAAAATACAGCAACACCAAAAGGCCCAGGCCGATCCGGTACACGCCGAAGGCGGAGAAGGTGTGCTTCTTCACATAGTTCAGCAGACCCCGAATGGCGATGAGAGACACCACGAATGCGGTGACGCAGCCCACCAGTAGAATAGCCGCCTCGGCGCCCGTCATGCCCACGCCCTCCTGGATGAACTTTACCACCTTCAGGAGGCTGGCGCCCAGCATGGTGGGAATGGCCAGGAAGAAGGAGAACTCCGCCGCCGTGGTCCGGCCCAGACCCAGAAGCATGGCCCCCAGAATGGTGGCGCCGGAGCGGGAGGTGCCCGGGATCATGGACAGGCACTGAAAAAGACCGACGCACAGGGCGGTGCGGTAAGTGATGCCGGAGGTTTTCTGAATGGTGCCAGCGTTTTTCAGGTGACTGCGCTCTAGCACCACAAAGGCCACGCCGTAGAGAATCAGGGTGACAGCCACGGTAATGTAATTGTATAAATGGGCGTTCAGCCAGTCGTCCAGGAGAAAGCCGAGAACCGCCGCCGGCAGCACCGCCACAATCACGCGGCCCCACAGGTCCCAGGTCTGCCGCCGCTCCCGGGTGGGCTTGTCGGAGGCAAAGGGGTTCAGCTTGTGGAAGAACAGCACAATGACCGCGAGAATGGCCCCCAATTGAATGACCACCTCGAACATGGTCCAGAAGCTGTCCGATACCTGCAGGGGGACCAGCTCCTTGAGCAGAATCAGATGTCCGGTGGAGCTGATGGGCAGCCACTCGGTGATGCCCTCCACAATGCCATATAAAATCGCTTTCAAAATTTCCAGAAACATGGGCAGTACTCCTTAATTTATTCAGGATGAAATCGGTTGCGCGGGGTCAGGATTTCGGCCGCTTTTCCGGCCGGTTAAACGCCTCCTCATCGAAGGTGATGACGGTAAAGTAATGGTCGGATTCCCGCCGCACGGCCTCGTCTACCCGCTGCTTCAGCTCCAGGCGGCGGCTCTGCATCTCATAGGGAATGATCATGTCGAAGATCAGGTTGGTGTGGGTTGGACCGCGGACCATGCGGAAGTCGTGAATGGAAAGTCTTTGGTCAATGCCCTGGACCAGTTCCGAAATCAGGGCCTTCATATGGTTGAGCTCCTCGTCGTCCGTGACGATGGGGTCGTAATGGATGCTCAGGTGGATGTTATGCCGGGCCATGCAGTCCCGTTCGATGTCGTCGATGATGTCGTGACACACCATGGGGTCCTCCCGCATGTCCATCTCCACATGAACCGTGGCAAACCGCTGGCCAGGGCCGTAATCATGGACCATCAGGTCATGAAATCCCAGCACCTTATCGCTTTGAAAGATTTCCTTGGCAATGATTTGCCGCAGCTTGGGGTCCGCCTGCTGTCCCAGCAGAGGATCGATGGTATCCCGGGCGATTCCCACCCCGGACCACATGATGAACAGGGCGACCAAAAGGCCCATGTAGCCGTCGATGTTCCATTTGGTAAGGGCGCCTACGACAGCGGCCACCAACACCGCGGCGGTGGAGATGACGTCGTTGCGGCTGTCGGCGGCGGTGGCCTCCAGGGCGGGGGAGCCAATACGGCGGCCCAAGGTACGGTTAAACAGGGCCATCCACAGCTTGACCAGAATAGACAGCACCAGCACCACAACCACGGCGGCGGAGAACTCCACCGGAGCGGGATGCAGAATTTTATCCACAGAGCTTTTGGCCAGTTCCACGCCGATGAGCAGAATGAGCGCCGCCACGGCCAGGCCGGATAGATACTCCACCCGGGCGTGTCCGTAGGGATGGCCTGCATCGGCTGGCTTGCCCGCAATCTTGAAGCCCACCAGGGTCACCACGGAGCTGGAGGCGTCCGACAGGTTGTTGATGGCGTCGGCCGTAATGGACACGGAGCCGGACAGGGTGCCCACCAGGAGCTTCCCAGCAAATAAGAGGAGGTTGCAGATCAGGCAAACCACTCCGGACAGAAAGCCGCAAGCAGTCCGCACACGGGGATTTTCCGTCTGCTGGTAGTCCCGGACAAACAGGCGTAAAAGCAGCTTGGTAATAGCAGAGCGCCTCCTTTGCACAGTGAATCAAGAAGAAGAAAATTGGGATAAAGCAGGAGAAATATAGGGAAAAGGCACGAAAAGGTCTGAACTCTACTGCCAGTAGAGTTCATGAAACGGTATCTCTACGGCAGAAAAGCAGAAAGTAGACCCGCAAGACGCAGGCCAGACCTGTACATTTTGGAACGGTTGCTTTATTATATCATAAGAAAGGCAGATGTCCAGTCCCAAAAGAGGGGACGTTTGGACCTATCCATGCGGAAAGAAGTGGAGGCATTATGTTATGAACACGACCTATCGAATTCTGACCGACTCGTCTTGTGATATGCCTGCGGCGCTGGCATCGGCGCTGGGGGTGACAGCAGTCCCTTTGAGCGTCCAGTTTAAGGGGAAAGAGTACGAGAACTTGCTCGACGGCGCCAAGGGGAATAAGCTGAAAATCCAGGAGTTTTACCGGGCTCTGCGCGCGGGCGAGGTTACCAGCACCACGGCGGTGAACCCGGAAAAATGGGCAGGCGCCATGCGTCCGGTCCTGGAGGCCGGGGAGGATGTTTTGGTTCTGGCCTTTTCCTCCGGGCTCAGCGCCACCTACGCCTCCGCAGCGACGGCAGCGGCGGAGCTGGAGGCCCAGTATCCGGGGCGGAAAATCCAGGTGGTGGACACCCTGTGCGCTTCCATGGGACAGGGCCTGCTGGTCTACCTGGCGGTCCAGCAGCAGCGGATGGGAAAGAGCCTGGACCAGGTGACGGAATACGTATTGGAGAACCGGCTGCATTTGTGCCACTGGTTCACAGTGGACGATTTGATGTTCCTGAAGCGGGGCGGCCGGGTTTCCGCTGCCACTGCGGTCATGGGCACCATGCTGAAGATTAAGCCGGTGCTGCACGTGGATAACGAGGGGCATCTGATCAACGTGTCTAAGGCCCGGGGGCGCAGGGCTTCCATCGACGCTATGGCGGCAAAAATCGGCGCCACCGGCATCGACCCGGCCAACCAGGTGATTTTTATCAGCCACGGCGACTGCATCCAGGATGCGGAGTACCTGGCCGATTCCATCCGGGCGATCTACCACCCCAAGGACGTGGTGATCAGCTATGTGGGCCCCGTCATTGGCTCTCACTCCGGCCCCGGCACCCTGGCCCTGTTTTTCCTGGGAACGGTGCGCTGAGGGCCTGAGAAAAAATGGTATCAAACAGGCCCTGCCGGCATGCCGGCAGGGCCTGCCATCTTGCTATACGGCGGCGGACCCGGCGCGCCGCGCCTCAAAGTCTATGTGGCGCCTTCGCAATTCTTTCTGGAATTTGCACGCGCGGTCAGGCGTTGAATTCTATCTGCCGAAGGTGTGGCCTGCACTTTCCCGCGAAATTCTGAAAAGAAGTTCCCAATCACCTGGAAGAGCGACGTGAATTCTGATATAATAACTCAAATTCCCGGAACAGGAGGCGCTGCCATGGTAGTGTTGCCGCCAGTGAATGGCTCAGCTCCATACAAAGTCTGATTCGGATCGCTTGTATGGAGCAGAAAATCAGCAGGATCCGAACGTGACTTTGCTTCAAACGCCTGATAAATGATAAAAAGGAGTAAAGTTATGAAATATTATTGTAACAACAGCTATGAGCTTATGCAGGCGGACGGGGATTGCGCGGATTGTATGCTTTGCCCCCAGAAGCTCTACTTGGACCTCACGGAAGACTGCAATTTGTGGTGCCAAATGTGCAGAGAGAAGAAATCCATATGTGGCAGAACCATGGACGAGACTCTGTTTGTAAGACTTGTGGACGAAACCGCGCCGTTTGTCAGGAGCTATTCTCTGTTTAACTGGGGCGAACCGCTTTTGCTCAGGGAGTTCCGTCAGAGAGTGCGCTATGTCAATCAAAAAAAACGGCAGGACTGCACCGTGGATATCTCCACCAACGGCATGCTGCTCGACAAGAGCATGATCGATTTTCTTGTGGGGGAACGGGTCCTTATCGCGATTTCCGTGGATGGCGCCGATAAAGCTACGTTTGAGGCGATTCGCAGAGGCTCCAATTTTGAGCGCGTCATGCAAAACGCCAAAAAGGCCGCCGCGGCATACGGCAAATTCCCCCCTCATCAATCCCCTTCGTTTTATATTTCCATTCAACAAGAAAACCAAAATCAAATTTTAAAAATAGTCATGCTTGCGCACGATCTGGGAATCAAAAGGATCGGCTGCGGGATTGTCACCGCCCCGAAAGAATTTGCGCCAGATCAAAACGAGGCGTTATGCCAAGAGCTGGAAAGGGCATACCGGTTCATCGAGGACAACGGGATGTTTCTGGATCTGTATCCCACCAGAGTTGGGGACTATGTCTTTGCGGATGGACGCTATCAGGCTGCGTTCAACTTTATCATCAATACGAAATGCCACGCGCCGCTTGTCAGCGCCACAGTGGATTATGCAGGCGATGTCTATCTGTGCTGCAATGTGGGCGCGTGCGTTGGGTCTGTGTCGGAGGGCAGCTTTTTAGAGCTGTGGAAAAGTGCGCGGTACAATCAGATGCGCAGATGTGTAAATAGCGGCTGGGATATGCCGCAAAAATGCAAAGTGTGCGCCTGGTTTAATCGCAACACCCAGACAATAGGAGGATGAAACCGGTGAAATATGGATTTATCGGCGTGGGCAACATGGGCTCTGCGGTGGCCCGGGCTGTGACGGGTGTCGTGGGACCGGAGGAGGTGCTGGTGAGCAGCCGAACCCAGCAGACGGCCCAGCAGGTGGCGGCGGAGCTGGGCTGCGGAATCGGCAGGAATGAGGAGCTGGCGGCCCGGTGCCGGTATTTGTTCCTGGGCGTCAAACCCCAAGTTTTGGGCGGTGTCCTGGCGGAGTTGGCTCCCGTGCTGGCCGCCCGCCAAGAGCCGGCGGTCCTGGTGTCCATGGCGGCGGGGTGGACCCTGGCGGAGCTGGCCGGCGCGGCCGGCGGCTCTTATCCTGTGGTGCGCATTATGCCCAACACGCCGGTTGCTGTGGGCGCAGGCGTGGTTTTGTACGCAGTCAACCACACGGTGACGCCGGCCCAAGAGGCGGAGCTGGGAGCAGCGCTCTCCGGCGCGGGACTGCTGGACCGGCTACCGGAGGACCAAATCGACGCGGCCAGTGCCGTGGCGGGCTGCGGACCCGCCTTTGTAAGCCTGTTTCTGGAGGCGATGGCGGACGGCGGCGTGGCCTGCGGCCTGCCCCGGCCTAAGGCTCTGGCCTATGCCGCCCAGACCCTGGCGGGTACCGCAGCGCTGTTGCAGCAAACACGCCGGCATCCCGGCCAGCTCAAAGACAGCGTGTGCTCTCCCGGGGGCAGCACCATCCAAGGCGTCCGGGTCCTGGAGGAACGGGGCTTGCGCAGCGCTGTTATTGAGGCGGTGCTGGCAGCGTGGGAGAAAAATGCCGCCCTGGGGCAGCCTGGCTGAGCACCCTGGAAAAGAACGGCGAAGAACGCCCAAAAAAAGGAAAACTTGCCGCTTGTAATTTGCCTATGCTGCTGCTATACTGTCTTCGATGCTGAGAAGCGAGGAGCAAACGGGATGAATTATGAGGAGCTGTTGGAGCTGAGCGTGGAGTTGGGATACCAGCTTCAGCTCTGCGGAGCGGAGACCTATCGGGTGGAGGAGTCCATCGTCCGACTGTTGGAGGCCTATAGCGTGCAGGGAGAGGCCTTTGTCATTCCCAACTGCCTGATTGTAAGCCTGGAAACTGAGGACGGCAAGCCCATGACCCGCATGCGGCGCACCAGCTATGGCGCCACCAATTTGGACGGCGTGGAGCGGTACAACGCCCTGTGCCGGCGGCTGTGCGTAGAGCGTCCGGATATGCAGGAGGCCATGACGTTGCTGCGGGCAGAGGTGAAACGGGCCAGGGGCTACCGGCTGCCTGTGATGCTCCTGGCGTATTTTCTGGGCGCCGCCGGGTTTTGCATGTTTTTCCGGGGCACCTGGGTAGACTGCCTCTGCGCGGGGGTGTGCGGCGTAGCCACGGGCCTGTGGCTGACGCTGATGAGCAGTCTGCGTACCAACGTCTTCTTTAAAACCGTGTCGGCGGGCTTTGTACTGGCGTTTCTAATATATGGTATGGCGGCCCTAGGCCTTGCGGACAATGTGGACGCCGCCATTACTGGCACAATCATGCTGCTGGTCCCGGGTCTGCTGTTTATCTACAGCGTCCGGGATGTGATCTACGGCGACACCATGTCCGGCGTGAACCGGTTGGTTCAGGTTTTGATTACGGCCATCGCCCTGGTGGTGGGGACCGGTGCGGCGCTGTCCCTGTCCAGATCCCTGTGGGGCTTTCTGGAGGGTTCCAGCACCATGGTGACATACAACCTGTTCTTTCAATGTGTTGCAGGGTTTATCGGCAGCATCGGCTTTTGTATTTTGTTCAACATTCAGGGCAGGGGCATGATTCTGTGCCTGATTGGCTCTGTGATGAGTTGGCTGGTGTACAGCCTGTTCAGTTTTTTAGGCATGACAAATGTGACCTGCGTTTTCCTGGCTGCCGCGGCGATTTCCCTGTATGCTGAGATCATGGCCCGGGTTCGAAAGTGCCCCGCCACGCCGTATCTGGTGGTGTCCATGTTTCCCCTGATCCCAGGGGCAGATATTTATTACACCATGGATTTTGCCTTCCAGGGGGAGCTGGAACACTTCTTGCAACGTGGTTTGCAGGCCATCTCCATCGCTGGCGCTCTGGCTTTCGGCGTGCTGCTGGTCTCCACTGCGTTCCGCATGTGGGGCGTGTGGCGCCGTAAAAAAGCGTTCCGGCAAAAGACATAAACGATCATAGGCGGGCTGGGATCCAAATCCCGGCCCGCACTTCATTTCGTCGGCATCCCGTCGTGAGCGAAACACGCCTCCAGAATATCTTTCGATGAGGCGTCATGGACGGTCGCGGCCTCCCGCGACCGTGTAAAGCACGTCCCTACATCGCCGGGGCGAAGCCCAATCCGTCTGTTTCCCCTCCCCGGAAAAACCCCTGCTTCCTCCCTCCTCTTCCCACGAAACCCTGTGGCTCCGTGGGCCCCCTTTAGCATATTTTTCCATGTGGGTTGTAAGGGACGGTCTGCGACCATTCCCCGGGGCGAGTCAGCTTCTCCCCTACAGGAGATATTCCAATTCAATGCGTCTGGGGGAAGGAAAACGCGAAAGGAAACCTGCGGTTTCCTTTCGCGCGCAATTCAAGGTTTTTAAACCGGTTGGAACCTACCCCAATCTGACGAAACGCCAGGTGAGGCGGCCTGCGGCCGTTCCGCAGGCGTGCAAAGCTTTCCTTTCCAAGGTCGCGGCGCCATGCGGTCCCTGCCGGGACCGCATGGCGCCGCAAAACGCTAGGGTTAATAGGTATTATTGCAAGAGATCCCGGTCCAGAATGGTCAGGAGTTTCGCCATCTGACAGCGAAGTGCAGTGCCCTTGGGAGAGAGCCTCGTTTCGCTGACGCCCTGGATGAGACCCGCCGCCACGGCCCACTGCATGGCGTCTCTAGCATAGGCGGAAATTTGAGCCGAATCCTGGAACGCTGTCAGGTCCGAACCCGCAGCCATGCCGGCCTTCACAAAGTCCCGCATATACCGGTATAGGATCGTCACGGTCTCTTCCCGGGTGATCAAACGTTCCGGCGCAAAACGGGTCTGACTGACGCCGAGAACGATGCCGTTTTTTCTGGCCCAGGTCACGGCGTTCGCGTACCACTTAGACGCGCTCACATCCGCAAAGCCGGAGTATCCAGAGACGGCGGGTGCGCCGGCCAGATTGTACAACGTCTGCACCAGCATGCCACGGGTCATCCCGGCATTGGGCGAAAACCGCTTACCGTCTCCGACCATGATCCCCTTTTCGATCACATAGTCTGTGTACGCATGATACCAAGCGTCCACGTTCAGGTCTTCATAGGCCCCGCTGGGACAGTTCTCCCCGCCGCTGCAAGGGAATTTCACCTGGATCCGCGCAGGTTCCTCCAGGGCCTTATCGTTCCGCTCCGTGGTGGTGACCGCAATCTCGGAAATCAGGTTTTCCGTTCCCTTGGGGTATGTGAAGGTCAAAACGGCCAAAACGCCTTCCGCAGGAACCGGGTCCTGCGCCGCACAGGCAATAACTGCGCTGCCCGCATGCTGTCGTTCGGCGGAGAGCTGCACCGGACTGCTCACGCCGGTCAGGGTCAGCAATTCCTTGTCATAGGAGAACTCCAGCATAGCGCTGGCGGTGTCCTCCGGCGCCCGTACCGTAACCGTGACGGTCCGTGCCGCCGGGTTTTGCTCCACGTCCCTTTTGGCCAGGACCTTTGATCCAGACGCACTTTGTCTAACCGCGTCCAGACCGCCCCGCGCCTGCTGATATTCCGCAGGTCTGGAGGCAAGATCCCGTTGGAGCCCGGATAGTTTCAGCTGCTCTGTTTGAATCGGCTCTGCCGTGATCTGCGCCACATCCCGTGGGGCCGGCGTTTGGGTATCCGGCGCCGGAGTGTCGTCGTGGAAGGTCGCGCTGTAGAGGGCGGCAGGCCAAACATCCTCTCCCATCTCCCCTAGCAGGATGGTTGTAAAACGCTCGCCGTCAAACTCCAGCAAATAGATCTCGTTGGTCTCACCGGTATAGTAGGACAAGAACAGGGCGCCGGAAGCGGGGTCCGCCACCAAAGAGCAATACTGGTAACCGGAGAACATGGGGTATTGCAGGCCAAACAGCTCCGTCGGATAATAGCTGACGTAGGCGTCATAGCCGGTTTCCACAGGGTACATCCAGACCATCCACAGATAGCCCGCATTGTCCAGTATATAAAACAGCTCCGTATCCACGGTGACGTCCTTCTCCGCATCGTAATACGGTACCTGGCCGCCCGAGGCCAAGGCCACCAGCTTGGTCGCCGAAGTCTGCAGGAGCAGAGGTGACCAGTCAAACACTTTTCCTTCCGGATTCATGGGATCCGTAGGCGCCCACAGCAGGTTGCCGTACACGCCTGTGACTTTTGGCGCTTCGGCCGTACTGAATTTCTCGCTGTACGCGATATCCCACATGGGGATACCCAGGGGCGACCCGGCGGATGTCTCCAGCGTCTTGCCACTGCTGGGGTCCAGCTTGTGCATGGCCCAAAGATTGTCCACAGCGTCTTGCACATACAGCGCTTGATTTTGGGTATCCAGGGTTGCAGAAGATACGGACGACGCAATGTCCGCCAACCGGCTCCAGGTCTTATCGCTGCTCAAATCCCAGGTGAAGATTTGGCCCTCACCGTCCGCATTCTGTAAAACGCCCTCTAGGGTGGCATGAAGTGTGTCCGCCGTCACCGTGCAGCTGACCGACAGACCGGGGTCCAAATTGGAGGTCGCCGTGATCACCGCGGTTCCCGGGCGTAAGGCGGTCACTTTGCCGCTGTCATCCACGGAAGCCACCGTGCTGTTGCTGGAGGACCAGGTCACGGAGCGGTCCCGCACCGTCCAGGGCGTGATATTGGCCCGGAGGGTTGCAGAATGGTCCACCAAGAGCTCCAAACGCTCCGCGGAAATGGTCATCTCCTGGATTTCATCCACAGGATCGTACCAATCGTCCTGTTTTTCCCGCTCCGGAATATACAGGCCGGTCCCCCAAATGGTAAAGTTCTTCAGCTGCTCTGTCTGGGCCGTCAGGGGGTCGATCTTCATAAATCCAAAAATACTGAAATGCCAGAAATCGTCCAGCATGGCCCAGTAGATTTGCCCGTCGTTGGGATTCCACTCGATGGACTGCATAAACTTCATGCCAAAGCCGGTATTCCCCACCAGGGTGGGCGCTCCAACCGTGTCCAGGGTGAAGGAATACAGGTCAGCGCTGGCGTTGTAGTTCAGACAATAAAAGGTTCCAGCTCCGTCACAGGCCAAAGTGCTGGTTCCATCCGGCGTTGCGACCAAACCGATCTGCGTCAGTTTGCCGTTGAGCTTGTCAATGGCAACCAGCCAGCCTGTTTTGCCATCGATCCCATAAATCGTATTGTCTTGGGCATTATAAGCCATGTCTACGATCGCCGTTCCCACGTTAGCCACGAAGGTCGGCTCATCCAGAGCGCCGTCCTTCATCACATAGAGGTCTCCCCCGCCGGTGATTGCAAATACGTAGCCCTCCACATAGGTCGCCGCATAGATGTCCAGATTTGGAACGGAGAGGGTCGTCGCGCCGGTGGAGTCAGCATTGAAGCCCAACCAACTCTTGCTGATCTGATCAAAGAGCTTAAATTCATAATCCACCTGCTCGCCGATGGGTCCCAACTCGACCTCATAGGTGACAGCGTTCATGGCGTAGTCGTAAACCTGTACCAGGAACTTGCTTCCCACCACGTTGGAAAGATCCAGGGATACCGTCTGTGTCTCTCCCGCCTCAGCCTGATTGGGGGACGCGCCGGTCAGCAACTGACTGCCGTTTACGTTGTAAAGGCCCACCATGGCGATGTATGCATTGTCCTGCGCCGTCACGTCCAGGGTATCACCGGTGAGGCTCAGAGAAATGTCCTGGATCTGCGGCGCTGTATTGTCAATGGTAGCATAGGTGGTCAGGTATGCGCCTTCTCCCAGCTCGTCCCAGCGACAGCTCCCGTCCTCATTGAGATAATACTCCGGCGCCAGGATCAGGGAGATGGAAACCTTCGTACCCTCGGGCAGGGGCTGGCCGTTTGCATCCGTTCCGCCCCAACTCACCCGGAGCTGTTTGCTGTCTAAAAACCATCTGCCGGATATCCCGTCGCTGTAATAATAGGCGCTCTCCACAGGACCCAGCTCTTTCTCCTGATAAATCTCCCCGGTCTCCTGGTTGGCGATCACCAGTTTCCCATTTCCAGCGTTGCGGATATTGGAGTAAACCAAATTCGCCAGCTTATCGCCCTTCTGGTTGTTGATCGCGTTCCGCTGGGGCAGGAACACCTCGTCCACCTGAATGGGATTTCCCGCGAAATAAAACTCGCCTTGGACTCCCTCGTAGCAGATCGTCATGTAATTTTCATATCCGGCGCCATTGGCCGGCAAATAGGCCTGCCGCTTTTCCGTTCCGTCGGTATACGATACCGTAATCCCAGCGTGAACGGTCATACGCCCCGTGTAAATCCCAGTTCCCTGGGCCACAGCCGCCAGCCGAAGCGATTCGGCGGCCTTTTGGGGCAAGGACACGCAGGGGATGGTGGCCGTGCCGTCGGTTAAGTCCAGGTTAATCATGCCATTTTCATTGTTATAAATCACCAAAGCCGCCGCTCCCGCAGCCTGGGCCGCCTCGTGTTTTTGATTAAACGACGTATTGCCCCGGGACACGATCACGACCTTACCAGTTACGTCCAGATTCTCGTAATCCGCGGTCTCGCCAAAGCCGTCCAGCAGGACAAAATCGTATTCCGTGCCGGACTGGTCCGGAGAGATGTCCAGCTTAGCCATTTTTTCGTTGGTGAAGCTGGTTTCCGTATAAAAGTAAGGGGTTCCGTCCACCGTAAACTCCAAGCCCGTGGCGCCGTTTTATCCACAGAAGCCACCGTAAAGGCATTTGCAAAGCTGCCGGGACTTCCTACGGTGTGATAGCTCACGTCATCCCCATACAGATTTTGATTCCAGTTGAACGCGCCGTCTGCCCAGCTTCCCACATTGCCCGCGGATATGGCCACCACCATATCCGTGTTTTCCAAATTGACAAATATCTCGTTGAAATACGGGGTTTTGCTGGAAACAAAGCCGGTGCTATTGGAGCCCAGGCTCAGGTTCACACTGTCGCAGCCCAGGACAATGGCATCCTCCAAAGCAGCCAGAAAATCTGAATCCGCCGGCGCGCCGCTCTTTCCAAACACCTTTATGATGATCAGCTGCGCATCCGGGGCGACGCCGGTCATTCTGACCGTATCCGCGGCGGCCTGGAAGCCCCCAGCCTCCGGGATATACCGGTTAGCAGCAGCGATTCCCGCCACGTGAGAGCCGTGATCCCCCTGCGCGTCGTGATCATGGGTAACGTCTAAATCAAAGTCCTTGTAATTAAAGGCAAAAGCCACCTTGGAGTTCCGGTACAGCTGCTCCGCCGTCAAGCTGTCGAGCCGGGTGAAGGCGTTCAGCTTCGGCAGGACCTTTTGGATTTCCGCCTGCTCCAGCATATCTAAGGAATCCCGATAGTCCGCCGGCGACATGCCCTCCTCCTGTGCGATCTGGTCCAAAGCATAACCCAGCGCCGCATCGGAGAAAGAAGGATGGTCCTCATCCAGCCCGGTATCGATAATAGCGATCCGGGTTCCTGCTCCCGTATAGCCCGCCTCCCAGACCTGCGGACTTCCGATCATATGGGAGGAAGGGATCCTGTTGACTCCCACCTCCCCATCCTGGGAGACTACGTCCGGTGAATAGGTGGTTTCGATATAGACCTCCGATACGCCTTTGACGTTCCGGATCTCCTCAATCTGACCACACTGCACATTGGCTGAGATCAAATTGGCCGCCAAGGTCAGGTTCCAGACCACGTCCAGCTTTTGCCCTTTCAAGGCCTGGGCAGAGATCAAGTCCTCCACCTTCCGCTGCTTTTGCGCCAAATCGGACCGGTAAGCCATGGCCGCGGTATTGGAAGCAATATCCGCCGTAGCGTATCCCGCCTCCACCGTAGACCGGTCCGCCAGCACGATGGACACTCGCACCACGTCGGTGTCCTGATAGGATTGTTCCTCCTGTGGCAGCTCTGCCTCCCGCAGGGGCAGGGGCTCCTTCACCCGACTCTGTTCCACCTGTCTGCACTGCAACCCCGCTCCGGACTCGCCGGCCGCCAAGGCAGGCGCAGAGAAACCGGCCAAGACGGCCAGTACCAGCAGCAGTGACAAAAGCCGTTTCCATCCTTGCTTGTCCATATGTGTGCTCCTTTCATGTTCCTCCGGTGCTTGCATCCACGCGGCGTACCGCGACAGACGCCGCTTGTTTTTGTTGTACGCGATTTTATGTACAACAATTTTCTTCATTCTATCACGGTGTACGCAAAAAAACAACAGAATTTATTTTAACATTTTATACAAATTTCTTCCATTTTTTTCGACACTTCCTCCAGGGGATTCCAAAAGATTTCTTGAAAAATACACTGGAAAAAGAGACCAGGCTGTGTTACAATGTTACTTGTACGCAAATATGTGATATTTTTGCCGGTCGTTGAGGCAAGCGTCACAGAAAGGAACGGTCACACCCATGGCAGTCGTATTCTATTCCCACCCCTGCCTGCTTTTGGAGGCAGAGGAGCTTCTGTTTTCCTACGCGAACCGTTCTTCCATTCAGGGGTTGGCCGGGTCCGGTCCATATGGTATCCCAGCTTCGGAGGTGGAAAACATGATGCAGGAGGCCTGCTGCGGTTTGAATCGGGATCAGGAAACCCTGCGGTTCTACTTCCAGCAGTACCCCTTGCCGGGCACCAACGGCTCCACCACCTGTTTAGCCCGATTCTTGGTTTTCACCTTTTCCGACTGGTCGAATCCGGAGCCGGCGGCTGTGGCACATTCCATTCTGGATGCCTGGAAGAAGGTCAGCAGCTGTCCCTACGTGTTTACCAACGTCAGCGCCTTTTGTCTCAGCAGCGCCCCCTGGGAAGGCGTGGACCCACCCCCCTTCGCCAACGGACTGGGCCAGCTCCCCATCCCCATGCCCCTAAAAGAAAAGCTGCTGGAGACCTTTTCCGACCTGCCCGCGCACTTATCCGCCCTGATGGAGCTGTTGCTGCCGGTTGCGGAGTATCTGCGTCACGCTCTGGTTCCCTGGGTTGACCGGGCGGCCCCTCTTCGCCAAAGCTGGGAGCGGCAGATGCTCGCCCAATCCCCAGACGGATTTATTCTGGAGTTTCTCCGGGCCAAGGTCCCCTGGAGCGTCCAAAATATCGAAGCCGCGCTGCTGTATTTTATCCCTGATTGGATCCTTCCTGGAATCAGCGAAGAAAGTAGAGCTTTGAAAATGCTCGTGGGTGCCGGTAGAATGCCGCAGAACCCGGACGGTTCAGAATTCACCCAACGGGAATACCTGGCGCTCCGGCTTCTCGGCAGTCCCACCCGCATTAAAATGCTCCGGGCGCTGAAGGAAACCCCCATGACCTCCCGGGAAATGTCCCGGAACCTGGAGCTTCATTTGGGTACTGTCTCCCGGGATGTGAGCAGCATGCAGGATGCAGGGCTTCTCAACATCGAATTTCACGGCAACCGCCGGCGGTACAGCGTCAACTACGCCACCCTGCGGGCCCTAGCCCAACATCTTGTGGAACTGTGCCCGGAAGCACCTACGGAAGCATGACGATAGATTGATGTAAGGGCGGGCTGTGCTCGCCCGTCGGCCTTCCTGCCGCACCGGCGCCCTGTCGGGCGTGCAAAGCACGCCCCGACGGAATCTCCGTCGACGGGGGGCTGTAGGGGCGACCTGTGGTCGCCCGCGGGCGTGCAAAGCACGCCCCTACCTCGTCGAGGCAAAGTCCGCTCAGCTCCGGTTCCCCCTAGCGGGGAAACCTCCGCCCGCTTCCTTGCCCCTCCTCTCCCCACGAAACCCTGCGGTTTCGCGGGGCCCCCAATTTGAATATCCGCCGATGGTGCGTCTGTAGGGGCGACCTGTGGTCGCCCGCGGGCGTGCAAAACACACCCCTACCTCGTCGAGGCAAAGTCCGCTCAGCTTCGGTTCCCCCTAGCGGGGAAACCTCCGCCCGCTTCCTTGCCCCTCCTCTCCCCACGAAACCCTGCGGTTTCGCGGGGCCCCCAATTTGAATATCCCCCGATGGTGCGTCTGTAGGGGCGACCTGTGGTCGCCCGCGGGCGTGCAAAGCACGCCCCTACTTTTCCGTGTTCTTTATGAATCAAAAATCAACATAAACTCAGAAAAACCTTGACTTTTTCTGGAACCCTGCTATAATAAGAAAGCTGCCAAAGACAGCAGGAGGCTTTTGCCACAACGGGATCTCCCTTCCTGCCGAGGTTACGCTGACAATGTGAAAGCATGTTTGTGTGTCCTCATGTCTGATGGCATGAGGCATTTATTTTTTCGGAGGTGAAACATCTATGCCCAACGCAAAGGTTCTCGAGAGCAAAAAGGCAATCGTGGAGGAACTGGCCGGGAAGATTCAGGAGGCCACATCCGTGGTTTTCGTGGATTACAAGGGCATCAACGTGGCGCAGGACACCGATCTGCGTAAGCAGTTCCGGGACGCTTCCGTGGAGTATGCCGTGGTGAAGAATACGCTGACGCGGTTTGCCGCCAATCAGGCGGGCTACGCCCAGTTCGACGAAATTCTCAATGGCACCACCGCCATGGCCTGCACCACCGGCGACCCCATCACGCCCGCCCGCATCGTCTGCGAGTTTGCCAAGAAGCACAAAAACGTGTTGTCCATCAAGGGCGGCCTGGTCGAGGGCTCCGTCCTCACCGCGGAGCAGTTGAACTCCTTCGGCGAACTGCCCAGCAAAAACGCCCTGATCGCTCAGGTCCTGGGCACCTTCCTGGCCCCGATCTCCAGTCTGGCCTTCGTTTTGGATCAAATCCGGATGCAAATGGAAGGCCCTGCGCCCGCAGAGGAAGCCCCTGCGGAAGCTTAATGTGCACACAAATTTTATCTGAACTATTTTGAGGAGGATTTTACAATGGCGAGTGAAAAAGTCACTGCTCTGGTTGAGGAAGTCAAGGGTCTGACCGTTCTGGAGCTGTCCGAACTGGTTCATACTCTGGAGGATGTCTTCGGTGTTTCCGCCGCTGCCGCCGCCGTGGCCGGCCCCGCTGTGGCCGCCGCGCCCGCGGAGGAAGAGAAGACGGAGTTCGACGTGGTGCTGAAGGAAATCGGTTCCAACAAGATTGCCGTCATCAAGGTGGTCCGCGCCGTCACCGGCCTGGGCCTGAAGGAAGCCAAGGAGATTGTGGACAACGTCCCCAAGACTCTGAAGGAAGCGATCTCCAAGGAAGACGCGGAGAAGCTGGTGGCCGACCTGAAGGAAGCCGGAGCGACCGCCGAGCTGAAGTAAGCTTTTGCTTTGAA
The DNA here is from genome assembly GCA_965146675.1 of uncultured Eubacteriales bacterium. Classification (GTDB taxonomy): domain Bacteria; phylum Bacillota; class Clostridia; order Oscillospirales; family Oscillospiraceae; genus Faecousia. The sequence continues at coordinate 27,698 of CBCTHM010000017.1, read as the reverse complement.
ACAGGACCGCAGAAATTTTCTGCGGTCCTGTTCTTTTGCGCTCCCCACACAGAACGGTTGGGACTGGCCTGCGGTCGTTCCGCGGGCGAGCGCAGCTCGCCCCTACAGGATGGAGTTTGAGGGTTCCTAGTGGGGGCGGCCTTTGGTCGTCCCCTCCCGGAGGAAACTATGCAATTGTGAAATGTAGGGAACAGCCTGCGGTCGTTCCGCGGGCGAGCGCAGCTCGCCCCTTCAGGATGGAGTTTGAGGGTTCCTTGTGGGGGCGGCCTTTGGTCGTCCCCTCCCGGAGGAAACTATGCAATTGTGAAATGTAGGGAACGGCCTACGGTCGTTCCGCGGGCGAGCGCAGCTCGCCCCTACGGAGTACGGTCCATTTCGAGGGGTGGGGGCGTGCTTTGCACGCCCCGATAGGGCTATTGGGAACCGTTACTAAAAAAATCGCCCGGCCGTATCTGGCCGGGCAATTTTACATTTTATCGAACCGGTTTTAGAGGCATTTGCCAGCTATGATGGTCCGTGTGCAGCAGATGGTGGGCCTCATGACTCAGCGGCGCATGGAGAAAATCCTGATAGAGCGCCTGGACATCCGGGTTTTCATGGGAGAACCGGAGGCTGGACTGGGAGTCCAGACGCCAAAGCGCCTCCCCCCGCTGACCCGCCAGCTCGCAGCCGTCGTGAATGGGCTGTCCGCCGCCGCCGGCACAGCCGCCGGGACAGGCCATGACCTCCACGAAGTCATAGCACACCCGCTCTTTTTGAATCGCCTCCATGAGTTTGCGGGTATTGCCCAGACCGCTGACCACGGCTACCCGCACGTCACCGGCTCCGGGGATGTAAAACACCGCTTCCTTCCATCCGTCCATGCCCCGGACCTGCACGAAGGAGTCCGGATCCGGGTTCTTCCCCGCCACCAAGTAATAGGCGCTGCGCAGAGCCGCGTCCATGACCCCGCCGGTGGCGCCGAAGACCACCGCGGCGCCGGTGCTGGTGCCCAGAGGGCTGTCGAAATTCTGGGGTTCCAAGCTCTCCGGGCTGATGTGCTCGCTGCGCATCATCCGCACCAGTTCCCGGGTGGTGATGACGATATCCACGTCCGGATCCCCGCAGGCGTCGTTCATGGAATCAATGTCGCACTCGCTCTTCTTGGCCACGCAGGGCATGACGGAGATTACCCGCATTTTGTGGGGGTCCACCCCCACCTTTTCCGCAAAATAGCTTTTGGCCACGGCGCCGAACATCTGCTGCGGCGACTTGGCTGTGGACAGCTGATCCGTATACGCGGGGTATTGGGACTTGAGGAACCGAACCCAACCGGGGCAGCAGGAAGTGAACATGGGCCAGGCGTAGCTTTCCCGATGGGTAAACCGCTCCAGAAACTCGCTGCCCTCCTCCATAATGGTTAAGTCCGCGCTGAAATTGGTGTCGAACACGTAATCAAAGCCCATGGCCTTGAGGGCCGCCACCAGATGACGGACCGTGGCCTGCTTCGGGGCTAAGTCGAAGGACTCCATCCAGGCCGTCCGCACAGCCGGGGCAATTTGCAGCACCGTGGTGATTTCCGGATCATTGAGGGCCTGAAACACGGATTCCGTGTCGTCCCGGGCGCTGAGGGCCGCCGTGGGGCAGTGGGTGACGCACTGGCCGCAGTAGGCGCAGTCCGCTTCCGTGATGCTCCGGTTCAAAGACACGTCCACCGTGGTCCGGGAGCCCGTGCCGGACACGTCCCACACGTGCATGCCCTGCACCTTATCACAAATCTGGATGCAGCGCATACACTTAATACATTTGCTTTCGTCCCGGATCAGGGGGGCGTCATAGCCCCAGCGCTTTTCCGGTATTTGGGTGGGATAGGGAAGGTAAAACAGGTTTAAATCGTTGGCCAGCTTTTGCAGGTTGCAGTTGCCGCTACGGATACAGACGGCACAACGGCAGTCGTGCTGGGACATAATCAGGCGCAGATTGGTGCGGCGGGCGGAGCGGACCCGGGCGCTGTTGGTGTGGACCACCATACCCTCGGAAACCACGTTCACACAGGCGGGCACCAGGCGGTTGATGCCTTCAATTTCCACCACGCAAATCCGGCAGGCTCCGATCTCGTTGAGGTCCTTCAGATAGCAGAGGCTGGGGATGGTGATGTCGGCGGCCTTGGCGGCCTCCATAATGGTAGTGCCCTCCGGCACCGTCACAGTCCGGTTATCAATTGTTAATTTTACCATCTTCCGACTCTGCCTCCTTTGAAGTTCCCGTAGCCAAAGTGGTCGCAGCGCAGGCACCGGGAGGACTCCAGCCCCGCCGCCTCCTGGCTCAGGCCGCACTCGATGCACTGAAAATCGTCTTTGCGGACGCTGGCCTCCCGCTCCGTGGTGTTGATTCTTCCATGGGGCGGCTTATTGTCAAACTTGGGACTGGGGACCTCCACATCCACGTCGATTTCGTGGTGGAAGCCCAGATATTCGTCAATATTCGCCGCCGCCACCTTGCCGGCTGCGATGGCGCGGATGGCGGTGGCAGGTCCGGTGACGCAGTCGCCCCCGGCGAAGACCCCCTCCATGTTCTGGAGCTGGCTGCTGGTCATGGCAACCAAAGTGCCCCGCTTCACGGGGACGCCGGACTGCTCAAAGCCCCGGGACTCCACGCCCTGGCCGATGGCGATGATGACCACATCGGCAGGGATCCGCTGGGGCTCCACGGCCGCGTTATTGGGCCGGGGGCGGCCCGCGCTGTCCATGACGCCGATGACCTGCGGCTGGGTCCATAGGGCCACGACGTTGCCGTCCCCGTCGGCCTCCACCCGCAGAGGGGCCTGTAGGGTGAGCAGCTCCGCGCCCTCGGCCACGGCGCCCTCCACCTCCTCCGGCAGAGCGGTCATATCCGCCTGCCGCCGGCGATAGACGCAAGACACCTTGTCCGCGCCCAGGCGCAGGGCGCTGCGGGTCACGTCCATGGCCACGTTGCCTCCGCCGATCACCACCACCTGCTTGCCGGTGAAGTCGGGCATCTGGTTGTCTCCGATCTCCCGGAGTAGCTGCACAGCGGAAACCACGCCCTTGCTGTCCTCCCCGGGGATCCCGGTTTTCTTGTCGGTCTGGGCGCCGATGGCTAAGTACAGGCAGTCGTATTCCGATTTAAGCTGTTCAAAGGTGATGTCGTTGCCCACATCTACCTCTGTATGGACCTGAATGCCCACGGACAAAATCGAGGCGATCTCCGCGTCCAGCTTCTCCCGGGGGAACCGATAACTGGGGATGCCGTAGCGGAGCATACCGCCCAGCTGCTTGCGCTTTTCAAACAGCGTCACCTGGTGTCCCATGAGGGACAGGTAATAGGCCGCGGACAGGCCGCCAGGACCGCCGCCGATAATCGCCACCTTTTTGCCGGTGGACTCCGCCCGGGGTGGATTGGGCACGTCTCCGGCGTGATCCACTGCGTAGCGCTTCAGCGCCCGGATGTTGATGGGGTCGTCAATCATGCTCCGGCGGCACCGGGCCTCACAGGGATGCTCGCAAATATAGGCGCAGGCGGTGGGGAAGGGATTGTCCCGTCGGATCAGGCGCACGGCGTCGGCATACAGGCCGTGGGAAACCAGAGCCACATAACCCGGGATGTCCACTTCGGCAGGGCACAAAGCCACGCAGGGCACCGGGTTCTTCAGGTTCCCCAGGCAGCGGTGATGCTTGACATGCTCCAGGTAGTCCTCCCGGAAGCCCTTGAGCCCCAGAAGCACCAGGTTGGCCGCGTCGGTGCCGATCACACAGTCAGCGGAATCCACAATGGTCTGCGCGGTCTGTTCCAGGGTATCCAGGGTCCGCAGGGTGGCCTTACCATTCAGAACCTTCTCCATCAGGCTGGAGAGCTGTCCCAAACCGATCCGGCAGGGCACGCATTTGCCGCAGGACTGGGCATGGCACAAATTGAGGAAATTAAGCGCCATATCCACAGGGCACAGGCCCGGAGGGCTGGCGGCAATCCGCCGCTCCATGGAGCGGTACAGGCCCTCCACGATGGTTTGAGCCTGGCTGGGCGTTTTGATTTCGAGTCTGCTCAAAGATGCGACCTCCTGTCTTCTGAACAAAAATAGGCATCGACGTACACCCCGTAGCAGGCCGCCGATTTTCTCTTGTAACAATAGCACACGAGGCACCATTTTTCAATGAAATTTGTAGAAATTTCCACACAATCTCTGCTTGGGTCTGCTCGTCCGCATCCAGGTCCCATTGCACGCCTTGCTTTTTCCGCCAGATTCTGCTAAAATACAAACCAGGAAGTCCGACGGGCCCGAAGAATAATCCATCCGGCCCGCGGCAGAATAAACATGCCAGCTTTTATAAAGGAGGCTTTTACCATGGCGCAATATGTCTGTGACGTCTGCGGCTATCTGTACGATGAGGAAGCCGGAGACCCCGTCAACGGCATCGCTCCCGGCACCCGTTGGGAGGACCTGCCGGAGGATTTCGTCTGCCCGCTGTGCGGCGTGGGCAAGGACCAGTTCAGCAAGCTATAGCATCCTGTTGCCCGGCGGCGGCGCAAAATGCGTCCTGCGCCGCCGGGTCTTTTTGCGGAAAGGATGCCCTGCTGCAAGGCCTACGCGGCAGGGCACATCCATTACGGACTGGAGGGACTATGAAAGGTATCATTTTGGCTGCCGGCCGCGGCACGCGGCTGTATCCCATGACGAAACCCGTCTGCAAGCCCCTGCTCCCTATCTACGATAAGCCCTTAATTTACTACCCGCTCTCCCTAATCATTCAGGCGGGCATCCAGGAGGTGCTCCTGATTGTCCCCGACGGCGAGGTGGAGACCTTCTCCGCCCTGCTGGGAGACGGCGGAAAACTGGGCATGTCCATTTCCTACGCCGTGCAGCCCGTGGCCCGGGGCATAGCAGACGCCCTGCTCATCGGCCGGGATTTTGTTGGAGACGACGACGTATGCCTGGTGCTGGGCGATAATATTTTCTATGCACCCGGCCTGGGACAGACCATGAAGCGCGCCGCCGCGGAGAATCGGGGCGCTACGGTCTTCGGCTATTATGTAGACGATCCCCGGCCCTTCGGCGTGGTGGAATTCAACGAGCAGGGAAACGTCATCTCCATTGAGGAGAAGCCGCGATACCCCAAATCCAATTACATCGTCCCCGGCATCTATTTTTATGACCATCAAGTGATGGAGATTGCCGCCGCCCTCACCCCTTCGGCCCGGGGAGAGTTGGAAATCACGGACGTAAACCTGGCCTATCTGCACCGGCAGCAGCTTCATGTCATCCCCCTGGACAAAAAGACGCAGTGGATGGATGCCGGTACCGCAGACAGCCTGCTGGATGCGGCGCGGACCATCCGGCGCATCCAAGAAGACACGGGGCTACTGGTGGGCTGCATTGAGGAGTTGGCCTACCTGGAGGGCTGGATTTCCGCCCAGCGGCTAGACGCGCTGGGGGCGGAGCTGGGCAACACCTTTTACGGTCGCCACCTGCAAAACTTCTCCAGGATGGAGGTCCAGCCCGTCAGCCATTAATGCAAAACCGGTCAAGCCGCGGGAAGCCTTCCGCAGCCTGACCGGTTTGCTTTACTTGTATTGTACGGTTCTAAATTTGCCGCCGATCCAAAAGGTGGCCTCCAAGGTATGAAACCGCAGCAGCCGGAATTTAGGATCCTCCACCCCGCGGCGGAAAAAGCTTCGGTCCGTCTCGTTCCAAACCTGCTCGTGCAGCGCGCGGTCTGTCACGAATTCCACGGTCCCAACCAGCGTCACGCTGTCTGCGCCCAGCTGGTAGCACACGCTGGCCTTGGGGTTGCGCTCAAAGTGCGTAGCCTTTCCATTTTTTGCCGACCGCTTCGATGTGACAAAATAAAATAGTATGAAAATCCGGCGCCATGGCCTTCAACATGGTGCAAATACGGGGATAGCCATGCTCGTTCACGGATGCAAGCGTTAGGACCTGACATTGCTCCAACAGCCGGTCTGCCTGCTCCTCCAGCGCCTGGATTCGTTCCTTTTGAATTTCACTTGCTTTTTTCTCCATGCTTATCGTTTCTCTTCCCAACTTTCGACCTTTATTCTTTCATCAGATCTATCCGGTGAAACACCGGTCGGCGGCCGGCAAAGGTGCAGATATAAGGCGTGATGGACCGCAGCCGGGCCAGGGTCTCGGCCACGTGCAGGCCCACCTGCTCGGGGCTATGGGCGTCGGAACCGATGGTGAGGATTTCCCCGCCCAGCTCTACATAGCGGCTTACAAAGGGCAGCGGTGGCAGGGTTTCCCCGGTGCAGTCCAGGCCACTGGTGTTGACCTCCAGCCCCTTGCCCTGGGTAATCAGTCGCTTGAAAATCTCCTCAGCCCAGTCCCCGTAATCCGCCATGGAATAAGGCACCTTGCTGAGATTGGACCGGGCCTTGCTGGGGTAGGTCAGGTGCCCCAGCACGTCAAAGTCCGTGTGCGCCCCCAGGCACCGCAGCACCTCCTGGAGATAGGCACAGTACGCCTCCGACTGCGACCTCCCTTCCCAAAACGCGGGATAATAGGGGTCAAGACCCTGGGCGAAATGGACGGAACCGATGACAAAATCATAGGCCCGCAGGCTCAACTCCCGCCGCAATGCCGCCTGATTTTCAGGCAGCAGGCCGGCCTCCACGCCCAAATGCACCGTTACACCCTGGGGCTCCAGGGCGTCATAGGCCGCCGCATAGGCGGCGGGGGTAAACGCCATGGGCTCGGGCTGTCCCGGCTCCACGTCCGGCCTAAAATCCAGATGATCAGTAAAACAAATTTCCCGCAGGCCCCGCCGGGCTGCGGCCCGGACCATATCCATAGGCTTCGCCTGGCTGTCAAAGGACACCTGGGAATGCAAATGAAAATCAAACATACGCAGCCTCCCTACGCATCAAACCCCAATTGCTCTAGACCAGTCCCCCGCTGCTCCTCCCAAAACATCCGAAACGCCGTGGGCAGGGCCGCATCCCGGTCGATTTCCTCCGCCGTCAGCCAGGTAAATGGCCCCTCAGGCGCTTGACAGGACAGAAAATAGCACCGCATCTGCCACTGCACATGGGTAAAAATATGAGTCCGTTCCACACAGCGTCCCAAGTCGCAGGGCCGTAGACCAAATCCCTCCACAGCCTCCAGCGCCTGCTGGGCGTCCAGCTTTTCCGGCACGTTGGGGAACTGCCAAAGGCTCGCCAGAAGCCCCCGGTCCTGCCTCCGCTCCAAGGCAAAGCGATCAGCGCACCGCAGGACGAACACCGTTTTTTCCTCCAACCGACGGGCGCGCTTGGGCAGGCGCACCGGCAGGGCCGCGGTGCAGCTGTGCGCCTTCGCCTGGCACAAATCCTCCAGGGGGCATTTGCCGCAGAGCGGCGCGCCGTTGGGCAGGCACACGGTTGCACCCAGCTCCATGAGAGCCTGGGTGAAATCCCCGCATCGTCCCGCGGGATAGACCTGCTCGAGTTCCTGGCGCACTCGTTTCTTCACCGCAGGCAGGTCAATGGGCTCCCGATCCTCCCGCAGCCGCGCCAAAATCCGCAGCACGTTCCCATCCACCGCCGGTACGGGCTGCTCAAAGGCGATGGAGCACACAGCGCCCGCGGTGTAAACCCCGACGCCGGGCAGGCGCAGGATTTGGTCATAGACCTGGGGGAACCGGCCGCCGTATTGCTCCACAAGGACCTGCGCCGCTTTTTTCAGGTTTCGGACCCGGGTATAATAGCCCAGGCCCTCCCAGAGCTTGCGCAGCTGATCCTCCGGCGCTTGGGCCAGAGCCTCAACGGTGGGAAGCGCCTGTAAAAACCGGGCGTAATAACCCTTCACCGCCTCCACCCGGGTCTGCTGCAGCATAATCTCCGAGACCCAGATGTGGTAGGGCTCCCGGTCCCGGCGCCAAGGCAGGTCCCGGCGGTTTTCCTCAAACCAGGGCAAAAGCCGCTGGGGCAATTCTTTTAACTCGATTTTCATAAGCCGCTCCCATCCGTAAGATGTAGAAACATTGTAAAATACCGCCGCGGACTTTGTCAATGCAGTTTTCGCATTTATATCGCAGCAACCTGGATACCGCAAAATGGTAAATCCCGTGCGCGGCATGTACCGCGCACGGGATTTATCCGGGGATGGCCGTCTTAGCTCGCTTCCGCTTCATCCATTTCCTGCTCCGACATGGCAATTAGTTGACTGAGCCGCAAGTCCAGGGCGTCTGCAATGCGCCAAAGAGTCGCCACGTTCGCCTGCTTGCTGCCGACCTCAATCATGGACAAATGCGTGCGCGCAATTCCGGCTAAACCACTCAAAAGCTCCTGGGTCATGCCCTTTTGCAACCGCAGTTTCCGGATTACTGCACCAACGGCCTTGTGGTTAAACTGCATGCAATCACCGCCCTTTCTCTCTCTTTAACATAACGCAGAGAAGGGCAAAACTTGTCTATGAATAGTAACCAGAAGAAAATTTTTGTCAGATTTTAGGAGAAAGTGAACCAATTTTTGTCATGATAACAGCCATTTCGGGATTGGGAGAAACCTCCGCTAGGACTCTAGCTTGCGATCCGGCGGCGTCTGCTGCTCCGATACCTGCACCGAAATCTTTTTGGCCGGCCGGCGGCGGCGCCGACGAATCGGGCGGGCCACGTCCGCGCGCTCTACCCGCTGGGCATACGCGGCAGCGGCCTCGGAGTCCCCCTGGTAAGTCAGGCGGCTGACCCGCAGGGTACCGTCGCTCTCCTGCGCCAACCGGACCCGAATGAGAAACGCGCCGTGATCCTTACATTGCGCCATGGCCATGTAACGCCGGCCCGGCTGGGCAAACCAGCGGGCGCAGGTCATCTGCCCGCCGCACTCCGGACACAGGTTGTCCGCTCCGCCCATATGGGTCAGGGCGTCTTCCTTATCCGAATAACCGTAATACACATGGCGGGTCAGGCAACCGGGGAGCTCTGCGCCGTGAAATCCATTTTCATGATTCTTCAGAGCCTGTTCATATTCCTGGATTCCCCGGGTGAGATTGAGTCTGGCGCAGATGAGCGCCGTGTGGTAGGCGTCGCCCAGGGCATCGTGTGCAGGGCGGGAGGGTGTGATCTCAAAGAGCTCGAGGGCGGTTTTCAGGGCCTTTTGGGCGTTGGAGCCGTCGGTCTGAGCATTGAACATCATTTGCGCGTTATACCAACGCTGGGTCCAGGCCGCGTCCAGACCAAACAACGCCAAATTCTCCCGCAGGATGGCGATGTCGTCAAACCCCCAGGTGAGAAAAACGGCGTTTTCCCCACACCAGGCTTGAAAACGGGCCATGGCCTCCGGGAAGGGAACGCCCTCTTCCCTCAGCTTGGCTTCTTTAATCCCGGTGAGTTTGGACACCCGTTTATTTAAATGCCGGTAATACTTGGGACGCACTAAAATCTGAAATTCATCCGCTAAGGCCTGGTCCTGGCGCAACCGTACGGCGCCGATTTGAATGACCTCACCGCGAATCGCCACGGGCAGCGGCTTTTTCGCGGAGGGAGAGCCCGGCCAGGGCTGGTTCCACTCCATATCCAATATGATATAATCCATCCGGGCAACGACTCCTGTCTGTCAGCTTTGCGCTTTGTTTATCATACCACATCCCGGCACATGCTGTAAACAGGAAGTTTTCGCTTGGCTGCAAGTCCCAGGTGGGAAAGGCGGCCGCCCTGCGGCCGGCTCTCCGCAGGATGCAGGGCGGGCGGGACGGCGGTCAAAAAGGAAATGGTCCGCCCACGGAATTCGTATCCGGAGCGGACCCATTGCCGCGCCCACAGGCCTCGCCCAAAAGGAGCATGGGCCTTTTGGGGCGCGGTCAGTCGCCTGTGGGCGGAATCTCACAGTAGAACTCAGCTATTGGAGGCCTGACGCTGGGATTTAGAGGGAATCTGCTTTTTGTTGATATCGCCCTCCGCCCAACCCTTGGTCTTTTTGCAGACCGGGCACTGCTCATACGGCTTTTCCGCCACATAGCTGTAACCGCAGTTGATGCACCGCCAAATAATGGGCTCCTGCTTTTCATACAGGGTTCCCTGGGTGAGCTGCTGATGGGCCTGCTGGAACACGTTGTGATGCAGGCCCTCGATGGTGGAAATCTGGTCGAACAGGCGGGCTACGTCCTGGTATCCCTCCCGGCGGGCCACCTCGGCAAAGGCGGGATAGGCGCTGGCGAACTCCTCATACTCTCCCTCTGCCGCAGAGGCCAGGTTCTCGGCGGTATTGCCCAGCACATAGGGATAACCAGCGTCAATGCGGATGTTCTCCGGCGGCTGCGGGGAGTACTTTGCAAGCATTTCCAAAAATTCCTCGCCGTGGATTTTTTCATTGTCCGCGGTTTCCTCAAAGATGCGGGCCAAATACTCCTGCCCTTCCTTCCGGGCCTCCTTGGCGTAAATGGTATAGCGGTTCCGGGCCTGGGATTCCCCGGCAAAGGCTCGGGCCAAGTTGACCCGGGTCTCAGACTGCATGAATTCCATGGTAACGCTCCTCCGTTTTTCAGTCTAAACAAAGCTTACCCTGGAATTGGCAAATCTATGCATGCACGCTTCCACTTCCACGTGGCGGCTGCACAACGGCGCGTATGGCCGTCCAAGAGGAACCGGAGTAAAGCGCACTTTGCCCCGACGATGTAGGGGCGTGCTTCGCACGCCCGCGGAACGACCAAAGGTCGTTCCCTACAGCGCGCCACCGATCGGTCTCCCGTAGGGCGAAACTACCTATGGAAGCTTTTTTGAAATTTTATTCCGATACAGCCGCTCCAGCCTGGTCAGCAGCAGGTCCGTCAGGCAAAACGTGAAATTTCCCAGAATCAGCGTCAAAACCAGCAACGCCAGAGAGGTCTCCCGCAGCTCCGCGATCAGTTCCTCCAGACCCAGCAGAAAAATCAGGGCTGTGTACATCGCCACTGTGGCGCCGTTGAACAGGGCCAGCTTGGCCATATACCGAAGAAGCCTGAGCCGAATCCGGTCCAGGCTACTCTTCAAAATTGGGTAATAACCCAAAAACAGGAACAATGCTGCGGCCTCCGGGTTCGGACACAGCAAACAGCTCAAAAGCGCCACGGCGGCAAACCAGGCCCAGGCGATGCGCCTGCCGCAGCGGTCCAACACCGGAATCAGCAGAATACAGGCCAAGACCGGGCAGCAGTAGGTGGCGGCTGGAATCAATCCCCCCGCCAGCATAATCGCCAGGGCCAGCGCCGCCAAGACCCCGCACAGGGCCAGCTGCCGGGCCGAGGGCGTTCGCTTCTCCCCTTCCATGGCTCAGTAGGTGCGCTTCAGCATGGCGTATTTGATATCCCAGAGCTTTTGGGACAGGTCCACATAGTAGGTGTGGGGGTTGTCGAACCGCTTGACCTCCTCCCACAGCGTGTCCACCTGCTGGGCGCAGTAGCTGCGGATTTGATCCAAGGCGGGCTTCTGGTATACCAATTTGCCTTTTTGGAAGATGGGGACCTGCAGCTCCTTGGCTGTGAAGTTATACACCGTCTTGGTCTTCCAAGTGGCCTCCGGGTCGAATATTCTCAGGTTTTTGGAATCGTCCACGGTCTCGTCATGGACGCATAGATAGTCCGCAATGGCCTTGCCGGTATCGTTCCCGTAAAAACGGTAAAGCTTTTTAAAATGTGGGTTGGTGATCTTCCCCACATTCTCTGAGATCTTGATTTTGGGAACGATGGAGCCATCCGGCATTTCCACCGCGGCCAGCTTATATACGCCGCCGAACACCGGCTCCGACCGGGCGGTGATGAGCCGCTCACCCACGCCGAATAGGTCGATCTTTGCTCCCTGCCGCAACAGGTCCTGAATCAGGTACTCATCCAGGGAGTTAGAAACAGAGATTTGACAGCCCGTCCAGCCCGCCTCATCTAGCATCTGCCTGGCCCTACGGGTCAGATAAGTCATGTCCCCGGAATCCAGCCGGATACCGCAATGGGTGATGCCCAGAGGCTTGAGCACCTCGTTGAAGGCCCGGATGGCGTTGGGTACGCCGGAGCGCAGGGTGTCGTAGGTATCCACCAGAAGCGTGGCCCCGGTGGGATACAGCTTGCAATAGGCCAGAAACGCCTCATATTCGCTGTCGAACATCTGGACCCAAGCGTGGGCCATGGTTCCGCCCGCGTGGACGCCATAGAGCTGGTCCGAGATCGTGCAGGCGGTACCATGGCAGCCGCCGATGTAGGCCGCCCGGGCGCCCAGAATTGCGGCGTCAGAACCCTGGGCCCGGCGGGAGCCGAACTCCAGCACCGTACGGCCCTGCGCGGCGCGCACCACCCGATTGGCTTTGGTTGCGATGAGGCTCTGATGGTTCACCGCAAGCAGCAGAAAGGTCTCCACCAGCTGCGCCTCAATGGCGGGAGCCCGGACCGTGACGATGGGCTCCCGGGGGAAGATAGGCGTGCCCTCCGGCACTGCCCAGAGATCGCCTGTAAACCTAAATTGACTTAAATAGTCCAAAAAGTCCTCCGAAAACAGCTGTCTGCTCCGGAGATAGCGGATATCCTCCGGATTGAAATGCAGCTCCCGGATGTAATCGATAATCTGCTCCAGGCCCGCGGCAATGGCGAAGCCGCCGTTGTCCGGGCATTTGCGGAAAAAGACGTCAAAATAGCAGATGCGGTCCTTCAGCCCCTGCTGAAAGTAACCGTTGCCCATGGTGAGCTCATAAAAATCGCAGAGCATGGTCAGGTTGAGCTTTTGATTGGTTTCCATATGGCACCTCGCAAACCGGCGCAGAATTTCTGTGCCGAGATTGCCTTGATTATATGCCGTTTCCGCCAAAATAGCAATCCCCTTTTCGTTGACTTTCACCGGGTTATCCCGTATCATGGAGGAAGAAAGGACGTGAAAAGATGGAAATTACCGTTGGCATGCAAGGCACCGCCTCCACTTTGGTGGAGCGGGAAGACACGGCCCAGGTCGTGGGCTCCGGGGACCTTTTGGTCTACGCAACGCCCTGCATGGTGGCTCTGATGGAGGGCGCGGCCTGCGCGGCCATCGAGGACGCCCTGCAGGAAGGGCAGACCTCCGTGGGCGTTTCTCTGGAGCTGGCCCACACCTCCGCCACCCCCGTGGGCCTGGAGGTCCGGGCGGAGGCCCAGGTCACCGCGGTGGAGGGAAAGCGGATTACCTTTCAGGTGACGGCCTATGACGAAGCGGGGGAGATTGGCCGGGGTATTCACACCCGAGTTTTGGTGGCGGCTCAAAAGTTTTTGGACAAGGCGTATCAAAAGTTGTAGGAGGCGGCAGGATGGATTGGATCACGGAAATAAAGGATTATGTAAAAAACCGCTTTTGGGGGGAACTGGAGCCGCAGGCCGGTGCATACCGGTACTATCATACTCTGCGGGTGGCGGGCTTGGGCCGGCAGATCGCCCCTACGGAAGCTCTGTCCACGGTGGGCTGTAGGGAACGACCTTCGGTCGTTCCGCCGACGAGCGCAGCTCGCCTTTACGTCGCCGGGGTTGCCGACCGAGGACCAAAACCCGCTTCTCTGCGATAGCCATAGACGCCACAGCCGCGCCGACGCCCGCGGGGCAAAAATTGTTCTGAAACAACATCCCCTCCGCCTAACCTGGGCGGAGGGGATTGTAATATGGACAAATTTTGATTTATCCGACGGCGTCCGGATTCGGCGGATCCGTGGGGGGATCGGTAGGCGGGTCCGTCGGGGGGTCCGTTGGGGGATCTGTGGGCGGCTCCGTCGGCGGCTCGGTGGGGCGGGGTACAACCGCCACCACCTTATTCCGCTTACTATAGCTGGAATCCGCCTCGAACTCCGTGGAAATGAGCTCGTCGGTTTCCCGATCATACTTGCTCTTATAGGACTTGACCTTGTAGCCCGTATAGGCGCTCTGGATTACCTCGCCGTCGGCATAGGATCCGTCGGTGATCTCTTTATACTCCGTCTCCCAGGGATAGGTGTCCAGAATCTCATAGGTCATCTTGACATAATAATCTTTGGTCTCCGTGCCGACAAACTCAATGTCCACCACGCCATCGTGCACGGAGGCGTCAATGCGGATAGGATAATCGGTGTCGTTTTGGAATTGGTAGTCCAAAGAGCCCCAGTACACGGTGGCATCCATGCCGTAGGGCACGTAATCCACCTTAAAGGTGTGAACCGCCCGCTTCACCACATGGAGGTCCGCAAGCAGCGTGGCGTAATACAGGGAAGATGCCACCTGGCACACGCCCCCGCCCAACTCCTGAACAGACTGCATACCGGAATAGACGGTTGCCTCCTTGTAGCCCTTGGCCGCGGTCCGCTCCCCAACGGTATCGTTGAAGGAGAATATGTCTCCGGGCTTCAGGATGAGGCCGTCGATGGCCTCGCAGGCCAAGCGCAGGTTGGTGGTCCGGTTGGAGTTGGAGGTGTGGTTCGTCTGCACGGAAGACAGCGCATCCTTGAACAAATCGGCTTCCAGGGACGCCTTGGTCACTTTGGGAATCAAGACTTGAAAATCTATCTTCAGCTCCGTGCCGGGCTCCGCCTCCTCAATCTGCTTCTGCACAGCTTCCAAATCAAAGCCATATCCCACGGATTCTTTGGAGGCCACATAGGTGTCCTGGTTCAAAACGGAATCCACGGGAGCCAGACAGTACTGGTCGAAGGTTCCCTTTAAATCCAGCGCCTCGGGCAGCTCCTCCTCATAGGTGGTCTGAATGGTACTCAGGTCTGCCGCCGTATAGGCGGAGAGAATCCGCTTATAAAGCGCCTCGGTGTCCAGGGACCGCTCCGGCGACCCCACCGCGACGGTCATTACCTGGCCGCCCTCAATGACAATGGGCTCGGTGGGCTCGGTGGCGTCGGGGCTTTCCTCCTCCTGCTCATCGGGAAGCTGGTAGGGCTCCAGGTCCGGGCGCTCCCCCTCTACGGAGATAGTGGGCTGCGCCAAGGTGCTGGCAATCTCATTGCCCAACTGATTCACCGCATCCTGAATGAACGCCGTATCCAGCTGCAGATAATCCAGGGTCTCCATGTGATAATCCGTTAGCTTTGCCTGAGCCCGGGCTTTAGCCCGCTGAAACATGTTACCCTCCCGGCCATGGTTATAGGCGGCCTCCACCAAACCGTCCACGTCCAGTTTGGCCTTGGTGTCCTCCGGCTTCAATACCAAGGACCGGTCCTGGAGCTCCACGGTCAGGGGTTGGGGGTATACATCATCCGTGGCCTTGTGAACGGCATCCTTGGCTTCCTCCGGGGTCATCCCGCCCAGGTTGAGGTCAAAGGCGTATACATTATCAAAAATCAAGCCGTCGTCCTTGGAAAAGTTGTATAGATAAATTCCAATTCCGCAGCCGGCGACCAGAATCACCGCCGCCAAAATGGACAGGGTCACAATCCATTTTTTCCGCCGCCTGCCGGGATCCTCCGGCCCGGGAACGTCTCCGCCCTCCCGACCAGCTCTGCCGTTGGCCGCGCTGGTCACGCGCCGGAAATCCGCCTCCAACCGGGCGTTTTCCTTGTTCGCGTCTCCGCGGGGCTGCTCAAATCTGCCTTTTTTGATGCGAATCTCTCCTATCTTTCAGCGGAAAAACTCCGCGTAGCCGACTGAAGCGCGGTGAATGCGCCGCACATTTCCTGTATAGCTATTTTACCACAAAAGCGACAGATTGCAATTACATTTCCCCATCAATATGTAACAAATATGTGAATAGTTGGCAACAAGATTTTATCAATTTCCATGGAAATTTGAATATTTTTCCATAAATAGTTTTACCTGCCGCAGGCTGTCCGCACCGCTCAGCAGGCGCAGACGCAGGGTTGGCTGCTTGGCGTCGGCGGCAAAGAACAGCCTGCTTTTGTAGTCCGGTTCGGCACACATAGCGCTCACGCCTGCAAAATCCAACTCCGCCATGGTGAAGGTCACTTCCCCAGCCTTCTGACGAATGTCGCAAATTCCCATGCCCTGGGCCTTGGCCCGCAGCAGGGCGATATCCACCAGATTCAAAACGCCCTTCGGCGGTTCCCCGTACCGGTCTACGATTTCGTCCAGCAAATCGTCCGCATCCTCCTCGCTGCGGATCGCCGCCATGCGGCGGTACAGGTCCATGCGCTCCTCCCCCCGCTCCACATAGGCCTTGTCGATGCTGGCGGTCACGTTCAGGTCGGCGGTGCACTCCTGCTCCCTGGGCTTCTCGCCCCGCTGCTCCTGGACCGCTTCCTCGAGTAGCTTCAAATACATGTCGTAGCCCACAGACATCATATGCCCTGATTGCTCTGCGCCCAAAAGATTGCCCGCGCCCCGGATCTCCAGGTCCCGCATGGCAATTTTAAAGCCCGACCCAAATTCCGCGAAGTCCCGGACCGCACCCAGCCGCTTTTCCGCCACCTCCGTCAGGGCCTTGTCCGGCTTATAGGTGAAGTAGGCAAAGGCGTGCCGGTTGGAGCGGCCCACACGGCCCCGGAGCTGATGCAGCTGGCTCAGGCCCAGTCGGTCCGCGTTTTCAATGATCAGGGTGTTGGCGTTGGGAATGTCCAGGCCGGTCTCTATGATGGTGGTACACACCAGCACCTGCACCTCTCCGTCTGCCATGGCCTGCATCACGTCTCCCAGGGCGTCCTCGCTCATCTTCCCATGAGCCACGGCTACGGTGACGCCGGGTAGGCGCCGCTTTAGACCGGAGGCGCATTGCTCGATGGTCTCCACCCGGTTGTGCAGGTAAAAGACCTGTCCCCCCCGCTCCAGCTCCCGGCGGATGGCGTCGTCCACAATGGCCGGATTGTGCTCCAGCACAAAGGTCTGGACCGGATAACGGTCTGCCGGCGGCTCTTCAATGGTGGACATGTCCCGGATACCGGACAGGGCCATATTCAGGGTCCGGGGAATGGGGGTAGCCGAGAGGGTCAGCACGTCCACTCCCTTGGACAGCTCTTTCAGCCGCTCCTTGTGGCTTACGCCGAACCGCTGTTCCTCATCCACAATTAAAAGGCCCAAATCTTTGAATTCCACCGTCTTTTGCAGGAGCTTGTGGGTGCCGATGACCACGTCCACCGTGCCCGCCTTGAGATTTTGTAGGGTCCTTTTTTGCTGCGCCGCCGTGCGGAACCGGCTCAGAACGTCCACGTTCACCGGGAAGCCCTGAAATCGGCCCAAAACTGTCTGATAATGCTGCTGGGCCAGCACGGTGGTGGGCACCAGAATGGCCACCTGCTTGCTGTCCAGTACCGCCTTCATCACAGCCCGCAGCGCCACCTCGGTCTTGCCGAAGCCCACGTCGCCGCAGAGCAGCCGGTCCATGGGCATGGGGGACTCCATGTCCGCCTTGACCTCTGCGATACACCGGAGCTGATCGTCCGTCTCCGGATAGGGAAAGTTTTCCTCAAACTCCTGTTGCCATGGCGAATCGGCGGCAAAGGCGTAGCCGGACTGCCCCTTCCGGGCCGCGTAGAGCGCAATCAACTCCCCGGCCATGTCCTTGGCCGCCTTCCGGGCCTTGGTCTTGGTCTTTTGCCAGGCGTCGGTCCCAATTTTATTGAGCCGAACCTGGGCGTCCTCGCCGCCTCCAATGTATTTGCTCACCAAATCCAGCTGGGTAGCGGGCACATACAGGGTGTCCGAACCCTGATAGGCGATTTTCACATAGTCCTTGACCGCGCCGTCCACCCGAATCTGCTCCATGGCCACGAAGCGGCCGATGCCGTAGTGGTCGTGGACCACCAGGTCCCCCGGAGACAGGTCCGTGAAGGAGTGCAGCTTTTGCCGATTGGTGGCTCCGGCCTTTTTCTGCTTCCGTTTGGGCGTTTCCTGGGCCAGAAGCTGCCCTTCCGACAAAACCGCCAGCCCCAGGGCCGGGTATTCCATGCCACTGGGCAGATTCCCCGGGGCCAGGAGGATTTGCCCCGGCTGGGGCAACTGCGTCAGGGGGAAGGCCAAAAAGGCCGACAGCCCCCGCTGAGACAGCATCTGCTGCAGCAGCTCTCCCCGCCGCCGGGTGCCGCAGAGCACCAGCGAGGAAAAGTTCATCTTCTGATAGTGCGCCAAATCCGCCGCCGCGGTCTCCAGACTGCCGCCGTAGCTGGGAAGCTGCTTGGCGGTGAAGGCCAGCAGTCGCTCCGGCGGCCGGTCCTCTGGGTAGCCGGCCCCGGAGAAGGCGTCCAAATACGCCACGGGCCGGCCCGCCAAGCGCGAACAGAACTCCTCCCATTGGCAGACGAAATCACACAGCTCCCCGGCTACGGTTCCGGTTTGCAGCAGACTGTCCAGCTGGAGCCCCAGCTCCTGCATCCGGTCCCGGGCGGCCCGGCGCAAGTTGCCGTGGTCGCACAAAACCAGCAGCGCTTCCGACGGCACATAGTCCATGGCCGTACACAGCTCGGGATAAATCAGGGCCATGTATCGGTCCGCCGCCGGCATGTGCAGACCCTCTTCCAGCTTCGCCGCGTCCCGCTCCAGGGTCTCGATAAGAGGCTCGTTTCGGTTCTTCCGGCGCCTCTGCCTGGCAATCAGCCCCCGTAAGTCCTGCACCAGTCCCGGGGTCCCGCTTGGATGCAGGCTAGGCTGGGTCTCCGCCACCGGAAGCAGCACCACCTGGCTCACATTCTCTGTACGCCTCTGCGTATCCGGCTCAAAAAATCCCATGGTGTCTAGCTCATCCCCAAAGAATTCGCAGCGCACAGGCCTATCCTGGGCCGGAGAGAACACATCCAGGATGCCACCCCGCAGGGCAAACTGGCCCGGACCCTCCACCATAGTGCAGCGGCTGTAACCGGCGCCCACCAGGTGATCCAAGAGCTCCTCTAGGCGGTAGCTCCCCCCCACCTGAAGGGAAAACGAGGCGGCGAACAGGACCTGCCTGGGCATGGTCCGCAGGCAGAGGGACTCCCAGGACAGAATCTGCAGCCGGCTCTGGCCCCGGCCCAGGTCATAGAGCTGGCGCAGGCGGCGTTGCTCCCAAACCCGGGACACGCCCGCGGCATCGTAAAGGGTCAGGTCTCGGCCGGGCAGCACCGGGGCCTCCAGGCCCAAAAAGGCCTTCAGCTCTCTGTGCAGCCGCTTGGCCGCCAAATCATCCTGGCAGATCACCACCAGAGGGCGCTGTCCCTGGGCATAGAGCCCGGCGATCACGTGGGCCCGGTTGATTTGCGACACGCCCGTCGCAGCCACTGCGGCGCCCTGGTCCACAGCCTCCAAAAGCCTCTCGTATTCCGGCAGCCTCCGCAACGCCGAAAGCAGCAAATCCATTTTTATACCTCCATCCCTTGGCCGGCTCGCCATAGGGGTTTTGCGCCCACGCAGCAACGCGGAAAGGGGAGAAAGACCCCCCTTTCCGTGGTTTTGTGACAAAATCTGATTTAGTGGGGCGGCCCGTTAAACCGGTTGGCCGCCTCATACACCCCGTGCTCGGCAATACACAGCGCCGCTTGGGCCGCCCGCTCCAGGGCGCCGCCCAAATCCCGTTCCTCCTGAACGGAAAAGGTGGATAAGACCCAATCCGCCAGGTCATAGTCCGGGTGCGGCTTGGACCCGACGCCGATTTTCACCCGGGGAAATTCCTGGCTCCCCAGCCGGGCGATGACGCTCTTGATCCCGTTGTGTCCCCCGGCGGAGCCTTCCCCCCGAACCCGAAGCCGTCCAGGAGGAAGAGAAATATCATCGAAGAGCACAACGACCTGCTCCGGCTTCAGCTTCCAATACCGGACGGCCTGAAGCACGGCATCTCCGGACAGGTTCATAAAAGTCTGGGGCTTCAGGAGGATCAGCTTCTTATCGTGAAAGCCGGCCTGGCCATAGAGGCTTTGAAACTTCCCCCGGTCCACCCGGCAGGAAAGCAGGTCAGCCAGCACGTCCAGAGCCCGAAAACCTGCATTGTGCCGGGTCTTCTCGTATTGGGGCCCGGGATTCCCCAGGCCCACAATTAAGAAATCCACAGATGGTCTTGCAAATAACATAAAATCACTCAGAACAGGCTAGAAATTGAAGTCTCATTGTAAATTCGGGTGATGGCCTTGGCAAACAGGGGCGCCACGTCCAGCTGCCGGATCTTTTTTCCCTCATAGCCCGCGGGCATGGGAATGGTGTTGAGCACCATCAGCTCCTCAATGTAACCGTTCTCGATCCGCTCCATGGCCGGACCGGAGAGCACCCCGTGGGAGGCGCAGGCGTATACCTTCTCGGCGCCCCCCACCTCCACCAGAGCTGCGGCGGCATTGCACAGGGAGCCCGCGGTATCGACCATATCGTCGTAGAGGATGCAGGTCTTGCCCTTGACCTCTCCAATGACGTTCATCACCTCGCAGAAGTTGGCCTTCTGCCGGCGCTTGTCCACAATGGCCAGATCCATGTGCACCTTGCCCGCAAAGGCCCGGGCCCGGGACACGGAGCCGGCGTCCGGGGAGACCACCACAAACTCATCGTGGTTATATTCGGACTCGTTGAATTTATCCATATAATATTTTACAAAAACAGGGGTACCCAGCATATTGTCCACAGGAATGTCAAAAAAGCCCTGAATCTGCGCGGCATGCAGATCCATGGTCAGCACCCGGTCCGCTCCAGCCGCCGTGATCATATTGGCCACCAGCTTGGCGGAGATGGGATCGCGGCCCTTTGCCTTCCGATCCTGCCTGGCATAGCCGAAATAGGGAATCACGGCGGTGATCCGGCCAGCGGAGGCCCGGCGGAACGCGTCCATCATAATGAGCAGTTCCATCAGATTGTCGTTAACCGGGTTGCAGGTAGACTGGACCACGAAGACGTCGCATCCGCGGACCGTCTCGTTGACGGAGACGGAGATCTCACCGTCCGCGAATTTTTTA
This sequence comes from uncultured Eubacteriales bacterium, assembly GCA_965146675.1. Taxonomy (GTDB): domain Bacteria; phylum Bacillota; class Clostridia; order Oscillospirales; family Oscillospiraceae; genus Faecousia. Next base: position 6,965 of record CBCTHM010000017.1, on the reverse strand, counting down.
ACCTCGCTGTTGCCCAGGTTCAGACCGATCTCATCGCAGATGCCCTGCGCAAAGGCGGGGTTGGAGTTGCCGCAGAATACCTTGATTTCTTTTCCATGTGCAATCATCGGAAGGTACCTCACTTATTTTTCTTTTTGAAAATCCATTTATGAGCTCCGGCTGCATAGCGCCGGTACGCCTATTTTTTATGCTTGGACGCCCAGTCCTTCTTGTTGACCTGGCGGGTGCGAGCCACGCCCAGGGCTCCGGCGGGCACATCCTGGGTAATGGTGGAGCCAGCGGCCAGGTAAGCTCCCTCCCCCACCCGGACCGGCGCCACCAGGCTGGTATTGCAGCCCACAAAGACGCGGTCGTCCAGGGTCGTCTGGTGTTTTTCCACCCGGTCAAAATTTGCGGTGGCCACAAAGCTTCCGATGTTGCAGCCCTGGCCCACCTGGCTGTCCCCCAGGTAAGCCAGATGGGAAATCAGCGTGTCGCGGCCCACCTGGGTATTTTTAATCTCCACAAAAGCGCCGGCCTTGACGGATTGGTCCAGCCGGGCGCCGGGTCGCAAATGGACATAGGGCCCCACCTGACAGCAGGCGCCAATCTCAGCGCCCTCCGCCTGAGAGGCGCGCACCACAGCCTCGTCACCCACTATGGTGTCCAGCAGGCAGGTGTCCGGACCAATGCGGCAGCCTGCGCCCACCCGGGTCCTACCCTGCAAAATGGTACCTGGCAGCAGCTCTGTCCCCGTGCCCACAGTGACCCAGGGACCTACATAGCAGTGGTCCAAGTCCCAGATGTCCACCCCCTGGCCGGCCAGGCGGAATAGTTGGTTTCTCATCAATATTTTTTGCCAAGCCGGCAACTCCATGGAGCTGGAGACAGCAAAAAAACCGTCCTCCTCGCCACAGGCCTCACCGGCCCGAACCAAAAGCGCGTCCACGGGGCCCCCCTGGTCCAACGCCTCCATCAGGCGCAGCCGGTCCACCCGGCAGGCGGCCCGGCGGGCGGCGCCAGGATGAGCCGGTCTGGTCTCGGGCTCCGGCAGATATAAAGCGGGGCCTGTCACCACAGTCACCTGGTCTTCCTCCTCCGGCGCTGTGGACAAAAATACGTGCAGAAGGTCCGCGGGAGATTGCTCCGCGCAGACCGTCACCGCCAGATCTGCAGCGAAGCAGGCCCGCGCCTGCTCCAAGGCCTCCGGAGGTGCAACCAGAAAAAAACGGCGCACGCCGTCTCTAGCCAGAGCCGCGGCCAGCCAGCAGAGCAACGGGGCGCCCAGCACCCTGCGCAGCAGCAGGGGCCGATCCTCTCCGGTTCTGTGTCTGTCATCCGGAACGAAAACCACTGCGGAACTACCGAGCATGGCGTCTCATCCTTTCCTCGTAAAAACGGCGGGTAAAAGCATCCCTCGCTCCACTGCACATGGAACAAAGCTATTATAGCACCTTAGGCCGGGAAAAGGCAACCATTTTCCAGAAGAAACTTCCGGAAATACCGAACCCATTTCACTGCTCGCTCATACAGCGCACCGTCTATAGAAATTTCGTAGGGGGCGAGCTGCGCTCGCCTGCGGGCGGCCAAAGGTCGCTCCTACACACCCCCCATCGACAGATACCCCATGGGGCCCTGCCTCCAGCCTATCCGTATCCCGAGGATTTCTTTTCAAACTTCTATTGTGAAGACCCGCGAATAATGGTATAATACAAAGAACACGAAATTTACATGTTAGGAGCCATGCATGAACGACGCAATCACTGTAAAGGGCGCTAGGGAGAACAATCTGAAGGACGTGGACCTGACCATACCCCGGGACAAGCTGGTGGTCTTCACCGGCTTGTCCGGCTCCGGAAAGTCCTCCTTGGCCTTTGATACCATCTACGCCGAGGGCCAGCGGCGCTATGTGGAGTCCCTGTCTTCCTACGCCCGCCAGTTTCTGGGCCAGATGGACAAACCGGACGTGGACGCCATCGACGGGCTCTCCCCCGCCATCTCCATCGACCAAAAGACCACCTCCAAAAATCCCCGCTCCACCGTGGGCACCGTGACGGAGATTTACGACTACCTGCGCCTGCTCTGGGCCCGGGTGGGCGTGCCTCACTGCCCCAATTGCGGCAAGGAAATCCGCCGGCAGACCATCGACCAGATTGTGGATCGGGTCATGGCGCTGCCGGAGGGCACCAAGTTTATGGTTCTCTCCCCCGTCATTCGGGGCAAAAAGGGCGAACACCGGAAGGTCCTGGAGGACGCCCGCAAGAGCGGCTTTCCCCGGGTCCGGGTGGACGGCATCCTCTACGACCTGGGCGAGGACGTTCCCTGCGAGAAAAATAAAAAACACACCATTGAGCTGGTGGTAGACCGTCTGGTGCTGCGGCCCGACCTGCGGCGCCGGCTCACAGACTCCATCGAGACCGCCTGTGCCCATGCCGGGGGGCTAGTGGTGATTCACCTGCCCGACGCAGGGGAGGACCTGGACTTCTCCCAGAACTATGCCTGCGACGACTGCGGCATCAGTCTGTCGGAGCTGTCCCCCCGTATGTTCTCCTTCAACAATCCCTACGGCGCCTGCCCGGAGTGCTCCGGCCTGGGATTCCGGCTCAAGGCGGACCCTGCCCTGGCCATCCCGGACCCCAGCCGCTCCATTCTGGAAGGAGGCATTCAAATCTCCGGCTGGGCCAACACCCGGACCGATTCCATTTTCCGCATGTACTTTGACGCCCTGGCGAAAAAATATCACTTCTCCCTCACGGACCCCATCTCCGCTTTGTCCAAGGAGGTTATGGACGTGATTCTCTATGGAACCAAGGGAGAAAAGCTGAAGCTATACTACAATCGGGGGACCGGGCGAGGCGTTCTGGAGCAGCCCTTTGAGGGAATCCTCAACAACCTGGAGCGGCGGTATCGGGAGACCCAGTCCGACGCCATGCGCAAGGAGCTGGAGGAGTGTATGTCCACCTCTCCCTGCCCCCATTGTCACGGCGACCGCCTATCGGATATTGCCCGGGCCGTCACAGTGAACGGCATGGGCCTGGCGGACTTCTGCCGGCTGCCTGTGATGCAGGCCCTGGCCTTCCTGGAGGGTCTGCACCTGCAGGGCAACGAAGCAATGATCGCCGCCCCCATTCTCAAGGAGATTGAGGCCCGGCTGGGCTTCCTCCGGGACGTGGGCCTGCAATACCTGACCCTCAGCCGCAACGCCGGCACCCTCTCCGGGGGCGAGAGCCAGCGCATCCGCCTGGCCACGCAGATCGGCTCGTCCCTCATGGGCGTGCTGTATATTTTGGACGAGCCCTCCATCGGCCTGCACCAACGGGACAACGGCCGACTGCTGGAAACCCTGAAGCACCTGCGGGACCTGGGAAATACCCTGATCGTGGTGGAGCACGACGAAGACACCATGCGGGCCTCGGACTATATCGTGGACGTGGGCCCCGGCGCCGGGGTGCACGGGGGACAGATCGTGGCCGCAGGCACCCCGGAGGAGATTATGGCCTGTCCCAGCTCCATCACCGGCCAATACCTTTCAGGCGTAAAAAAAATCCCCATCCCCGCCCAACGGCGAGAGGGAAACGGAAACTTCCTGACGGTGGAGGGCGCCCGGGAAAACAATTTGCAGGACATCACCGTGTCCATCCCCCTGGGGACCTTTACCTGCGTCACCGGCGTCTCCGGCTCCGGCAAGTCCAGCCTGGTCAACGAGGTTTTGTACAAGACTCTGGCGGCCAAGCTCAATCGCGCCCGAACCCGTCCGGGCGCCTGCCGGGCCATTACGGGTCTGGAGCATCTGGACAAAGTCATCGACATTGACCAAAGCCCCATCGGCCGGACGCCCCGGTCCAACCCCGCCACCTATACAGGGCTGTTCAACGACATCCGGGACCTATTCGCCTCCACCGCCGACGCAAAAATGCGGGGCTATGGACCCGGGCGGTTTAGCTTTAATGTAAAGGGCGGACGGTGCGAGGCCTGCTGCGGCGACGGATTGGTGAAAATTGAGATGCACTTCCTGCCGGACGTGTACGTTCCCTGCGAGGTCTGCCGGGGCAGGCGGTACAACCGGGAAACCCTGGAGGTGCTCTATAAGGGAAAAAACATCTCCGACGTTCTGGAGATGACCGCGGAGGAGGCAGTGGAGTTTTTTGAGAACCTGCCCCGCATCCGGCACAAGGTTCAGACGCTGGTGGACGTGGGCCTGGGCTATATCAAGCTGGGCCAGGCCTCCACTACCCTGTCCGGCGGAGAGGCCCAGCGGGTGAAGCTGGCCACTGAACTGTCCAAGCGCTCCACGGGCTCCACCATCTATATCCTGGACGAGCCCACCACCGGCCTGCACACCGCCGACGTGCAAAAGCTCATTGAGGTGCTCCAGGCCCTGGTGGAAGCGGGCAACACGGTGGTGGTCATCGAGCACAACCTGGATGTGATCAAAACGGCGGATTACCTCATCGACCTGGGTCCGGAGGGCGGCGACGGAGGCGGCACGGTGGTGGCCACCGGCACCCCGGAGGAGTTGGCCGCCCATCCAGACAGCTTCACGGGGCAGTATCTCCGAGACGCGTTGGCCACGCTGCCCGCCCAGCCGGAGCCTTCCGGCGACGAATCGCCGGCCTGAGAACTCCCAGGCCGGCACAATGGAACGCATCAATTGATCTTGCTCACTTCAAAGGCAGCGTCAGGCAGCACGTCGGACAGCTCGATGAGGCAGTGGTCCCGTTCCCCAGCGTAATCCACGCAGACTCGGGGGGAGCGGAGCTGCAGCTCCGGCCTGGCCTGCAGGTCCAGAGAGACCGCCGCCATAGTGCCGCCTTCCGCCTCGGGACCGATGAGCACCGCCCCGCCGTGCATAGCGGCCACCTGCCGCACCAGCAGCAGGCCCAGGCCGATTCCATGTCGGCCATCCTCTATGGTGGGGGTTCTCCGGTAACGGGAGAACAGGCTCTGCCGGACCTCCTGGGCCAAGCCCTCCCCGCTGTCTAGGATCCGCAGGACCGCTTTGCTACCTGCCAACTCCACCCGGGCGGAGATTCGCCCTCCCTGGGGCGTGTAATGCAGGGCGTTGGACAGCAGATTGTACACCGCCCGTTCCAGCTTTGGCCGGTCAATGGCGGCAAACACGGGCTGCGCCGGCCGGGTAAAGGTGATTTGGACCTGCTTGCCCTCGCAGAGGGTTTGGGCCTTATGGAACAGTTCTGCGAAAAAGACGCCCAGCTCCGTCTGCTCCAGATTCGGCGCAGCCATCACCTGATACTGCTCCGCATCCGCCATATTGCCCACGATACGCAGGAGCTGGTACAGGCCCTGGTTGATCCAGGCCATCTGCTTAGCAATTGCCGGGTCCTCCATTTTGCTCAGGGCTGGGAACAGCCGGTCTGCGGCGGTCATGATGTTGCCCAGGGGCCTGCGCAGATTCTGCGCGGCCAGGGCCAACATTTGCAGCCCCTCCGGCTCCAGGTCCAGGAGGAACACGGACGTCCCATCCATAATATGAACGGCTGCGCCCCTGGTTGCCCCCATGACCCGCACGGTCAGCCAGAGGCAGCCGTCGGTAAACGAGGCGTATTCCTCCGCCCCCGTCAGCAGCAGGGGGGCCACCGCCTGCCCCACTTCAATCATCTGTTTCTGTGCGGCCTGATTGACATAGGTAATCCGGCCCGCGCTGGCCGCAAACGCGGGCCGATCAAAAAGCTCTAGTCCAGCTTGCCAATCGTACGATTGTTCCATGGTTCTCCTCCTGTCCCACGGGATGCCAGTCCGGGCATGCCCTTCCTGTCTAGGATGCGCAGAATTCGAAATTCCCCCGCAGAAAAATTCTTCCACTCGTCCGTCGCATTTCGACATTTTTCATCTTTTGTCCTATTCTATCGGAATTGGCAGAAAATAGCAAGTATTTTAGGTATTCAATTGGGAGGTATAACATGTCCATCCATCAGGGTCACCGGGAGCGGCTGAAGAACCGATTTCGACAGGAAGGATTGGACAACTTCGACGAAATTCAGGTGCTGGAGCTGCTCCTGTTTTATGCAATCCCACAAAAAGATACCAATCCCATTGCCCACGCGCTGCTGGACCGATTCGGCTCCTTCGCCGGTGTCCTAGAGGCGCCGACAATCGATCTGGAGCAGGTGCCGGGCGTTGGCGCCCACGCCTCCACCCTCATCGCCCTGATCACCGCGGCCGCCCGGTTTTACCAGGTCCGGCGGGCTTCCAAGGCCGAAATCCTCACCACGGTGGAGCAATGCGGAAATTATCTGGTGCCCCAATTCTTCGGTCGACGGGACGAAACCGTGTGTGTTTTGTGCCTGGACGCCAAGTGCAAGGTGCTTGCCTGCCGTATGTTCGGAGAGGGCAGCGCCGATTCTACCGGCGTCCCCATTCGCAACATTGTAGCCTACGCCCTGTCCCTGAACGCCAGCACCGTAGTTTTGGCCCATAACCACCCCAGCGGCATCGCCCTGCCCTCGGAGCAGGACGTGTCGGTCACCCGGCTCCTGGACGCCGCGCTCCGGGCGGTGGACATCGTCCTGGCAGACCATATTATCGTGGCCGACGGGGACTTTGTCTCCATGGTGCAATCCGGCCTGCTCCAGCGGTGGGATACCTACCGGTCGTAGGGGCGGGCTGCGGCCGTCCGCTTGGGAGAATTTTTAGGCTGTAGGGAACGACCTTCGGTCGTTCCGCGGGCGTGCTCGTCGGGGCAAAGTCCGCTTCGCTCCGGTTCCCCCTGGTGGGGAAACCTTCGCACGCTCCCTTGCCCCTCCTCTCCAAACCGGACCCGCTTCGCTGGGCTCCGGTTTGGTTTTTTGTTGCGGTCTTTGTAGGATGTCTTTCGACGGCGGGTTGTAGGGGCGAGCTGCGCTCGTTCCGCGGGCGAGCAAAGCTCGCCCCTACATTTTTCTTTCGATACGCTTCCGTAGGGGCGAGCTGCGCTCGCCCGTTGGGCTTCCCTGCCACATCGGCACCCTTGCGGGCGTGCGAAGCAC
>CBCTHM010000016.1:0-50528 GCA_965146675.1 uncultured Eubacteriales bacterium | reverse complement strand
TCGCCCCTACAGAATGTCTTTCGATGGTGCAGCTGAGGGGGTGTGGCTGCGGCCGTCCGCCGATCTTTTGTAGGGAACAGTCTTCGACCGTTCCGCGGGCGAGCACAGCTCGCCGCTACAGAATGTCTTTCGATGGTACGGCTGAGGGGGTGTGGCTGCGGCCGTCCGCCGATCTTTTGTAGGGAACAGTCTTCGACCGTTCCGCGGGCGAGCACAGCTCGCCCCTACAGGATGTCTTTCGATGGTACGGCTGAGGGGGTGTGGCTGCGGCCGCCCGCCGATCTTTTGTAGGGAACGGTCTTCGACCGTTCCGCGGGCGAGCACAGCTCGCCCCTACAGGATGTCTTTCGATGGTACGGCTGAGGGGGCGGGGCTGCGGCCGCCTGCCGGTCTCTTGTAGGGAACGGTCTTCGACGGTTCCGCGGGCGAGCACAGCTCGCCCCTACAGAATGTCTTTCGATGGTGCGGCTGAGGGGGTGTGGCTGCGGCCGCCCCCTTACGCCTTGCAGGAAACGACCTGCAGTCATTTTGCTGGCGAGGATCGCGCGCCCCTACAGAGTTCTACTGGTGGCGCGTGAATAGCCGCGCGCCGAAATATACGGCGCGCGGCGGAGGGTTCAGAGAACGGATGTACGGCTAAAAGAACTTTTCCAATAGGGCGGCCAGGTTGTTGCTTGCAAAGACGGAGACCGTCACCAGGCAAACAGTTGACATGATTTTGATGAAAATGTCCAGACAGGGCCCTACGGTGTCCTTCAGGGGGTCGCCCACGGTGTCGCCTACGATTGCCGCATCGTGCGCTGCGCTGCCCTTGGCGTGCCCGGCAATGGCGCCGGTCTCAATGTACTTCTTCCCGTTATCCCAGGCGCCGCCAGCGTTGCCGGTGAAAATGGCGATCATAATGGCGCAGACCGTGGAGCCGATGATAAGGCCGCCCACGAATCTAGGTCCAAAGATGAAGCCGCAGGCCACGGGAACCACGATGGCCAGCAGGGAGGGGAGCTTCATCTCCCCGATGGCGCCCCGGGAGGAGATCTCAATGCAGGTTTTGTAGTCCGGGGTGGCCTTTCCGGTGAGAATGCCGGGAATTTCCCGGAACTGCCGCCGGACTTCGTCCACCATCTTCCGGGCGGCCTTGGCCACGGCCTCAATGAGCATGCCGGAGAACAGGAAGGGCAGCGCGCCGCCCACGATTACCCCGGCCAGGGTCATAGGCTCGATGACGTTGAGAATGAGGTCCGTAGAGAAGTCGTTGTAGGAGTACAGATAGGAAATCATGAGGGCCAGGGCGGCAAGCGCGCCGGAGCCAATGGCAAAGCCCTTGCCAATGGCCGCGGTGGTGTTGCCCACGGAGTCCAAGGTGTCCGTAATACGCCGGACCTCCGGCTCCAGGTGGGACATCTCCGCAATGCCGCCAGCGTTGTCTGCGATGGGGCCGTAGGTGTCCACGGAGACCGTGGCGGTGACGAAGGACAGCATGCCCATGGCCGCCATGGCCACGCCATACATACCGGACACGCTGTAGGAGACGATGATGCCGGCGCCCAGAATGACACAGGGGGCCATGCAGCTCTTCATGCCCAGGGCCAGACCCTGGGTGATGGTCAGGGCGGGGCCCTCCACGGAGGCCTGGGCCAGCCGCTTGGTTGGCCGGTAGTCCGCGGAGGTGTAATGCTCCGCGATGATTCCGATCAGAACGCCGGAAATCACGCCGATGGCCGCCGCGATCCACGGGGACAGGAAGCCTGCAGAGAAGCCTGCCGCCCGGCGCAGCAGATCCGCGTCAAAGCTCCGGAACGCCAGCCAGGCCACCCCCAGGCCCAGGAGGATGGTGGCCGCGGAGGCCACGTAGGTGGCGCCATTGAGGTCCTTGTGGGGGTCGTTGGACATTTTCCGTTTGAACAGCAGGGAGGCGATGCCCACGCAGCAGGCCAGCAGGCCCACCGCCACGAAAATCATGGGGAACAGCACCATCTGCTGGAGCAGCTCCCGGGACATACCGGTGCCCTCGGCCAGGGATTTAGAGAACATGTGATAGGCCAGAATCACGCCGGAGGCAATGGCGCCCACAAAGCTCTCCAGCAGGTCCGAGCCCAGGCCCGCCACGTCGCCCACGTTGTCGCCCACGTTGTCCGCAATGGTGGCGGGATTCCGGGGGTCGTCCTCCGGAATGTGGGCCTCGGTTTTGCCCACCAGGTCCGCACCCATATCTGCGGCCTTGGTGTAAATGCCGCCGCCCACCCGGTTGAACATGGCCACCAGGGAGCAGCCCAGGGCATACCCGGACAGGGTCATAGTGAAGGGATTAAAAGTAAGGCCCAAAAGATTGGTATAGGTCGCCTCCGTGACGGCGGCCTGACCCATGCAGATGCCGAAGATCAGGTAAACCAGGAACAGCCCCAGCAGCGCGAAGCCGCCCACGCACAGGCCCATGACGGAGCCGCCCTGAAAGGCGACCTTGACCGTTTGACCGATGTCCTTGGTCAGCCGGGCCCGGTTGGCCACGCGGACGTTGGCGTAGGTGGCGATTTTCATACCCACGAGACCCGCGCAGCCGGATAAAATGGAGCCCAGGATCAGGGCCGCCGCCGCGTGCCAGGTGGTGATGACGGCCAGTACCACGGCCACCACAGCCACCACAGTGTAGAGCACCTTGTACTCATACCGGAGGAAGGCGTTGGCGCCCACACGGATTGCGGAAGCGATCTCCCGCATTTTTTCCGTGCCTTCGGGCATCCTTTTCACAGAAACGAAATTGAATGCGGCGAAGGCCAGGGCCAACAGGGATGCGAACAGGGTCAGAAGTACGATCCAATTCATGTTTTTTAACACTCCCTTTTTTTCACTCGAATTTCATCATACCGGCAATGGGAGAACTTGTCAAGTATAGACCGCCAGGGAATACCATTTTTGACAAATCCTACAAAAGGGGCCTGCATCAAGCTCCGCAGAGGTCTGCTTGAGACGTACTTGGCCGTTCCGACTGGTATTTTTCATAAAAAGGCCCGCCAACGGGCGCGCAAAACCCCGCCCCGCGAATTTTTCGCAGGACGGGGCTTCTGGTTGGGCGGGTGGAAGGGGCGGTCTCAGCAAGAGCCGGTTACCCCCGATGGGGCGGTTCGGGCAGGACGATGCCGCCCCGTTCCAGCCAGCGGCATTGGCCCGCAGCGCTGGAACGGCGGCAATGATAGCAGCGCATTTCGCCTTTTACAACTCGTTCCGGCGATGGTTTTCGCCGCGGCTGCCGGGAACGGAGCCGTGGATGACCGGCACCTTGGGATCCGCCGCTTCCCAGGGAATGGGCTCTTTCTTTTCTTCGTCTTTCATGGATGCAGCCTCCTATTTTGTGTGGATGGAAATAGGTTGCGGAAAAAGACGAATTTTATACCAGGTTTCCATCTGAAGAAAAAGACAAAACCATCGGAGGCTCCACCAGCTGTAGGGGCGAGCTGGGCTCGCCCGCGGAACGGTCAGGGACGGTTTGCTGCAATTCGTATTTAAAAATATTTTCCGCCGGAGGCGCGCCGCAAGGAGACGATCCGGCGTTAACCCTGGAAAATGGGCAGGCTGAGGGGCGCGGCGGAGCAGATGAACAGGGCGCTTCCGTAAAGACCCGCCAGCATAATGAGCACGCCGGCCCGCCGCTCGACCCGGGCGATTTTTTGGAGCCGGCCCAGTAGCCAAAATCCCAGCGCGAGAATCAATAGGTACAACGTGATGTCGAAAGCAAGACTTAAAATGCCAAAGCCGTAGCGGGCGGGGTAATAGACGCCCAGGAGCGCGGCGGGCATAACAAGCAGCGCCCCGGCGCTGGCGCCCCAGAAGGCGGCTGGGTTCCCGGCCTGGAATTGCAGGGGAACGCAAACGGCTAAAAAGGGCCAGTAAAGCAGCTTCAGGTGCTCCCACACGCTCTCGTTGACCGGGGCGAAAAGCCCCACCAGAGGCAGAGGGCACCAGGTGTAGAGAAAATGCAGGGCCGTGCCCAGCAGGGCGGCACAGACAAAGCCGATCGGCAGCGCCTTTTTCATGGATATCCCTCCAATTGGCGACGAGGTGGATGGCAGGGGCCGAACTGCATGTAGCCGCCGGAAAAATATTTTGGCCCGCGTTGGGCGGGCCAAAAACGGCTTGTTTTTTCCGTCGGCGCCGGTGTCCGTGTCCCTAATTTAACTTATTCCAAAGGGACCGCATTCATACCTGGCGTCGGGCGCGGATATACTGTAGGGGCTATGTCCCACTGCCCTCGGCACAGACGATGGTGCCGGATTGGCCGGTGAACGAAGACAAAACCTCGATGGCCAGTCCGTGGCGCTGCGCCAGCTCCACAGACCGGTCATGCAAAACCTGTGCGCCCCCGGCAATGAGCCGGCGCATCTTCTCATAGGAAATCCAGTCAAATTTAATTGCGTCCGGATAAATTCTCGGGTCCCGGTCGTAGACCCCGTCGACATCGGTGTAGATTTGGCACAGATCGGCGTGGAGGAACACGGCCAGCGCCACCGCCGTGGTATCGGAACCGCCGCGGCCCAGGGTCGTCACGTCTCCGCTCGCGCTAACGCCCTGAAAGCCGGCCACCAGGACGATTTTGCCCCGGTCCAGCTCCTGCAGGATCCGGTCGTTGCTCAGCCCCAAAACCCGGGCGTTGCCGTGGGTGTCGTCGGTGCGAACGCCTGCTTGCCATCCCGCCAGGGAGACAACCTGGTAACCCATGGACTGGATGGCCATAGCCAGCAGCCCCGCGGAAATCAGTTCCCCCGTGGCCAGGTACGCATCCATCTCCCGGGCCGTGACCCTGGGATTGATGGAGACCGCCTGGGCGATCATATCATCCGTGGTCCTGCCCTGCGCAGAAACCACGGCCACCACGCGGCTGCCCCGCTTTGCCGCTTGGGTGATGATTTTTGCCGCGGCGAGGATCCGTTCCCGGTTGGACAGAGAGGTCCCTCCGAATTTTTGCACGATCAGCATAGTATCACCTCCATGAGGCGCCGAAACGGCGTCTCAAGGCATCTTATGCAGCGGGGAACAATTTGGCGAATTTCGACCGGCGGAAAAAACGCCCGCCGGCCTCGCCGCAATGGGCAAGTCCGGCGGGCGGAAGCCTCCGGGGTCAATGACTGGCCAGCTGATAGATCGCCAGAACATCCGCATGGGTCAAAACCTGAAAAGAGCCGATGGTCCGGCTCTTACCATAGGTGCACAGGTCCGCCAGGTCCTCTAGGACGGCGGGCTCCTGCGACGGGATTCCCAGCTGGTCCAGCCGGACAGGCATACCCAGAGCCTGGAAATAACGCTCCGTCGCGTCAATGGCCTGTTGGGCCGCGGCCTGGTCGTCAGCGGTTTCCATGTCCCAGACCCGCCGTGCGTACTGCGCGAACCGAGCCGGATTCCGCTGAAACACGTAGCGGGCCCAGCTGGGCCATACAGCCGCCAGGCTGGCTCCGTGGGCCGCGCCGAACCGGGCGCTGAGGGGGTGGGCCAACTGGTGGGGGGCAAAATCCTTCACCCCGCCCAAGCCGGTGAGGCCGTTGTGCGACAGACTCCCGCACCACATGAGTTCGCTCATGGCGTGGTAATCCGGCGCCTGCAGCAGCATCCGGCCCGCCTGCAGCGTGACCCGCAGCAGGCTCTCGGCCAGGGCGTCGGTGAGCAGATTGTCCGTGACCGGGTTAAAATATCGGTCCAGGGTGTGCATCAGGATATCCGTAACCCCGCAGGCCATTTGATAGGCAGGCAGAGTCAGGGCCAGCCGGGGATTCATAAGGGCGAAGACCGGTCGGTTTCGCTCCGAGCTCAGCCCCCGCTTCTGCCCCACGGTCTCGTTGGTCAGGACCGCCGAGTCGCTCGTCTCGCTGCCGGCGGCGGGGATAGTCAGCACCACGCCCACAGGCAGGGCCTGCGTGACCGGCTCCGCACCCGTCCACAGATCCCAGAGGGCAACGCCCGACCGCGCCCCGTGTGCAATGGCTTTGCCGGTGTCGATGGCGGAGCCGCCGCCCACAGCCAAGACAAAGTCCGCCCCCGCCTCACGGGCCAGGGCCGCGCCCGCCTCCGCATGGGCCAGAGTGGGGTTGGGCTGCGCGCCGCCAAAGGCAATCACAGTGAGCCCGGCTTCCAAAAGGCATGCCTGCAGCCGGTCCAGCAGGCCGCTGCGCACAGCGCTGCCGCCGCCGTAAACCAAAAAGACCCGCCGCGCGCCCAGGTCCCGGATCAGCCGCCCCGCCTGCAGCTCCGCGTTTTCCCCGAAGACCACGCGGGTGGGGGCATAAAAGGTAAAATCCCGCATATCCCGGTTACCCGGCCAGAATTTCCGCCTTGACCACCCCGGTCATAGAGCCCAGGTGCCGCAGCAGCTCCTCCAGGGAAATCTGCAAATTGTTGGTTTCAGCGGAGATGGTGACCATGGCGCAGCCGTTGGTTGGAATTGTTTGGTTGATGGTCAGTATATTTGCGCCCCATTGGGCAAAAATGGTTAATAGGGAGGACAGGACGCCGGTCTCGTCGTGCAGGGTCAGCTGGAAGGTGATAATCCGACCGGCCATCAGATTCTGGAAGGGGAGAATGGAGTCCCGGTACTTATAGAAGGCGCTGCGGCTGATACCGGCCAGGCGGGTCGCGTCGTTGACGGTGGATGCCTCTCCGGTGTCCAGCAGACGTTTTGCCTCGGCGACCTTTAAAAAGACCTCGGGAAGGGCCACCGACTCGATGATATAGTACTTTGGGTTGTTTGCCATGAGGCATCCTCCTATTGACAAATTCACGAATTTTCGCGGGGTTCCCGCACAGACATTGTAGCATATTTTAGAGAAAAAGCAAGCTTATTCAACATCCGAACGGGAGGAACCATGAAGGGAACAGGCAACTGGTATCGAATTTTGATTTTGGCTGCGGTGCTGCTGGGGCTTTGGCTGGCCCTGCGGTATTTGCTGCCGCTGTCCCTGCCATTTTTGGTGGGGCTGGCGGTGGCGTGGCTGGCTGAGCCTCTGGCGGGTCTGCTGGCCAGAAAAGCCAAGTTCCCCCGGGTCCTGGCGACGGGAACTGCCATTACAGGGGTCTATGTGGGCCTGCTTCTGGCGCTGTGGGGCCTGGGCCGTCTGGCATTCCAGGAATTGGACGGTCTGGCCGATAGCCTTCCCTCGGTGCTCCAGGGTCTGGACCACACGGCGGGTCAGGTTCAGCACTGGCTTTACAACATGGCGGAGCGGGCGCCGGAGCGGCTGCGGCAGGGTCTGGAGAGCGGTATCTCCGGCCTGTTTTCCAGTGGCTCTGCCCTGGCCGCCCAGGCATCCTCCAAGGTCCTGGGCGCGGCCTCCAATGTGATTGTCAGCTTGCCGGATACGTTTATCTTTCTTGGCACGGCAATTTTGTCCAGCTTCATGATTTCCGCCCGTCTCCCCCGGCTGCGGCCCTGGCTGACCCGGAAGCTGCCGGAGTCTTGGGCAAAAAAGGTTATGCCTGTGCTGCAAAACCTGAGGGTCAATTTGGGCGGCTGGTTCCGCGCCCAGTTTAAGCTCATGACCATCACCTTTGTCCTGCTGACCGTCGGGTTTTTCATTCTGCGGGTGCGCTTCCCCCTGCTGCTGGGCGCGGTGGTGGCGCTGGTGGACGCCCTGCCCATGCTGGGCACCGGCACCATCCTGGTTCCCTGGGGGATCATCGCCTTCCTGCAGGGACGGACGGCACTGGGCTTCGGCCTTTTGGCGCTGTACGGCGTCACGGCTCTAACCCGCTCCATTCTGGAGCCGCGCTTGGTGGGCCGGCAGCTGGGGCTCAATCCGCTTTTGACTCTGGTGGCGCTGTATATCGGATATCGCCTTTGGGGGATCCTGGGCATGCTCCTGGCCCCGGTGCTGACCATCACGGTTCTGGAAATCTGCGCCATGGCCAAGCCGGAGTGATTGCATTTTTCGACGCGATCCGGTACAATAACCTGAAACCCGCGCCGTGAACGCGGGGAAAGGAAGCCGGGGCGCGGGCCTGCGGCAGGGTCTTTGTATGGAGCTACAGCATATCGCCCGGCGGGCCGGTCGATTTTCCAGCTTCCTGCGGGGGGAGCTGGGGCTGTCCGCCGGTCTGGTCAATCGACTCAAATGGAAAGGCGGACTTTTGGTTAACGGAAGCCCGGAGCACACGGATTATCCCGTGCGCCCGGGGGACCGGATCACGGTGCTGCTGGACGACCCGGCCCCCTCCTATCCGGCCCAGGACCTGCCGCTGAAAATTGTGTACGAGGACGAGGACCTGCTAACTGTGGACAAGCCCGCCGGTATGCTGGTCCATCCCTCCCGGCACCGGAATACGGATACCCTGGCCAACGGGGTCCTGGGCTATTACCGCCGAACCGGTCAGGCCTGCGCGTTCCATCCCGCCACCCGGCTGGACCGGGACACCTTCGGCCTGGTGCTGCTGGCAAAGAACGCCCACATACACCGGCTGCTCAACGAGCTGCATGCCGCCGGAGCGCTGAAGAAGACCTACAACGGCTTGGTATTCGGGGTGCCGGACCTGGACGACGGCCTCATCGACGCGCCCATCGCCCGGCTGCCGTTGCCCAGCCTGTTGCGGCAGGTGCGGCCGGACGGGCAGCCCGCCCGGACCGAATACCGGGTTCTGAAACGGGGGCCGGATTGGAGCCTTCTGGAGCTGCGGCCCCTCACAGGCCGGACCCACCAGCTGCGGGTCCACTGCGCCTACCTGGGCTTTCCCATTCTGGGGGATCCCCAATACGGCACGGCGGCGTCTCAGGCCCGGTCCGCGTCGCTGGGCTTGCAGGGGCAGCAGCTGTGCGCCAGGCGGCTGGAGCTGCCTCATCCCAGAACCGGCCGCCCTCTGGTACTGGAATCTCACATGGAGGTGGAGGTTCCTCTGTAGGAGCGTGCGACCCACGCCCGCGGGCGACCACAGGTCGCCCCTACACTCCCGAAATCGCACTGCACCCCGTAGGGGCGAGCTGCGCACGGCCGGGGAACGGCCGAAGACCGCCCCCTGAAACCACACCGCACCCTGTAGGGGCGTGCTTTGCACGCCCGCGGAACGACCGCAGGTCGTTCCCTACATCCGGATTCGGGGAATTTTCCGGGGCGGCCGCAGGCCGCTCCTACAGACGCACCATCGAATAAAGCGGCAGCAGGTCCCTGCAATGGCGAAGCCTTTGCAGGGACCTGCTGATTATGCCTGTATCTTGGACTCGGACGATGCCTGAACCGGCCGGCTCCCGAAAAACAGGGATCCTAGCAGGGCGGTCACCGGCACGGACAGGATCACGCCGATGGCGCTGGCCACGGCGCTGATGACCTCCAGGGCCAGGTAACTGGAGCTCATAAGCTGGTGAAAGGACAAATTCAGGGAGTACAGGTAGAGGATCAGCGTGAAGCCGCTGCCCAGAAACGCCAGGATCAGGGTGTTGGTCATGGTTCCCACCATGTCCCGTCCGATGTTCATGCCGGACTTCCAGAGCTCTCTGCGGGTCAGGCCGGGGTTCACGGCCTTGATTTCCCACAGCGCTGAGGAAATACTCATGGCCACGTCCATCACCGCGCCCAGGGCCGCCACGATGATACCAGCCACCAGCAAGCCCCTTAGGCCGATGGGCGTGCCAGTCTGCCGCAGCTGGAGCAGGGGCTCCACGTCTGCGATCCGCAGGCCGTTGACGCGGGCCAGGGCCTGGGCCGCCAATCCAAAAACCATGGCCAGGGCCATGCCCGCGATGGTGCCCAGGCAGGCGCAGAGAATTTTCCGGTTGGTCCCGCCCAGCAGCACAAAGCAGACCACCGCTACGTAGGAGCACAGGAAAAAGGTGGTGGGAATGGTGGGCCAGCCCTTCATCAGCAGCGGGATAAGCAAAAACAGCAGCGACGCCACGGTCAGGCCCAGGCCCAGCACGGACTTCGCTCCAGTTTTGCCGCCCACCAGCACGGTGACCAGCAAAAAGGCGCCCAGAATCCAGTAGACGGCGGTGCTGCGGTTGTATTCGTATACGGTAGCGGTGTGCGACCCGTCCTCGTAGGTGGAGATGAGCAGAGTCACCCCGTCCCCCACGGAGACAGGCTCCCCATACAGCGGCCCCACGGTATTGGACGTCAACAAAGTCTGGCCCTGATAGCGACCGGTCTTTACCTCTGCCAGCAGACTCTGGCTGCCCCGATAGCCCCCGTCGGCGGTGGGGTCCGGCTGGCAGGAATCTGAGAGGATTTCCAGTACCACGGCGTTCTCATATTCCGCGTATTCCGCAGCCGGGTCCGGCTGCGGATCCCCGCCCTGGTGGGCATAGGCGTACAGGCCCGCGAATAGCCCGGCCGCCAGGATCAGAATGAGAATCGTCCAGATGTGGCGCCGGAACCAGCGCCGGCAGCCGGCCGGATGTGGTTTTAATTGCATGAAAACCGCCCCTTTCCGGCTCCGTATCAGCCGGTTTTAGTTCTGCGCTTACCATATCAGCTTCCGCCCGCCTTTGTCAAGGGCAAACGGCATTCAGGCCGGTGAACGGAATCAGAATGGGGGCCGGTTTCTCCGCGCCGCGGGCTTCGGTCAATGAATCGGGTCCACCGCCGATTTTGTAAGCTGCCCATCGGTCTCATAGAGGGGAAAGCGGCGGCAGATGTCCGCCACTGTTTCCCGCACCTGCGCCTGAGCGCCGGGGAAATCCTTGGCGCACAGACCGATGCAGTGGGCGATCTGGCGCATCTGCTGGGGTCCCAGGCCCCGGGTGGTAACTGCCGGCGTGCCGATGCGCACGCCGCTGGTGACCGAGGGCTTCTCCGGGTCCGCGGGAATCTGGTTTTTATTGAGTGTGATGTGGATCTGGTCGCAGCGCTCCTGGAGCTCCTTCCCGGTGAGGCCCAGAGGCCGCAGATCCGCCAAAACCATATGATTGTCCGTGCCGCCGGAGACCAGCTGAAAGCCCTCTTCCAACAGGGTCTGGGCCATAACCTGGGCATTTTCCACCACGGAGGCGGCATAGGCTCGGAACGCGGGGGTCATCGCCTCCCGGAAGCACACGGCCTTCCCGGCGATGACGTGCATCAGGGGCCCGCCCTGGGTCCCAGGGAAGACCGCGCTGTTCAGCCGCTTCTCCAGGTCCTTCTTGCCCAGAATCAGACCGCCCCGAGGTCCCCGGAGGGTCTTGTGGGTGGTGGTGGTTACCACGTCCGCGTAGGGCACGGGGCTCTCATGCATCCCGCCGGCCACCAGGCCCGCGATGTGGGCCATGTCCACCATCAGCAGAGCGCCCACTTCCTGGGCGATTTCGTGGAACAGCCGAAAGTCAATGGCCCGGGGGTAGGCGGAGGCGCCGGCCAAAATTAGCTTGGGCTGGTGCTTTTTGGCCAGGTCCCGCACCTGGTCGTAATCAATGCGGCCGGTGTCCGGGTCCACCCCATAGGAAACGGCGTGAAAATAGCGGCCGGAGAGGTTAGCGGGGCTGCCATGGGTCAGGTGACCGCCGCTGGGCAGGGCCATGCCCAGGAAGGTGTCTCCCGGGGCCAGAAGGCTGGTCAGCACGGCCAGATTGGCCTGAGCGCCGGAATGGGGCTGCACGTTGGCAAATTCCGCGCCAAACAGGGCCTTGGCCCGCTCAATGCAGATGGATTCGATTTGGTCTACGTATTCACAGCCGCCGTAGTAGCGCCGGCTGGGAAGGCCCTCAGCGTATTTGTTGGTGAGCACAGAACCCATGGCGGCCAGAACCGCCGGCGAGGTAAAGTTCTCCGAGGCGATGAGCTCCAGGCCGCCCCGTTGCCGGCCGAGCTCCTGCTCCATCAACTCGCCTATCTCCGGATCATATTGCTGGACGAAGCCGATGGTGTCCATAAGGGTGGAACGCATGGAAATTCCTTCTTTCTTGTTTTCTAAAAATCATGGGCAAAAACACGCCCTGTCAAACGGAGTCCGCGGATTTCCCGGACACCGTGGCAGTTGTAAGCGGTTCCATCATATCTGCCGGTTGCGGATACAATAGAGCGGATCGGATTCTTTTTATAAAAGAGCCAAATCCTACACCATTATAGAGTATAGCAAAAGAACCGGACGTTTGCAACCCCTTAAATTGTGAAATTTTGGAAAATGATGGGGGAGGGAGTGGGACATGACCCGATGCGCAGCCATAGTCAAGAATTTTGCATACCTTTGACGGGAAAATGATGGAAGCGTTTACAGGGATTTTGGATCCACCTTGCAGGGGCGGCCTGCGGCCGCCAGATAACGCCTTGTAGGGAACGGTCTTCGACCGTTCCGCGGGCGTGCGAAGCACGCCCCTACGGGCTGTCTTTCAAAAGTGCCTCTGTAGGGAACGAACTGCGGTCGTTCCGCGGGCGAGCGCGGCTCGCTCCTAGCCAAGGACTCGCGGCGCGGGAATTTTCATACAGGCGGACAGCGAAAGCGAAAGACCCTGTAAAGCTACGCCTTGCAAATCCCGGAGGACGCTGCTAAAATAACAAAAACGGCCGCACGTCGCGACCGGCGGGTCCCGTTCCATAGGCTGGAAGCCGGGCCGCGGGGAATATGGCATGGCGGAATGGCGATGCCCCCGAATTTGAATGAAAGAGGAGGAAACGAAAATGGCCAATTTGCCGGAGGGGCGAATTTTGCCCTGCAGCCGGGAAGACCTGGACAAAGCGGCGGATTTCGCTTTCCGCTGCAATCAAGATCCGGCGCTGGGCAGCGCCTTTTGTCCCAAGAGCCGGGACGCCATCGTGGCGGATTTGGCGGAGGGCGTCGCGGCGGGGCAGTGTCTGGTCTATTGGAAGGAGGGCCTGGTCCAGGGCCTGCTGAATTCCTACACGGACTGGGAAAAGCACAACACGGACTGCACGTTGCTGGTGGACGCCCCATCCTATGACCCTGTGGGCGGGGCGCTGTTGAAGGCGCTGGGGAAGAAACTGCCCGCGCCCATGCGGTTCACCTTCTTTTTCCCCCGGGAAAACCTGGCCTGTGCCCGGCTGCTGGAGGACTTGGGCGCACGGCGGGAGGTCAACGAATACCAGCTTCTCCTGGAGCGGGAGGCCTTTCGTCCCCGCCCGTCGGCTTGGATCGCCGCACCCCTGGAGCGGCCGCTTTGGCCCCAACTGGCGGCGCTGCACGAGCAGGTCTTTCCCGCCGTGTACGTCTCCGGCCGGGATTTGCTACAGACCCTGGGCCGGAGCCGCCGGGCCTTTGGGGTTGTGGACGACGGCGCGCTATTGGCGTACGGCGTGCTGCGGGACAATGGGTTGCCCCGGGGAACCGCGGAATTGATCGGCGTCCGGGACGGCTGGCGGGGCCGGGGCCTGGGCACCGCCGTGCTGTGCCGGCTGCTCCAGGAGGCATTCGGCCCCCTGGGCCTGAAGCAGATGGATCTGGTTGTGGACGGGGACAATGAAACCGCCATCGGCCTGTATTTGGGCTTGGGTTTTCAGGTGGAGCAGGAGAATTGCTGCTACCACCTGGAGGGGCCGGCCGAACAGAAACGGGAGGAACTATAAAAATGCGTATTCTTATACTGAATGGGAGTCCCAAGGAAAAAAGCGACACCATGCGCCTGACGCGCGCCTTTTTAAAGGGGGTTCGGGAGGAGGGGGACCAGGAGATCACCTGCCTGCGGGCCATTGACCAAAACGTTGAGCCCTGCCTGGGCTGTTTTGGCTGCTGGGCCCCTGGAGCCGCGGGCTGCGTACAGCACGACGGCATGGAGGAAATTTTGGAGCAGATCCTGCAAGCGGACCTGGTGCTGTTCAGCTTCCCCTTGTACTGCTATGGCATGCCGTCGCCGCTCAAGGCGATTGTAGACCGAATGCTACCTTTGTCCCGCATGGAAATGCTGGAGCAGGACGGGCGAGTGGTCCATCGGAGCCGCTATGATATGCATACGAAGAAGTTTTTGATGATCTGTGGCTGCGGCTTTCCCAGCTTTCCCGGAAACTTTGACCCGGCGGTCCAGCAGTTCCGGAACCTGTTTGGGAAGGATGCCCAGGCGATTTGCATCTCCGAGGCGCCTATGCTGAACGTCCCGGCGGCGGCGCCCCTGGCGGACGAACTTCTGGCGAAAATGGAGCAGGCAGGCCGGATGTTCGCTGAGCACGGCTGTCTGGACGAGGCGACGATTGCGGCGCTAGAGACCCCCATGCTGCCCCGGGAGGTCTACCTGGACATCATCAATGGAGACGGCCGAGCCGCACGGCAGACATAACCACTACAGAATGCGTTGGATTTGGCGATACTGGGTTTGGGCTTTTGCCTGCACCTGATAACTGTAGAGGCGAGCGAAGCTCACCCCTACAGGACACCATGGAGGCACCCCCGTAAAGGCGCAACAAAAAACCAATCTGAAGCCCAGCGCAGCGGGTTCGGTTTGGTTAGAAAAGGGGACCCCGCGAAACCGAAGGGTTTTGCGAGGAGAGGAGCCCAGACGGAGCGGACAAGAAGCCCCACCCATTCGGGTGGGGCTTTGCGGAAGCGCAGTCCTCTGCGACGAGGACGGGCATATTCTTGTCCCAAAACGCATAGGTTGTACCAAAACCGGGAGGGATGGATATGGGTAAACGAATTCTTAGCATTTTCATGGCGATACTTCTCTTTGCGGCGGCTCTGCCCACTGGCGCGCGGGCCGCGGACCTGCAGCTTGCCGCGCCGTCGGCGGTCCTCATGGATCTGGCCACGGGCACCGTGCTTTACGAAACCGAGGCGCACACCCGACTGGCGCCGGCCAGCGTCACCAAGGTGATGACCTTGCTCCTAATCATGGAGGCCATCGATAGCGGCAAGATCGGCTGGCAGGATATGGTCACCGCCTCCGAGACGGCGGCGGCCAAGGGCGGCAGCCAGGTGTACCTGAAGGTGGGAGAGACCATGAGCGTGGAGGATATGGTCAAATCGATTACGGTATCCTCCGCCAACGACTGCGCCTGCGCCATGGCCGAATACATTGCCGGCAGTGAGGCGGGGTTTGTGGAAAAAATGAACCAACGGGCCCAGGAGCTGGGCATGGAGGACACCCATTTTGTCAACTGCACGGGGCTGGACGATGAGCCGTCGGCAGCCGAGCATCTGACCAGCGCCTATGACATCGCCGTAATGTCCCGGGAGCTGCTGCTCAACCACCCGGATATCAAGCGGTTCACCACCATCTGGATGGATACGGTGCGGGACGGCGCGTTCGGCTTGGCCAACACCAACAAGCTGGTCCGGTTCTATGAGGGGACCACGGGACTAAAGACCGGCTTCACCTCCAGCGCCGGGCACTGCCTGTCGGCCAGCGCCCAGCGGGATGGGTTGGAGCTCGTCGCGGTGGTTCTCCACTGCGCCAGTTCTACGGACCGGTTTCAGTCGGCCAAGGCCCTGCTGGACTATGGCTTTGCCAATTACGCCCTAGTATCGGTGCAGGAGGAGGAGACCCTGCAGCCGGTGCCTGTGGTGCTGGGGCAGGCGGGCAAGGTCCAGCCTGTGGCCTCGGGAGAAAAGGAGCTGCTGATTGACAAGAGCCTGCGTCAGTCCGTCACCCGGGAAGTGAAGCTAGAGCAGTCAGTCACGGCACCGGTGAGCCAGGGGCAGCGTCTGGGTACGCTCACGGTTCGGGCCGGAGAGGAAGTACTGGCGGAGGTGCCCCTGGTGGCGGAGAGCGCCGTGCTTCGGCTGAGCGTGAAAGATTTGGCGATGCGCCTGCTGCGGCGAATTTGCATGGGCGGCTAGTCCAAATTGAACAAAAAATACAGACGCGGGGGCATGCTTTGCATGCCCCCGCGTCACAGCCTGCCGATTGCAAGCCAAACGTAGAAATGGCTGAAAAACGTATCAGACTGCCGAGAAGACTTTTTTAATGGCTTGCGGCGCGCAATTAGGTGGCCTCTGGTGCCGGCGGCTTGGGAAGGGCGGCCCGGAGAATGGCGGGAAGCGGTGTAGTCCGAATATTAAAGCCAGACCCGTCCAAAACGCCCTGGGCGGTGGCGGCCTGCCCGTCCGGCAGGAAGGCCAGCGAGCAGGGCCCGTCAGAAATAATCTGGTCAATGGCCAACAGGTCTTCCGACAGCTCTATGAGGCCGAAGGGGTAGCTTTGGGCGTTGCGGCAGGCCTCGACCCGGCGGTGCATGGCGCAGCGGACCTGCTGCGCAACCCCCTGGGCAGGATAAAACAGCACAAACAGGGGCCCCAACGCCTCCAGCGCCTCCATCTGTGCTGGCTCCAGTACCGGCTGGGCGGACTGGGCGTTGTACTGGCGGTGCACAGCGTAGAGCATCCGCTCTTCTGTCAGAGCTTGACAGAGCTCCAGGGCCAGGGGTTGGTCCGCCTCGACGGAGATCATCAAATTGTGTTGGCAGCGCAGCCGGCTCAGGTCCCAGTCAGCGGAACGCGCCCCGCTGGTAAAGACCACAAAGGCGCAGGTTTTGTTGTCCTGGAGTAGCTGCTCTAACTCGGGTCCAGACAAGCCCCGGTCCACCAGCAGATACACGTGAATGCCCAGAGCGGTGCCCTCCGAGATCATCCGCTGGATGTAGATGCGGGATAGGCCCTCCCGGCCGGCGAACATGGTCAGGGCCCAGGGCACGTTGAAGCCCGCCTGCGCCTCCGTCTCCCGGATGCGGCGGGCGCCCTTGCTGCAGCCCTCGTAGCCCAGATTCACCCCGAAAATTTTCAGGGTCTGCCTGTCCACCCGGTCCAGGGCCCGGTCCAGGGCCGTGTAATAGGGACTTCCCTCACTTTCCAGCATCCGCCGGCAGATTTCCAGAAAGTGCCGCTCAAACCGTCCCTTGGAAAAGGTCAGGGCCAGGTCCACCAGGTTGCGGACGCTGCGGTGGGCGTCCTTCTCCATGTCCCGCAGGGCGCGGTCCACGGCGCTTTCAATGATGGTACGGGTCAAATCGTGTTTGCGCAAGCGGAATTCCCCCTTGGACAGGTTTTTACCTGTTTATGATACCCTGCCTTTTGCTGGGAAAGAAGGGACACTTTTATCGATATGTCCAAAAAGGCGCCGGATGGTCCGGAAAATCCGAATTTTAACAGGCGGGACCGTTTTGGAAAGCGTCTTATCACATAATAGCATTCCACGGTGGCCGCCCCGACAGGATGTCTGTCGACGGTGGGTTGTAGGGGCGACCTGTGGTCGCCCGCCCGGACTGCTTCCCACAATGGAACTCCGGCGGGCGTGCAAAGCACGCCCCTACGGGATGACTATCGACGGTGCGCCCGCCCCCCACAGAAACCTCTTTAAAGCAAAGATAAAGGGATGGCCGTCGGGCCATCCCTCATCATGACTATTTCATTTCTTTGATAACCTGCAACAGAGCTTTCTTTTGCCTCTCCTCCAGATAAGACCAATGGTCCAGCAATTCCCGCTGCTCTGGCGTGAGGCAAACCGGCTCGCCGCATTCCGCAAAAAGCTGGGACATGGAAATTCCAAACGCTTTACAAATTTTATCCAAATTAGGCAGCGTTGGAATCTGATTCTTGCTAAACCAATTGGATATGACCGGCTGCGGGATGTCAGAGCGTACAGACATCTGATAGTCAGTCCAGTGACGCGCATCCCGTTGTTTTGCTATTGCATCTAAAATGTCTTTC
Organism: uncultured Eubacteriales bacterium; assembly: GCA_965146675.1. Classification (GTDB taxonomy): domain Bacteria; phylum Bacillota; class Clostridia; order Oscillospirales; family Oscillospiraceae; genus Faecousia. Next base: position 33,002 of record CBCTHM010000016.1, on the reverse strand, counting down.
ACCAACCGTGTCCCCGCAATCTAAAACAAATTTATAATTATTATACGAGACAAGGACTTGATATTTAATTATTTTTAAATTATAATTAATTAGTTAAAAATAAGCATGGGGCACCTACGGAGTTGGCAAATAAACTGCAATGTCCGTGAGCCTGCAATTTAAAGTCCTACATAAGGAGTCCAGCGTATTAGTTGATACTGATTCATTTGCCTTGAGTCTGCGTATCGTGGAACTACTAATTCCACCTTTTACTTGTAGGGTGTAGGTTGTTGCTTGCTGTTTTTTCATTGTTTCCCACAGCGGAGCATAAGAAATCATTTCGCACAGCAACCCCCTTCCCTTATATACTATTATGACAAATTATATGTGCAATGTGTTATAGGCAATATTGCCTATATAATTTGCTTCTACACAGGCCATCCGCCGTTGCCCTGCAGGGAACGGTCATCGACCGTTCCGCGGGCGTGCAAAGCACGCCCCTACAGAGACCTTTCTGTCCTGCAACAAATATCCACGTAGGGCACGGGCTCTGGGTGGTAACAGGAGGTATTCATGTTAAAAGAATCCTTAGCGTCCGCTTTGCGCAAAATTCAGGACGGCCGGGGGCTGACGGAGGAGGCGTTTGCAGAGCTTTTGCAGTTGCCCCGCGCCACGGTACGCGCCTTGCTGGAGGGGCGGGCGAACCTTCCCGTTGACACGATAGGGAGGATGGCCCAACAGCTTCAGATAAACCCGCTGGACCTGCTGACGGACTTTCACGCCGAGCAGGCGCAAATTGAATCCCTGGCCAGCTCCCTGCAATACTTGACAGACCTGTCCCTGGACAACCGACTGATTCTTGCAAGAATAATCCGGGATATCCTCTCCAAAATGGCTGACGGCAAGGAGGAAGAGACCGGGAATTGAGCGCAGAGAAACCGCCGGTTAAAACAACCGGCGGTCAGGAATTTTAGATTGTAGGCTGTAGGGGCGGCCTGCGGCCGCCGGCCAATCCCCTGTAGGGGCGACCTGTGGTCGCCCGCCCGGGCTGCTTCCCACAATGGAACTCGGACGGGCGTGCAAAGCACGCCCCTACGGGAGGAAACCCGATGGTGCGTCTGTAGGGGCGAGCTGCGCTCGCCCGCGTGGGCTGCTTCCCACAATGGAACCCCGACGGGCGAGCAAAGCTCGCCCCTACGGGATGACTATCGACGGTGCGCCTGTAGGGGCGACCTGTGGTCGCCCGCCCGGGCTGCTTCCCACAATGGAACCCCGACGGGCGAGCAAAGCTCGCCCCTACGGGAGGAAACCCGATGGTGCGTCTGTAGGGGCGAGCTGTGCTCGCCCGCGTGGGCTGCTTCCCACAATGGAACTCCGGCGGGCGTGCAAAGCACGCCCCTACGGGATGACTATCGACGGTGCGCCTGCAGGGGCGACCTGTGGTCGCCCGCGTGGGCTGCTTCCCACAATGGAACTCCGGCGGGCGTGCAAAGCACGCCCCTACGGGAGGAAACCCGATGGTGTGCCTGTAGGGGCGACCTGTGGTCGCCCGCATAGGCTGCTTCCCACAATGGAATTTCGACGGGCGTGCAAAGCACGCCCCTACGGGAGGAAACCCGATGGTGTGCCTGTCGGGGCGAGCTGTGGTCGCCTGCGGGGAAGTTCTCCGAATCCGGTGTAGGGAACGACCTGTGGTCGTTCCGCGGGCGAGCGCAGCTCGCCCCTACAGAGTGCGTTGTGATTTCGGGGGTATAGGGGCGGCCTGTGGTCGCCCGCAGGAAAATTCACCGAATTTTGAATGTAGGGAACGACCTGTGGTCGTTCCGCGGGCGAGCGCAGCTCGCCCCAACGGCGCACGCTTTGCGGAAGAGCCGGCCGCAATAAAATTTATTCGAAAACCCTATGGAAAATCGGGAAAAATGTGAAAATTCTCCTTGACACCCGGTATTTTCAATGATAAAATGGACGGGCCGCATTGAAGGGGCTGCAAGTCGGCGCGTCTGCGCCGCGCCCTCAGAGCGAGACTACAAGGAAAGTAGGTGCAAAGTGTGAAAGCAGTGATTGTTACCGGCGGGAAGCAGTATACCGTAGCCCAGGGCGACGTGATTTACGTGGAAAAGCTGGGTGCAGAGGCGGAGGAGACTGTGAAATTTGATCAGGTTCTGGCCGTCCTGGATGGGGAAAACACCCAGTTCGGCACGCCTGTAGTGGCCGGCGCCGCCGTGGAAGGCAAGGTCGTGAAGAACGGCAAGAGCAAGAAGATTACCGTGCTCAAGTACCGTCCCAAGAAGGACTCCAAGTCCGTTCGCGGCCACAGACAGCCTTATACCAAGGTCGAGATTACCAAGGTCGGCCTGTAAACCATGATAAAAGCGGAATTTTATACCCAGGGCGACAGAATCACGGGATTCTGCTGTTCCGGGCACAGCGGCCTGGCGCCAGCGGGAGAGGATATCCTCTGCGCTGCCGTCTCCGCCGCAGTCAGCCTGACCGAGTGCATTGTCAACGATGTGTGCGGCACCCGGGCCAGGGTCAGAGTCCACGAGGCGGACGCCGCCGTGGCTCTGCAGCTTCCCGCGGCCTGCGAGGAGGAGGACGCCGTACAGGCGGCCTTATCCGGCCTGCTGGTCTATTTGGCCGGCCTGCGGGATCAGTATCCTGATTATCTCGACGTTTTGGAGGTGTAATTATGCTGAAAATCGGCATTCAGTTCTTCGCCCATAAAAAAGGCGGCGGTTCCACCAAGAACGGCCGTGACTCCGAGTCCAAGCGGCTGGGTGTAAAGCGGGCAGATGGGCAGTTCGTCCTGGCCGGCAACATTCTGGTCCGGCAGCGTGGCACGCACATCCATCCCGGCAACAACGTGGGCATCGGCAGCGACGATACGCTGTTCGCCCTATTGGACGGCACCGTCCGTTTCGAGCGCAAGGGGAAGGACCGCAAGCAGTGCTCCGTGTACGCGGAACAGTAATAAGGGACTAGGGGCTGTTGCATACTATCTGCAACAGCCTTTTTCTCCGCCCAGCCGGGTCTTCGCGGCGGCAGCGGCAATTTTGGCCAGAGGAGGCCCTATATGTTTGTAGATAAAGTAAAAATTTCCGTCTCCGCCGGAGCCGGCGGCAACGGCGCGGTTGCCTTTCACCGGGAGAAGTATGTGCCCGCCGGCGGGCCGGACGGCGGCGACGGCGGCAACGGCGGCAGCGTCATCCTGCGCATCAACGACCACATGACCACGCTGATGGACTTCCGGTACAAGCGAAAATATACCGCGACGTCCGGGGGAGACGGGCAAGGGGGCCGCCGCTCCGGCAAGCGGGGGCAGGACCTGGTCATCCAGGTGCCCCGGGGCACCGTGGTCCGGGACGCGGCAAGCGGGCAGATCATTGTGGACATGTCAAAGGACCGGGAGTTCTCTCTGGCCCGGGGGGGCCGGGGGGGCTGGGGCAATCAGCATTTTGCCACCGCGACCCGACAGTTACCCCGGTTTGCAAAGGCGGGCCTGCCCGGAGAGAGCCGGGAGGTGATTCTGGAGCTGAAGCTCCTGGCGGACGTGGGGCTAGTTGGATTCCCCAATGTGGGGAAGTCCACCCTGCTGTCCGTCACTTCCAACGCCCGGCCCAAAATTGCCAACTACCATTTTACCACCCTATACCCCAATTTGGGGGTCATTTATGTGGACGAGGGCGTTTCCTTCGTCATGGCGGACATCCCCGGTATCATTGAAGGGGCCGCGAAGGGCGCGGGTTTGGGGCATGATTTTCTGCGGCATGTAGACCGGTGCCGTCTGCTGATTCATGTAGTGGACGTCTCCGGCAGCGAGGGCCGGGACCCGGTGGAGGACTTCGATCGGATTTGCCGGGAGCTGAAGGCCTACTCCGTAGACCTATCGGACCGGCCCATGCTGGTGGCGGCCAACAAGTGCGACCTGCTGGGGCCGGATTCGGACAACCTGCAAAGGCTCCGCCGGCATGTGGAGACCCAGGGCTGTCCTCTGTATGAGATTTCCGCCGCCACCACCGCCGGGGTCCGTCCGCTCATGAAAGCGGTGGCAGACCGGCTCCAGCATTTGCCCCCCATTGTCGTGTATGAGCCGGAGTATGTGAAGCCTCTGGCCCAGGCCGGTAGCCCTCAGGAGCTGGAGATCCAGCGCTATGACAGCACCTGGGTGATTTCCGGAGACTGGATGGAGCGGCTGCTTGGAGATATCAATTTTGAGGATTACGAATCCCGGAACTACTTTGACCGGCAGCTGCGCAAATGCGGCCTGTTTGACCGGCTGGAGGAGTTGGGCATTCGGGACGGCGACACCGTGAGCATCTACAACTGGGAATTCACCTACGAGCGGTGAGGCCCGCCAGATGGGCCGTCCGCTGCGGAAAGGAGCTGCGCCATGGTAAAAAATCTCAATGCCCTGTCTTTTGCACCCTATGGGAGGATTCTGGCGGAGCGACCCGCCGGAACCCGCTTGCCTCAGGGGGAGGATTGGGAGGAGGCGGTGCTGCCGTTGTCGGGCCCGGCGGAGCTGCTTTACCGCGGGGAACAGCCGGTCTACTTGGATTTTGAGTCCGGGATGACCATTTTGTCCGTGGCCCGGGATGCAGGCGCGTTTCAACATTTTTATCTGGATAAGCCCGTGTGTATTCGCCCGGGGATCTCCTTTTCCGTGGCTCCCTACCAGGGCGCCAGCCAGGTGCGCATCGTGGTGGGCCGGGGAGTTTGGCCCACGTCCCTGCCCATGCAGGAGGCGCCGGAGGACCTGACCCTGTCCCGCCGGATACAGCCGGTGCGCGTGTATACCTTTTTCTACCACGAGAAGGAGCGGGGGTTCTTCTTCCGGGGAGAGGCCCACCCCATGCTGGAGCTGACCTACGTGGATAAGGGGTGCATCCACAGCGTGGCCGGAGGCCAGGACCTGCTGCTGGAGCAGGGCGATATGGCCATTTATGGACCGGAGCAGTGGCATATGCAGTATGCGGAGCAGGACTGCGCCCCCAGCTACATCACCATCACCTTTGATCTGGAGGGGGATAGCCTGCGGCAGCTTCTGGACCGAAAATTCCGGACCCCACAGCGGGCCGTGACAATCCTGCAGCAGATGCTGCGGGAGCGGGACCGGGAGGACCCATACGCCGGGGATATGATCCTGTGCCTGCTGGGTCAGCTGCTGCTGACGGTCCTGCGGGAGGCCGACGGAGGGGAGCCAGCGCCCCTGCGCACGGCCAACGCCATCCGCAGCGAAAGCGACATGGTGGGCAGGGCCCAGCGGTTCATCAGCGAACACGTGCGGGAAAAGCTCAACGTGCCCATGGTGGCCAAGGAGGTGGGGGTGAGCCCCTCGTATTTGACGGCCCTGTTCCATAAGAACCTGCAGATTTCTCCCGGCGAGTATATCCGGCGGGCAAAGCTCCAGGAGAGCAAACTGCTGATCCGGGAGGGACGAATGAACTTTACGGAGATTGCCCAGGTCTTACAGTACTCCACTGTGCACCACTTTTCCCGGCAGTTTAAGGACAAGTTTGGCATCACCCCTACGGAGTACGCGAAATCCATCCACTGAGCGCCCGGCGGCGGGGGTTGGACAAGGTCCCGGCAAAAGCGCCGTTTCCATCCGTTCCCGGGAAGGGTTGAAGGCCCCAGGCGCTTTGCAGGAGATCCTGCAAGGCGCCTGGGGCCTTTAGAGTCCGGCCAGCGGAGAGACCGACGCATCGACAGGCGGACAGGTCGTACCTTACGGGGCAACAACGGAAAAACAGGCTTGCTTGTGACGTTGCGTCATGCACTATACTATGGGCAGAGGTGATTGACAGATGGGAAACGACAGAGCGATCCCCCAGGGATATCTGACAGTGGGGGAAGTGGCGAAGAAAATGGATGTCACGGTCCGCACGCTGCAGTATTACGATCAAATCGGCTTGCTCTCGCCGTCGGCGCAGAGCGAGGGGGGACGAAGACTCTATACCGACAAGGATGTGATACAGCTGCATCAGATCCTATCGCTGAAGTACATGGGATTTTCCCTGGATGAGATCAAAAACCATCTGGCTTCTCTGGACACGCCTGCAGACGTGGCCAGGGTGCTTGCAGAACAAGCCGCTGCCGTACGGGAAAAGATAGCCGCCCTGTCGGAAACGCTGAAACAGATTGAGGCGCTGAAAGCGGAGGTGCTTCAAATGCAATCGGTGGATTTCAAAAAATATGCCGATATTTTAAAGAATCTGCAAATGAAAAATGAGTTTTACTGGCTGATCAAGCACTTTGACGACCAGACCCTGGACCATATCCGCACCCGCTTTGATCAAGAAAGCGGGTTAGCCTTTCTGCAAAAGTTTACCCGCCTGCAGGACCGGGTGATCCAGCTTCAAAAAGCCGGCGTGCCGGCCAAAAGTGAAAAGGGGCAGCAGTTTGCGAAGGAATACTGGGACATGATTCTGGAATTCACGGACGGGGATTTGAGCATGCTCTCCAATCTCGTGGAAATTGGCCAATTCAACAGCCTGGATTCGGAATGGAAAGAGAAACAGGCTACCGCCAACGCCTATCTTGAGCCGGCCCTGGAGGCCTATTTCACGGCCCTGGGAATCGACCCGTTTCAGGAGGAAACCAAATGAATACGGCCATTGAGATCCACTGTCTGCGGAAAAGCTATGGAGATCACGACGTGTTGAAAGGGCTGGATTTCCATGTCAACCGGGGTGAGATATTTGCCCTGCTGGGGGTAAACGGGGCGGGAAAAACCACGGCCCTGGAATGCATTGAGGGGCTGCGGAAATACGACGGCGGCACCATTCAGGTCAACGGCAGGATGGGTATTCAGCTGCAATCGGCCTGCCTTCCCGCGCATATCAAGCCCATGGAGGCTGTGCGGCTCTTCGCAAAATGGAACAAGACGGCCATCCATCCGGTGCTGCTGGAGGATCTTGGAATTCCCGCGTTTGCGCAGAAACAATACGCGGAGCTGTCGACCGGCCAGAAAAGGCGGCTGCATCTTGCGCTGGCCTTGATCAGCGACCCGGATCTTGTATTTCTGGACGAGCCGACGGCCGGGCTAGACGTGGAGGGCAGGATATCTCTTCACACCCAGATTCGCAGATTAAAAGAGCGGGGGAAAACAATTATATTGGCCAGCCACGATATGGCAGAGGTGGAGAGCCTGTGCGACCGCATTGCAATTTTAAATGACGGCAGGATTGCCTTTCTGGGAACCGTTGCAGAGCTGACCAAACAAATTGGCAGGCGCTATAGCATCACCATTCAGACCGAAGAAGGAACGGAAACCTTTGAATCGGATTGCGTGGCGGACACGATGCTTACCGTACTGGAGGATTTTAAGCGAAGAAGCGCAACAATCTTGGATTTGAAAATCGACCGGGGGACCCTGGAACAGCATTTTATGAAGATCACGAAGGGGGAGGAAGCATGAGCGCGTTTTTGTATGGGGTGGCGCTGCAGTGGAAGCTGGATATCCGCAGCAAATCCTTGCTCATCACCTGCTATATCGTACCGCTCTTGTTTTTTGCCATCATGGGCGGGATCTTCACCGCCTTGATGCCGGAGGCAAAAAATACGCTGATTCAATCCATGACCGTGATGGGCGTATCCATGGGCGCGTTCCTCGGCCTGCCTGCCACCCTGGTTGAAACCTATGGGAGCGATAGGAAGAAGGTTTATCAGGCCAACGGCGTACCGTTGTATCTGGGGCTGGTATCCATGTATCTGTCGGCGTTTGCCCATTTGCTGCTCATGAGCATCCTCCTGTACTTTGCCGCACCCCTTGCCTTTCACGCGGCAATTCCGGCGAGCACCCTCGCCTACTTTGGAGCGCTGGTGCTTTTCATTGCCGTGTCGTTGAGCGTTGGCTGCGTCTTGGGGCTGGCGGTCAAAAATCAGGCGAAACTCACCATGATTTCGCAGTTGCTTTTCCTGCCGTCCATTATGCTTTCGGGAATCATGTTTTCCATTGCTCTGCTGCCAAAGGCCTTTGTGGTGGTGGGGGGATTCTTTCCCGCGTCATGGGGATATCGCTTGATGGTGGAAGGCGGGTTCCGGCTCGGCACGCTGTGGCCCCTGCTGGCCATCTTCCTGCTTGCGGCGGTCCTGTGCGGCATTCTTCTGAAAAGGATGCAAGCAGACAGGTGAAACGAACGTCCGCTCGCCGGAGGATTCGGAGGGAAAGATAGTGTGAAAGAAAACCGTCAGGGTTTTCTTTCGCGTGCAATCCAACGACTTTTCAAAACTCTTTACGGTGTTTCAAAAAGTACAGCAGCCTGTCGATAAAGTCCTCTGGGACTTTATCGACAGGCTGAAACGGCCCCGAACTGGGGCCGTTTTTTCCTTTTTGCCTTCCGGCGGTCAGTAGGACCGGAATACGGCCTTCACCAGCCCCAAAAGCTGGGCCTGAGAGCCATCGATGGGGTCGTAAGCCGGATTTTCCGGCAAAAGCCAGACCTCACCCCGGCTTCTGTGCAGGCGTTTCACCGTGGCCTCCTCTCCCAGGAGCGCCACTACAATCTGCCCCTCCTCCGCCGTGGGCTGGGGCCGGACCACCACCAGGTCTCCGTCTAAGATGCCGGCCTCCAGCATGCTGTCGCCCCGCACACGCAGGGCGAAGCAGCCCGGGTCCCCGTCCCAGGGCAGGGCGCCCTCCCGGTTCTCCACCGCTAAAATGGGCACGCCCGCCGTCACTACGCCCAAAATGGGAATTTGGCCCGAGCGGCCGGTCTGCGTGGTAATGGCCCGTTTTTTCCCGGGCTCAAAGGAGAGAAGACCCTTTTCCTGCAGCTGATTCAGGTGATAGCTCACCGAGGCGGTGGAGCGCAATCCCACGGCCGCCCCGATCTCTCGGACCGAGGGGGCGTAACCATTTTCCGTCACAAACTGCTCTATATAGGCCTGGATCTCCTCTTGCTTGCTGCTGGTTCTGGGCATGGCGGTCCCTCCTGGATTCCGGCGCGGCGGATGGGAGCGCCGGGCCTTTTCTGGCATTGTAACACAAAATTTGGAAAAATGCAAACAAATGTTTTAATGCCGCGGACTTTTTGGGAGCTCATGGGTCCATTGGAGCGGAAAAATCGGGAATAAACGCGGCGGAGGCGGCGTCCGCCTCCTGGACATAGCCCTCCAACCGATTCAGGTAGACCCAGCTCAGCACTGCCTGATACTCCTCTTCCGAGACCCGGCGGTCCAACGGGGGAAGGCCTTCCACCCGGCGCGTGGGGGTGTACTGCCGCATGAGAGACACCAGAACTGTCCCCGGGGCAAAGGCCTGCCCGATCCAATCCAGCACCCGTAGAGAATTTTCTATGTAGCCCGGCAAAATCAGATGCCGGATGATAACGCCCCGGCGCAGCCGCTGCCCTGCCCACTGGCAGGGGCCGGTTTGCCGGACCATTTCTTCAATCGCACGGGTCGCAACCGAGAAATAATCCTCTGCTCCGGAGAGCCGGGCGGCCAGGGCGGCGTCCGCATATTTTAGGTCCGGCAGGTACACATCCACCAGGCCCTCCAGGGCCCGCAGGGTCTTTACCCGCTCGTAGCCACCGCAGTTATACAAAACCGGCACCGACAGCTTGGGCCGCAGCGCGGGCACGATCCAGGGCAGAAAGTGAGTGGGGGTCACCAGGTCGATGTTCTCCGCGCCCTGGGCGATGAGATGCTCCAGCTCCCGCCGCAGCGCGGCGGAGGTCATCTCCCGGCCCACCCCGCCATGGCTGATGGCCTCGTTTTGGCAGTACAGGCAGCCCAGGGTACAGCCGGAAAAGAAGACCGCACCGCTGCCGCCCGGACCCGCCAGGGCCGGCTCCTCCCACTTGTGGAGCATGGTCCGGGCCACCCGGAGACCCGCCGGCATGCGGCAGAACCCCAGTTCCCCCTCCTGCCGTTTGACCCCGCAGGCCCTGGGGCACAGCATGCAGGGCGAGTCCTGTAAAAGCTCCATCCGTTTTCCTCCAGTGTCTAAATTGATATCCGCAGACTTTAACCTGATTTCCATCAGACATTTTAAGAGCAGGGCCGTGATTGCATCCTACCCTTCGTGCGATCCCAGTCCGCGCTGTTTTCTGCGTGGCCGACATCAAATTTATTCCGTTGCGTATGGAAGCTGCAGGCAACTTGGGGCTTGTCGATGCCGGCAGTGGCCAGCCGCAATCCCGACCCGCCGCCAGCCTGCCGAATACGCATTTTGCCTTTCCCCTCCACCCTGCCTGCCTTGGCTCTTTTTCAGTCTGCATTGCCATAGGGTTTTATCAAACGGTGGCGCTAATTGGTTGTCCGTTCGGACGGCGGTCGGAAGAGAGTCGCGAAATTTGAATTGGCTCTAGGTTACTTCAAGGCCCCCCCCGGATTCCTGCAGTGGGGAGACACGGCTCGACGCGCCGTCTAGCGGTACATAAGCACGCAGCTTCACAGCTTTTTTGTAAAGCAAATAATCCGATTCGCCTCTGAAAAGCCCACCCGCAAGTGGAACCGATAGCTGTCTTCGTTGCCGAACGGACAATCGCTGGCGAATTCCCCGCAGCCCATTGACACAGCCCAGCGCTCACAGGCTCCCAGCAGCTGTCCCCCATAGCCCCGGTGGCGGTATTCCGGTTGAACGAAAATCCCCTCCAGATACCCAACCGGGCTGCTGCCCGTGCCCTCCACGTAATCGTGCCTGAGCTGGCACTGGGCAAAGCCAATGGGCTTTTCGTGGTCCAGCTTTAAGAAAAATACGCCCCGCGCCGCTGCCATCACCTCTGCGAATTCGCTTCTTAACGCCTGCGCGCCGTGTTGATTCCACAGGGAAACAGCCAATTGCGAGAGAATCTCCAGGTCTTCTCTGCCCGCTTTCCGAACCATAGCTGCATGCTCCCTTCAAATTGACAAAATGGGATTTAGATGCAGGCCGAATCCCTGGCAAAATGGGATACGGACTAATGCCGTGAACGATTTACCATCGGCCTTTTGTGCGCTGCGCCCGCGGCCTTCGCGCTTCAAGGGATAAAGGATGGAAAGTACTCTTTTCCCATTATACATCCCGCGGCCCTGTCGGGCAAGACTTGTATGGATTTTCCTGGACAAGCAGGTTTCAATATTATATAATCGAGCATAGTACAAATCAAATATGTTTTCCATCATTCGGGCCGGCGGCCGAAATTTTCTATATGACCGGTCCGATTCGGATAGGAGGCTTTTCAATGAAATTATCCGCCGCAGTTGCTTTGCTGCTCGCTCTGCTGCTGAGCCTTGCCGCCTGCGCCCCAAGGCCCTCCCAGGAGACGGTGCCCGTCATCGCCTCCCAGGCCCCTGGAGCGCCCACAGAGACCCAGGGCGGCACCGCCCCGGCACCCCAGACGACGGCCCCGCGCAGGGCGGAGGACCTGGTGGAGGTCCAGCAGCAGGTGCACCTTCTGGGGGCCGACGGCGTGGGCAACACCTATGATTACACCTACACCGTGCCTGGGTTTACTCTGGACAGCCCGTATGCAGCCGCATGCAGCCAGGCGATCCTAGAGGCCTGCACGCCCTATATTGAGCAGAGCCAGGAGGCGGACCGGGAGGGCTACAGCGTTTTGTGCATGGGAATCGGGTACGACGTCTGGCTCTGGGAGGAGGTCCTGACCCTCCTGGTGACCATCGACAGCGACTGGGGCGACACGGAGTACCTTTTATACCAGCTGGACGCGGATACCGGCGCGCGGCTGCAAACCAAGGATTTATTGGTCCTGCTGGGCCTGAGCCAGGCGGATTTCGACCAGGCCGCCCGGACTGCCATGGAATCCGCCTTCCACACCATGTACCAGGGGACGCAGGAGGCCGCGGGGGACTTTTACCAGACGCAGCTGGACAGGACCGTGGCCCAGGAAAACGTGGGCAAGGCCCAGCTTTATCTGGGGGAGGACGGTGCCCCCTTTCTGCTGTGCACCATTTACTCTCTGGCGGGAGCGGATGCCTACGACCAGTGCATTCCTCTGGCGCTTCCTGAGAGCGGAGGATGACGGATGCTGCGGAAACAGGAGCTTTACACCGGAGAGATCATCGACTACACCGCCGAGGGACAGGGCGTGGCCCGAATCGAGGGCTGCGTGGTGTTCGTGCCCAACGCTGTGGCCGGGGAGGTGTGCCAAATTCAGATTACCCAGGTGGGAAAGACCTGGGCCGCGGGGAAGATCCGAGAGATCCTGGTCCGTTCCCCCCATCGGATCAGCCGTTCCTGCCCCCAGGCGAAGCGCTGCGGTGGCTGCGCCTTTCAGCACCTGGATTATGAGGAGGAATGCCGCCTGAAGGCACAGCGGGTGCTCCAGGCCCTCAACCGCATAGGCGGGGAGTCCTTAGAGCGGGTGGAGCTGATCCCCGCCCCCACCTGTTCCGCCTACCGGAACAAGGCCCAGTATCCCGTGGCCTCTCACAAGGGGCGGGTTTACGCAGGGTTTTATCAGGCGGGTACCCATCAGGTGGTGGCGTGTCCCCGGTGCAGTATTTTGCCCCAAGAGCTGGACCAGGCCCGGGACGCGGTTGTGGACTATGCCAACGATATGGGCCTGACAGCCTACGACGAGGCCACGGGACGGGGACTTTTACGGCACATTTATGTGCGCAAGGGCTGGGTCTCTGGGCAGCTGCTGGTGTGCGTGGTGGCGTGCGCAGACGCGTTGCCACGGCCCCGGGACCTGATCGACCGGCTGCGCCGGATCCCGGGTTTTACCACCTTGGTTTTGAGCCGGCACAAAAAGCCGGGCAACGCGGTGCTGGGAGACTCGTTTCAGACCCTCTATGGCCCGGGTTATATCGAAGACACCCTTTGCGGTCTGACCTTCCGGCTGTCGCCCCGGTCCTTTTATCAGGTGAATCACCCGCAGGCCCAACGGCTGTATGAGGAGGCAATACGGATCGCGGATCTGCAAACTACGGATCTGGTCCTGGACCTGTACTGCGGGGTGGGCACCATTACCCTGGCCATGGCCCGTAGGGCAGGCCGGGTCCTGGGCGTGGAATTGGTGGAGCAGGCGGTGCGGGACGCCCGGGAGAATGCCCGGCGCAACGGCATTGCCAACGCGGAGTTCTTCTGCGGCGACGCGGGCGCGGCGGCTCTAGAGCTGGAGCGCCGGGGGGTGCGACCGGACGTGGCGGTGGTGGACCCGCCCCGGAAGGGCCTGAGCGCCGACGTGATCCAGGCGCTGGTGGCTATGGGACCGGACCGGCTGGTGTATGTGTCCTGCGACCCGGCCACCCTGGCCCGGGACGTGGCCCTGCTGAAAGAGCGGGGCTATCGCCTGGAGAAGGTGCTCGCTGTGGATCTGTTCCCTCGCTGCGCCCATTGTGAGGTTTGTGTCGAATTGTGTCGGAATGACATATAGGAAAGGCGGTTTTATGGTTGCAGATAGAGCAAGTATTGTTTATTGGACAGATAGATGATAAGCATACTAAAAAAGACAGGGGGACAAAATATGGTAACTTACAGTTATCCGATTCAAATGGAGATTGCCGGTCAGACAGCGATTTGGGTAAGACCAGACAGCGGCGATTCGCCGATCAGCTACGCTGCACCAACATATTCAGCTGTCAAGGCGTTGTTTGAATCTGTTTTATGGGGACCGGCCATTGAGATTATTCCCACAAAAGTGGAACTATGCAAGCCTGTTCAGTGGCATAGTTATGCGACTAATTATGGGGGGCCGCTGCGTAGCGGTAGCGCCATAGCCGGTGGGAATAATTATCAGTTGTACGCTACGGTATTGACGGATGTGTGCTATCGACTTTACGCAGTGGCAGCACCAAATTTTAAAAAGGACAACTTGACTTCAAGGGCATTGGCGTGGAACGAGCGTACGACGGCGCCGGGGCACGCGTATCAGGATATATTTAATCGCCGTCTGAAAAGGGGGCAGTCTTACGCAAGTCTATGCCTTGGTTGGCGGGAGTTCACGCCTTCCTATTTTGGTGTGTTTAGAGACGAAACAAAGATTTGTACGGAACAATCAGATATTACCATCCCATCCATGCTGCGGCAGGTGTTTCCCTCGGGGTTTCAGACAGAATATCATGCAGTCTATGATACGGATGTGGTGATTCATCAGGGGACTTTGATTTATCCGGTAAGAGGAGGGATTTGATTAATGATTAACGAACTGTATCAGCTCTCTGCCACATTGTCAAGGATGAATATTGATGGTGATAAATGGCACCGAGAATATAAATCAATTCCCAATATCAAGGCAAACGCACCGTGTGTCCGTATTGTTTTTCTTAAAGATAAAGTTGCCCGTCTGGATAGCGTGAATGCAGATTTGGGACAGAAACTGAGAAAATATGGGAATAATCAAGGCACATTTCCTGCGATGAATCTGGCACCGTTATATCGCATAACAGATGCGCGACAGGCACAGAAAATATCAGAATTAATGAAAGCTGATAGTATCCAGATAGATATTCAACAGATAAAGGAATGGTGCAATTGCAGCAACTGGGGTGTCAAATTCTCAAGAAAATATAGAAACAGCATGCGGGAAATTCCAGCAAAACTGGAACAGATGCTGCAGGGGGAAGCTGCTTATAAACCAGCGCTTTACTTAATCCGGGCGGCGCGTCCGTTTGTCGAACCAGAGGTTCTCCACGCAGAGCTTGAACGGGTTGCATTTGATGCGCTTGAAAGGCAAGAGGATATTGTACTTGCACTGCAGATTCTATTCTATATTGGCAAAGAGAAAAAAAGTCCGGAAGACGATTATGGAAGCCTGTCAGTTATTTTGGATTGTGATGAATTAGAAGATGATGACGTGTCATCTGCTACAGAAAATTTTACAAGAGGTTTAAATCGTGCATTATTGGCGGCAGATGCCATAGAAAAGGGGAAAGCAGAAGCCAATGAGCAGGATGCCTTTGGTTTCATGTTTGCACCGTTGGAGGAACCGATGCCGACAGTGAAACTGGCTGGGGGATTTGAGGTGAGTCTGAGAACTATGTTTAAAGGACAGCCGTGTCAAAGCCGCTATGGCCGTTTTGAAAACGCGACGTATCCGATTGCACCGGAAGTGCGGTCCGGCATACAGGGTGCATTGACCTGGCTTTCCGGTGCGAATATGAAGAACAAAACCTGGGTGAGCACGAATAAAAATGAAGTTTTATTTGCCTATCCATCACACCTGCCGGAAAATCTGCCAAGCTTCACTGCTTTATTTAAAGCGACTGATAAAGGAGAACAAAAAAGCCGTTTTGAATCAGAAGCAAAGGCGTTTTCTGAGTATTTGACAAAAACAAAGACAGTGGATCCGGAAAATTACCCGGACAATATTCAGATATTTGTTCTTCGCAAATTGGATCAGGCGCGAACGAAGGTTATTTATACGCGCTGCGCGGCTGCGGATGATATTGTTCGGAACAGTGCCGAATGGCAAAGGGCTTCGAAAAATCTGCCTGAGTTTTCGATTCAATCTCCATGGACGCCGTTTCCACTCGGAGTTGCCGATATATTGAATCGAACCTGGAAGCAAGATGGAACAAAGGCCACAGATAAATTTAAGCCTGTTCCGGCTTATCATGGTATGGAACTTTTGTTTGGGGTTCCCAAGCCGGTACTGGAAAAAGATTTGCATTTTATGATAGAACGCAGTGCCAATATGGCGTTATATGCAGGAGGGATTCTCAATTCAGTAATACGGTTTAACGCTGCCAATGTATTTATTCCTAAATTGCAGGACGCATTGGTGGTGATTGGAATGATATTATATTGGCTTGGGAGCAGAAAGGTGGATTATATGAAGGAATATCCATATTTATTGGGGCAGATTTTAAAGGTGTCGGATAGTCTGCATGAGCTATATTGCTGCGAGGTGAGAGATGGACAGATTCCGCCTCAGCTTGTGGGGAGCAGTCTGTATGTGGCTGCATCAGAAGTGCCGGCACAGACACTTGCTCAGTTGGCAAATCGCATGATTCCTTATATTACCTGGGCTAAAGCAAATAGAGAAGCCTGCATTAAAAGGAAACTGAAAAACCGTCAGGATGAAGAAATGGAATATTTTGGGCCATCTGCTGGATATTTGCTGTATGCATACGAACAGATAGCGGATGCGCTGCTTTCCGTTCTGAAGGAAAAGCAACGTTTTAACGATTATGAAAAAGCACAGATGTTTATTGGATATCTGGCAGCCTTTCCGAAAAAAGAAAAAGTAAATTAAAGAATATAAAAAATACGGGAGGTTATATCAATGTGTAGAGAAATGAGACGTGCAACAGGTCTGTTGGTGATTGAAGCGGTGAATTCGAATCCAAACGGAGATCCGGATCGTGAAGCGGATCCTCGTCAGCGTCCAAACGGACTGGGAGAGATATCTCCGGTTTCTTTTAAAAGAAAGCTGCGTGATTTGGTAGAAGATCACAAATCTCCTATTTTTCAAAGTCTGCCGGAAAAGTTTAGGGAACATCCGGAGGAATATTGCATTCTAGAATCACGCGGGCGTGACCGCAAAGCAATTCAAAAGGAAATGGAACCCGGCGGTGATATTAAAAATTTTGACCAGGATGCATTCCTAAGCAGCAAATTTGTAAAAAAATATTGGGATGCGCGGGTTTTTGGCAATACGTTTTTGGAAGAAGGCGGCAATAAGGGGTACATCAAAACGGGAGTTGTTCAAATCGGGATGGGAATTTCCATTTCGCCAATCAACATTATCCGTCAGACAAATACAAATAAAGCAGGAGTACAGGAGGGTAAAAATGCGGGTATGGCGCCTATGGCGTACCGTGTAGTGGAACATGGCGTTTATTGCATGCCGTTTTTTGTGAATCCAAACTATGCACATAAGAGTGGTTGTACTGTAGATGATATTGAATTGATGAAGCAGTTGTTGCCTTATGCATATGATATGAATCGTTCGGCGATTCGCCCGGATGTTCGTTTGCGTCATGCTTGGTACATAGAACATAAAAATGTGCTTGGAAGTTGTCCGGATTATTTACTTTTGGAGGCACTGACCCCGGAACGCATTGGAAATGTGGGGGAACCTTCTGTTGACTGGAAAGATTACCAGGATAAGAATGGTTTGCCGGAGGATTTACTGCGATGTGTAGAGAATTGCGTGGATCTGGTTCATTGCCGATGACATACTTGGCCCACAGTGCGCGGGATGGGTATTCTGAGCAATCATATCAAGAGCACGTAGTAAATGTACAGTGTGGAGCCTTCCATAATGCGGAGGAAACGGCAAGATATGCGGTCCTTGATGGCGAGACGTTGAAGGCATCAGTTGAAATGGCATCACCTGTACATGATATGGGAAAATTAGATGAAGAAAATCAAGAGGTACTGCATGAGAAGGACAGTCACGTAAGCCTGCCGTTCCATCACCAGGATGCCGGAGTAGCGATCCTTAAAAAAATCGACAAGGATTCTTTGTACTCTCAGCTGGCTGTCAGTGCTCATCATAGTGGATTGCCGGACATTGGTCTGGAGGGACGGAGACAGGGAAATTGTTTTCGTGATCAGAACAAGGAGACGCGCGATAAGGTTAATGCGGAAATAGATAGTCTGGCTGCGTTGCATCAACAACTGATGGGAGATAAAATTTTAACATTTCCCGCAAACAGTGTACGCGGAGACACAGGCGTCTTTGTTCGTATGATGTTATCCTGCCTGGTTGATGCGGACCATACGGATACTGCGAGACATTATGGGAAATTTCCGCAGGAACAAGATGTGTCTATTCCCAAGCTGAGAGCGAAGGAACGTTTGGAGAGACTTAATAAATATGTGAGTGGGTTGGAGGATACAAGCCAGCGGAGCAAGCTGCGGACAGAGATGTATCGGGTTTGTAGGGATTCTGCCGTCAAAGAGAATATTGTTGCCTGTAACAGTCCGGTTGGTTCGGCAAAAACGACAGCATTGATGGCTTATGCACTTCAGCAGGCAATTTCACGTAAATCCCGCCGAATTTTTGTTGTCCTTCCATTTACAAATATTATAAGGCAATCAGTAGAAATATATCGCGAGGCACTTCTCCTGTCGGGTGAAAATCCAAAAGATGTGGTTGCCGAATTACATCATCGCGCAGATTTTGAAAGCGAGGAAGCCCGTGCGCTCACGGCACAATGGAAAGCGCCGATTGTTGTGACAACAGCGGTTGCCTTTTTTGAAACGATGGCATCCTGCATGCCTGCTACGCTTCGTAGATTACATGAACTTCCAGGCAGCGTGATATTTGTGGATGAGGCGCATGCGGCTTTGCCGGTGAAACTGCTGCCAACAGCATGGCATTGGATGCAAGTGTTTGCAGATGAATGGAGCTGCCAATGGATTCTTGCATCTGGTTCGTTGGTGGAATTTTGGAAATTAAAGGAACTATCTGAACCGCAGAGAATGGTGCCGCAGATTGTTACTATGGAATTGAAAAATAGATTGATGCAGTATGAAACGAATCGAATTAAGTTTTTATGCAAGTCGGAACCGCTTAACAGACTGCAGCTGGTGAAATGGGTTGCTTCTGTGCCAGGACCGCGCTTGGTAATTATGAATACAGTGCAGAGTGCTGCGGTAATTGCTGAGGATATGAGGGCGTATTATGGTGAAGGACAGGCGTGCAAGGTTATGCACCTGTCAACAGCGCTTGAGGCGAAACATAGAGATAAAACGATACAGGATGTAAGGACTCGCCTGAAAGATAAAAGGGATACAGATTGGACATTGGTGGCAACTTCCTGCGTGGAAGCCGGTGTTGATTTCTCTTTCAAAACGGGTTTTCGCGAGATGGCGTCTTTGTTGTCTCTGCTGCAGACAGCCGGACGTGTTAATCGCAATGGCTTGGATAACGATGCGGTGATTTGGACTTTTGAGATGCAGAAAGATGCAATGATGACATATAACAAAGGGATAAAAGAATCGGCTTATGTTTTGAAGCATTATTTTCAAAAGGGGTATTCTATCTCACCGGAGCTTGGCACAATATCTATAAGAGATGAACTGCGGCGCCAAACGGTGTCTGATGATGCCAAATGTTTATTGGAAGCAGAGACTTTTTGGCGTTTTCCGGAGGTGCAGGATAACTTTCGGGTAATTGATGATAATACTGTGCTTGTGGTTGCAGATGCGTCATTGAAAGAGCAGCTTCAATATGGAGGCTGTGATTGGAAGACTATTCAGCGAAAGACGGTTTCGGTTCGGAGAGACAAGGTAGAGCAATTTCATTTGCAACCTATAATAGATGGGATTTACGATTGGAATCTTGGATACGATGATTTCCTTGGAATTATGAGAGGCATTTTATCCTATCAGCAATCAAAGACAAGACCACAGAAAGATACAGAGGACGAGTGAGGTTTGTGGGAAATCATCCGACGCTGAAAGAGGCTGTCATGGCCATGTCATTTGGATTGAATTCTTACTATGGCGGTGAGCAGTTGTTGCAGGGCAACGGTAGCATTATTTACAAACATGTACTTGATAAAGCTACATAATGAATTCAAGAAGTAAAGGCGAAATCCTTCAGTTCTGTGGCGAAGGATTATTAGGATTCAATAAAAATTTTGAAACAAAAGATAGATAAGAGTTGAATAGGTTCTATGATTTGCAGAACAAGAGAGGGTGAAAAATTGGGTTCCGCCAAGGCTCAATTACGCTTAGTGGTAATCTTTTTCACACACTCAACACATATCGAGACGGTGGTACAGATGACGTTTTGTGGTGACAAGCGGAAATAGGGGGGGGTAGGGCCACAAGATGTTGTGGTTTTAGAGCACAAAGGAGCGAAAATCGGGGCTGAAAACCGGCGTTTTTGGCCTTTCCGCTGAGAACGCCCGGCATCGGACAAAGCCTTATCCCCGACTGTCAGAAGCGTGTCAAATAAAATGTGTTTTAAAAAATTACGGGGGTGTAAACGTAAATCGCGATGCTTCGTTTATCAGCAAGACGGAGCCGCCACGAATACTTGGCGTGACAGCCCCGTCTTTTGCCTGAAAAATAGTTATAAATTTGAGCCGTAATCCAGGGTAATGCATTGCCCCGTTATCGGCGCGGCTTCGTCACTGGATAAGAAAAGGATGCTGTTGGCGACATCTTCTGCACTGCAAGCAGGGAGGGTCAGATCTGAATGGGCCGCTAAAGCTTCCATCATCTCCGAATCCATGGTCTCCCCGGTCGTGACAGCCATGGGCGTCTTTATCATGCTGGGGCACAGCGCATTGCAGCGCACGCCGCTCTTCGCGCATCGCATCGCTGTGTGCCGGGTGATACCCAAAATGGCCGCCTTGGAAGCCACGTAGGCGGCTCCGCCGCCGCCGTTAAGGCCGGCGACGCTTGCCACATTGACAATAGAACCTTTCTTGTTTTTTAGCATCTCTTTGAGCGCTGCGCGGATGCAATACATCGTACCTTTGGCATTTATGCCCACGACACGGTCTATCTCGCTATCGGAAACCTTATCTATGGGCTGGAGCCCATTGTCTCTGACACCTGCGTTATTCACCAGAATGTCCAGCCTCCCGAATGTTTCCACCGCCTTGGAGACCAGCATCACGCTGTCCTCCGGATTGGAGACGTCCCCGCGGATCACCAGCACACAGTGGCCTTCCGCCTGAATTTTTGCGGCTACTTCCTCCAGCTGCTTCTCGCGGCGGGCTGTGATGATTACATTAGCCCCCTCCCGCGCAAACAAAACCGCTGTGGCTTCCCCTACTCCGGAATTTCCGCCTGTAATAAGAGCCGTTTTTCCTTCAAGTCGTTTCATTTGGAATATCCTCCTTTTCAATATTTAATAACGGTTAATTTTATATTATATCATGTTTTCTCTGAATTTAAAGTGCTTTTATTGCATCTTATGATAATTTTTTGTTTTGATTTAAGGAATTGCAGTTATATTTCGTATAATAAGCAAGATTAAAAAGAGGAAGATAAACTATTTATGAGGAATTGAAGCAGAGTGGTGTCGGTTGGCGCGTAGCGGGAGATGCTTCGGATGCTAGGCTTTTGCCAAAGCCAAAATACGCCTTCCGGGAATCTTTTTCACACACTCAACACATGTGAAGTGCGTAGTATTGATGTCAAGAAAATAGCAGCAGGATATAAATAAATTGAAAAAGGGAAATAACGGTGGTAGATATTAAGTTTTATGATGGCGTAGATGACGCTTTATTAAGATTTGCAGTTATTATTTCTAAAGCAAAAGGTAAATTGGTATTTTGCAAACATAAGGAAAGAGATACTTATGAAGTGCCCGGCGGGCACAGAGAAGCAGGCGAAGACATTAATGATACAGCAAAAAGAGAATTATACGAGGAAACTGGAGCATTAGACTTTGATATAAGCCCAATTTGTGCATATTCAGTAACGGCATCGGACAACTTTGATGGGAATGAAACATTTGGCATGCTGTATCTTGCTGATATCAAACAGTTTGAAGAAGAGTTACATAACGAAATAGAGAAAATAATTATTACGACAAATCTCCCGAACGATTGGACTTATCCTGAAATACAACCCAAACTGCTAGAGGAGGCTAAACGCAGGGGGCTTATATAACTGTTATTGATTGAAATGTTCCCGCAAACAGACAAAGTACGAAAAATGCCCCAAAAACCGATAGGTATATTTCCATGAACGGACGAGTGCATTTGACATACTAGCAATCAGCTCATGCCACGTGGAAACGTGCGTCCTGCTTTCCCACAAAAAGGAGAAGGCCCAATGAAAAAAACATGGTTGAATAGAATTCCAAACGAAATACCGCAGGATATTCGGCGCTTTGTTTCTGGGGCAAATATTTACGATAGTTCCTGCTCCCACGAAGCAAAAGTGTATTTTATTGACAAGGGAAATGGGTACTATTTAAAATGCTCGGGCAGAGGAATGCTCGATAGAGAGTCCAAGATGACAGAGTACTTTTTCGCCAAGGGGATCGGTGCAGAGGTAATAAATTATATCTCAGACGACAGCGATTGGCTTTTAACAACTGCTGTTATCGGGGAAGACTGTGCGCACGAAGGGTATCTGATAGATCCCAAACGCTTATGTGACATGATTGCATATGAATTAAGAAAGCTGCACGAAACAGATTATACCAATTGCCCGGTTCAGGACAGAACAGCGGAATACCTTGCCGGAGTTGAGAAGAGCTACCGCACGAAAAGTTATGATAAATCATACTTTCCTGACAATTTTGGTTTCCATTCGGCAAAGGAAGCCTATGACGTGCTGATTGCAGAGAAAGACGCACTGCAAAGCAAGGTCTTGCTTCACGGCGACTATTGTCTGCCTAATATTATTCTTAGCAACTGGAAGCTATCTGGGTTTATTGATGTCGGCAACGGCGGCGTTGGCGACAGACATATAGATATCTTTTGGGGAGTTTGGTCGCTTTGGTTCAACCTGAAAACGAATAAGTACCGCCAGCGTTTTCTTGATGTATATGGAAGAGATAAGGCGGACGAGTCAATACTTAAAATTGTTGCCGCGGCTGAAATCTTTGGTTAATCACGCTGAGACAGTTAAACGGTGTCTTACCAAGCCCTGAATTTGGTTAACCAAATTCAGGGATAGAGGATATAGAGTTAAATAAAGCTCTATGTTTTGTGGGAGAGCGGCAATACCGTTGAGTCGGTGGCGTTCATGACCAGAGTTAAGGCATAAGTATTCCAAAGGGGGCGGAGAAATGGATCTCAGGTATATCAATCCCGGTTTTGACTATATGCTTGCCAGCATTCTGGAGTTTCAAGGAGACGGCGAGGCGGCATTTTGGTCTGATTCTTTATTTTATTTTTATCCAGAGCTGGACAAATCTCAGCTTCAAAAGATGAACTTTATGGACAGGAAAGCGAACATAGAAAAGGTATTGCGGGAAAAATACAGCGGCCTGGAGCAGGAGCTCAATCTGAAAGCGCAACGATATGAACAATGCTGGCGGGAAAACAAAGAACAGATCACGGCTGCTTTGTCGGAGGCCTTCCAGGTGGATTGCGGCCCTTTGTTTAACGAAATGTGCGGCAGAATATCCATGAATCCCATCAGCCCCAGATTCCTGCAGGAATCTTCCTTCGAGGTCTTTTACTTAAACAGCGAGCGCGGCGCTCTCGGCATCTGCCTTCATGAGATCATACACTTCGTCTGGTTCTATGTGTGGAATTCGCTTTTTCACGATAGCTACGCGGAATATGAAAGGCCCTCTTTGAAGTGGATTTTAAGTGAGATGGTGGTGGAATCCATCATGAAGGACCCCAGATTGAGCGCGATCAATCCATACTTCCCCAGAGAGCGGGGCGGATGCATCTATCCTTATTTTTTTGATCTGAAAACGGGTGACGATGTGACGCTGGAGCGGATCGATACGATGTACCAGAGCCTGGGGATCCAGGAATTTATGAAAAGCAGTTACGGTTTTTGCTTAGAGCATGAAAATGAGATCCGCGCGCACATTGAAAAATCTGAACAAATGGGGCGCTGAAGTCCTGGAAGGGGAAGACCCGCGATTTACGTCTCCAGGACGACCTCCAGGGCGATGGACGTGGCCGACCGGCAAAAGGTTCCAGCGTTCAGCCGAAGCGGAAGCAGCGTATGAAAAGGGAAAGGAACCAAACATGAAATACGAGATTGTACATTTGACCAGAGAGCAATGGCAGGGCCATATCGTACCCATCGGATTCACCACAGAGTCTTTTTACGACGTGGCAGTGGCGAGGACCGGGACGGGATTTGCCGTGACCCTGGAAAAAAAGGCCTTTGACAGCCCCGTGACCCATACGCCCCAGGAGCACGACTTTGCTGACAGGTTGTACCAGGAGTTCTGGCCGGAGGCCTGTGCCTGGGGCGTGCTGGAAGGCGGAGAGCTGGTGGCGGCTATTGAGACATGCCCGGAGGACTGGACCAACCGCCTGCGGGTGACGGAGCTGTGGGTGCGGGAATCCCACCAGAAAAAGGGCCTGGGCCACGCGCTTATGGAAGTGGCCAAGGAGCAGGCCCGGCTGGAGCGGCGCAGGGCGGTGATCCTGGAGACCCAGTCCTGCAATGTAAATGCCATCGGCTTTTACCTCCACGAGGGGTTCACCCTCATCGGCCTGGACACCTGCTGTTATCACAACGACGACTTGGCGCGGAAGGAGGTGCGCCTGGAGCTGGGTTGGTTCCCGCCCCGGCGGAAGAGGCTCTCCCCGGACCAGGTGGAGATCCGGCCGGAGCGGCCGGAGGATTATGCCGCCGTGGAGCGGCTCACTCAGCGCGCTTTCTGGAACAGGCACCATCCTGGCTGCAACGAGCACTATCTGGTGCACCGGCTGCGCGCCCACCCGGATTACCTGCCCCAGTTCAGCCGGGTGGCCTGCAGAGACGGGGAGGTCTTGGGGGCGATTTTCTACTCCAAGTCCTGGGTGCTGGACGGGACGCGCCGCCACGAGCTCGTGACCTTCGGCCCCCTGTGTGTCAGCCCGGAATGGCAGGGTTGCGGGGTGGGGGAGCTGCTGCTCCGTGAGACCATGCCCCTGGTGGCCCAGGCCGGGTACCCGGGCATCGTGATTTTTGGGGAACCGGATTACTATCCGCGATTTGGCTTCCAAACTTGCGACCGGTTTGGCATCACCACCTGGGAGGGGAAAAACTTCGACGCCTTCCTAGGCATCGAGCTGATACCAGGCGCCATGGCGAAGGTCCATGGCAGGTTCCGGGAATCCGCGGTGTTTGCGGATTTGCCGCCGGAGGCGGTGGAGACCTTCCATCAAACCTACCCGCCCCTGCAAAAGCAGTACTTTCCAATGCAGTGGGACTAAAACCGAGAGGAGCGGCCATGCACCCGATTACAAATTCTCTGCGCCTTGTGCCTCTGCGGGAGGTCCCGGCCCTGGCAGGGTCGGCTGCGGCCTGGTTCCATGCCCAGTGGGGCGTGCCCGAGGATGCCTACCGAGAGAGCATGGCGTGTTGCGTCCGAACCCCGGATCGCATCCCCCAGTGGTATCTGGTTCTGGACCAAAAGGACCGGATTGCGGCCGGTTTGGGGCTCATTGAAAACGATTTCCATAAGCGGCAGGACCTGACGCCCAATGTGTGCGCGGTTTTTGTGGAGCCGGCTTACCGGAACCGGGGCATAGCCCGTGCCATGCTGGACTACGTCCGGTACGACGCAAGCTCTTTGGGATTTCGCCGTATCTTCCTGGTGACCGACCATGACCGGTTCTATGAAAGATGCGGCTGGCGGTTTTTGTGTATGGTTGCCTGCGACAGCGGAGAAACCAGCCGGATGTATGAGGCCGAGACGCTCCCGGCTCCGCCAGCGGCGGAGTCCCACGCTACCGCAGAGAAATTGACGGAAAAAGTCCGGCAATATGTGGCCTTTGTCCAGGAAATTGAGCATTTAAAAAACGTGATGCGATCCTCCTGGACCTCCGCCGGGCGGCGGGAGAGCACGGCGGAGCACACCTGGCGGCTGGCGGTTCTCGCGGCGGTGGTGCTGGAGGAGTTTCCCGGGCTGGATGCCGGAAGGGTCCTGACTATGGCCCTGGTCCACGACCTGGGAGAGCTGTACGACGGAGATCTATCCGCGGCTTCGCGGCCGGACGCAGGAGAAAAGCGTCGGAAGGAGGCCGCCGGTATGCAAAGGGCCCTGGCCCATCTGCCGGAGCGGACGGCGGACAGGCTGTACGCTCTGTGGGAGGAATATGAGCGGGGGGCCACGGAGGAGGCCCGCCTGGTGAAGGCCCTGGACAAGGCGGAGACCATCCTCCAGCACAACCAGGGGAAAAATCCGCCGGATTTCGACTACGCTTTTAATTTGGAATACGGCATGGCGTTGTTTCAGGAGCCGGAGCTTCTGCGGCTGCTGCGGGCACAGCTGGACGACGGCACCCGCAGAAGTCTGGAACGCCAGGCCGGGCTGTCCGGTCTGCCTGGGAAAGGGGAGATATGACGTTGCAGTTGGAAACGAAACGGCTGCTGCTGCGGCCTTGGCGGGAGGCCGACGCGGCGAAGCTGTATGAATACGCAAGGGACCCGCGAATCGGGCCCATCACCGGCTTTCCGCCCCATACCAGTGTGGAAAACAGCCGCCAGATGATCCTAGGGGTCTTGTCCGCGCCCCATATGTTCGCGGTCGTCCTAAAGCATACGGGGGAGCCGGTGGGAAGCATCGGGCTCACGGTGGGCAGCGGCAGCCTCCTGCACCTGAGTCCGGATCAGGGCGAGATCGGCTACTGGATTGGAGTGCCCTATTGGGGACGGGGTCTGATTCCCGAGGCGATCCGGGCGCTGTTACGCTACGGCTTCGAGGACCTGGGTCTGACCACGATCTGGTGCGGATATTTTGAGGGAAACGAAAGGTCCCGCCGCGCCCAGGAGAAGTGCGGCTTCCGGTACCATCATACCTTGCGGGATATGGTGTGGAAGCCCATGAACGATATCAGGACCGAGCACCTTACCTGCCTGACCAGAGAGGATTGGTTGAAGGGCCGGTCCGCCAGCAGGCCCTGACCAGTCCGGCCAGGGCGGTGCTTCCATACGAGAGGAGACACATCATGAATCAAAGACCGATTACCACGCTTTTTATGCTGATGTCCGTAGACGGGAAGATCAGCACCGGGGCGTCTGATGAAATGGACGTGGATGCGGATTTTCCAAGGCTGACCGGCGTCAGGGAAGGGCTCCGGCAATACTACGAGATTGAGCGGACCACGGATCTGTGGTCCCTCAATTCAGGCCGGGTGCAGGCAAAGCTGGGCGTAAACGAAAAGCCGTTTCCGGAGAAAACCCCGGTTTCGTTTGTGCTGATCGATGGAAACCATTTGACCGAGCATGGCGTTCGTTCCTTTTGCGCGCGGTCAAAAGAGTTTGTGCTGGTCACCACAAACCAGGCGCACCCCGCTTTCTCGGTTCAGGAGAGCAACCTGCATATTATCTTGCAGGAAAAGCTGGATTTGCGGGCCTGCTTGGAGACCTTAAAAGCGGAGTATGCATGCGACCGGATTACCGTCCAAACCGGCGGCACCCTCAACGGGTATTTTCTGCGGGAGAAACTTTTGGATTACCTGGATATCGTGGTCGCCCCCGTTTTAATTGGCGGGAGGAATACATCTACGCTGGTTGACGGCGAATCGCTAACCTCAGCCGGGGAGCTCCATAAGCTTGGAATTCTGCGGCTGGAGAAATGTGAGGCGCTGGAGCATTCATATCTTCGGCTGCAATATAAGCTCATGAATTAGGAAGATGAAAACGCCCGGGTTGGGCGTGTGCAAAATGGATGATTAAAAGAAAGGCTTTGCCTCTTTGGGCAGCGTAAACGAGCATAGGCCGGCGGGTGGTCCGGCTCCAGGGTTTGGATGGACGTACTAACGAAGCTGTTGAAGGGCTGACGCCGGCTTGCCGGCTACAGCTGCTTTTATGCGTCGGCATTCTTCGTTGGCAGTGTCATTCTGAATTGGGATCGGCGGCTTCGGCCGCAGGAAAGGAACGGCTATGGAATATGGTCCAATGCGGCAGCGCAAGGTCCGCAGAGCAGTCCTGTGAGGCGGGCGTACTGCAACTGGAGCGGCGGGAAGGATGCGGCCTTGGCCCTGTATCGTACCCTGCGGCAGGGCCGGGTGGAGGTGTGCGCCCTTTTGGCCGGCATACAGGCGGATTCTAACCGAGTTCTGCTGCACCATACGCCGGTTTGGCTGCTGCAGCGCCAGGCTGAGCGCATTGGTCTTCCCCTGACACTTTTGCCCTACACCGGCCTGGCGGGGCAAGACCAGGCCGCCTTGGGCAGGGTGCTGGGGGCCTGGCGGGACGCAGGCATAAACACGGCCATATTTGGGGACCTTTACCGGCAGGACATCCGGCAATACCGGCAGGAGCGGCTTGCAGAGACCGGAATGCAGGGAGAATTCCCCCTCTGGGGGACTTCTCCGGCCGATTTACTGCTAGAATTCTGCGCCCTGGGATTCCGGGCGGTGGTCACGTGCGTGGATGGCTCGGTTCTGGACCGGGACTATGTGGGCCGGGAAATTGATGCGTCCTTCCTTCGGGACCTGCCCCCCTGCGTCGATCCCTGCGGGGAAAACGGAGAGTATCACAGTTTTGTCTACGATGGGCCCATGTTTAAAACCCCCGTCCCCTTTGCCTTGGGGGAAATCCGGCGGCTGGATTTCCCGCCGGGGGATGATGGAAAAGGCGGGGTATTTTGGACCTGCGGCATTGCGCCGTCCCAGACGGAGGCTTAGGGTTCCCCGCGGTTGGCTGGCGGCAGATGCGAATACGGAACCAGCGGCTCCGGCCGCAGAAAAGGAGCGGCGATGGAATATGGACAGGTGTGCCTGCGCAGGGGTGAGGAACGGGACCTGCTGCAGGGAAAGCAGTGGATTTTCGACAACGAGGCGGCCTGGGTGGACGAGACCTGCACCGACGGCGCGGTGGTGGAAGTGGTCGACCATGCGGGCCGGTTTGTGGCCCGCGGCTTTTTCAACAGCCGCTCTAAAATTTTGGTGCGGGTCTTGACCCGGGACCCGAAACAGGCCGTTGATCGGGCCTTTTTCCGGCGTCGTCTGGATGCGGCCTGGCAGTACCGCCGGAGCTTGGGCTTTTCGGGCGCCTGCCGGGTGGTCTTTGGGGACTCCGACGGCCTGCCCGGCCTTACGGTGGACAAGTTCGGGGATTACCTCTGCTTTCAAATCGTCAGTCTGGGGCTGGAGGCTTGGAAGCCGGAGTTGGTGGAGCTCCTGGCGGAGCTTTTTCAGCCCAAGGGCATCTTTGAGCGGGACGACGTGCCCGTCCGGGAAAAAGAGGGCCTGCCCCTGGTCACCGGCTGCGTTTACGGTCAGGTGCCCCAACTCGTGCCCTTTGCCGAGCACGACGCGCAGATGCTTGCGGACCTGCGGCAGGGCCAGAAAACCGGCCATTTTCTGGATCAGCAGGAAAATCGGGGCCGGATCCGGCCCTACTGCACGGAGCGCACGGTCCTGGACCTTTGCTGTAACACCGGCGGTTTCTCCATTCACGCGGCGCTGTATGGGGCGGCCGCCGTAGAGGCGGTGGACGCGTCCCAGGGCGCTCTGGAGCTGGTGCGGCAAAACGCCAGGCAAAACGGAGTGCAGGACCGCATTACCACCACCTGCGCCAATGTGTTTGACCTTGTGAAGGCGTACAGCCAGGAAGGCAGGCGCTTCGGCCTGGTGCTGTGCGACCCGCCGGCCTTTGCCAAGAGCCGCAGCGCGCTGGACCGGGCCTACCGGGGCTACAAGGAGCTGAACCTACGCTGCATGAAGCTGGTGGAACCGGGGGGATACCTTGCCACCTGGTCCTGCAGCCAGTTTATGACCCCGCCCCTATTTTTACAGATGCTCCGGGAGGCCGCTGCCGATACCGGGCGGCAGGCCCGACTGCTGGAGACCATGATGCAGAGCCGGGACCACCCGGCGGACCTGGCGGCGGAGGCCGCCTGGTATCTCAAGGGCTATATTTTACAGTTGATTTGAGGCGACGCCATGAAAAAAGCAATTTTATGGGACCTGGACGGCACCCTGCTGTACACCCTCCAGGACCTGACCAATGCCACCAACCAAACCCTGACCGCCTTCGGCTACCCGGAGCTGAGCCTGCATCAGGTGCGGCGCATCGTGGGCAACGGCGCCCGGCGGCAGATCGCCCGGGCCCTGCCCCAGGGGGAACAAACCCCCCGGTTTGACGAAATCTTTTCCTTTTACCGGACATACTATCCCCAGCACTGCAACGAAACTACCCATCCATATCCGGGCCTGGAGCAGGTCCTTGCGGACCTGCGGCGCCAGGGCTACCAAATGGCGATTATTTCCAACAAGCCGGACGGGGCCACCCAAGCTCTAAAACAGGCGTTTTTTCCCGCCTTCGACCTGGCCATGGGAGAGGCCCCGGGCTTGCCCCGGAAGCCGGACCCGGCCATGGTCCTGCGGGGGCTGGAGCTGCTGGGGGTCCGCCAATCCCAGGCGGTTTACGTGGGAGACTCCGAGGTGGACGTGCAGACCGCACGCAACGCGGGCATCCCCTGTATCAGCGCCCTATGGGGCTACCGGGACCGGGAGGAGTTAATGGCCGCCGGCGGAGCCCAGTATCTGTGCGATGCGCCTGGGGAGCTGCCAAAAGTTTTAAGAATGCTGGAACAGGAGCGAATCTGCCATGGCCAATGAGTTTTATGCCCTGCTCTCCCGCATGCGATACATTACCCGCTGGGGCCTGATGCGCAACACCTTTTCTGAAAACGTGCAGGAGCACAGCCATATGGTGGCCGTACTGGCCCACGCCCTGGCGCTGATCCGGCGGGAGCTTCTGGGCCTGCCGGGCCCGGAACCGGACCGCTGCGCCGTGGCCGCCTTGTACCACGACGCCTCGGAGATCCTGACTGGGGATCTTCCAACCCCGGTAAAGTACTATAATGCTGAAATGAAGACGGCCTATAAGCAGGTGGAGCGGGTGAGTGGGGAGCGGCTGCTGGCCATGCTGCCGGAGCGCCTCCGGCCCAGCTATATCCACCTGGTTTTGGAGGATGACCAGGAGGTGCTGCCCCTGGTCAAGGCCGCAGACAAGCTATCGGCCTACATCAAGTGTGTGGAGGAGCTGAAGGCCGGGAACCAGGAGTTTGAATCCGCCGCCCGGCAAACCCGGCAGGCCCTGGAGGCCATGGACCGGCCGGAGCTGGACTATTTTATGGAGCAGTTCCTGCCCCCCTTCAGTCTGAACCTGGACGAACTGGAGGGATAAATTCGTGCCGCCCTTGGACGGCTGGAAGCGAGGAAACGAGTATGAATCACGGATTTGTCAAGGTGGCGGCGGCCTCCCTGCCTTTGCGGGTGGCGGACTGCGCCTACAACGCCCAGCACGCCGTAGAGGCGGTGGAGCAGGCCCACGCCCAGCAGGTGCGGGTGCTGGTGTTGCCGGAGCTGTGCCTCACAGGCTACACCTGCCACGACCTGTTCGGTCAGGAGCTGTTGCTGGCCGGGGCCCTGGAGGCCCTACGCACCCTGCGGGACGCCACCGCGGGTAAGCAGATGCTGGTCTTCGCGGGCCTGCCGTTTTTGCAGGACGGCAGGCTGTACAATTGCGCCGCGGCCCTGTTCCAGGGCCAGATTCTGGCGCTGATCCCAAAGACGCAGATCCCTAACTACGGGGAATTCTATGAGGCCCGGCAGTTCTCCCCGGCCCCGGCCCAAAGCGGCACCGCAGACCTGCTAGGCCAAGCGGTCTTTTTTGGAACCCGGGTGCTGTTTACCTGCCCTGAACTGCCTGCGTTCACGGTGGGCTGTGAGATTTGTGAGGATTTGTGGACCCCAAGGCAGCCCTCCGTGGACCTAGCCCAGGCCGGCGCCACGGTATTGGTGAACCTGTCCGCCTCGCCGGAGGTGGTGGGCAAACGGACCTACCGCCGGGAGTTGGTCACCGGGCAGTCGGCCCGGCTGACCTGCGGCTATGTGTACGCCTGCGCCAGCAGTCAGGAATCCACCCAGGACCTGGTTTATGCCGGGCACAACCTGATCGCGGAAAACGGCGTCCTGCTGGCAGAGTCCCCGGGGCTGGACCCGGATCTTTTGGTGACGGAGTTGGATGTGAGCCGGATGGCCACAGAGCGGGCCAGAAAGAGCATTTGCAGCGCGCAGAGCCTGCCCGCCGGCTTTACCCGGGTGCCTTTCTCCCTGCCCTTGACCCAGACCCGGCTGACCCGCAGCTTTCCCCCTGCGCCCTTCGTTCCGTCAAATGAGCAGGACCGCAGGAGTCGTTGCGAGGAGGTCTTGACGCTCCAGGCAGCCGGCCTGCAGAGGCGGCTGGAGCATACAAAGGCGAAAACGGCCCTGGTGGGGCTGTCTGGGGGTCTGGACTCTACCTTGGCGCTTCTGGTCATGGTCCGGGCGGCGGACCGCCTGGGCTGGGACCGGAAGCGGCTTCTGGCCGTCACCATGCCCTGCTTCGGCACCACCGGCCGTACCCGGAACAACGCGCAGCGACTGGCCCTGGCCCTGGGCGTCAGCTTCCGGGAGATCCCTATTGGGCAGGCCGTAGCCCAACACTTCCGAGATATCGGCCTGCCGGAGTCGGACCGTTCCGTTACCTATGAGAACAGCCAGGCTCGGGAACGCACCCAGGTGCTTATGGACCTGGCCAACCGGGAGGGCGGTCTGGTGGTGGGAACCGGGGACCTCAGCGAGCTGGCCCTGGGCTGGGCTACCTACAACGGCGATCATATGAGCATGTACGCCGTCAATGCCAGCGTGCCCAAAACCCTGGTTCGGCACATGGTGGAATATGCGGCGCAGGAGGCCTCCGGGCCTCTGACCGAAGTCTTGCGGGATATTCTGGCCACGCCTGTGTCTCCGGAGCTTTTGCCCCCTGCAGAGGGGCAGATCGCCCAGCGAACGGAGGCCTTGGTGGGCCCCTATGAGCTCCACGACTTTTTCCTGTATTACGTGGTGCGTTGCGGGTTCCGCCCCTCCAAGATCTACCGCCTGGCTCAGCTTGCCTTTGCCGGAGCCTATGATCCGTCTGTGATTTTGCACTGGCTGAAAACGTTTTACCACCGATTTTTCCAGCAGCAGTTCAAGCGGAGCTGCCTGCCGGACGGCCCCAAGGTGGGCACGGTCACCCTGTCGCCCCGGGGGGACTGGAGAATGCCCTCCGACGCCCAGGCCAGCTTGTGGCTGCAGGAACTGGAGACCCTGGAGGCGGCGCCCCCGGAGGCGCAGTAACGCAGAAAGAAAGGACCCGCGGGACCAGACGGTCCCGCGGGTCCTTTCTTGTTTTCCAAGCAGGGAAAACGGAGAAAGGCGCACTGCCAACGGATATTCCGTAGGGGCGAGCTGCGCTCGCCCGTCGGAGTTCTATTGTGGGAAGCAGCCCATGCGGGCGACCACAGGTCGCCCCTACAGACGCACCGTCGATAGAAATCCCATATGGATACCCAAAAACCAAACCGGAGCCCAGCGAAAGCGGGTCCGGTTTGTAAAGGAGGAGCAAGGGAGCGGGCGCAGGTTTCCCCAACCGGGGGAACTGGAGCTTAGCGGACTTTGCTCCGACGATGTAGGGGCGAGCTGCGCACGCCCGCGTGCCTCCGGCGGCTTTGCTTCTTGCCCGCGCAAGAAGCAAAGGGAAG
>CBCTHM010000015.1:0-50966 GCA_965146675.1 uncultured Eubacteriales bacterium | reverse complement strand
CCGCGGGCGTGCGAAGCACGCCCCTACAGTGTGCGCCCAGAGACGGAGGACGTAGAGGCGACCTGCGGTCGCCCGTGGGCGGGCGAAGCACACCCCTACAGAGTGCGCCCAGAGACGAAGGACGTAGGGGCGACCTGCGGTCGCCCGCGGGCGTGCGAAGCACGCCCCTACAGGGTGCATGCAGAAACGGAGGACGTAGGGGCGACCTGTGGTCGCCCGCGGGCGTGCGAAGCACGCCCCTACAGAGTGCGCCCAGAGACGAAGGACGTAGGGGCGACCTGCGGTCGCCCGTGGGCGGGCAAAGCACGCCCCTACAGAGTGCACCCAGAGACGAAGGATGTAGGGGCGACCTGCGGTCGCCCGTGGGCGGGCAAAGCACGCCCCTACAGAGTGCATGCAGAAACGATGGATGTAGGGGTAACCTGACCTGCAAACATCCCACAGGGAGCCAAAGCACGCCCTGGAAGGCCTTTTTCCCAACGTGAAAGGAGCGAAACCTTGTATTTTTCAACCGTAAAACAGGGACCGCTGGAATACCTGGCCTGCGGCCTGCTCTCCGGCGCGCCCCATTGCTTTTCCACCCGCTTGGGCGGGGTGAGCACGGGGGAATTCGCCAGCCTAAACCTGGGCATCCATCGGGGAGACCAGCCCGGCCGGGTACTGGAAAACTACCGCATTCTGGGCCGGGCCCTGGGCTTCCGACCCCAGGATACCGTATTCACCCGGCAGACCCACACGGACTTCGTCGCTCGAGTGGGCCGGGCAGACCGGGGCGACGGGCTCTTTCGGCCTGTGCGGCAGGACCGGGACGCCCTAATCTCCGACGAGCCCGGGGTGGTACTGACGATCTTTACCGCTGACTGTACGCCGATCCTACTGTATGACCCGGTGCGGGGCGCCGTGGGCGCCGCCCACGCGGGCTGGCGGGGTACCGCCGCAGGTATCGCGGCGAAAACTGTCCAGGCCATGATTCGGGAATTCGGATGCAAGCCGGAGGATA
This sequence comes from uncultured Eubacteriales bacterium, assembly GCA_965146675.1. GTDB lineage: Bacteria > Bacillota > Clostridia > Oscillospirales > Oscillospiraceae > Faecousia. The sequence continues at coordinate 49,966 of CBCTHM010000015.1, read as the reverse complement.
TCCGGGCGGCTGTGGGCCCCTGCATCGGGCCCTGCTGTTTTGAAACAGACGGCGACGTGCCCAGGGCCATGCTGCAGTCCCTGGGGGAAGCGGCCCGGCCCGGGATTACCGGAACGGGCCCCAAGTATCATGTCAATTTAAAAACGCTCAACCGACTCTGGCTGGAGCGGGCCGGGGTGGAGCAGGTTGCCCTATGCCCCGACTGCACCGCCTGCGACCCGGACCGGTACTGGTCGCACCGGGTCACCCAGGGCCGTCGGGGCTCCCTAGCCAGCTTCATCCGCCTGCCCCAGGCGGGCGCATAACGCGGGGAGGTTTCAACACATGCCTAAGAAAACCCTTGCCGCCTGGGCGCTGGTGCTGTGCCTGTGCCTGGGCCAGCTGCAGGGCTGCACGCAGGACGCCCGGGGGTCCGCGCCCACCACGGTGCCAGCTCAGAGCCCCTCGTCTTCCGATCCCACGGAAAACCCACGCGCCTTGGCGTTCGGCCTGTCCTATCAAGCAGACGCAGGCCTGAACCCCTATACCTGCACCCGGCTGGTGAACCGCAGTATCCTGTCTTTGTTGTACCAGGGCCTGTTTGCCGTCACCTCCCAGTACCGGGCCGAGCCGGTGCTCTGCCAGAGCTACCGCGCCTCGGAGGACCTGAAAACCTATACCTTCACTCTGGTGTCCGCCACCTTCTCCGACGGCTCCGCCCTGACCGCCCAGGACGCGGCGGCCAGCCTCCAGGCGGCCGTGGGTAGCCCTGTTTATGGCAATCGCCTGCAGCACGTGACCTCCATTACCGCCGCCGAGGACGGAAGTCTGGTGGTGGTTCTGGACACGGCCTATGAGAACCTGCCCTTGCTTCTGGACATCCCCATCGTCCGGGCTCAGGACGTGGAGGCGGCGCAGCCCATGGGCACCGGGCCCTATGCGCTGGCGGGCCAGGGCGGCAGCCCGCACCTTCAGCGCCGGGTGGATTGGTGGAGCGAGTACCCGTCCGCGGTGGAATTTGATTCCATCGTCCTCTCGGAGGCCCGCTCCCCCTCAGATATCCGGGACCAGTTTGAGTTCGGCGAGACCGATGTGGTCTGCGCGGACCCGGGCTCTAGTTCCTATGTGGAGTACCGCTGCGACTACGAGCTTTGGGACTGCGCCACAGGCGTCCTTCTGTATCTGGGCTGCAACCGGGGCGGCGGCGTCTTTTCCAGTGGGTCCATTCGAGCGGCTCTGACCCACGCTGTGGACCGCAGCAGCCTGGCCGGGGTATACCGGGGCTTTGCCGAGCCCGCCTGCCTGCCCGCATCCCCTTCCGCGGACTGCTATGACGAGACTCTGGCCGCGCAGTATGGCTATGATCCGGACAGGTTTTCAGGCGCCCTGTCCAACGCTGGAATGCGAAACACCAACGCCACGCTGTTGGTTTGCAGCGCCGACCCGGTACGGGTCACCGCCGCCGAGGCCGTGGCCCAGGCCCTCACGGATTGCGGCCTGAAGACCACTGTGAGTGCCAAGGGGCAGAGCGACTACCAGGCCGCCCTGGAATCTGGAAACTTCGACTTGTACCTGGGTGAGATCCGCCTGTCGCCCAACTTTGATCTGTCCCCGTTTTTCCAGGAGGGGGGCAGCCTGCCCTACGGCGGCATGACCAACGCCGCGCAATACGAACTGTGTCTGGCCGCCCTGGAAAACAGCGGCAATTATTACGACCTGCACCAGGCGGTGATGGAGGACGGTCAGCTGTGCCCCCTGCTGGTTCGGACCTACGCGGTTTACGCCACCCGGGGTACCGTTTCCAGCCTGCTACCGGGCCTGGACAATGTGTTTCACACCGCCAACAGCAGGCAGCTTGCAGACGCCAAGGAATCCTGATGGGTTCAAGCGGCCGGATCAGGCCCTGCCCACATTCACTTTTTCATCCGTAGATTGCACCGCCCCGGACGCAAAATTTTGCGTCCGGGGCGGTACATGTCAAAAAAGCCTCGCAGAGTTCGCCGCCGGCAGGCGGCGAACAGTTATAGATCCTTTTCCGCCGCGACAGGTGCGTGGCGGAAAATACCGCTCAGGCTGCAAGTGTACGAGTTGTGCGCCGCAGGCGCACAGCGCGGGCATGCAGCAGACTGCAATTCCTTTGTCGAAAAAACCCTACGGGTTTTTCGACAGTCTGAGCCCCGGACGCAAAATTCTGCGTCCGGGGCTTTCTTTCGTTTGCGCGAAAAGGCAGGCAGAGCTTCCGTCCCCGGGCCGGACGGTGGAAATCCCGGGCCTAAATACTTTTGGCTTTCCCGCCGGACTCCGGCCCTGAACGTTCTGGTCGCTCCCCGCCCCAAAGCGCCCCCTGCCTCACGGCAAGGGGCGTTTTTCGTCGCGTTTCCGCCGCTTCGTCCGTATGCTCCACCTCGGCTGCGGGTCCTGCATCCAGTTCTCTGAAAAGGCGCAGAAAAACCCTGCCGGGCAAGCAGTCCCGTCCAGGGCTTCGGGGTTCTCACGTATGGGAGAAAAACTAGGCTCCGGATCGCGGCCGCCTATCGTTTTTATTCTATCTGCTCTCATCTAGTCAACTGGCCTTTGACCTGACACCTCTTTTTATCTGATATTCAGTGCTGCGGCGGGCTGCTAAATGAGCACGATTGTGATACAATGGCCCCTGTTCGGATTCTCATATGCCCTTTTGGGGAAGACCAGGGACCGGCACCCAGGACGAATCCGACCCTTGCCCTGCGGCTCCCTGTGAAAAGCGGCGGCAATGCGCTCGCCTTCTGCCCCTAACTGGGGCCGTCGTCCCGCCGGTCGCGACCGCCGTTCCTCAGACAGCGGAACGGCCCGCTTTCCCGGCGCTGCCCCAGGCAGCATGCAGGCTATGTTTCATCCCTTTCCCCTTGCTGCCGGCCCAAAATCTTTTCACAGAGGGAGTTGATCATATCTTTTACCAGCGCTCTATCCTTGTCGCTTAACATACTGTACTGCTTTGCGAGCTGCTTCACCTCATCGTCAATCTCCAAATCGCCGATTACGTCTTCATACATAGGCTCATTGCCATTAATGAGCCAATCCGGATTGATGTTGTATTCCCGGCAAATATCCCGTATCGTACGGTCCGTGATATTTCTAAATCCTTTTTCCATGTTGGTGATTGCGCCGCCGGACATGTTAATCGACGCGCCAAACGCGCGGGTTGTTAGCTTTAGCTGCTCTCGAAGATATTTTAGTCTCTCATGAATATCCAAGTCATCACCCCCATGAAAGCAGTATACCACATTTTGATTTCAAAGTAAACGCCAAATCCGACAAAAGTATTGACTTTGATTTCATTGAATGATATTATGATTTCAATGAAATCAAAGAAAGGAGGAGTATCATGGGCCCAGAGAAGCTGGAAGATGTCAGAGACACCGCTGTGAAGCTAAGCGCGATTTATTCCCAGTCACCGACAGATTATGCTTACCTAAAAGGATGGATTCATTGTCTTCTGCAGAAAGAGGACAACGAACGCAAGCCCCGCAAGCCCCCCGATCACTGCCCTGAATAGCGTACATTCGTCAAGCGGCGGCGGGACCGGGCACACTTCTCTTGCGCTGTGTTAATTTTCTAATTTTTTTAATGAGATTCTGTATCTGACTCCTGCAAAAACGGGGCATTTCAATAGTTTATTAATTGTACTTTGGCAAAAAAAAGAAGGTATTATTTGTCCTGCTTCTATTGAATTATGGTGCATGACATAGTATAATACGCAAGTGTCTATATTAGCTGACAAAATGCTTCCGGCATTTCGTTTCGCGAAGTGTGTATTGCAGAATATAGAGAAATTGCACGTTAAGAACCAAGATTTCTAGAGAGCAAGGGATGGTGAATGTATGCCAACGATAACCATGGAAGCTGAGACCAAAAACGTAACACCGATTGCCACTGTTGAAACAGGGGCCATACGCAGGAATAGAATTTATTTCGCTGTAAAACGAGTATTTGATTTCGTATGTGCCCTGCTGGGGCTGATCCTCCTCTCGCCTATTTTTGCGATCGTCGCAATTTTGATCAAGGCGGAGGACGGCGGTCCGGTGATACATACGAGGATGTGCCGCGGCGAAAAGGGCCTGTATAAGATGTATAAGTTCCGAAGCATGTGCGTGGATGCTGACGCCCTGGACCGATATTTCACGCCAGAAGAAAGGGAACAGTTTCAAAGGGAGCAGAAAATCAATGACGACCCCCGCATCACAAAGGTTGGCAGAGTCATCAGAACCTGCAGCCTAGATGAATTGCCCCAGCTTCTTTCCGTGCTGAAGGGGGATATGAGCCTGATCGGCCCCCGCCCGCTTGTCGATGAGGAGCTCGCGAACTACGGCGACCAGCAGAGCAGAATTCTGAGCGTTAAGCCCGGTATCACTGGTTATTGGCAGGTCAACGGCAGAAGTGAGCGCAATTATGAAAGCGGGGAACGGCAGAAGCTGGAGCTCTATTATGTCGAGCACTGTTCTGTCTGGCTCGACCTATCCATTTTGTTCAAGACGGTATCCGTCATTGTGCAGAAGAAGGGCGCCCAATGAAGGCGGTCCTTTTAGCCGCCGGCTTGGGGACGCGTCTGCGCCCGCTCACCGACACGACTCCAAAATGTCTTGTGCCCATTCAGGGACGCCCGCTGCTGGAGTGGTGGCTGGAGCTTTTAAAAAAGCATGGCGTTCAGGAGGTATTGATCAACACCCATTATCTGGCCGAGCAGGTTCATGCCTGGCTGGAAGCGTATCGCGGCCGGTCGGACGCCGTCCAGGTGACGGAGTATTACGAAAAGGCGCTGCTCGGCAGCGGCGGTACCGTACGGGAAAATCGGGCATTTTTTGGTAACGAGGCCTTTTTCATCTGCTATGCTGATAATTTTACCTCCATCGATTTGGGGGACATGCTGGCTTTCCACAACTCTCACAAAGGACTTTTGACGATGGCGCTGTTTCACGCGGCGCATCCGCAGCAATGCGGTATTGCCCAGCTCGATGACAGGCACCGCATTGTGGACTTTGTGGAAAAGCCGGCGATTCCAAAAAGCGATTGGTCCAACGCCGGGGTATACATCACGGACGGGCGTATCTTCGAGCACATTCCCGCCGGGGAGCCCGTTGATTTTGGCATGCACGTTTTGCCCAGAATCACCGGCAGGATGTATGGCTGGCCCATAAAAGGCCAGCTCCTTGACGTTGGAACACCGGAAAACTATAAACGTGCTCAAACAATAAAGATAGAGGGGCAACTGACTTGATTATATCGAAAACGCCGCTACGCATCAGCTTTGCAGGCGGAGGCACGGATATGCAAAGCTATTATCAAACCGGGTACGGGGCCGTGGTCAGCATGGCCATCAGCAAATACATTTATGTCGCGGTTCACAGAAGATTTGACGACAGCATCCGCATCAGTTACACCAATACGGAAATCGTCGACTGCGTCGACGAGATTCAGCACAGCATTGTGCGGGAATGCCTCAAGATGGTGGGAATCACGCGGGGCGTGGAGATCACTACGATCGGCGAAGTACCGGCCGGGACCGGTTTGGGCTCTTCTTCCTCCCTTACCGTGGGCCTGCTCAACGCGCTGTATGCATTTATTGGGGTACAGCTATCTGCAAAAGAACTGATGGAGCGGGCCTGTCAGATTGAAATTCAGATTTTGAAATCCCCCATCGGCAAGCAGGACCAGAGCGCAGCTGCATTCGGGGGCGTCAATTATTTTAAGTTCCACAAGGATGAAACGGTAACGCGGGAAAAGCTTTGGCTTTCCGATTCGGCTACCAGAACGCTGGAGCACAATTTGATGGTCTTTTATACGGGCATGCAGCGGGACGCCAACGTCATCCTGGCGCAGCAGAATAAGGATACCAGCTCAAAGCTCGCGGTACTGGACTGTATGCGGAATCAGGCAAACGAGCTTCGCACCCTGCTGCTGCAAAATAACGCGGGCCCCGACTTCGGCCGGCTTCTGCATGAGGGATGGCTGAAGAAACGTTCTGTCACCGGCAGTATCAGCAACCCCCGCATTGACGAACTGTATGAAGCCGCCCGGAGAGCCGGTGCGGTAGGCGGAAAGCTGCTGGGCGCCGGCGGAGGCGGGTTCCTGCTGGTTTACTGCGAGGAGCCTTACCAAAAGTCGGTACAAGAGGCCCTGGGCCTGCAGCAGATGTATCTGCACATTGCAAGATACGGAAGCAGAATCGTCTACTTCAATGGCTAAGGCCGTATTTTTAGACCGGGACGGCCTGATCAACGTCCAGGCGGCGGAGCATAACTACATCAGAAGCTGGAGCGAATTTCGTTTCCTCCCCGGCGTGCCAGAGGCCGCCGCCCAGCTGACCCAGGCCGGATATCTGCTGCTCGTGGTCACCAACCAGCGGGGTGTTGCCAGAGGGCTGCTGTCTTTCCAGCAGCTTGCGGAAATTCACCGGAACATGCGCAGGGCGTTCGCCCGGTCCGGCGCGCGGATCGACGGAATCTATATCTGCCCGCATGAGGCGGGCACCTGCTCGTGCCGCAAGCCGGAGATCGGCCTGTTCCTGCAGGCAGAGCGGGACTTTGCGATAGACAAGCCCAACTCCTGGATGGTCGGCGACAGCGACAGCGATGTGGAGGCCGGGCGCAAATATGGAGTCAGAACGATAAAAACAACACAATTAGCAAAAGCTGTTGCTCGTATTTTGGAGGATAAATCATGAAGGTACTGGTGACCGGCGGCGCCGGATACATTGGAAGCCATACAAATTGCTATTTGAACCAGCAGGGGATCGAAACTGTGGTGCTGGATAATCTCAGTGACGGTCATCGCCAGGCGGTTGTGGCCGGAACATTCGTGTACGGCGATTTTGGGGACCGCATCGTCTTGGACGAGCTCATGTCCAAGCACAAATTCGACGCAGTCTTTCATTTTGGCGCCTATGCCTCGGTTCCGGATTCGGTCCGTCGGCCGGCCCGATATTATCACAACAACGTGACGAATATGCAGGTCCTTCTGGATGCCTGTATCGCCCACGGCATCGGCTATTTCGTTTTTTCCTCTTCTGCGGCGACCTTTGGCGAGCCGCAGTACACCCCGATCGACGAGGCGCATCCCCAGCTTCCGATCAACCCCTACGGCACCACCAAGCTGATTGGTGAAAAGCTGCTGGAGGATTATGAGCGGGCCTACGGCCTGCGCTACTGCGCGTTCCGTTACTTTTGCGCCGCCGGGGACGACGATACCGGGATGCTGGGCGAGGCCCACAACCCGGAAACGCACCTGATACCTGTGATGGTGCGCGCGCTGCTCTCGAGGCAACCCTTTACGGTATTCGGGCTGGACTATGACACCCGGGACGGAAGCTGCATCCGCGACTTTATCCACGTGCGGGATTTGGCGCAGGCGCATTACCTTGGTTTGAACTACATCATGAAACACGACCGTTCGGATTGCTTCAACCTTGGAAGCGGAACGGGATACACGGTGCTTGAGATGATTCAGGCGCTGTCGGAGGTCGCCGGCAGGCCGGTTCCCTACCAACTGGGGCAACGGCGGCAGGGCGACCCCGCTGTGCTGGTTGCATCCTACGATAAAGCCACTGCGCTGCTTGGTCTTGAGATGAAATACAGTGAGATACACAAAATATTATCAGACGCCCTTCGATGGGAGCAAAACAGGAGATATTAATATGGACTACCGGGAAAGCATTCGAAGGTATTTCGACAAAGAAATGGCCACGATTCAAGCCCTGAATATTGACGAGCTCAACGATGCCATCAACGCCGTAATGGAGGCCCGGGAGCGCGGCGGCATGATCTATACCATGGGCAACGGCGGCTCGGCCGCCACCGCCAGCCACATGGTCTGTGATTTCGCTAAGGGAGCCTCCGAAAATTTGGGAGGAAAAAAATTTAAATTTGAATGTCTCTGCGATAACACCCCGGTTGTAATGGCAATTGCAAACGATATCGGTTACGACGACGTGTTTTCCTTCCAACTGGAAAAGAAGCTGCGTTCCGAGGATCTGGTGATTGCGATATCCGGAAGCGGAAATTCCAAAAACGTGATTAAAGCGGTGGAATACGCCAAGGCTGTGGGCGCGCCGGTGATCGGCATCACCGGATACAACGGCGGCAAGCTCCGGGAGCTTGCCGACTACAGGATGCACGTCCATGTGGACGACATGCAAATTGCGGAAGACCTTCACATGATGTTCGACCATATGATGCTGCGCATGATGGGAGAGCACAACTGATGCAGCCGCTGGTCAGCGTCCTGATCCCGACCTATAAGCGAAGTAATTTCATTGCCCGGGCATTGGATTCCGTGCTTGCCCAGACCTACCCCAGAATTGAAATCGTGGTGGTGGATGATAATATACCGGACTCGGCATTTCACATCAGCACGAAGGAGGCTCTGGCGCCTTATCTGGCGCGCAAGCAAATCAAATACGTCAAAACCCCAGGGGCCACCGGAGGCGGCGCGGCCAGAAATCTGGGCCTGAAGTCCTGCACCGGAGAATACATCGCCTTTCTGGACGACGACGACCGCTACCTGCCGGACAAAATTGAGGCGCAGCTCCAGTTTATGTTGGAGCATGACTTGGAGATGTGCTACCAGGACGTGCAGTGGCATGACGAGAATGACAAGCTGGTGGAGCTGCGAAAAATGGACCGGGCCAAGGACTTCTCCAAGCAGACGCTTCTGCGCACCCACATTGTAACGGCGATCGCCCCCACCGCGATTTATATGATCCGCCGGGACGCGCTGCTGCGCACGGATGGTTTCGGTGAGGTTCCAAGGGGCCAGGATTTTATCCTGATGCTTCGCTGTATCGAGGCGGATTTGAAAATCGGGTATATGCCTGGATCCTATGTGGTGCAGTACCTCCACGCCGGAGAGCGAATTTCCGTCGGAGCCAATTTTGTACGGGCCCAGCGGGGCATTTATGACCTCATGTGCTCGTACAAGCCGATTTTGTCCCGGCAAGAGAAGCGTTATGTGGACTTTCGGTTCCATGCGGTCTGCGCGTTTGCATATGCACGGGGCAAGCAGCTCGCAAAGGCGATCCCGTTCGCCGCCAAGGCGTTTATAATTTCACCGGCTTTTTGTTTCAAAGAGGCGAAGCGATACTTCGCCGGGCATGGCCAAAACTAATTTGATTCGATGTGGGAACAGGGGGTGGCAGCATGGGCAAGTGCCTGATTGTATTTACACGAAAATATCCATATTCCTATGGGGAACCGTCCTTTCAAGACGAGGTGCCGCATTATCTCCCTCTTTTTGAAAAAATACTGGTACTGTCCCAGGACGTCAGCAAGGGCGAACCCATCACAAGAACGCCGCCAGCCGGGGTCGCGTATTACAACACCGCAACAGCGTCTAGAAAAGTGGGGAGAATCAAAGACAAGCTCAAATGCGGAAGACAGGCGTTTCGAAAAAGCGAGGCCTTGGCAAGCGACGCGGACCGGGTCAAGGGTCACTTGGTGCGGCGGGTTTTCCTATGGTCCTTCGAGGAACGCTGTCAGCGCCTGATCCGGGAGGCAGCGTCCATACTCGACTCGTATGACTTTTCCCAATTCGAGGAAGTGGTCCTTTACAGTTATTGGTTCTTCGCCAATGTCCGAGTCGCTGTGGGCGTCAGCGAATACCTGCGCAGGCGCGGATGCAGCCGGGTCAGAGTGGTTTCCCGGGCTCATCGATACGATCTGTATGAAACCAGGAACAGACTCAACTATCTGCCCATGCGGGAATATTTGCTGCGCAAGGTGGAGAAGGTATACGTTTGCTCGCAAAACGGGGCGGATTATCTACGAGCCGGCCATCCCCAGTATGCAGATAAAATCGACGTGGGATATGTGGGAACCCTGGACTGCGGTGTGGCGGAGGCCGCGCGGGAAGCGGTTTTTCATCTCGTTTCGTGCTGCCGCATCGTCCCAGTCAAACGACTGGAACGGCTGGCGGACGCGCTGGCCTTGGTAGAGGAGCCGTGCAAATGGACCGTGATCGGCGGTGGCATCGAGGGCGACGGCTACTACCACGAGCTCCAAAAATACATCGCCTCCGCACTGGCGTCCAGGCCCAACGTGCAGGTCGAGTACACAGGCGCCCTACCCCACGACGAGATCTTTCACTATTATCAAACGCACCGTGTGGACGCGCTGGTCAACCCCAGTGAATCAGAGGGTCTGCCGGCGGTCATCATGGAGGCTGCCAGCTTTGGAATTCCGTCCATCGCCACCGACGTGGGCGGCACCTCGGAAATCGTATTGGACGGGCTAACCGGATATCTCATACCGGAGCGGTTCACAACGGAACAGCTGGCCGGCTGTATCCGGAGGATGATCGCGCTTCCTGAGGCGACGTATGCCGCGCTCCGGCGCAACGCCAGAGAAATCTGGCAGGAAAAATTTAACGCCCTGCATAACAACGCGTGGTTTGCCCAGCGTGTGTTCGCAGGGGAAAAAACGGAGTAACCATGGGAAAAGTAATTCGTTTGGCCCAGCGTTGGTTCAATATGGCCGCCGGAAAAAGCGCCGTGGCTGTGGAGCAGGGCGTGGGCCGATGCTTTTGCAAGGATGAGATCCGGGGCTATTACAATGATCTCACCGGCAAGGTCTCGCCCGCCACGCTTCTAGATGAGCAGGGCATTCCCTACAACATCGCCTCTTCCGGACAAAAGGTTTACTCCCTGGTCACAATTTCCCAGTACGCCCTGGGCTGCTATGACCTCTTCCTGCTGCGGGAAGAACGGGCGTATCTGGAGCGATTTTTAAAGCTGGCGGAGCGGATTCTGGACAGCCAGCAGGACGATGGAAAATGGGACGCCCGCAGGTCCATCGGCAGCAAGCAGGGAAACAGCTCCTGCATGGCCCAGGGCCAGGGATGCTCCATCCTTCTCAGGGCCTACTTGGCCAATCACGAGGAGCGGTATCGCCAGGGGGCGGAAAAAGCGATTCGCTTCATGCTGCGCCCCACGCAGGAGGGCGGGACCGCCATTTACCGCGGCGACCACGTCTCCCTGGAAAAATATCCTCCTCAAGACGGGACGCCTAGTTCCGTTTTGAACGGCTGGATATTCGCTTTATTCGGGTTGTACGACATAATTTTGTTTACCGGCTCAGAGGAATACCAAAAAATATGGGAACAGTCGTGCCGCACACTGGAGCAAACGCTGCCCCAATATGACCGGAAATACTGGTCCAACTATGATTTGATCGGCACGATTTCCAGCCCCGCGTACAACCGGGTTCACGTGTCCCTTCTCCTCACCTTATCCCAACTGTCGGGCAGCGAGATTTTCAGCGCATATGCAGCGCGCTTTGACCGCTACTCCAAATCCAAGTGGAACACAGGCAGGTCGGTCCTGCGGAAGGCCATCCAAAAACTGACCACGCCGTCCGACGCGTTCTTTGTGCAATAGGAGGCCATAATGAAACGGATTGGAATTCTGACCTATCATCGCAGCATGAATTACGGAGCAGTCATGCAGTCTGCAGCGCTGGCCTCCGCCCTCCAGGATAAATTTCCAAACGCTGAGGTTGAAATCGTCGATTACTGCTCCAGGAAAATGATCGCCTATTATCGGCTGATCACCCTGTATCGCGGGACGGACAGCATCTTCCAGCTTGGCGGCAGAATCGCCATGTACCGGGCCTTCCAACGGGGGTTGCGGGAGCTGCCGCTTTCCCCCAGCCATTTATTCTCGGATGATTGCCAGAAGTTTTTTCAGTGGATTGGACGTCGTTACGACGTGCTGATCACCGGCAGCGACGCCGTCTGGAACTATGGAAAGCGTGGCTTGCCCAACCCGTATTTTTTGGCCGACGACGGCGATTACGCCCGGTTCTCTTACGCCGCCTCCTGTAACGGGTTGGGAATCAAGACCTTTTCGGAAGTTGGGGCGGACGGGCCATTTCTCCGGGACGCCTTTCAGCGGTTTGATTATATCGGCGTGCGGGACGCGCAGACCCAGCGGCTGGTCCAGACCGTGTGCCCCGAGGCAGCCACGCATCACAATTGCGATCCATCCCTTCTGCTGGGCGATCTGTCCAAGCCGGATCGGTCCGCCCTGATTGATAAGCTCTATAAGACCTATCGCTTTGACCCGGAAAAGCCCACCATCGGCCTGATGCTATCCAACCTGAACGGCAGCGTAGCGCAGGAGCTCACGCGGCGGCTGAAGGCTGCGTATGGTCCGGCGTATCAGACGGTCTCGGTTTATTCCTACAACCGGTACGCGGACATCCCCTATATGGCCGACCTGACGCCCCAGGAATGGAGCCTGATTTTTGGCCTCTTTCACGCAACGGTATCAAAATATTTCCACGGCACAATTTTTTCCCTATTGAACCGCACGCCTGTCCTGGCCGTTGGCGCGGAGAAATCGATCGACGCCATGCCCAACAAAATTGAAGACGCGCTGGGGCGAATGGGCCTGGAGGACCTGTACTTCCCGGCAGGCGGCAAAGAACAGCTCAACTGGGAGAAATTCATGACGAAATTAGACGATCTGTTGCGATCCCCGCCGCTGAGCCGCATCGCCCGGGGTCTGGAAGTGGAACGGCGCAGCGCGGACGGCTTTTTTCAGGCATTGGAGGCGCATGGATTATGAGGAAAACCCGGGTGATGCTGGTAGTTCCACAGCTTTATACCGGCGGCGTGCAAAAACTCGCCGTTGATCTGGCGTCGAAAATGGATCGTTCCCAGGTGGAGCTGCGGCTGTTGTGCCTGGCTCCCCGCAGTGGGCAGATCTTTGAGGAAAAGGCGGACGAACTGGGCCTTGACGTCACATACCTGTCGAAGCGGAAGGGAGCCGATCTCTCGGTGCTTCCGCAGATTTTTCGGGCCATCCGGGAATTCAGGCCGGACGTGCTGCATGCCAACCAAAGAACCGTGACCTATCTCTTGCTGCCCATGCTTTTGTGCCGGGTGAAGCGTCGCTTCTACGCGGTTCACAGCCTGGCGGACAGAGATGCCCACGGGATTGACCGCTGGATTCTGAAGCTGGCGAACCGGTTTTTTGGGTTGAAATTCATTGCGATCTCAGATTTCTGCAAACAATCCATTGTGGATGTGTATCATGTGACTGCCAACTCCGTATCCTGTGTATACAACGGCGTGGACCTGGATTCTTTCGCCCGCTCCGCTCCGTATGAGCAGATGCGTGAGGATGAAATCCGGTTTATCTCCATTGGCAGTTTCCTGCCTTTAAAAAACAAGGCCCTGATGCTGGACGCGTTCAAGCTGGTACATGATAGGTATCCCCATACCCAGCTGGTCCTGCTGGGAGACGGCGTTCAGAGGAAGGAAATTGAGGCCCAGGCCGTAAACCTTGGGATCGCCGGGGCAGTGCGCTTTCTGGGCAATGTGAGCAACGTGGCCGGGGAGTTGGAGAAAGCCCATATCTATCTCATGTCCTCTGATTATGAGGGGCTGCCCGTGGTGCTCCTGGAGGCCATGGCCGCCGGCCTGCCCATCATCACCACGAAAGCCGGCGGCTCGACCGACGTTGTAAAGCAGGGCGTAAACGGCATTCTGACGGAGGTTGGAGATTGCGCGGAATTGGCGCAGGCCATGGAGCTTTTGACCCAGGATCGGGAGCTGCGGCTGCGCCTTGCAAACGGCTCCCTCTCCGAATCGAAGAAATACAGCCTGGAGAAAATGGCGGAAAATTATTTAGAGCTTTACTTGGGGAAGCGGTAAGGAAGCAGTATGGTGGTTTATCTCAGAAAACGGAATAAAGAGGAAATGATCCCTGCGTGCATCCTGTTCCTGCTCTGTTTTCTGGGGTTCAGCCAGATGCAGGGGATCGGAATCCTGAACCTTTTCATCACCGCGGCGATTATTGGTGTGTGCGCGCTGGTCCATGTGGACACCCTGTTTGTTCTGATGTACACGTGCCTGCCCTTTTATAACCTGATGAGTTACCGGATGGGCACATACAGTCTGCATTACTTGGTCATCGGCTTATTCTGCGTGAAGTATCTGGCCTCCCATCCGGTCTCGCCCAAAAAATTAATTTGCTTTCTGGCCCTGTTCCTTTTGCGCGTCTTCGCGGCGGACCTTGTGCTGCTGGTCAGCTGGAGCGTGCTGATTCTGCCGCTGATCCTGACCTATGGAGAGCAGATCTGGCCGAGAAACGCAAAGAAGCTCCTATGCTATTTCAGCCTCAGCATGGTGCTCTCATCGATCCTCGGCTACGTCATGATGCTCCGCGGGGCTACGATTTATACCAACGCCTATGTTTATATCAACGGGATACGGATGACCCGTTTCGCCGGCGTGTCCGGAGATTCCATTATCTACGGCGAATCGACCCTGCTTGTCATCGCGGCAAACCTCGTATGCGCCCTGAAGCGGACCGGCAGACGCAGATGGCACATTGCCTGCGCCGTGATTTTGAGTTTTTTCTGCCTTTTGACGTTTTCTAAGCTTGCAGCGGCAGGCCTCCTCCTGTGCTATGCCGTATACTTTTTCTTCCGGCTCAAGCAAGGCGCGAAAAGCCGAAAAAGCTTTCTGGCCAAGCTTCTGCTACTCCTGCTTCTGTTGGCGCTGCTGATCGGCGGGATTGTAGCACTGCTGCTCAACTCCGGCAATTATATTCTTCTGGGATATCTGGAGCGGTTTACCCGGGACAACCTGTCTACCGGCAGAAATGCGGTCTGGTCGCATTATTTGGGAATCATGACCTCCAACCTGCGGTACGTGCTGTTCCCCATGACCAGCGCAATATACGAGGCCCCGTTCTTCAATCCGGCAACCAGCAGCTTCATCTGGCACGCCCATAATCTATACCTGGAGACCATCTGCGTGTTCGGGTGGGTTGGTGGCCTCTTTGTTTTGACCTGGCTGGCCTGGCGGATTCTCCGATTCATACGGAGCCGGAAGCCCGCGCCGCTGCTGCTCCCGCTTTTGGTTCTGCTCCTTGTGGGAATCGGGGCCCACGGCAACCTGGAGTATCAGTTTTATCTCCAGCTAGCGTTTGCCCTTTCCTTACTTCATACGCCCGTTTCTGTATTTATAAATGGAAGTGAAAAAAATGCTCATCAGACGCCTCTATCACCGGCTGAAAGTCCTACGGATTCGCCGCGTTTTTAAAAAAAGCTGCACGCTGGGGGAGCATGTGAAGCTGTACCCATCGGCGGACTGCCGCAATCTGGGAAAAAAAGAGCGATTGACCATCGGCGAGGCATGCGAGATCAAGGGCGTGCTAAGTCTTCAGGGAGACGGCGAGCTACATGTGGGAAAGCGCCTGTATCTGGGCGGTTTTTCCTACATCCATGCGTGCGACTCGATTCAAATCGGCGACAACGTAATTATCGCCAATCATGTGCGCATCAACGACAACAACGTGCATCCGGTTGAGCCGGAGAAGCGAATTCAAATGTCCCTGGCGGGCAGCTCGTCTCCTCTCTGGCGGGCGACACAATCGCAGCACAGCCCGGTTGTAATCGAAGATAACGTCTGGATCGGGGATTTTGCCGCGGTGCTCAAGGGCGTTCGCGTGGGGAAGGGCTCTGTGATCGGCATGCATTGCGTGGTGACCAAGGACGTGCCTGCATATTCCGTAGTCGTCGGAAACCCCGCCAGAGTTGTCAAGTCGCTGACGCCTCCTACGAGGTGCGAAAATGAGGATCAATAATAATTCGGGCAATTCGATCCTGCTTGCAAGCGTCAAGCTTATCACCACGTTAAACTCGCTGATAATCACCATGGTCCTGTCCAAAACCATGAGCTTAAACGGCTACGGCACCTATTCCCAGACGTTGATTGTGGTAACCGTAGCCACGACCCTGTCAGTTTTGGGTTTGACCGACGCCGCAAATTTCTTTTTCAACCGCACCTCGGACGCTGCCACCCAGCGAAGGTACAGCAATCACATTTTTACAATTCTGGTTTTCACGGGGCTCTGCGTCGCATGCGGAATCATCATCGGGCAGGACCTGATCGTCGGGTACTTCTCCAATCCCGCCCTGAAAGGCCTGCTGCTTTTAATCGCGTTTCGTCCCTTTCTGGCGAATTTCACCCTGCTGCTCCAGGTTCTCCACGTTGCAATCGGCCAATCCCGTGTAATTGTCGTGCGGAACCTGCTGGTGTCGATTCTGCAGCTGGCGGCAGTGGTGATCATTTCCATGACGACGAGCGACCTCTTTGCGATTTTGCTTGCCTATCTGCTTCTGGAGATTCTGGTGAACGTGCTGCTTGTGATTTCGCTGAAAAATTTCGGCGTGCGCCTCAGGCTCATCAGGCCGGAGCCAGCGATTGTGAAGGAGATTCTGCGGTTCAGCCTGCCTATGGCCGCGTACGTTCTCATGAACACACTCATGCGGGACATGGACAAGCTGGTGATCGGTGGGCTTGAGACCACGGAGGCGCTGGCGGTTTACAGCAACTGCGGAAAGATCCTGCCGTTTGATTTTCTCTCCGCCTCCTTCCTCACCATTCTGGTTCCTGTTGTGACTCGGTATTTGAATCAAAATGAAAGCAAAAAAGCCAGTGAGGTGTTCTCTCTTTATCTGAAGATCGGCTGTATCAGCACCTGGGTATTTACCACCGTGGCGCTTTTGTGTCCGGACCAGATCATTACGTTCCTGTATTCCAAAGCGTACCTGGCGGGGAAATCGATCTTCATTCTCTATATCATCGTGGAGATGGTAAAGTTCGCCAATATCTCTTTGATCCTCAGCGCCTCCGGAAAAACAAAGCAGCTGATGTACATTTCGGCTGCCGGCCTGGCGGCAAACTTGATTTTGGACCTTCTGCTCTACCGGCTGGTGGGCTTTATCGGACCTGCGCTGGCAACTGTGATCGTAACCCTGATGACTGTGGTTCTGCTGTTCCGCAGCAGCATAAAGGCATTACAGTGCCATATCAAAAACGTAATTGACTGGAAATTTCTGCTAGGCTTTTTGGCGAAGTCAATCGCCTGCTCGGCAGTGTGTATCCTGGCCAAGCTTTGGCTGACTCGTCTGGGCGTTCACGGTTATCTCATCCTATTTCTGGTTGCAGGTATCTATGGCGCATCCATGCTGGCTCTCAACCTTCGCGAGATCAAGGGCTGTCTGATGCGTTTAAATCAATACCGGTAATTCAATCAACAGGAGACATGACATGAAAAAACAAAAAAAAGCAGGACGATTGCTGGCGCTGGCCCTGGGGGTCTTGCTCCTGCTCCTCGCTTTTTCGGCAATCAAATATGCCCAGGACAGGAGCACCGTAGAGGGCTCGGCCGCACGCATGTACCAGAGGGCCGTAGACCTATACGAGGCTGGAAATGAGGAAAAGGCCGCGGTCCAGTTAGCGCTTTATTGCGCAAGGGTCCCGACCGACACCGATGCAAAGCTGCTACTGGCGTCCTGGTACTCTGAAATGGGCAAAGAACGCTATGCCATCAGCATCTATCAGCAGATCGCCGCTATGGAGGAGACCGAATCCGACGCCATGATCTACCTGTCTGCTTCCAGAAGCACGGCCGTGATTCCAGATCTCATCGGTTCGGTTACCTGGAACGTGTCGAACGTTCTTTATCCGAATGACGTCAAGGTCACCGTAACCGGTAAAAACCTGTTTTCTGGCAAGTATGAGAATAAATACCTCAGCGCGGACGCCCCAACGTGGCGAACGACGCAATGGTTTGATATCGACTCCCAGCAGAGGTTCCTGACAATGTCCGGGGGGTACAATCGCGCCGTCTGGCAATTCAAGATGAGCAGCGGAGAGCTCCTGTTGCGCGGGGATGACAGCGCGCAGTACCGGGTAGCAGACAGCAACGCCATATCCAATCGCATCACCGCCACCGTAGAAATCCCGCAGGGTGCGGTCGCTTGCAGAGTCGCGTATGCCGATGAAAGCGACACCGAGTCTGCAACGCTGGACGAGCGCCTTCAGATCGAGTATGGCAGATTCCCCACGGACTATCAGCCCTATCGGCAAAGCGTTTACCCCCTGGACAAGCTTTCCACCGGAGACGCCTTGCACTATGAAAACGGCGCTTGGTCCGACCAAACCGGCGCGCAGATCTCGGATATGCCCCGTATTGCGTTGGACAAGGGGGACAGCGTCACCATCACGGCGCCTGTGTTACCCGTTGTTGAAATCGATTACACGCGCAGGCCTGTCGTAACGGATGGAGTCTACGGAGTGGCCTGGGATGTGGACGACCCCACGATCCTCCTGGAGCGCACGGACGATGCGGTGGGGCTGTCGTTTAATTATAGCGACGGAAAGGAAATGGCCGGTCTATATCCAAACGATTTTGATTCCATCTTTCCCTGGAGCGAGATTCGCCCCTGCGCAATCGACGCCCAGGGGGTCGTGACCTATCCCGACGACCCCGCCTACGCCACAGATGGCAGCGTTGGAAATATATTTGTGGAAATTCCCAAGCACTATGTGAAACGGCAAGTAATCAACGGCCGGGAATCCATCGCAATCAGCGGCAGTCCCAGAGCGGGGTTTACCGTAGACCCCAGCTTCGTGACGGAGCAGGGGGAGGTCGAGCACATCTACGTTGCCGCGTATTTGACGTCGACCCATCTCAGCGCCGCGCAGAGCGTCAGCGGGGCGATTCCAACCACCAGCCTCTCCCTGGCGGAGTTCCGCCAGCAAATATCGGCGTTGGGGCAGGGCTATGGAGAGCTGGATTTGTGTACGCTCCAGACGATTCAGCGGCTGTTCCTGGTAGAGACCGCCGTGCGCAACAGCCAGGCGCTTTGGATGGGCAACTGCTATTTGTCCTACTTTGAAACAGACCCCCAGACCAGCAGCCAATATGCCCTGGAAAGCGCGGCGAAATCCAATGAGATTTTAATCGTGGCAGATAAGCTGACTTCCCGGTTTCAGGTTGGGGACGCCGTTACGATCTGCACGTACGAGCAATGGTACGGCAACCGAAAATATGATCCAGCTTACTCGAGAATCATAACGTCCATTCAGGTCCAGGGCAATCAGTATCGTATCGCGTTCAGCGGCGATCCTTTGGATATTGCAGCAGGCGAAACGCAGATCTCCCATGTTCCCAGCGTAACCGGGGAAGCGAATGAGCTTGCGTATCCCTCCGGCTCCTGGGGCGAGGACGGCTTATCCTCCTTTCAATACCGATATATGGAAAACATCTGGGGCAGCGCCATGATTTGGTTGGACGGCGCATATGCCGTGGGAAGCGAAATCACCGTCACATACCCGAACAAGCAGGCCGTGACCTTGGCATATGACCTGGCCGTACAGCAGCAGCGCCCCGTGGCCGGGCAGGAGATTGACTATTCCAAGATGTCCGTCCAGGCGCTGGGCTACGACAGAGAAAATCCGCTGATTATGCTTCCCAGCCGGGTCGGCGCGCAGGCCGGCACCTTTTATGGAGACGCGCTGTATACCGCCTACGAGGAGGACTGGCGGAATCAAACCGCGTATTTCCTCTATGCAGGCACTTGGGATTTAAGGCAATCCACCGGCCTGTTTTGCTACAGAATTGCGGCGGACGAAACGGACAACTGGCGGGAGAACGCCTCCAGAATGATGTACCGTCCGGCGCCGCCCAGACAAATAGAGGAGGAGAGCACGCCATGAACATTGCGATTGCCGGTACCGGCTATGTGGGCTTATCCCTGGCCGTCCTTTTGGCGCAAAAGCATTCTGTCACCGCAGTCGATATCCTGCCTGAGAAGGTCGCTCTGATCAATCAGAGGGTTTCTCCAATTTTGGATGCGGAGATCACAGAATACTTGAATTCTCACACGTTGGATTTGACCGCGACCACCGACGCGGACGCCGCGTATCAACAGGCCAGCCTGGTGATCATTTCCACGCCGACCAATTATGACCCGCAGCTCAATCATTTCGATACCTCCTCCGTGGAAGCCGTGATCCGGCAGGTCCTTGCCGTGAACCCGCGGGCAACCATGGTGATTAAGTCCACGGTGCCGGTGGGCTTTACCGAACTGGCAGCCAGACGGTTCGGCTGCCCCCGGATTTTGTTCAGCCCTGAATTTCTGCGTGAGGGCAGGGCCTTGTACGACAACCTGTACCCCAGCCGCATTATTGTCGGCGTGCCCGAGCAGGACGACGGCCTAATGGACGCCGCGCAGACCTTTGCCGGTCTGCTGGCGGACTGTGCAAGCAAAATAGGCATTGCGATTCGAATCATGCGGTCCACGGAGGCAGAAGCCGTGAAGCTGTTCTCGAATACATACCTTGCTCTGCGCGTGGCCTTCTTCAACGAGCTTGACACCTACGCTGAGGTGCGCGGCCTTGACACAAAATCCATCATCGATGGGGTGGGGCTGGATCCCCGTATTGGGACACACTATAATAATCCTTCCTTTGGCTATGGCGGCTACTGTCTTCCGAAAGACACCAAGCAGCTCCGGGCAAATTACCGGGATATTCCGCAGAATTTAATCGGCGCGATTGTGGACGCCAATCATACGCGGAAGGATTTTATCGCAGAACAGATCGCGGCGAGAAAACCCAAAACGGTGGGCATATACCGGCTTACCATGAAGTCCGGCAGCGACAATTTCAGACAAAGCAGCATTCAGGGCGTGATGAAACGCCTCAGCGAAAAGGGAATCGAAACCGTGATCTATGAGCCGGGCCTGCCGGAGGACCGCTTCCACGGATACCAAGTAATCCATGACCTGAATGAATTTAAGGCATGCAGCGATCTCGTGGTTGCAAACCGATATCAGGAGGAAATTGCAGACATATTGGATAAGGTTTACACGCGAGACCTGTATTTTAGAGATTAGGAGGTATCGAGATGTCAGCTCTCCTTACCAGCGGCGCCGGTCCTATCGGCTCCCGCCCCGAAATAGAGCTTACCGACACCGGACAGAATAGAAACCCGGTGGCGCAATTCCTAAAAAATGACAGAGATCACCTGCGGCAGGGGGAAAACAATGGAAACAAATAAAGAGTATGTGGGATTCGACTTATTACGTCTGTTCGGTGCATTGTGGCGCCGAGCCTGGGCCATTCTGCTGGCCATCGTCCTGGCTGGCGGCGCGGCGTTTTCTTACGCGTCCTTTTTCATCACGCCCCGATACGAGTCCAAAGCGCTGATGTATGTGAACAACAGCTCCTTTTCCATGGGTAGCACCAGCTTTAGCATCAGTACCTCCGAGCTATCTGCGGCACAGAGCCTGGTCGCTACCTATACGGTCATTTTAAAAACGCGCACCACCCTTGAAACCGTAATCGATGAGGCTGGCCTCAACTATACGTACGAGGAGCTGGCCGGAATGATATCCGCTTCCGCTGTAAATGGAACGGAGATTTTTGAGATCGCCGTCACAAGCGAGGACCCAAAGGAGGCGGAGGTCCTGGCGAATACCATCGCTCAGGTATTACCGGAGAGAATCTCCGATATCGTGGAGGGGAGCTCCGTGCGGCTGGTGGATTATGCCGTAGTGCCCAGTGCAAAGGCTTCTCCCAACATCACGCTGTACACCGCTGTGGGCATTCTTGTGGGGCTGGCCGTCAGTTGTATCCTCATTATCCTTGCGGAGATGAAAGACGATCTGATTCACAGCGAGGACTATCTTTTGCAGGCGTACGAAGGCGTGCCCTTGCTGGCCGTTATACCGGATCTGATGATCAGCTCCAGCGGCGGATATTACGGGGAAGATTATCTAGGGAGGAGAAAAAAACATGAGTAATAAAAGCAAGGCTGAGGCGTCCCCGCCCCGCAATCAGCGGCAGATGCTGGGTGGCCGGTTGAATTTTGCCGCCTCAGAGGCCTATAAATTGCTACGCACAAACCTGATGTTCAGTATCCCCTCCACCGGAGGAAAGATCATCGGCGTCACCAGCGCCTTGCGAAACGAGGGAAAAAGCACAACCTCGATCAACTTGGCTTATAGCATAGCGCAAACAGGGAACAAGGTGCTGCTGATTGACGCGGATATGCGCCTGCCCAGCTTGGCAAAGCTGCTGGGCATTCAGAGCGCGCCCGGTCTTTCCAACCTGCTGGCTGGGCTGTGCAGCGGGAAAGAGGCCCTATCCGAGTCCGGCATGCTGGATAATCTGTACGTCATTCCTTCTGGAGACGTCCCCCCGAACCCGTCGGAGCTTTTAGGCTCCAAGAATATGAACAGATTGGTGGAATTGTTGGCCAGGGAATACGACTATGTGATTTTTGACCTGCCGCCCATCACTGCGGTTTCAGACGGTCTGGTCATTTCGAAGCTCATCCACGGGATGATCGTTGTGGTTCGGCAGGATTACTGTGATCGGCGGTCACTGGCGGAGACCATGCGGCAGCTGGAGTTCCTGCAAGTCAAGGTGCTGGGCTTTGTTATGACGCGCTCGGAATCCGCATCCAAAGGAAATGCCAAATATAAGAAGGCATACGGCCCTTCCTACCCGAATGGCTACCATCAAAACGATGCCCCGCTCTTGGACTTGGACCCGAAGGGTAAGGAAGCGAATCACACATGACCGATTTTCATGCGCATATTCTCCCCGCTCTGGACGACGGGGCAGGCAGCTTGGAGGAAAGCGTCCGCCTGCTGCTTTCCTCCGCCAGCCAAGCGGTAACAAGGCTTGTGGCAACCCCTCATTTTTACGCAGAGGAGCAAGCTCCACAGCAGTTCTTAGAACGAAGAAGCCGTTCCTGGGCACAATTGCGGCCCTTCCTGCAGACTTCCATGCCGGAGATTCTGCTGGGCGCAGAGGTCCGCTACTATGAAGGCATCTGCAAGACGGCGGACCTGGACTTGCTCAAAATTGAGAATTCAAACCTGCTCCTTTTGGAAATGCCGTTTTCCCGGTGGAGCAAGCGGATGATGCAGGATATTCTGGAACTGAACTCCCGTTCAGACATGACCATTGTGTTGGCGCACATCGAGCGGTATCTTGAATTTATGCCGCCCGACGCATGGGAAACCCTGCTGGCGCACAATGTCCGCATACAGGCCAACGCCGGCTTTTTTTGCAGGAGACTGACCCAGAGAAAGGCCCTGAACCTGCTGCGGGCCGGGAAAATTCACGTATTGGGCTCAGACTGCCATACTATGCGCGGCCGCCCGCCCATACTAGGGAAAGCGGTTCAAGTGATCTCGGCGCACCTGGGGGACGAGCCGATCCGACAAATGGAGTATTTGAGTCATGCGCTCCTTTGCTCACAGAAAGCGCGCATTCCATGAAGAAAATCTATGCCGGCATCGCCGGATTTTGTCTGGTGATCGGCGCTTTGCTGTTGGCCAGGGCCATTTGGCCCCCAGGCGCAAAACAAGCCGGTCTTCCCAGCTTCACCGTGCCCGGTCAGCAGAGCCCGGACCCTTCGCAGAAGCCCGCCCCCCGGCCGGAAGGCAAGCAGACCGAGCCCCAGGACATCAGCCAGGAGGCGACCCAAGCGCCCTACGTGAGCCCCATCGATTTTCCCGCCCTGCAGGAAATCAATCCGGATATCGTGGGTTGGCTGGCGATTTCGGAAACGGAGATCAGCTATCCAATTCTACGCAGTGCGGAGGACGACTCCTTTTATCTGAATCACGACTGGCAAAAAGAGCGCGCCTCCGAAGGGGCCATCTTCATCGAAGGCGCCTACAACGGCCCTGACTTCACCGACCCCGTCACCGTAATTTATGGGCACAGGAGAAAAGACGGGGCTATGTTCGGGTCGCTGCAGGAGACTTTTTCCGATCCGCAGTCCTTTCACGAGCACGCCGAGATCGTCATATACTTGGAAGATCGTGAGCTTCATTATCAGGTATTTGCCGCGGTGCCATACGATAACCGGCACATTCTTTGGAACTATGATTTTTCCAGCAAGCGAATTGCAAACGCCTTCTTTCAAAGCATTTATTCGATACAGGCCATCGGCGCGAATTTCGATCAGGAGGCGTATTCCCGGAACAGCGGCCATGTCGTGATCCTATCCACCTGTCTCTATGGAGATAAAAATCAGAGATTCCTGGTAATGGCAAAGCTGCCGTAACCTGAAATCTTTTATATAACACCCTTGATTAAATGGAGGAACATACCGTGAAAAAAAGATTTGTAAGTGTACTAACCGCATTGCTCATCCTGCTGGCCCTTCCCATTTCCGCCTCTGCATCCAATTTTACCCCCAGCGTCGAGCAAAAAGGAGCTCCCGCCGTCTCCGCGATGCTAGATAAAGGCGGAAATTCCGTATCTGCTATTATCCGAGACGCGAACGGCAACGAGGTAACCGGCGTTCCCGCCACCGACCTGATTGTGACCCCGGTCTCCGAGGCGCAGAACGCGGCGGACGACGTGCGCACGCTGCTTCTCAACGCCTACGATCAAATTAATTCCGTGGGGGCGCTCAGCGAGCTCGCGGAGAATCTGAAGACCGTTCTTTCCCAGCTCTCTTCTGAAACGGACGTTGCGGACCTGGTGGTACGGGATCTGTTCGACGTTACTGTCCAGGGGGCTTATGCCGAGCACCTGGCTGCGGAGGGGAACTCCATTTCCATTAAGTTCGAGCTCGGCCTGGAGAAAGACCAGCTTCTCATCGTACTGCATAACCTTGCCGATCAGCAATGGGAAGTCATCCCGAACGATCAGGTGGTCCGCGGCGACGACGGCAGCGTGACCGTTACGTTCAACAGCCTGTCCCCGGTTGCGTTTGTCGTGGACAACGTGGATATCACAGCGGATCCCAATGCTCCCAAATCCCCGCAGACCAGCCAGGGTGTTCCCATTCTTGCAATCTGCGGCATTGCTCTTTTGACCGTAGGCGCGGCGGCAGCCTGCGTTTATGCGGCAAAACGCAAGAAGGCCTCCAAGTAAGGACGGCGCAATGAGAAGGCGCCAGTCCCAAAGACGATATCGGCGGATCATCCTGCCGGTTCTGGCGGCCGTTCTGGTTCTTGCCGGCGTATTGTGCCTGCTGCGCGCGTGGGAGCTGCGCCATTATAAAACAGACCGCGAAACGACTGATGACTGGGAGGACGGCAGCCAAAGTCAGATTTTTTATCGCGACCAGTGGTACGCGCCAAAGGAAAACCTGGAGACGATTTTGCTTATCGGCTTGGATGAATATGAGAAAAGCGAGTATGCAACCGGCTACACCAACACGCAGCAGGCCGACTTTCTTCTCCTTCTCGTCATCGACACGGAAGCGGGAACGTATTCTGCGCTCCATTTAAATCGGGACACGATGACGCAGATTCCGGTGTTGGGCGTGGGCGGAAAGCCTGCCGGCAGCATGCAGGGCCAGCTTGCGCTTGCGCACACCTACGGAAGCGGCGGTTCCGACAGCAGCAGAAATACGCTGAAGGCGGTTTCCGGGCTCTTGTACGGCGTGAAAATCGATCATTATGTCTCCTTGACCATGGACGCCGTCGCCACAATCAACGACGCCGTGGGCGGCGTGACGCTGACGGTGCAGGGCGACTTTTCCGCAGTGGACCAGAGCCTGATCCAGGGCCGGACCGTGACCCTGTCGGGCAGCCAGGCGCTCACCTACGTTCGCACCCGAAAGGGCATGGCGGACAGTTCCAATCTGAGCCGAATGGAACGGCAGAGGCAATACCTGTCCGCGCTCAAGAAGCAATGGGATCAGCGCCTGGAAAGTGACGAGGGGCTTCTGCTCGATGTGATGCTACGCATCTCAAGCTCTTTGGTTTCAGATTGTACGGTAGAACGCCTGAGCGATATGGTTGAAACGCTGCAGGAATACAGCTTTGCGGGTATCCTCCAGACGGAGGGAAGCGCGGAGGTGGGATCGGAGTTCATGGAGTACCATGTTGATGCGGATTCCCTGAAGCAGACCGTCGTCTCCTTGTTTTATGAACCCCTCGAATAGGCAGTTCCAAGCGCATAGCCTGGAGCCGCCCCGATCCTTTGATGTTCCCGATTGCCATGACGCCTGCGGCCAGGCGGTGCGCGGCGCATCCCATGGGGTTGCCGGCAATCGGACCGTGCTGAAGTGGTGACGAACTTGAAAAAACAAAAGCAGCCTATCGTTTTTTTCCTGATTGTACTGGCCACAGCCGCGGCGCTGTTTTTCTTCTCCAGTCAAGACAGGACTGAGACAAACAGGCTCAGCGGTTCCATCGCCAGGCAAATTTTAACCTTCCTTGGGGTCGAACCCAGCGGCGCGACATGGCAGACGGTTCACTGGGTGATCCGCAAATCTGCCCATTTTTTCCTGTTTTCCCTGCTCGGCTCCGGAATCATGGGCATCGTGTGCTTTTATCGAAAGAAACAGCCGTTTCTCCTTGCAGTGCCCATCGGCGTGCTGCTCGCGGCGGCGGACGAATTGCACCAGCTTTTTGCTTCCGGACGCTTCGCCAATGTGAGAGACGTCGTTTTGGATGGCGCCGGGGTTCTGTTCGGCTGTGCTTTGACCTATGCGTTTCTCCGCAGAAAATCCCGCAAGGACCGCAAAGACAGGCAGCCGTAACACGCGCCGTGGGGCGCGACACCGACGAGATTCCAGGAGCGATCCAAAAGGGCATGGCCATAAAACGGCCATGCCCTTAATTTTTTCCTCCTGGAAGATGGTCGCGCTCTATTTTCCTTTGCGCCGCAAAGACGCAGAACCGCCCGGGAAAGCAGCGCTTGCCTGTCCCCGATCATACGAGAGGGCCATTGCAAGCCTGCTCCCTGCCGAGCGGGTCTCCAAGTCCCTCGCGCAGGTGAAACAGACTCACTTTCCCCCGTGGGGGACGGTCACCTTCTCCACCTGATACCGGCCGTCCTCCGCCTGCATCAGGCAGAAGGTGATTTCCTGGCTGAAGCGCCGTCTGCCGCAGCCGCCGGGATTGAGCCACAACACCCCGTCCCGGTTCTCCACAGCGAATCGGTGGCTGTGTCCGTATACCACCACGTCCACACCGGACAGGTCCCGGGGCACATCTTTTGGGTTGTGGACCATGAAAAAGCGGAGGCCTTCGATGGTGAACCGAAGGCTGTGGGGCAGGCCCTGCGCCCAATCTTTGTCGTTGTTGTCCCGGACGATATAGACCTTTCCAAACGATTGCAGCGCGCCCGCCAGGGCCTGGGTGTCCAGGTCCCCGGCGTGGAGAATCACATCGGCGGAATCCAGCCAGGCGGCTACCTCTGGGCGCAGCAGGCCGTGGGTGTCGGAGATCACTGCGATTCTCTTCATGACGGGTCCTCCCGCGCTTTCCCTTCCGCAAGCAGCCCCCGCAGGGCGCCGGCAAAGGCCTCGTCCTGCTCTTTCCGCCGTTTGGGCGGGCCTTTGAGCCGTCCGCCTGCATGGCGAATTTTCTTGGCCGTATGGCGGGCCAGCAGCAGAGCGTCGATATTCTCGTCGGTGTACGCCATGCCGTCCTGACTGAGCACCCGGGCCTGCCGGGCCAGGCCCATGGCGGCAAGGCCGTAATCCTGGGTGACGACGATATCTCCAGGGCGCAGCCGGTTCACCAGGGCAAAATCCACGCTGTCCGCCCCCTTGGAAAAGATAAGCGTGGATGCACCCGGCTTGTCAAAGGTATGGGCGGTATCGCAAAGGATGAGGCATTCGATATGCTGCTCCCGGGCGATGGACACCGCCAGGTCCACCACTGGGCAGCCGTCGGCATCAATGAGGATACGCATGGCAATGTCCCGGCCAAAGGCTGGTCCGGTACAGCGGGATGACACGGATGGGCGGCTCCTCATAGGGTTGGTCCGGCTTCACCGCCTGCACCATTTTGTCCGCCTGTTCCGGAAAGCAGGCGGCCTCCACCTTTCGTTCCGCTTGCGCGCGGAGGTCGCCCTCCGCGCCCAGGTAGGGCGCGGCCACCGCCAGCGGCCGCCGGCAACCGGTGACGGGGCTGTCGGACAGGCAGCAATCGCAATTGCCGATGCGTCCCTCGTCCACTTCCTGGCGCGCCTGCCGCAGCGACCCTAAATAGGATTTCGGAATGGAGATCTCCAGCTTACAGAATGCAAAATCAGGCATGGTTCCTCCTTCTTTTCAGCCGGGCGGCCGGCGCCCGACCGGTTGGCGGCGGAAGCCTCCCCGGAAGTTCCCGGCCTAGGCCAACGTTACTAGACCCGCTCCGATTCCATTTTTTTAGCGGACAGGAAGTAGGAGAGGGGAAAGCCCTTTTTGTCGTAAACCTCCGACAGGCCCACGTCATAGTCATATTCGTTGAGCTTAACGATTCGCAGCTGCGCCTGGCAGACCCCGTTGACGATGTCAGACATGGTGTGAGCGAAGCTGGTAAACGGTTTGGAGGCATAGGGCTCCGACATATACTCCATGCCCTGGTTTTCAATCCAGGGCTCTTTCCTGAAATAGGAATACTGGATTTGATTCAAATGCTGGGCGTCAAAGCCGGGCTCGCCGGGCATGGGCAGCATATTCATCACCGGATGATAATCATGCAAAAGCAGCATGCCCCCAGGTCTTAAGCAATCGGACACCTTTTGAAAGAGGGGCTTTAAATCCGCAAACCAGGTGATTGCCCCAATCGTGAACAAAACAAAATCAAAGCAGCCGTGATATTGCTGCGGGATATCCAGGATGTTTTGGCAGACAAACTGACCGTTCTCAATCCCCGCCTTCCGGGCCGTTTCCCTGGCCTGGGCAATAATGTTCTCTGCAATGTCAAAGCCAATTCCCGATTTTGCGCCAAGCTGCAGCCAAGAGAGCAGTTCGCGTCCGTTGTTGCAGCAAAACTGCGCAACCGTCTTTCCTTTAAAATCCAGGGCCCTGAGTTCCTGGGCAAGGTCCGGGCAAAAAAATGGGAGACTTTCCGTTCTCAGCCGCTGATCGTTTTCCTCTCCCCAGCCGGGATGCCGATGCTCAAACGCCTCCTCCCATGCCGCTTTGTTCCCTTGTACATAACTCATTTTATTTCCTCCATGACAGGCCCCAAGACCGCCTAAAACAACAGGCAACCCGGGGCGCCGCAATTTTCCTCCTGTGCCGCCTCCGTTTATGTCGAACGCAGCGTGCCGCGTTCTCCAAATTATTTCAGCTTCAGGCCGTCCTGAAAGGCGTTGCCCACCTTTTCCCCCAGCGCCCGATACGCCTGGTTCACCGGATCAAAGGTGATGGGCTGCAGCTTTTCTACATCGATTTTTCCGTCTTCGGAGAGGACGCTTTCCTCTGCGCTGACATTGACGATCTCCCCGACCAGACGGCAGGACGCCGCGTCATAGCTTACCAGCCTGCACTCCACCGCCATGGGCAGCTCGTCGATCAGGGGGGCGTCCACAAACTGGGACCTTGTGGTGTGGAATCCGGCCTTCTCCAGCTTGTCCGGCACATCGTTGGCGGAAACGACGCCCACATAGTCACACGCTGTCACATGGCGCGCGTCGGCCATACTGACCGTGAACGCACCCCGGGCCAGGATGTTCCGGACTGTCTTGTGCCCCGGGCTCAGACAGATGGAGAGCTGGGCGTCATTGCTGACGCCGCCCCACGCCGCGTTCATGGCGTCGGGCGTGCCGTCCTGCCCATAGGTGGCGAGGATCAGTACCGGCTGCGGATACGTCCAGGGCTTTGCTCCAAAATTTTTTCTCATGTTGACTCCCTCCATTGTTTTTTAATTTCTGCAAGATGACATCCCCTCTGCCCCTCATTTCAGCAGCGCGAAATCGCGGGCCTCTCGCAGCCAGCCCATGAGTTCGTCGTCTATCTCCTCCCGGCCGCCCAGGATCAGGTGGTGCGTCCAGCGGTTGGGATAGGGCTCCACCGCCACTGCAATCCGGGGTGACGCCAGCCGGCGGGCAAGGCCAAAGGACACGATGAGGGAAACCGCCGGGCAGCCCTTCATCCGGCGAAGGGACACAAAGGCAAAGCCGTATCTCTCCCGAAAGGCGATCTGCGTCTTCTGCACCTTCACCCCGACCCCGGGAAAGGCCGCCAGCAGCCTCTCGGAGAGCGCCTCATACAGCGGCAGCGCGTCGGGCAAGGACTGGAAGAACATCAGCTCGTCCGTAGTCATAACGTCCTCCCGTCAGCGGCCCCGCAGATACGCCAGAATTTCCTCTGCGTTACTGTCCGGCTTCACCTTGGGCATGACCTTTTCAATGACGCCGTTCTCGTCGATGACATAGGTGGCGCGCACCACGCCCATACTCACCTTGCCGTAGAGCTTCTTCTCCTGCCACACGCCGTAGGCCTCGATGGCCGTCCGCTCCGGGTCAGAGAGCAAAAGAAAGGGGAGGCCGTGGTTTTCCGCGAACCTCTGGTGAGAGGCGGCGGAGTCCTGACTAACGCCGATGACCACCGCACCCAGCCTTTGGAACTCCCCATAGGCGCCGGCAAAGGCGCAGGCCTGCCGGGTGCAACCCGGCGTGTTGTCCCTGGGGTAGAAATACAGCACCACTTTTTTCCCTGCGAAATCCGACAGGGATACGGGGCTACCGTCCTTGTCCGGCAGGGTGAACGCCGGCGCCCTGGTTCCAACTTCCAGCATATGAATCTCCTCCTACTGTCTTGAGAAAGACAAAGTTATGTTCCGTGGAATGAACCCGCGAGTACCGGTAGCCCAGTTCCCCGAAGGCCCGGAGGTCGTCGGAGCGGGCAATTTGGTTTTCCGCCAGCCATCGTACCATCCGACCCCGGACCATTTTACATAGGGTTCCCTTTTCCACAATTTTCCCACCCCGCAGTTCTCCAAAGGTGCAGCTCAGGTAGCGGACGGAGGGGGGCAAATGCGGCTCCACCGCCCTGCTGTACTCCATGGAGGCCAGATTCAGCACAAAATCCGTCTCTGATGCCAGTTGATCCGCCAGCCTGCCGCCCCAAAATGCATACAGGTCCCCGCAGCCGTCTGCGGACAGCCGGGCCTGCATCTCCAGCCGGTAGGGAGTTACCCCGTCGAAGGGGCGCAGCAAGCCATAAAAGCCGGACAGGATGCGCAGGCGCTCCCGGAGGTAGCGGAGCTGTCCGGTCTCAAAAACGCTGGGGGCCATGTACTGATACTGAATCCCCTCATAGGCCAGGAGCGCCGGGGTCAGACGGCGGCGCAAATCCATGTCCCGCAGCAGCTCCACGTTTTGCCGGGCGATGGCGTCGCTGCACCTCCACAGGGCCTGCAGCTCCCCGGGGGGCATTCTCTGCAAAACCAATTTGAGCCGCTCCGCATCGCTGAGAAATTGGGGCAGCGCCTCCGGCGCAAAGCCGTCTGCATCTACCTTCATTTTCTTTGCCGGCGAAATGATGATGCGCATTGCTCTTTCCCTCACCTCCCGCCTCCTTCACAGCCGCTCCGCCCCGGCGCCATGTCCTTGCCCGCTGATTTAAGCGCAGCCCGCTTCGCGCTGCAATCCGGCATAGCTGCGGTACCGTCCCCAGATATGGCTCCGCGCCGTATGCTCGCTTTGTCCATTCCAAGACGCCTTTCTATCCAGTCAACCTCGCCTATTCGTCAAACAAGCTCAGCTGCTTTTGCCGTTTGTCCTCAAATTCATTCAAATATTGAAAAATCTCGTCCTGATGGTGCAGGAGTCCCCCATCCTCACAACGCCTATGAAACAGGCGCATCAGCTCCCGGCTGTTGGGGCTCTCCAGTAGATAGGCGTCGCCGTAGCGGCGGATGTATTCGGCCTTTAGGCCGGGAAAATGCCGGTCCAGCTGCCGGTAAAAATACGCCCGGTTGCCCTCTCGTAGAGTCAGTCCCATGCCGAAACAGAGGACGCCTTTCACCTCTGCGTCCACGCAATAATCCAGAATTCCATGGATATTCTCCGTCGTATTGTTGAGAAACGGCAAGATGGGGCACAGCCAGACCACCGTGGGGATTCCTGCGTCCCGCAGGGCTTTCAGCGCTTCAAACCGCTGCCTGGTGGTGCTGACATGGGGCTCCAGCTTGCGGCAGAGGGCTTCGTCAAAGGTGGTCAGGGTCATCTGAACGACGCATTTGGTCTGCTCGTTGATTGTTTTCAGCAGGTCCAGGTCCCGCAGGACGCTGGCGGATTTGGTGAGCAGCGTCGCGCCGAAGCCATATCGCGCGATCAGCGCCAGAGCCTGCCGGGTGTGGCCCAGCTCCTGCTCCAGGGGGAGGTACGGGTCGGTCATGGCGCCCATGCCGAGCATACAGGGCTTGCGCTTGCGGCGCAACGCGGCCTCCAGCAGGGCGATGGCGTTTTCCTTGACCTCCACATCTTCGAAATCGTGCTCCATGTGGTAGCAGGCGCTGCGGGCGTCGCAGTAAATGCAGCCGTGCTGGCAGCCTCGGTATAGATTCATGCCGTTTTTTGCCGAGAGGATTCCCTTTACGGTTACATTGTGCATGGCGCCTCCTTCCAACCCGCGGCGGCGCCGCAGATCACCTGTAGGGGTGGGGTCACTCCGGGGCTGTCGGGGCGGCCTGCGGCCGCCTGCGGGCGTGCAAGCACGCCCCTGCAGAGGGGATGGAGAATCCTGCCCGCAGGATTCGGCACGGCTCTGGCCTTGCAGCCGTTTTCCATGTTCGTAAAATTTGAGAGATTGGGGCGCAGGGCGATTTCTACGGCGTTTGCCCCTGGATCTCCCGCTGCAATTTCTTCGTTAGCTTCCCAAACACCAGCGCATAGGAGCGGTCGCACAGGTCCCGCAGCACGTCGTCTGGCACAGCGCCGTCCAGAAAGACGGAAATCCAGTTACGCTTGTCCATATAAAAACCAGGGACGATGTCGGGATACTCCTGCCGAAGCAGCTCCGCCAGCATGGACTCGCATTTCAGCGTCAGCAGCTCCCGGTTGTCATACCCGTGATACGCTTTGCCAGGCTGGCAGGTGGCGGCAAACATCTTCCCGCCCACCTGATAGCGGTACCACTCCCACTCCGTTTTATAGTCCTTGGTACAGCCCTGTTTCGATCGCAGATACGAATCCAGCCATTTATATTGGTTCATTTGGTTATCCTCACTTTATGATTGCATCGTCAAAGGCCGCGCAGTTCGCCCGGCTGCTCGTGTGTCCTTATCATACCATGCCATTGACAAAATTCCAAGCACAACCAACCACTCCGCTCCCGCTTTCGCTTGCCGATATTGAAAAAGGGGCTCTGGGCGCCGGCCCCTTCTTGAAAAAATCTGGTCTCCGTCCCGGACCAGAACGGTCTGACCCGCTCCGCTTTATGGGGTTGTAACTGCCTTCCTGCGTGGAATCGTACTCCCACGCCATTTTGTCGTATGCCTTTTGGGATAGCTCCGTCTTCCCTCCCATCTGCCTGCCTCCACCAATACAAATTGCTTTGGCGCACTCTTTCTTGGCCAGGCAGTGTAAGATTTACCCGCGTAGAATTTTATCCATGGTCTTCCCCTTGGCCAGCTCGTCAATGAGCTTATCGAGATAGCGGATCTCCCGCATCAGCGGCTCGGCAATCTCTTCCACCCGAACCCCGCAGACCGCGCCCCGAATCAGGGTTCTGTTGGGATTCGGCGCCGGTGCGTTTTGAAAAAAGGCGGCGTAGTCCAGATCCCCTTCCACCAGAGCCTCCAGCGCCTCCTGGTCATACCCCGTCAGCCAGCGGATGATTTCGTCCACCTCGCTCTGGGTTCGGCCCTTCCTTCGGGCCTTGTTGACCAGCAGCGGGTAGACGCTCGCAAAGCGCATTTGATATACTTTCTCATTGTTCACTTTGATTTTCCTCCCAGGGGCCCACTGTTGCGGCAGCAGCCATGAAATAGGTTACGCAGGGGCCTTGCCATTTCGCATCTTATTATACAATGTATCAACCAACGTATGCGTCACTGCTTCGAAGGGGGCTTGCCATTGCATCACGCAGAGTCTATGAAACAAACTGGTATGGGCTACCAACGATTTACTGAATTTTAACAGCGATGGCATGACGGTAGAGGCATCGCCGCCAAGACAGGCGTAAGCTTTGGCTGCAACAAATTATAATCAAAAGGTTTCGTTTATAATCGAAAATTTCAATACCCCTTTGCTTCCCATCACAAATAACAATTTCCGCTTTGGGACAGGCTCCGATATAATAGCCAGGAGAACCTAAACTTTATGGAGGAGGCGCGCCATGGAAAAAATCAATTTGCCCGCTCGATTCGAATCCTTCAGCGAAGCGCGGCAAAACGGCTTTTTAGCCGTCAAGAAAATCAAGGAACAGGAAAAAAAGGTGGCCGGCGTATTTTGCGCCTACACCCCGCTGGAGCTGTTTATGGCCGCCGGTATGTACCACGTGGGACTGTGTTCTACCAATGATGAGACCATCCCTGACGCTGAGGTCCACCTGCCCCGCAACCTGTGCCCGCTGGTCAAGTCCAGCTACGGTTTTGCCGTTACTGAAAAATGTCCTTATATGTTTTTCTCCGACCTGGTGGTGGGGGAAACCACCTGCGATGGCAAAAAGAAAATGTACGAACTGCTTTCAGAAATCAAGAACGTCCATGTGATGCAGCTGCCCAACCGGCAGGATGAAGCATCCCGGCAGCTGTGGTATCAAGAAGTGCTGGCCCTCAAGGCCCGCATTGAGCGGGACTTAGGCCTCACCATCACCGAGGATGCTCTGCGGCGGGCTATCCGAACCAAAAATCAAGAGCGCGCCCTGCTCAAGGAGCTCTATGAGTTGAGCACCCAGTGTCCCCCGCCTATTACCGGACTGGAGCAGATGCAAATTCTCTTTGGCGCCCAGTTCAAGTTCGACTATGACGCCAAGTGCAAGGAACTGCGGCAGACCATCGATCGAATCAAGGCCGACTATGAAACCGGCGTGCAGAAGACCAGTGGGAAAGCCAAGCGGGTCATTGTCACCGGCTGCCCAATTGGCGGCGTAACCGAAAAGGTGATCAGGGTCATTGAGGAAAGCGGCGGCGTGGTCGTGGCTCTGGAAAATTGCACCGGCGCAAAATCGGTGGAGAACCCTGTGGATGAGACGGCGGCGGACCCTTACCGGGCCCTGGCCGACCGGTATATAGACATCGGCTGCTCGGTCATGACGCCGGATCAAAACCGATATGAGCTGCTCGCCGGCCTGGTGCAAACATTCAAAGCCGACGCCGTGGTGGAAATGACCCTGCAAGCCTGCCATACCTACAATATCGAAACCCGCCAGGTCAAACGCCTGTGCGAACAATTGGGCGTGCCCTTTCTGAGCGTTGAGACCGATTATTCCACCAGCGACATCGCCCAGCTCAAAACCCGCGTGGCCGCCTTTCTGGAAATGGTGCAATGCCCGGTATCCGTATAGGCATCGACGGCGGCTCAACCTTCTGCAAGATCGCGCTGCTGGCGCCTGACGGTCGGCTGCTGGACAAGCGAATGGCCAAAACCGGTTGGCAGCCGGCGGCCACTGCGGCCAAGCTGCTGGAGGAAGCATTGGCCTGGGCCGCTCTGACCCGAGCGGATGCAACAGTGGTCACCACCGGCTACAGCCGGGAAGCCATTCCTTTTGCCGACAGCACGCTGACTGAAATCACCGCGCACGCCCGGGGCGCTGCCCTCTTGGCCCCGGGGATTGACGGTGTGATCGACATCGGCGGGCAGGACAGCAAGGTGATTCGCCTTTCAGGCAGCGCAGTGCGGGAGTTTATGATGAATGACAAATGTGCCGCCGGCACAGGCCGCTTTGTGGAAATGGCGCTGCGCGCCTTGGAGTGTCAGCCCCACGAGGTGGACGCTATGTGTGAGCTGCACGCCGCCGCATCCATCAACAGCATGTGCGCCGTCTTTGCCGAGTCGGAAATGATCGGTCTCATCGCCGCGGGGACGCATCGCGGCAGAATACTGGGGGGTGTCATGGCTTCCATCGCCGCGCGGATCAGTCAGATGCTCACCCGGGTGGGTATGCCGTCCGGCGGCAAGCTGCTCATGACCGGAGGCCTGAGCCGTTACCAGTGCCTTGCGCAGGAGATCAGCCGAATAGCGGGGCAGGAAATTATCGTGCATTCCGATTCCATTTACGCTGGGGCCATCGGCGCCGCCCTCTCGGGCGAAAAAGGAGCGTGAGCTATCTATGATATACTTTGACAACGCTGCAACTTCCCTGCGCCGCCCCTGCCAGGTGGCCGATGCGGTCAGCCAGGCGATTGCATGCGCAGGCAACCCCGGGCGATCCTTTCACGGGCCCGCCATGGAGGCCGCCCGCACGGTCTTTCACACGCGCCAGGCAATCGCCGGTTTAGCCGGCGGCGTGGATCCTTTGCAGGTGGCCTTCACCTCGGGGATCACCGAAAGCCTCAATCTGATCCTCCGCAGCCTGCTGGCGCCGGAGGACCATGTGATCACCACGGTACTGGAGCACAATTCGGTGCTGCGGCCCCTCTATTTGCTGGGGTGCTCCCTATCCTTTTTGGGTTGCAATGATCAGGGTATGCTTGATTTGAACGAGCTGCCTAATTTGTTACAGCCAAATACCCGGGCTGTGGTATGCACCCACGGTTCCAACCTGCTGGGCAGCGTGACCGACTTAACGGCAATGCATGCCTTTTGCCGGGAGCACGGCCTGTGGCTCCTTGTGGACGCAGCCCAGACCATGGGGTGCATCCCGGTAGACGCGCGGCTTGCCGACGCCCTGTGCTTCACCGGCCACAAGGGCCTTATGGGCCCCCAAGGCACCGGCGGGGTCATAACGGCCCCGGGCCTGCCCCTGCGGCTGGTCAAAACCGGCGGCAGCGGCGACCACAGCTTTGAGCCCCATCAGGCCCTCGTCATGCCGGATATTCTGGAGGCCGGCACCCCGAATGTCCACGGCCTGAGCGGCTTGCGGGCCGGAATTGCCTTTATCCATGCGGTGGGACTGCCCGCGATCACCCGAAAGGAGCAAGCGCTGACAGCCCGGTTTCTCCATGGTCTGGCGGACATCCCTGGTATCACCCTTTACGGTCCGTCCACGTCAGAGGGCCGCCTGCCTGTGGTCGCCCTCAATTTGGCCGACCTGCCGGCCGAGGAACTGGCGGTGCGCCTGTGGGCCAGCTGGCAAATCTCCACCCGCCCCGGCAGCCATTGTGCGCCGTTGGTGCATCAGCGCTTTGGCACCCAGGCTCGGGGTATGGTGCGTTTTTCTTTCGGATGGTTCAATGAACCCGAAGAAATCGACACCGCCCTGGGTGCCTTGCATGAAATTGCCGTCCAACTAGGAGGAGTATAATGGAATATGTCTTTACATTCGGCAGCACCAGCCACAGCATTAAAGCCGAACAGACTCTGCTGGCTGCCGAACTGTCCGTGACGGTGATGCCCCTGCCGGCGGCCGTTCGGGCCGGCTGCGGCCTATGCCTGAGAGTGGCAAAGGACGATCTGCTTACAGCCCAGAGGACCTTGAAGCAAGCCGACGTGCCCGTTGAGCAGATTTACCGGAGGAGGCTGGATGGTTCCGCCGCGACCTACACGCCCTATTCTAAGGAGGAAAATGATGAAAACGCTTGACATGACCGGTAAGCCCTGTCCCATGCCTGTGGTAGAGGCCAAAAAGGCCCTGGTACACTGCAATCCTATCCAGGTCCTGGTGGATAATGAGACTGCCGTACAAAACCTCATCCGTCTGGCCGAAAGCCTGGGGGGTAAGGCCGAGATCGCCGCCAGCGGCGGCAACTTTACTGTGACCATTCTCGGCGCCGTCCAGCCAAAAGCTGGAGTTGCAAGGGAAGCGGCAGGCGGCCCCACCGTGCTGATTACCTCTGACCAAATGGGCCGTGGCGACGAGGCGCTTGGAAAAATTCTGATCAAGGGCTATATCTTCTCGCTGACACAGCTGGATCCCGCGCCTGCCGCTGTCTATCTGCTCAATGCCGGGGTAAAGCTGGCAGCGGATACGGCGAACACAGTGCCCGACTTACAGGCATTGGCAGGCAAAGGGGTGCCCATTTACTGTTGCGGTACCTGCACGAATTACTATGGCCTCTCCGAACGTCTTGCTGTGGGGCAAGTCACCGACATGATGGGCATCTCAACTGCTTTGGCTGGGGCGGTACAATTGATTACGCTGTAAAAGCCATACTGGTTTCTGGGTCTCCACCTATTCCATGCTATGCACTCCTGCCTGACGCCTGCCCAGCGGGCAAGCGCGCCAGTTAAAAACGCCTGGCGCGCCGTCCCATTTGGATTAAAATTGGTTTCAAAGCAAAGCCTTGCGCTCCCGCTGTCCATGCCGAACAACGCCGAAACCCCTGAAAGCCAGTAGCTTCAGGGGCTTCGGCGTTCGATCGTAGCGCGAATGTTCATAACACAACTGCAAAATGGCATAAAAAAGAGCGTGTCCTGATGACCACTATCACTGGTTGAAGTGCAATTATAAGACTCGGGGAAACCCATTGTATCAGTGGCTCATAGGTGGTTAGCCAGCCGTATTTCCTCACATAAGTATTTTTTCTGTCATATCATAACAAAGAAACAGTTCCAAACTGTTTTTGAAATTATAAAAAGGAGAGCATTCTATGGACTTTATGGGATCAGAGCGCTGTGGGTGTAAGCCAAGCTGCCCCAATGAGCAAACGCATGTCCATGAGATCCTTGGCAGTGTTCAGATTGCTGAAGCCACAACGGACCCTCACAATCATAGATTTGCAGTTGTATCCGGCGAAGTCATTCCTGTTGGAATGCGCGACCATGTTCATGAGGTGAAATTTAAGACCGATTTATACGAGGGCCATTTTCATGAGTTCAGAGGAAAAACGCTGGGGGCTATTCCGGTTGGGGATGGTCGGCATGTCCATTTTCTAGATTCGGTCACCGATGAAAGAGACGGGCATAGGCACGAATTCAGGGTTGCCACTTTGATTAATGATCCAATTGGAGAATAGTCAGGCATTTTAGTAACCCTGGAATCCCCTTAATAGTAGCAGACGGCTCCCGTGATGTATGTCACGGGAGCTTTCTTGGTGCGAATATTCATAACGACAGTCGTTTATAACTGCTCAATGGGTATCCAAATTTCATAATATCTATTTTTAGTTCGCATATCATAATCCGTCCATAAATGCAACACTTCAATAATACTATCGCCTTTTTGTTTGTACTGCGAACTTGGCAACCAGGAGTCAAAAACCAATTCAAACAGCTTGGGGAATTCTTCCCATGCAAGTCCTCCGCATTCTGTCTTAAAAGCTGCGTAAGTTTCGGATGGAATAATGTGCCGTTCAAGCGTATTGTTTTTCGTATCGGCCTTTGCCCGTGCAATTGTGTATTTTCCATCTTGCCAAATGCCGTACCACACACCGTCATACGAATGGTTTAAGGGTTGATTCCAACGTCCTTCGCAAATCCGGCCCGGAACATCATCGCAATCCTCCGACCACATGATATGTCGCAATTCTTCTCTGGTTCTGTACTCCTGTCCGTCAAATTGCTTTGATAGACCATAAACTTCGAATTCCTTGCGTTCAATCATTCTGAAATCCATTTTCTTTGCTCCTTTAATCATAATATAAAAGGAAGCAGGCGGATATATTTTTAATGATTCGTGCGGATTACGCGACTGAGTTGGAGTAATGCCATGCTGTCGTGCAAATGCTTTGGTAAAAGCATCCGCGCTGTTCCAACCGTATTTTTCTGCAACGTCAATTACTTTAGAATCCCTGTCTTGCAGTTCATAAGCCGCGAGCGTCAGCCGCCTGCGGCGGATATATTCATGAAGCGTCATACCGGTGATATAGCTGAAAAACCGGGTAAAGCTGTCTTTCGTCACACACGCTATCTGCGCAACAATATCCATATCAATTGTATCACCGAGATTTGATTCAATGTATGAAATTGCAGCGTTCAGTT
Source organism: uncultured Eubacteriales bacterium (assembly GCA_965146675.1). Lineage (GTDB taxonomy): Bacteria > Bacillota > Clostridia > Oscillospirales > Oscillospiraceae > Faecousia. The sequence continues at coordinate 10,423 of CBCTHM010000015.1, read as the reverse complement.
GCTTTAACATATCCATCTGATTCACCTCCCAATTATGATTTTAGCACGGACAGAACAAATGTGACCGACTTTTTTCGGGCGAGAATATGCGAACCTGTCTTTCTTTTTTAGCCTAAACCAGTAGACCAGCAAGCATCGCCTTTTGTACCCAAAAGGCCGTTTATCAGGGAAAGCCTGGTTTCCGCTAAAAAGAAAAAAGGACCGCCCCTAAAGACAATCCTTATTTCTGACTATCGTTATGAACATTCAAACTGGTCCGGGTGACAGGATTCGAACCTGCGGCATCTAGCTCCCAAAGCTAGCGCTCTACCAAACTGAGCCACACCCGGAGACCGTGGGTATTATACTAAACTTTTCAGCCAATTGCAATCCCAATTTCCAGAGCAGCGTATTTTTTCGCTGGAAATACGGCAGGAAGCCCGACCCGGGCCCTAACGCGTTTCGCGCGGCCTCGCCGCCCGGACAAGCAGGCCGCTGAGGGCATAGAGCTTGGATCGGCGCGGGCGACCTGCGCTCGCCCCTACAGGAGAAAACGGCAGGTGGCAAGGCAAGCCCCTAAGAGATGCAGCCTGATGCAGGGGTGTAGGGAAAGACCTGCGGCCTTCCGCGGGCGAGCGCAGAAAAGACCCTACCAGTCTTTCTTTGACTCAGGTCCCGGGGAAGGAAAAGGGCAGCCGGCCGAAACCGGCTGCCCTTGCGATACTGAGAAAGTGCGATTACTCGCCTTCCGTCCCGTCCGCCAGAAGGAAGCGAACCAAAACGGTGGCGACCTGCGCCCGGGTAGAGGTGTGCTTGGGGCTCAGGGCCGTCTTGCTGGTGCCGTCCACCAGACCAACCGCAACCGCCCACTCGAACGCATCGACTGCGTAGTTGCTGATGGAACTGGCGTCGGTATAGCCGGACAGATCCGCACGCTTGGAGACGTCCATACCGTTCATTTCCGCAAAGCGGAAGAAGAAGGTGACCATTTGCTCTCTGGTCATGCTGGCATTGGGCTTAAACAAGCCCTTGTCCACGCCGTCGGTGATGCCCACAGAGGCGGCCCACTTCACGGGCTCAGAGTAGAATCTGCCATCGGCCACATCCGTAAACGGATTGGCGTACTGGCCCTCCGGCTCTCCAGCCAGGCGGTACAAAACCGTGACCATCTGGCCTCTGGTGAGCTTGGATTCCGGCGCGAAGACATTCTTGGCAGTGCCGTTCATCAGGCCGGCCATGGTCGCCAGGGCGATGTAATCATAGGCCCAGTGGGAAACAGGAACGTCCTTGTACAGCAGGGTATAGAACAGGTCCGCTTCCTCCAGGTCCACGCTCTCGTTGCGCTCGGTGGTCAGGGCCTGAACCAAGGCCACGCCGGCCGCGTTGTCGGAGAGGTTAAAGGTCAGGGTCGCCAGCGCCGCGTCCTTCGCCACCGGGTTCTGTGCGGCGTAAGCAAAGATCAGGCTGTCCTTTTTCACGTTGGCGGAATAAACTTGCACGTTGCTGGCCACGTCCACCAGAGTCATAGCGTTGGCGTCGTACGCCAGCTCCAGTCTGCCGTTGGTGGCAGCCTCGGCGGCCTCGATCACCACGGTGACGGTCTTTTTCGCGGGATCATAGGAGATGCCCTTGGTCTCGCCCACGGGGTGGGCCTTGGGCTGGGTGGTCGCGGTCACGGCGTTCAGGCTGCCCGCAGGCGCCGCGGCGCTGTTTTCCACGGTCTTCTGCAGTTCTTCAACGGAAATTTGCTCCGCCGTCGCCTGCTCCGCACCGGCAAACGCCTCGCTGGCGGAAACGAAGTTGGCGGGGGCCTCGTTGAACTTGGCTCCGGTGACAACAGCGGGCCAGACCTCCTCGCCCACATCACCCAGGGCGATGGCCTCAAAGGACTCGCCGTTGAAGCCCAGCATATACAGCTCGTTGGTGGTGCCGGTGAAATAGGACAGGAACAAAATGCCCGTCTCGTGGTCTTCCCACATGGAGCAGAACTGGTAATTCCCGTTCAGGGGGAACTCACCCTTCAGGTTGGAGGGGAAGCTGTTGAGCTTGCAGCTATAGGAGCTGCCCTCGGCATACATCCAAAGGACCCAGATGTTGCCCGCGTCGTCGAGCATGTAGAAGAACTCAGTATCCAGCTTAGAGCCGGTTTTCTCATCCTCATACTCCTGATAGCCGCCGGAGGCCACGGCCACCAGTCTGGTGGCGCCTTCCTGCGCCAGGAACTGAGACCAGTCAAACGCGGAGGTATCCAGATTCATGGGATCCTTGGGGCTCAGCAGATAGGTGCCGTAAACGCTGGCAACCTTTGAAGCATCGCCGCCCAGGTACTCGCTGTAGGCCATATCCCACAGAGGCGTGCCTGTGCCGGAGGCGCCGGAGGTCTCCAAGCTCTTGCCGGTCTTCGGGTCCACCTTGTGCATGGCCCAGGTGTCGTCGTTGCCGTCCTGCACCCACAGCACATCATGCTTGGTATCATAGGTGGCCGAACCGATGGAGGTATCCAAGGCCGTGCCGCCGGTCCAGGTCTTGTCCTTACCCAAATCCCAGCTAAAGCGCATAGGATTGCCGTCCTTGTCCTGCAGAACACCCTCCACCGTCACATCCACGGTGTCCACGGTGACCTTGCAGGTGACGGTCTTGGTGGGATCCACATTGGCCTTGGCGGTGATCGTAGCCTCGCCCTTGGCGACGCCAGTGACCACGCCGTCGGCGTTGACAGTGGCCACGCCCTCATCCGAGGAAGACCAGGTCACGGTCTTGTCCGAAACCGTCCAGGGCAGGACCGCCACGGACAGCTTGCCCGAATTGTCCACCAGCAGGCTCAGGGTCTCGTTGGAGATCATCATAGAACCGATTTCATCCGTGGGCTCATACCACTTGCCGCCGTCTTCCTTTTCGGTCATGTACAGGCAGGTGGCTTCAAAGGGCAGATCGCCAATGTCCACGGTGGCGGCGGTCTTGGAGTCGATCTTCAGCAGATTGGACTGAAAGTTGGTGCCATCGGAATAGAACTGGGTCCAGTACAGATAGCCATCGTTGGGGTTCCAGGCCAGGGACTGGACATACCGCATAGAATAGCCGGTGGAGCCCACCTTTGTGGGGTTGGCCACGGTATCCTTGGTATAGGTGTACAGGTTCCCGGTGGCCACGTCGATGGAGTAGAAATTGCCCTCATCGTCACAGGCCACAGTGTTGACGGCGCCGTTGGGAATCGCCACGGTACCGATTACCTCAGGCGTACCCATGAGCTTGTCGATGGAGACCAAGGCGCCGTTGTACACGCCGTAGAGCAGACCGTCGGCCGGGTTGTAGGCCAGGTCGGTGATGGCGCCGCCCAGGGAGACAACGTAGGTGGGAGAGCTCAGATCGCTGTCCTCCATCACGTACAGGTCGCCGGTATCGGTGATGGCGAAGACGTAGCCGTCCACGTAGGTGGCCGAGAAGAAGGTCAAATTAGAGGCGGCCAGCTGGGTCACTTGCTCGGCGGTGGTGCCGGAGTTGAAGCCGATCCAGCTGTTGGACTTGTGATCAAAGGCCTTGAAGTCGTAGGTCTCGGTGTCGCCACCGGCGCTGCCCAGGCTCACCTGGTAGGTGGTCTGGTTCATGGCGTAGTCAAAAACCGCCACCAGGAACTTGCTGCCGCCGGCTTTGGTCAGGTCCAACTTGACTTCTACCGGCACGCCGGCCTCGGTCTGGTTGGGGGAGACCCTTTGCAGCAGGGTGGTACCTGCGGCGTTGTATACCATGACGGCGGACACGTACTGGTTGTCCTTCGCATTGACGGTCATGGTCCGGTTCTCCGCGACGCTGAAGGAGATGTCGTTAATCTCCGGGGCTGTGTTGTCGATGGTGACAGGGTTGGTCAGGTACGCGCCCTCACCCAGAGCATCCCAGTCATAGGTACCGTCTTCGTTCCGGTAGTACTCCGGGGCGGCCACCAGAGACAGGTTTACCGTGGTGCCCTCGGGCAGCTTGTTGCCCTTGGCATCGGTGCCAGCCCAGTTCAAAGAGAGCTGCCGGCTGAGGTACTGCCAAACCTGCTGTTTGTCATGGAAGAACGCGCTCAGCACGGCCCCCAAATCGTTCTCTGCGTAAACCTCTCCGGTCTCGGCATCGGTGACCCGGAACCGGGCGGCGCCGGCGTTGCGAATCAGGCTGTAGACCAGCTTGCTGAGCTTGTCGCCGTTGAGGTTATTCAGCGCGTTGCGCTGGGGCAGATAGGTCTCGTCCTCTGCCGCGGGGTTGCCAGCAAAGAAATATTCGCCGTCCTCGCCCGCGTACTTGATGGTCAGGAAGTTGATGTTGGCATTGGGGCCGCCGTCATTTCCGGGGACATAAGGTACCCGGTCTTCCAGGCCTGCGTTGAACTCCGCGTAGGAGCCCACGTCAAACATGGACGATTCGGTCCAGCTGCCATAGTAGCCCAGCAAGGGGATGGAGTGCGTCACGCCCTTGACGCCTTCGGCCGTGGCCACGGGCTCGGCGTATACGAAGCCCTCCACGTAAGCGCCCACAGGGTAGTTCTCATCCAGGTAATTCCTTACGCTCTTGGGCAGGGTGATGGTGACCTCCACCTCCACGGTGCCGCCCGCAGGTACAGTGACGAAACCGGTGCCGCCCAGCAGAGCCAGCAGGCAGTGGCCGTCATATGTGTTGGCCTGGCCGTCGCCGTTGACGTCGGGATCAGCGTAGATGGTCACCCGGTTGTCCACCAGGTAGTCCAGCAGGCACTGGGCGTCGGCCTCGTCCACCTGGCCGTCGCCGTTCATGTCATACTTGCCCTGGTCCGCCTGGTTGGTAACGTTCTTGCCGTCCACCAGGAAAGTGGTGTTACCGTTGAGCGGCGTGGTCCAGGTATCGAGATAATCCACACCGCCGTCGGTGAACAGGTCCTGGGTAAACAGGTCCGCGTACAGGTTGTAATCCAGGGGCTTGTCAGTCAGGTTGTTCAGAGAGAAGGAGAACTGATACGAGCCGGTCCGATCCGGATCGTCTCCCAGCTCCGCCTTTACCTTGCCGTCGTCCTGGCCCTTGACCAGCACGTAGGACTCGGCGCTCATGGCGTTCGGCACATTGGCCAGGCCCGCGCCCTGGTTCAGAACGGAGTAATAGTTGCCGCCGGAGGCCTCCTCCAGCATAGGCTCCGCCGTGGACATGATCAGGGAGTGGCTCAGAGTCCGGACCTTCAAACCGGTCTTCTCTGCCAGGCCGTTCTCCCGGATGTACTGGGCCACCAGAGCGGCCACGCCGGCCATCTGGGGCGCAGCCATGGAGGTGCCGCTGTTGAGGCCGTAGGTGCCGTTATTCAGGGTAGAGTAGATGTTGCCGCCGGGGGCGGTGATCTCCGGCTTGATGGTAAGAGCGCCAGGGGTACCCCAGGAGCTGAAATCGCTCATGGTGTAATACCCGGTGGGGTCGTACAGACCGGAGCCAACCGTGGCCGAGACCAGCATGGAGCCCGTGTAATAGGTCCGGCCGTCCTCGGTCTCGTGCTTCTCGGAGATGCCCTTGAAGGCCGCGCCCTGGTCCATGCTCATCATAACCACAGGAGCGGTGTACTGATAATCCGACAGGTCCATGTTGATGGCGGTGGCCTGGTTGTTGATGATGATCACAGCCGCGGCGCCCAGCTTCATGGCGTTGTTGGCTTTCTCAGAGAAGGACAGATCGCCGCGGGTGCAAATGGCGATTTTGCCCTCCAGGTCCAATCCGGCATAGTCCGCTTCCGCGCCCAGCGCGTCTACGGCCACATACTCATACTTGGTGCCATTGCCGTCCTCGGACTTGTCCAGGCTGGCCATGGGCGCGTTGGTGTACTCGCCGGTCCGCTCGCCGTAGAAGAACTTCCGCTCGCCCACCTGCAGGTAGGGGCCGGTGGAACCGATGTTCTCCACGGAGGCCACGGTGAGGGCGTTGGTGTAGGAGCCGGGGGAACCCACGGTATCGAAGTTCACGCCGTCAGCGTACAGGTTGCCACCGCTCATGGCGCTGGACGCCCAATAGCTATTATTACCGGCGGAGATGGTGAGTACCGTGTCCGTCTCGGTCAGAGAGTCCAGCAGCGCGGCGTAGACATCGTTATAGGTCTCGCCGGCATAGGGCGAACCCAGAGACAGGTTCACGGCGTCGCAGCCCAGCAAGATGGCGTCTTCGATGGCCACCATGTAGTCGGAGTCGTAGGCGCCGCCGGCTCTGCCGAAGACCTTCATGGTCAGCAGCTGGGCGTCGGGGGCCACGCCGTTGACAAAGACCTTTTCCGCAGCGGACTCATAAGCGCCGGCGGAGGCCTCCAGGTACCGGTTGGAGGTGGAGATGCCGGAAACGTGGGTGCCGTGGTCGCCCTGGGCGTCATTGTCATGGGTGATGTCCAGATCGTTATCCACGTAGTTGAAGCCGTAGGCCACCTTGGTGTTCCGGTAGAGCTGATCAGCCGTCAGGCCCTCGGCCCGTTTGGCCGCGTTCAGCTTGGGCAGGACGGAGCCGATCTCCTCGGCGTCCAGCAGATTCAGCTGCTCTACGTACTTCTCATAGTCCATTCCGGCCAGCTTGGCGTCCTCCGCCAGAGCGAACTCCAGGGCGCCGCCGTTGAAGGAGGGATGATCCTCGTCCAGACCGGTGTCGATGACGGCGATCCGGGAGCCGGCGCCGGTGTAGCCCTCAGCCCAGGCGATGTTGGAGCCGATCATGTTGGCGGAGGTGTTCATCTGAGGCTCCGCCGCATCGCCGCTCTGCACATCTTCCGTGGGCAGGTACTGGGTCTCGACGACCACCCGCTTCACCCCGTCCAGGGCCCGGATGGCGTCCAGCTTGCCATAGGGCACGTTGGCGGAGATGATGTTGGCCACCAGGGTCATGTTCCAGACCACGTCCAGCGTGCGACCGCCCAGGACCTGCTTGGAGATCTTTTGGGCCATATCTTCCTGCTTGGCCTGCAGATCGCCCCGATAGGTCATGGCCGCGCCGCTCTGGGCGATGCCGTTGGTGGAATAGCCCGCTTCTACAGTGGACTTGTCCTCCAACACAATGGATACACGGACCATGTCCGTGTCTTTATATGTACTGGGTGCTTCGGTGCCGGTTTCCGCAGCTTGGTTCGGCAGGTTCGCGGAGACTGCACTGTTGTCTACTTTCTCCCACTGTACGCCGGAGGCGGCGCTTGCAGGAACTGCAAAGCCCGCAATCAGTGCGACGGCCAGCAGGATGGAGAGCAGACGAGTGGTAAAATGCTTCTTCATTTTTCTACTCCTTCACTTTTATTTTGCCAACGGCGGCAACTTCCTCTATAAACCGGCGCTGGCTGCGCCGTTTTATATACCAGTTCCGGGCCCGAAAGGCCCTGCCTCCTGTGGATCTTGGAATGCTGTCAACCTCCATTTCCTTTTGTCGGATCTCCGTATTTTTTGAGCTTTTTCCATCTTTTGGGTCAACATGCTATCACACAAGAGATTGGTAATGTATATTCTATAACACATCTACCTAATTTACAAGTCCATTTTCTTCCAACCAGGAAAATTTTCATCTCCATATTCCCTCTGCTCTGCGACGGTTTTCGGCCTGATTCCACCGCCGGGGCGAGCGAAATCAGGCGCATCAAAAAAAATAAAGATTGCTTCCCCAAGAATTTGTGGTAAAATAGGGCCAGAGCGGCCCGGTGCGGCCATTTTCCATGCCGGAATGCAGCAGGCCGCCTCCAATCAACGGGGAGGAACGTTATGAACCCAGACGCGCTGTATTATCAGGATTCCCACCTGCGGCGGTTCTCCGCCCAGGTCATCGGCTGTCAGCCGGCCCAGGGCGGCTTTGCCGTGACTCTGGACCAAACCGCCTTCTATCCCGAGGGCGGCGGGCAGGCGTTCGACCAGGGGACCCTGAACGGGGTCCGGGTGTTGGAGGTTCGGGAGCGGGACGGAGCTGTTGTCCATCTGTGCGCTGCGCCCCTGGCCCCGGGACAAACCGTTACCGGGGAGATCGACTGGCCCCGTCGCTTCGATCTAATGCAGCAGCATACCGGAGAGCACATTCTCTCCGGCCTTGTCCACCAACGGTTCGGCTTTCACAATGTGGGCTTTCACATGGGGGCCGACGCCGTAACCATCGATTTTGACGGCGTGATCCCCCAGGATGCGCTGCCGGACCTGGAGGCTCAGGTCAACGAGGCTATCTGGCGGGACCTGCCGGTGCGGGCCTGGTTTCCGGCGCCGGAGGCGCTTTCCCGCCTTCCATACCGCAGCAAGCGGCCCCTTTCCGGGCTGGTGCGTCTGGTGGAGATTCCAGATTATGATCTGTGCGCCTGCTGTGGCACCCACGTGGCCCGTACGGGAGAGATCGGGCTTTTCAAGTTGCTCTCCTGGGTGAAATTTCACCAGGGCGTGCGCATGGAGATGGTCTGCGGGGGCCGGGCTCTATCCTATCTGTCCCGGATTTATGAACAGAACCGGACGGTGTCTCAGACCTTCTCGGCCAAGCCCCTGGAAACCGGCGCCGCGGCCCTGCGGATGCAGCAGGAGCTGTCCAGCGCCAAGGCCAGAGCGGGGGATCTGGAGGCCCAGGTCTTTGCCTTTTTTGCGGAACGCTGTCGGGGACAAAAAGACGTGACCCTGTTCGAGCCGGACCTGGAGCCTGATGGCGTCCGGCGTCTGGCGGACGCTGTGGCCGCCGTGTGCCCCGGTCGGTGCGTCGTCCTGTCCGGCACCGACGGCGGGGGCTACCGATACGCCATCGCCCAGCCCGGCGGCGACCTGCGGGCCTTTGTGCAGGCCTGGAATCAAGCGCTCAAAGGCCGGGGCGGCGGAAAGCCCGCCTTCGTCCAGGGCAGCGTGGCCGCGACCCGGGGGGAGATCGAGGCCTTTCTGGCCGGCCTTCCGGCAGAGTCCCCGAAGAGCTGCCATCCAACCGAATCGGGTGCCTGAATCCGCGCCCGCAGATTTGCTTTTCCCCGCCGGTCAGGCCCCGCGCCTGCCGGCAGTTCGATTTTTTGTTAAGGAGCTAGGAGCTATGCAGCATAAACCTATTTTGGTCGTGATGGCCGCCGGTATGGGCAGCCGTTACGGCGGCCTGAAGCAAATTGATCCCGTGGGCGCCCACGGGGAGGCCATCCTGGATTACTCCCTGTATGACGCCCGCCGGGCGGGCTTTGAGACCGCGGTCCTCATCATCAAACGGGAGATGGAGCTGGAGTTTCGCCAGAGCGTAGGCCGCCGCCTGGAGCGCAGCGGCCTGCGCCTGCGGTATGCCTATCAGCAGTTGGAGAATCTGCCGGAGGGCTACGCGGTGCCAGAGGGCCGCACCCGGCCCTGGGGCACCGCCCATGCCATCGTCTCCGCCGCCGCCTGCATCGACGCCCCCTTCGCCGTGGTAAACGCAGACGATTACTACGGCCCCCAGGCCTTCCGGACGGTGTACGAGTATCTTTCCCGGGCCCAGGACGGGGACCTGTACGATTACTGTATGGTGGGCTATCCCCTGCGCAACACGGTGACCGAAAACGGATCCGTGGCCCGGGGCGTGTGCATCACCGATCAAAACGGCTGCCTGACTTCCGTGACGGAGCGGACCTGTATCGCCTCCTATCCCGGCGGCATCCATTTCAGCGAGGACGGCGGAAGGAGCTGGGCCGACCTGGACCCGGACGCTATCGTCTCCATGAACCTCTGGGGCTTCACCCCCAGCTTTGCTGCGGAGGCCGCCCGGCGTTTTCCCGCTTTTTTGGACAAAACCCTGGCGGAAAATCCGGAGCGGGGGGAGTATTACCTGCCCAGCGTGGTCAGCGCCCTGCTCTCGGAGGGCAAGGCCCGGGTCCGGGTCCTCACCAGCCCGGATCGTTGGTTCGGCGTCACCTACCAGGCCGACAAGCCTGCCGTGATGGCGGCTCTGGCGGGCATGACCGCCCGTGGCCTGTATCCCCGGAACCTGTGGGGCGAGCGCTCCGCCGGCGTGGTCTGGCCCCGGGGCCGGCGGCGGCCCGCGGAGGCCTGAGGCCCTTGCATCCTTTTCATAGAAAAACGCCCCGGGACCGAAAAACGGTCCCGGGGCGTTGCAGCTGTGCGGCCTTGCCCCTACAGTCCACCATCGATAGATATCCCGTAGGGGCGAGCTGCGCTCGCCCGCCAAGGTTCCAGTCTGGCACGGAAGCCGTCAGGCGGCCGCAGGCCGCCCCTACAGACGAGCCATCGAGGGTCATCCCGTAGGGGCGCAACAAAACCAAACCGAAGCCCAGCGCAGCGGCTTCGGTTTGGAGAGGAGGAGCAAGGGAGCGGGCGCAGGTTTCCCCAACCGGGGGAACCGGAGCTAGGCGGACTTTGCCCCGACGATGTAGGGGCGTGCTTCGCTCGCCCGCGGGCGGCCGCAGGCCGCCCCTGCACCCCCGAAACCGCACTGCACTCTGTAGGGGCGTGCCTCCGGCGGGTGTCTTTTCTTGCTTGCCCAAGAAAAGACACGAAAAGAA
>CBCTHM010000014.1:0-58228 GCA_965146675.1 uncultured Eubacteriales bacterium | reverse complement strand
GGGCGAGCTGCGCTCGCCCGGGTACGTTTTGCGAATCGCCGGGTGCCTCCCTGCGCTCGCCCGGGTACGTCTTGCAAATTTCCCGGGTACCTCCCTGCGGGGGACGGGCGAGCACAGCTCGCCCCTACAAGGTTGCGCAAAGCCAACGGATTCGGAGGGAGAAAAAGAGGGAAAGGGAACCGCCGGGGTTCCCTTTCCCGTTCCATTCGTGGTTTTTCGAACCAGTTTAAAAAACCTGCCCAACCTGACGAAACAAGTTTCGTCAGGTTGGGGCGGCCTGCGACCGCCCCTGCGGGAAGTTTGGCAATAGGCTGGATGCAGAGGCGAAGCGTCCCGTCGTTTTTTCTCTACCCGTGCTCCAGGGGCCGGATGGGAAGCAGCTCCATATACCCTCTGGACCCGATGGGCTCCAGCTGGATCCGGGGATTCTCCCGGTCCCAAGCGTATCCGATGCCGGAGGGGTCGTACTTGGCAATCGCGGCAGCTACCTCCTCGATGGCCTGGGCGTAGTCCTCCTCTGCAAACGGCTCGCCCTGAAACAGGAGGTAGGAAGCGGCGGGCAGATCGATGACGTCAAAGCCCTCTGGCACTATGCCGTCATAATCCGTCGGTACCTCCGCACCCTGCACATATTCTGAGGTCCCGGGCTTCCGGTACGCCTCAGGCAGCCACAGGCAGACTGGTTCGCCGCTGATGGAGCGGATGCTCTGTAACAGGCCCCACACCTCGCAGCCCACCTCCGTGCAGTACGAGAAATATTCTCTGGCCTCCACGCCCCGCTTGAGGATCACCTTCCGGGCGGGCTTATTGACCACTTGCAAAAACACATGCTTCACCGGTTCCATGGCCGATCTCCTTTCCAAATGCCGAAATTTTACCCCGTAGGGGGTGAAGAGGTATACCGGAACCGGCCGCGCCGCGTACTCCCGGGGGTTGCAGCCAAATTCCCGAAAAAACGCCCGCTGATATCCGTCCACGCTGCCGAACCCCATTTCCAGCGCCACATCTGCGACCTTGCCGCCGCAGTCCCGCAGCCGCAGGGCGGACCTGGACAAGCGGAGGCGGCGAATATAGTCCGCGGGAGTCAGGCCTGTGTGGCGGATGAACAGGCGATGGGAATACCAGGGAGAGTACCAGGACGCCCCGGCCAGGCCCGCCAGCGTAATAGGCTCATACAGGTGGGCCTCGATGTAATCCTGCATGCGCTGCACCGCCAAAATCTGTTCCTGCATGAGCATCCCTCCTCACGTCCTCATTCTACCACCTGGGCTTTTAAATTTCTCGACCTTTCTTGCACAAATCCTTTTTCTGATACGCCGCAAAGATCAGCTTGGGCCGTTCCGCAGTTCCCTGTAGGGAACGACCTTCGGTCGTTCCGCGGGCGTGCGAAGCTCACCCCTACATTGTCGGGACAAAGTCCGCTGGGCTCCGGTTTGGTTTTTTCTTGCGCCCCTACGGGATATCTCCCGTTGGTCCGTCTGCAAGGGCTGCCTGTAGCCGCCCCTACAATCAAATGCTCGCGCCAAATCAATGCAAAAGGCCCGGCTCGCGGCCAATCCGCGTGCCGGGCCTTTTGACGTATCGCAGCAATTGTTTTGAAAAGAAAACCGACAGCCGGGATTTGCCTGGCGACCCCCGGTCAGGTTCCGGCATTTTCCTTGGGCAGGTCCGCGTTGGACTGGGTGGTCTGGCCGAAATAGACGTCCATGATCGCCTTGGCCACGTTGCTCAGGTTGCCGCCCTGGGCGCCCTTTTCCACAAACACCGCCACTGCAATCTGCGGGTCATCCGCCGGCGCGTAGCACACGAAGGAGGCGTTGTCCGACCCGGGACCTCCGTGCTGGGCGGTGCCGGTCTTGGCGGCCACCGCCACGGGATAGTCGTTCAGGTACCGATATACCGTACCGCTGGTGTCCGAAACCGCCATGCGCATGCCATGGGTGTAGGCGTAATAGGCGTCGTCGGAAATCTCGCAGGTGCTGATCACCTTGGGCTGCTGGTCCACCACCAGCTCCTGGTAATCCGAGGAGATGACCCGACTCAAAAAGGTGGCGTTGTACCGGGCACCCCGGTTCGCCAGGGCTGCCGTGTACACGCATAGCTGCATGGGGGTAAACCGGTTTTCCGACTGGCCGATGGAGAGCATTAAGGTGTCCGCGTCGTACCAGCCGGAGTTGCTGGGGTCACTTTCATACAGTTCCCTTTTGGTCTCGGCGTTGGCCCGGTGACCCGGCTCCTCTCCCAGCTCCACCCCCGTAGGCTCTCCCAGTCCCAGGGCCTTGGAAACCTTGTCGATTTCCGGCATACCGGTCTGGGTCCCCGCCTCGTAGAAATAGTAGTTACAGGACACGGCCAGAGCCTGCATGACGTTGATCTTGCCGTGGGTCTGGCCATAGTTGGTGTAAATCAGGCACTGGGGACTGTAGCCCAGCTCCGCGTACTTGGTGTACACGCCCTTGTCCTCAATGATGGTGCCGGTGCTGATGGTGCCGGAATTAATGGCCGCGATGGTCACCGCCATCTTGAACACGGAGCCCGGGGCATAGGTCTGCAGCAGGGCCCGGTTGTACAGGGGCTTGTATTCCGCCTTCTCAAGTTCGCTATAGTCCTGGAAGAAGGTGGACAGGTTGTAGGTGGGATAGCTGGCGCAGGCCAGGACCTCTCCAGTCTTCACATCCATGGCCACTACGGCGCCCCCCTCGGCGTCTTTGCCGTCTCCATGGGTGTTGACCCCGTTTTCCCGCAGGTCCAAAATCACCGCCTCCAGGGCGTCCTCCGCAACCTTCTGCATGTTGATGTCGATGGTGGTCTCCACGTTGGCGCCCGCCTTGGGCTCCGTCTGAAAATACTCCGCCACGATGTTTCCCGAGGAATCCACCGTGGTGAGCTTCACCCCGTCGGTACCGTGCAGGTATGACTCAAAGGCGTATTCAAAGCCGGTCTTGCCCACCAGGGCGTCCATGGCGTAGTCCTGCTCCTTGTACTTCTCATACTCCTTGGCATCCATCTGGCCGATATAGCCCAGGACGTGGGCCGCGTACTCTGTGGTATATTCCCGGACGGTGGAGGATTCCACCGTGAGGCCCGGGGTATTGAGCTCCAGAATCGCCGACAGGTGCTCCGGCGTCACATCCTGAATCAGGGTGTAGGCAGACAGGTTGGTCAGATCGCTGCGAAGCTCCAGCTCGTAGCGCAGGCCGATCACCCGGCGGACCTCCTCATCGCTCCAGTCGTTGGGCAGCCGGTAGGCGCTGCGCAGCAGCTTGATGAGCTGCGCAGCGGAGATATCCGGGTCCCATTGCCGGTAAGCCAGGAAATCCCGGAAATAGCCCTGCTCGGTGCTGGAGAGCTGGTCCAGGGTGTACTCATAGGGCTTCTCCCAGGTGACGGGGAAGTGCTCAATATAGTCAATGCCCTGCTCCCTACACAGGTTTACCAGCTTTCGCAGGGACTCGTTGGGGCTCTCTGCGTTGTAAAACACATAATTGTTAAACACCAGGTTGTAGCTGGCCCGGTTGGTCACCAGGACGTTTCCGTTCCGGTCCAGGATCTCCCCCCGGGCCGCCGTGACCCGGGTCCAGGTGGTGTAGGTCGAGGACTTGGCCGCGTTGGGGTCTAAATCCCGGACCTGCAGGCCGTACATCCGAAAGCCGTAAAGGCCCACGATGACGGCAAACAGCAAGATCACCGCCACAGCGCGCATGCGGGTTATTCTCTCCATGTTTCGCCTCCGATTTTACCAATGGCTTTTACCAGGGGATAGAAAACAGGGCAGACCAGACAGGCCAGGAGCCCGCCGGCCAGGGCCGGAACCCACCGGTCCGGGGTGGTGCTGCCCAGAAACAGGCCCAGCAGAAACACCAGGGCCTGGTGGATTAGAATGCCGGCGGCGCAGCACAGCACGGAGGACCAGAACCTGCGCCGCAGATAGGCCAGCCGGAAGGCGGCCAGGAAAATGCCAGCAAAGGTGAGGACCACAATGGACACAGGGCCCAGGGTGGCCCCGGACAGGCAGCGGAACACGCTGGCAGTCAGGGCGAAAAGCCCGCCGGAGGCGGGGCCCTGCACAATGCATACCAGCAGGATCAGGCCGGGCACCAAATCCGGGCAGCCGCCAAGCACCCGGAGCCGGCTGAAAATTACATCCTGCAGCACCTGCAGCAGCAAATACAGAAGGCCATACAGGAACCACTTCAGCAGCACCTGCCGCTGCCGCCGGGTGAGGAACAGCTTGCCGGCCAGGGTGGTACCCTCTCCCTGCTCCAATTTTGTTAAGGTGCGCTTATTCATGGCCGGCCCCCCTTTGCAGGCAATTTACTCGTTAACGTAGTTGGTCAAAATGAAAATCTGCTCCAAATTCTCAAAATCGGCGGCGGGCGTCAGGATAGCGTACTTCGCCACTCCGGTCTCGTCAAACCCCGCGTCGGCCACATAGCCCAAAATCAGGTCCCGTGGATACAGGGTAGAGCCAGCAGTGACCACCTGGTCGTTGTTGCGAATCACCGCGTCCGTTGGCAGGTAATCCATGCGGAGCATGCCCTCCGCCCCTGTGGTGTACGCGCCCTGGACCATGCCGGCATATCCGGAGGAGGGGATGATGGCGCTGACCTCCAGGGACGAGTCCAGCACCGTGGTGACGGTGGCCCAGTTGGAACCCACGGCGGTCACCAGGCCTACCACCTCCCCCTGGGCGGTGATGGCCACCATATCCGTCTGAATGCCGGAGCCGGCGCCCTTATTTATGGTGAATGAGCTGGTCCAGTCATTGGAGTCCCAGGTGATGATGTAGGAGGAGACCAGCTCATAATCCTCCCGCTCCTCTTTCAGGCCCACCAGCTCCTTGAGCCGCTGGTTCTCCCGCTGTAGGGTATCCGTGGTCCTGGCGTCGTTTTCCATCTCCGCGATGCGGGCCCGGAGCTCCTCGTTCTCCGCCTCCAGCGTCTCGTACCGGAAGATATAGCTGTAGATCTGCTGAGCCTGCCGGGTCAAATCGTTGATCCCCGCCCGCAGCGGGGCCAAAAGGGTCTGCACCGCCCGCTGGGGCCAGCTCCCGCCCCGGCCCAGGGCGCCGGTGAGGGCCAGGGCCACTGCCAGCACCACAGTCAGGGCCAGCACCACCTTCACTTTGGAATTCAGGAATTTTTTCACAAGCTCACTCCCAGAATCTCCACCCCCAGCGCGCGCAGGCGCTGCGTCAAGGCGCACAGGGGTAGGCCCATAACATTGTAAAAGTCTCCCTCCAGGCGCTCCACAAACAAAGCCGCCTTCCCCTGGATGCCGTAGGCACCCGCCTTATCTAGGGGCTCGCCGGTGCGGACATAGGCCTCGATCTCCGGCTCCAGCAGGGGTCGGAAAAAAATGCGGCTGATTTCCGTCTGGGTGGTGACGTGGCCATCCGCCCGCAGGGTCAGGCCCGTCATCACCTGATGGTCCCGCCCGGACAGCAGGCGCAGCATGGCCTTGGCGGCCTGCCGGCTGCGGGGCTTGCCCAAAACGCGCCCGCCGCAGACCACGATGGTATCGGCGGCAATGACGATGTCCTCCGCCTCCGCGGGTACGGCTAGGGCCTTGGCCCGGCTGACCCGGGCCACCTCCTCCTCCGGCGCAGCCGCCGGGTCCATGGTCTCGTCAACGTCCGCAGCCCAAACCAAAAAGTCCAGGCCCAGACGTTCCAGCAACTCCCGCCTGCGGGGGGATTGGGACGCGAGAATGATTGCCATATACACGCCTCCAAGTTCGAAGATAAAAGCGGTTACTCCACGCCCCGCAGATACAGGCCCCGGGTAGACGAGCCGGGGTCGAAGGTCCCGCCGGATTCCCAGGCCCCCAGGACCTGGTCCACCTCCCGGGGATTCTCCGTGGTAAACAAAAGCCGCAGGGCGTACAACCCTAGGCCGCTCCAATCGCTTTTTCGGTCCAGCCAATAGAGCTTTTTGCCGTTGAGCACCAGGCTCCGGCAGGTGCCGCCATCCGGCAAAACGGGGAACTCCTCCCCCTTCCGGTCCATCAGCTTCACGGGCCCGGTTTTACAGGCGCATTGACCGGTCCGGTTCCGAAGCAGGCAGTTTTCCGTGACCATCAAGGGCAGGCGGCCATACACCAGCGCCTCTGTGGGCACCGCCTTGGACAGGTCCCGGATTTGCGGCAGCGTCATTTCAAACGAGACCGTGCCCGAGGCCAGGCCCAGGGTCCGCAGGGCGTTGGCCGACCGGCTGTTAAACACGTTCAGGCCGAAATCCCCGCAGATGGCGAAGCCCCGGGCCCGGGCCGCAGCGATCTGCCCCAGGTTACCCGCCAGCACATGGCGGACGCCCAGATCATAGGCCGCGTCCAGCTGCCGGATGATCTCTGGCAGCTCCGCATCCCGGACGACCCGGGGCAGGACCGCGCCCAGCCGGACCAATTTCGCCGTCTGGAGAAAGAAGTCCCGGTCCCGGGCCAGCAGATGCAGCGGCACGTACAGAAACAATGGCTTTTTCGCCAGAAGCCGGGGGGTGATCTGCCCCCGGGTGGTGACCTGTGCCGTGAGGCCGGGGGGCGCGCTCTGACCCGGGCTGATCACGGGCTTGGTAAAATGGCCCACAGGGGCCTCCTCCCGCCGGCCCCGCAGGGCCGTGAGCTGATCCAGCACCTCCCGCCGCATGCGGTTGACCGCGGCGGCAGGCAGGCTCAGCCCCGGCTCCACCACCGCGTTGACCTGGGTGCAAAGGTAGGGCGTACCCCCGGTTTTGGCCAGGCGGCCCCGCAACTCCTCCACCGTCAGAGGGCGGCGGACGGCGGGCTCCGGAGCGGGGCCCGCTGTTTTGCACACATGCCCCTGCATGTCCTGCACCGCCAGCATGGCGCCGTCCCGGTTGACCAGCATGTAGAACCGCACGGGAACTCGGGGCGTCTCCACCGCCTCATAGCTGGACCGGGCGGCGGCCAGCAGGGTCCTGTCCTCCTGCTCTTGCCCCCGGGTGCCCAGCATGCCCCGGCCCGGGCGGCCTTGATAATACCCGTCGGTAAAACCCTGCCGGGAGAAGGCCCTGTCCAGCTGGCTCAGCTGAGTCTGGGTTACCCGGCCCTGGTCCAGTGCCTCCCGGTAAACCTTTGTGACGGTAGCCACATACTCCGGCCGCTTCATGCGGCCCTCCAGCTTCACCGAGGCCACGCCCATGGCCTCCAGCTCCCGCAGGTAGGAGATGAGGCAATTGTCTTTGAGGCTCAGGGGATATTGGGGTTCAAAGCGGCCGTAGCCGTAGGGCAGGCGGCAGGGCTGGGCGCACAGGCCCCGGTTGCCGGACCGCCGGCCGATAACGCTGGACAGATAGCATTGCCCGGAATAGCACATACACAGCGCCCCATGGACGAAGACCTCAATCTCCACAGGGCTGTTCCGGCAGATCCGGGCGATCTCCTGCCGGGGCAGCTCCCGGGCCAGGACCACCCGGCGGACCCCCAGGGCCGCCGCCTGGTACACCCCGTCCAGACTGTGGATGCTCATTTGGGTGGAGGCGTGAAGGGGAATGTGGGGCGCCATCTGCCGGCACAGGGCCAAAATGCCCAAATCCTGCACGATAATGGCGTCCACCTCCGCCCGGGCGGCGGCCCGGATGAGCTCCGCAGCCTGTGGCATCTCCCGGTCGGACACCAGGGTATTCAGGGTCAGGTGCACCGCCGCGCCCCGCACATGGGCATACTGCACCGCCTCCCGCAGGGTTTCCGCGGTAAAGTTGCGGGCGCCCTGCCGGGCGTTAAAGGAGCCGACGCCCAGGTACACCGCATCGGCGCCGTTCTGCACGGCAGCCCGCAGCGCCTCCATGGACCCGGCCGGAGCCAGAAGTTCAAGCATATCGACACCTCAAGAGGAAAACAAATCAAAAAACTTTTCCCAACGGCAGCCCGGGCTGAAAACCGTTGCAGCCCGGGAACGCCTGTGAATATAACGAAAAACCGCCCCAGCGTCCAGCTTTGCCTTTCCATACGGCTCCCGGCCCGGCCGGGAGGCAACGCGAAGCCCTTGCGCTTCCCGGAGGGCCCTGCAAAAATGGCAGATCTCCCGCTGATTGGGGTGAAAAAAAGCCCGTACATCGAATCCGGGGGCGTTCAGCTACCCCATTGGGGCGAGAAAAACGGCTAAAATAAAATAGAATAGCTATTTTGCGGCTATTATACCACACCCTTCGATTCCATGCCAGTCATAATAGGGAATATTCAGAAAAAAACAGGGCGCCCGGTCAAATGGATTTGGGCAAAATCACCACAGAGCGCATCCCCGACGTCGGGGCGCAAGGGGTGGTTTTTCAGTAGACATAATCCCCCAAAATAAGCGGGGTCCCGCTGTGGAGAACTGGAAGTTATCCCCAGCTTCCACAGGCTTTTCCACAGAGTAACTCGGGAAAAACCCCGAAAAAACTGGATCTGCAGCGACCCCGGTGCAAAAAATTTGTGCGTTTTCCACAGCCTGTTAAGGGGTAAGTCTGTTTACAGAATTCATTTGGCGCAGGTCCTGGCGAATCAACCCGCGCCCGGTCTGGCGCTCTGTCGATGGTGCGTCTGTAGGGGCGGCCATTGGCCGCCTGCGGCCCTTGTGGGGAACGACCTGCGGTCATTCCGCGGGCGTGCAAAGCACGCCCCTACCTCGTCGGGGCAAAGTACGCTTCGCTCCGATTCCTCCCTGGCGGGGAAACCTCCGCCCGCCTCCTTGCCCCGCCTCTTCAAACCGGACCCGCTGCGCTGGGCTCCGGTTTGGTTTTGCACCTCGTCTCTGCGGGATCTGTGTCAACGGCGCGCCTGCCGAACCCCTGTAGGGAACGGTCTTCGACCGTTTCGCGGGCGAGCGCAGCTCGCCCCTACAGGATTTCAATCGATGGTGCGTCTGTAGGGGCGGCCAAAGGCCGCCCCTACAGAATCCGGTTTTGGTTTGTCTTACGGCTGGCGATATATCGCCCGCAGGGCAAAAACCCGGTCCGGTTTCTCGCCTGCCTCCCGCCGGCCCTCCAGGGCCAGGGCGCCCTCCTCCAGGCCCCAGGACAGGACAATTTCCTGGTCCTCCCGGGCCTCGTTAAAATAGCAGATATGCACCTTGGCCAGCTCCCTGTCCCGATGCCAGACGGCAGGCAGCAAATCCTCCATCCAGTTGAGATACCGGGTGTTGGACAGGTGGCCGTTGCAATCCAATTCGGAATACCGGACGGCCCGCGCGTCCTGATTGGGCAGGCGCAGAGGGGCAATGCTGGTGGGTACGGACAGCTCCCCGCCCCTTAACAGACCCGGCACCTCCACGCCGCTGCTGCCGGGCAACACCATGGCCCGGGTGTTCTGATCCATGAGCAGCCACAAGGAAACGGCGCGGAACAGCTCCTCTCCCTGGGGCGTGCGGCCCAGGATATACCTGGGATAGGCCACCCGGCTGGCGGGCCCCGGCCAGGTCTCCGCCAGAACCGTCTCCCCGATGCGGGGCATTCGCAGGATTTCCACAGTCTGGCGGATGATCGCCCAAAACAGGCCCCGAGGCTCCAGCATATCCCGCCCCACTGCCAGGCGGTAACAGTGCTCTCCGGCGGTCTCCTGCAGCAGCTCCAGCAGGGCGGAAGGCCGGAGCCTCCCCCACCGGTCCGCCTGCGCGGTGTTGACCCGGTCGGTTTTCACATAGGTAAGGTTGGAATTCATTTCTCTGCTTCTCCTTTTGCATGCGCGTTGGCAGCCCGCCGTCCCGTGCGCCACCGAAACCCAAGCCAGGCGCTTGCAGGCGCAAGCCGGGACCATTCTTCCGGAGGACACCTTCCTGCACCCGGTCCGGAATGCTGGGTCAGTATACTACCACTGTGGTGTTATATGGGACCGAGCTGTAGATATAGCCACAGTCCTCGTCCATCATGCGAACGCAGCCGTGGGACACGGGCGTGCCCATGGTGCCGTCCAGCAAAGAGCCGTCCTTCGTGAGATACAGCCGGGAATGGGTGGCCTGACCGCCCCAAAAACCTGTGACCTTGTAAACACGGAAATAGTCGTCCACTTCCTTGCCGTTAATGACCTCCGTAAAGCGCCAGAGGCTGGTTTTGTAAATCACCTGGAAAACGCCTGTCACCGTAGGCGTGACATTCCGGCCCGTAGCGCAAGGGCAGGTCCGAATCAGCTTCCAGCTTCCCTTCTGTCCCTGAAAGATGTTCACCTTTTGGGTCTTCAGGCTGATCCAGACCAGATACCCGGTGGAGCTCTTATAGCCCTTCTGATTCACAAAGCCCTCTTTGGTGGCCTGAGAATAGTCCCAATACTGTGTGTAATCCGTCCGGGAGACCAGATAGTCGCTCCAGGGCATCCAGCCTGTGGTGCCGTCGGTCAAGCGGACCTGGCCGGGGTCGGTCTGAATGCTGGAGTGGTACAGGTGGGTCAGCGCGGTGCCCGCGGACACGGACCGCAGCACCTTGCGGCAGGCCTTGTCCTGGTACAGCTTGGTGTCTTTGGATACGGTAGCCTCCACGTTCACCCCGCGAACCGTACGCAGCGCGGTGTCGTAGTCCCACTGGTAGGTGTCCACCCGCACGGTATGGCTGGCCCGCTTGGACTCGTCGTCACAGGTGATGACCACCGTAAACACCGGGTCCGTTTTCGGCCGGCTGTCCGTGGAAAAGGTCTTGGTAAAGGAGGCGGTCGCGCTCTCCCGCAGCATGAAGTTTTCCTCCGTATCCACCAGGGTCCCATCCTGATACCACTGGACCGTGCAGGGCCTGGCGCCGTCTACGCAGCCGTAGCCCGCAGTAAAATTGGTAAAAGTAGCGGTGAGCTCCACCCGGGGTCTGGACGGGGCGATGGAACTGGTGCCGGTGAGGGCCACCTTCAGGCCCTCCAGGCCCCAGTCCACCTGGTTCACCTGCTTGCCGCAGGCCAACTGAACGGTACAATAACGGCCTCGCACCGTCACGGTCTGGGCGTAGCCCGAGCCGGTGAGCAGAACCCTGTGTCCCTCCAGCAGCGCCTGCCCCACCTGGCCCGTCACGGTGACGGTGGCACCGGAGGCGGATTTGGCCACGGTGAGGCTGCCCGCGTCGGCGTCCAGCCGGGGGCTGCCGTTCATAACGCAGACGGTATCGTATCGGCCCCGCAGGGAACCGTCCGCATAGATCAGGGCGTCGGTCGCGTCTACCTCCACCGCAGAATGCGCACCGCAGGCGGTGAGCCGGGGGTAGGCGCCGTCGGACTGAACCTGCATGGAGGAGGCCACGGAGAGCTCTCCGGCGCTGCAGCCCGACAGGGTCAGGTCCGTCCCCGTGGCGCAGCGCAACAGCAGCCGCTGGGAGACCGCCAGGTCCTGCAGCGCCTGGGTCCCGGACAGCCCAGCGCCTACAATCAGGCTGCCGTTGAGGCGGTAGCCCTCAGGTAGGGCCTGCTTCCCCCGGTAGAGCACAAAGCCCTGGTCGGGAAGCGTATCCGGGTCGTCGCAGATTGTGTCCAGGAGCTGATAATACAAAGAGGCCACCTCCTGGCGGGCAATTTGGGCCTTCGGCTTCAGCTTGCCGGTCTCATAGCCCTTGACGCAGCCCAACTCCGTCAGGGCGCTGATTGCCGGCCGGGCGTATGTACTCACGGACCCCGCGTCCCGGAACCGGGTATAAGCCTGCGAATCCTGGGGATACAGGCCGAAGGCCCGGGCCAGCACGGTGAAGGCCTCCTCCCGGGTGATATACCGGTTGGGCGCCAGGGTCGTCTCCGTGGTGCCCCGGAAAATGCCCAGGCTCACGGCGCTGGACAGCTCATCGTAGTACCAAGCTTGGGCGCTCACATCCTTGAAGCCTGCCAGGCTGGTCCGCTCTGCCGCCCCCAGGAGCCGCACCAGCATGGCCGCCATCTCGGCGCGTTTGGTCTTGCCCAGCGGGTCCAGATTGTACCCGCCCTTGCCCTCCAGAATCCCGTATTGCACGGCGAACATCAGGGCATCCCGGGACCAGGTATCCGGGAAGGTATAGCCCTCCAGCGGGTCCGGCTCTGTGGCAGACCCCGTCTCCGGCAGCGCGGTCTCGGGCGGCGCAGTCGTTTCGGTCGATGCCGCGGTCTGCTCCGGCTCCGCATTATCCGGCGGCGCCGTAGTCTCCTCCGGCTGCGTATTCTCAGGGAGCGCCGCAGTCTCCTCCAGCAGCGTCGTCTCCGCAGGCGTGTCGGGCAGGGTGGTCCGCGGCCCAGCGGCCTGCACACCCAACGGCAGCAGAAGGCTCACCAGCAGAGCCGTGCATCCGATGCGTTTCAGTCGATTCATCCTTCGCTCCTTTCCTTCCCACTTGGGGATAGATCCATACAGATTGCGACCATACGCGGGCATACGCCAGGCGGCTTCCCCAGCCCCGGCAGCAGGGCCCGTCGTTCGGGTCAAGCTTGGCTTTCACCCATAAAAGAAGTGAAGACTAGTATACTACATTAAGGCAGAAATTGCAATGGGATTTGGGAGCGTTTTCCAGATCCTGCGGGCATGTTTTCCACAGCCGGCGCATAAGGAAACAAGGGGTGATGCTCTTGAAAACCAAACAGGTAGATTCCTATATCGTCTCTGTTCTGATAGCCCTCGCCGTGGGCGCGCTGGGCGCTGTGGCCACCGCAATCGGTCTGCCGGCCTATCGGGACCTGGTGAAACCTCCCCTGACGCCGCCGCCCGTGCTCTTTCCCATCGTCTGGACCATCCTGTATATCCTCATGGGGATCAGCGCCGCGCGGATTGGCACCTCCTGCGCGCCGGAAAAACGCCGGGCTCTGACGCTCTATGGGGCGCAGCTGATCGTCAACGGCCTGTGGAGCGTCTGGTTTTTCGCTCTGGGCGCGCGCCTGTTTGCCTTTGCGTGGCTCCTGCTGCTGTGGGGGCTTCTGGTGGCAATGATCCGGGCATTCGATCAGGTAGACCGCAAAGCGGCGCTGCTGCAGATTCCCTACCTGCTCTGGGTGACCTTCGCCGGGTACCTGAACCTTTCTATCTGGCTCCTAAACCGCGGGTGACGGACCTTCCCGCCCGTTTGAAAGCCGTCAAGGCGCAAAAAAGCAGAGGCGGCGGAACATCCGTCGTCTCCGCCTGTCAAAAAGACTTTTCGACAGGCGGAGACAGCTTTTCAAACTTGTAAAAAGTTTGAAAAACGAACTGATTGAACGCGAAAGGGAACCCTGACGGTTCCCTTTCACACTTTCCTTCCCTCCGAATTCCTTCGGCTTGCGGGTTGATTGACAGCCTGGGGCGGCGGAACATCCGCCGCCTCTACCTCTGTTCAGGCGCTGTTCAGGGCTCTCCCAGGGCAACGATCTCCGCCGTGCCGTCATCATGGGGGCGCAGGAGAAAATGCTCCGTCTGGGGGTCCTCAAGCTCAATGCCTTTCATACCGCTATGCAGCTCTATTTGGGAAACCGACGCCTGCACTTCGATCCCGTCGTCGGTCAGTTGAAAAAAGCCAGGTCCCTCTCCGGTGAAGAAACACCGGTCATATCCCTCCAGGCCTGTGTCGAACTTTAAGATATACGCCGCGTGATCGCCTTCCACGGTGCCGGAGCGCTCCACAAAATCGCAGAAGACCTTGGAAACCCCCGTGCCCTCTACGCCAACTGAATAATTCCACAAGGTGAACATATAAAAATCGGCATTACCGTCTTCATATGCGATTTCCAGACTGTCGCTGTTCTCAAGCACCAGTTCAGTTGAAGCATCGTTCATCAAGCGCAGATATGTCCGTACTACAGGCAAATCTCCCAGCAAGTCCGGGCCGTGAAAGATCAGGCTCTGTCCCTCGGCGTTGGTGATGGTGATACCAGGCAACTGATCAATGATCAGATGCGTGTAATCTTCATCCAAGTAGGTCTCCTCCGTCCCCGCGGGTACTGTGACCGGGACCGATTCCCCGGTAGGACGCGCCGTCCCCGGGGGGAGACTCTCCTGCCCGCCGACCGGCCGGCACCCCGCCCCGGCCCACGCCACCGCCAGGATCAACAGCAAAATTGAAATCATTCGTTTCATCTCGGTGCCTCCTTTTCCGCGAAAACAGAGCTCAGTTCCCCAGGCAACTAATGTTATTTTTAATATACTTTGAAACCGGATAAATTGTCAATATCTGTTCTTTATATTTTACATCTTTTATTTAAATAGATATCGTGTCAATGCGGTTTGCGCCGCCTGTGACCGCAGGGGGCGTGTACAAGCGATCTTTTTCCCTTCAAAATTGCCCGGCCATCCGTCTCGGACGGATGGCCGGGCCGATTGTCCTCTCGCCGGCGGCGCATTCCGCTTGCGCGCCAAATTGGGCTTTCCTATGGCTCCTCCAGGACAACGATCTCCGCCGTGCCGTCATCATGGGGGCGCAGGAGAAAATGCTCCGTCTGAGGGACCTCAAGCTCCTGAATTTCATCGCCTTTCATGCTATGACGCAACTCCATCTGGGAAACCAACGCCCGCACCTCGATCCCGTCGTCGGTCAGTTGAAAAAAGCCAGGTCCCTTTGCGGTGAAGAAACACCGGCTATATCCCTCCAGGCCTGTGCCGAATATCATAGTATATTTCGCGTGATCGCCTTCCACGGTGCCGGAGCGCTCCACGAAATCACAGAAGATTTTGGAAACACCCGTGCCCTCTACGCCAACTAAATAGTCCCCCAAGGTGAACATATAAAAATCGGCGTCAATGCCCTGATAGGCAACTTCCAAGCTATCGCTGTATCCAATTTCCATATTAACGGGGGCGTCAAAATTTAAAATAGTTTGCTTGCTAAATATTGGGATATCCCCTTGAAATTGCACCCCATCATAGGCTAAGCTCTGCCCTAAAGCATTGCTGATGGTGATTCCGGGCACCTGTTGGCATATAATGTGTATGTTCTGATCCAAGTTAGTCTCCCCTGTCCCCACTGGTCCCGTGGCCGGGACCGATTCCCCGGTAGGACGCGCCGTCCCCGGGGGGAGACTCTCCTGCCCGCCGACCGGCCGGCACCCCGCCCCGGCCCACGCCACCGCCAGGATCAACAGCAAAATTGAAATCATTCGTTTCATCTCGGTGCCTCCTTTTCCGCGAAAACAGAGCTCAGTTCCCTAAGCAAATAGAAAGTCCATCTCCGGCGGACTGAATTTTCAGTGGCGTGGAACCGGTCTGCCGCTGGCATTCGGCCTCAAGCACCGTGGCCTCAGACGCAATGCTGACGGCATCGGCGGCGACCTGGAAGCTTGTTGTACCGCTTCCAGAGACGGAAATGCGGCACGACTGGTCTTGAGAATCGCTGGCGTCTACCGTCGCCTCATACGCAGCCTGATTGCCGCGCACCTGCAGTGCACGGGACGCAAAGTCGACGCGAACTGACTCCACATGTTCCCCCGCCACCGCGCAGTAAAACCCATTGCCCGCCAGGGAAAGGTCGGCCCGCTCCCCCGATACCAATACCTCCAGCCCCTCGGTATACGGCAGCTCTATCATCCGAAGCGGGGTCTCAAAATAGATGGGCCAATCGCGGATTACCTCCATGTCCCCCGACCAAACTCCGTCCTGCAGCGCGTAGGTCTCTCCCTTACCATTTC
Source organism: uncultured Eubacteriales bacterium (assembly GCA_965146675.1). Lineage (GTDB taxonomy): Bacteria > Bacillota > Clostridia > Oscillospirales > Oscillospiraceae > Faecousia. Next base: position 42,718 of record CBCTHM010000014.1, on the reverse strand, counting down.
GAATCGCCACATTTCCGGTTTCCGCCACCAATAGCGAAACGGTGGGTTCCCTGTTTTCACTGGGGCTCGCGCCGAACGGCGGCCACGGCAGGCCAAAGTCGTTGCTGTCGCCGTCCATGTCAAAATAATCAAAATTGTCTAGGTTTTTATAGAGCATCAACTCGATGGCAGGGTTGTCGTCATAGTATATGGTGGTATTTTTAACATATAATTGTTTTTCTGCTCCCGGGGTATTGGGATCGTATGCCAGGAAGACATCTCTGCTGTGCTTGGTATCATAGAAGTGGTCATATACCAAAACCGCATGCCCGAACGGCTTACTGTGATCATAGTCTATGTAGCCTTTAAATCCGATCAGCACCGGCCCGTTTCGATCCAGCGTGTCTTTTAATTCCGCGACGCCCTTCTCCAAGGTATTCCCGCTTGTTACCGTTGTGTATACCGTAACATTTGCAAACATGGGTATCAATTGGGTAAAATGATAATAGGTGATGGCATCCTGGAGCGCAGAGTTTGTTTTAATTGACAGCTTTGAAAAACTCGTCTTATTTCCAAAGTATCTGCAAAAATCAATTTTTCCCCGTTTTTGCAGGGCTACCGTTGCGCTCATGCCGAAGCAGCAACCATTCTTTCATACTGTACCCAAAAATCTCACGACATACCGTTTGCTCCTCAGAACAAACCCTTCTATAAAAATTGTGTCTTTTCAGGCAGCAACGGGGACACAACCCTTTGCCTTATTTTCAAACAATTTGGTCAAATTATATTGGCAAAGCTCCCCTTGTCAATAAAACGGTCAAATTGCCGTCGAAACGGCCTATCCTTCCAGGAAAATCTCCCCTATTGTAATAGAAGGGGGGATTTTATGTTATTGAGTCAAAATTTGTCCTTTTTTCTCTCTGTCGTGCAGGCCGAGGAGGGGCTGAACCTGTCTGAGCTCGCCCAAAAGTTGGGCGTGGCCCGCTCCTCCCTGCAAAAGATGCTGCTGGGCCAGGACAACCCCAGGCTGGACACGGTGGAACGCATAGCCAGGAAGCTGCATGTGGACCCGACGCTTCCTCTGGTTTGTTCCCGGAATGAGCGGCAGCTGGAGGCGCTGAGTCTGCTGCTGGAGTTTCTGCGCATGGCCACCGCGCTCGACCCAGACCGGCGCAGGAAGCTGGCGGAATTGCTGCCCGAGCTGACGCGGCTTTGGAACGGTCCGCAATCGTAGCGTATCGGAAGCCTGTAGGGCGTGCTATGCACGCCCGCGGGCGTCCAAAGGCCGCCTACACATACTCCGATTTACGCCGTGCCCCCTGGAAACCGCTCGAACAGGACACTAGGCCTGAAACTGCGCAATTAGATCGCCAGACCACGACAGCAGAAGCGAAGCCGCCTGCTCCAGGGCCTGCGGCGTCTCGGGCGCGGTGCGGATTTGCGCCGCGGTCTGCAAAACCTGCAGCTCCCGCCCTGTCAGAGCCTCCGCCATGGCAGCCCGGGTCCGCAGGTAAACCCCGGTCTGGGCGTAATGCTTAGCCTGAAGCACAAAAACCGCGGCTTTGTACAGCTCCCTCAGGCACGCCACCGTATGGGTATGCAGGTATCCATGGGCACATCCATGATAGAGACTGCACGCACCGGCCAGCGCGGCGCTCTTCGCGTCGGCTGCGTCAGGCGCGGAGATGATGCGATCCAAAGAGCCAAGATAGGGCACGGTGTCGTAATAAAACTGGAACAGGTCTGACCGACTCCAGCCCGCCAGCTCCGCCGCCCCGGACACGAAGCCGCACAGCAGCTCCCGGTGCGGAAGCGACTCCACGGCCCTGCGGTAGCATTCTAAATCCGCAAGCGTCACCACGTCCAGGATTAGAACGACATCGATATCACTTTGCGGGGTGGACTCGCCTCTGGCGCGGCTGCCCTGGAGCCCGATGCATTGGACCCGGTCGCCGAACACCGACAAAACCGCGCGCTGGTATTCCCGCATAAAGGCTTGCAGTTCTAGCATGGCGTTCTCCTTTCTGTTGTAAAGTCTCTTTATTAATTGGTTCCAGTCAAGCTAGGCAAACCCAGAGCCGCAAAATGCGGCTCTGGGTTTGTACTTGCTATCCGGACTACTCTGAGAGAATGAGGAAGGGATAGGGCACCTCGATGGGATCGCCCTTACCGCTGATTTGGAACAGCAGGCGGTAGGTGCCACCGGGCTCTAAATTGCCGGCGTTCAGGTTCACCGTCACAGTCTCCGCCCCCTGAATGGGGAAGAATTCCTTGGTCCGGATGATGCCGGTTGCAGAGCTGGGCTCCAGCGTGGAGCCGTTGACCAGCACGGAGGTCAGAACATTGTTCTGGGTGAGATAGGAGCTGCCCTGCTTCTTCTGGACGCTGAAGGAGACCAGCACGTCGTCGGGGTTGCTGGTTGCGTCGTTGTAGGTCAGATCCAGCGTCAGCTGTTTTGCCTGGGTCTTGGACAGAAGCTGCGGCTCCGTGTTGATGGACAACTGGTAGATCGGTTTTTCCAGCACCTGCACCGCGCCGGAAGCCTGGGCCACAGACTCCCCGCCGAAGGGCTTGGTGCCGTCGGCGGTGGCGGAGACATAAACCGCCGCCTGAAGCTGATACGATCCGGGGGCGAGGGCGTCATAAGGGGTCTCCAGGGCCAGGGAGAAGGTGTATGGCTCATCGATGGAGCCCAAGGGGAGGATAAAGCGCCCGCTGGAGAGCTCATAGGCGGCTCCGCCGTAGGTAATCACGGAACCGGCAGGGAATTCCGCCCCGACCAAAGAAAGCACCAAAGACATCTTCTGATGCAAGTGGGAGGTCTCGGCGCCGGCGGCGTCCGAGGGCTGCACGGTCCCGCTTATGGTAGCCGCGCCGGTCATGGTGTCCGGGACCGTGAAGGTGGAAAATTGGAAAGAGCGGATGGCACTGGTGATGACGGAGACGGTGGAAGCCTGATTCGCTATGCCGTTGGCGCCCTGCGCCGTCAAGGTCAGTTGATATGTCCCTGCCTGGGAGGTGCCTGCCTTTTGCGCCGGCTCCAGGTCCACCACAAACAGAAGCGTCTCTTTTACCGCAAGGGTATCCCCGGAGGCCGCCCGGTCCACATAGGCCTCGTTTGCGCCCATTTTTCGGAAGCTGCTCAGGGGAACGGCGCCCTCGGAACCGGTTGCCTTATAGTAGTAATACCCAGGCGCATTGGGGTCCGTCAGGTCCACCAGTGTCAGACGCGCCCCCTGGGGGAAGCTGCCGCCGCCCCAGGCGATCGTGTGGCCGGTGTAGTTGCTGGGTGCCATGTTCGGCAGAACGAACTGCGCGGTCACGGCGCTGTTGCTGGTCACATGAATGCTGGCCACGTGACCGCCGATGCGGTCGTAGAACTTTCCCACGTCCACCGTGGTCTGGGGATTCGTGATGACTGCCGGCTCCAGGCCGATGGCAACCACCACCGTAAGCTCCACGCAGTCCCCGTCGGTGAGGGTAAAGGTGACCTTGCGGACCGTGGTCTCATCGTTCAGGGCGTTGGCGTTGTCCAGAACCAGGTCCAGGGAAAACGGCTGATTCGCCTCCATAGTCCAGCCCGGCTGGGCCGACAGATCGGTAGAAAGTGGGACCGGAGACGCGCTCCCGGCGGCCGCCGTCAGGGAGAAGGTATGGTTCGCCTTGCTGCTGGGCCAGTCGGTTTTGTCCTGGTCTCCCAGGGCGTCCACCAAGACCACGTTTTCAGTCTTGACCTGGCTGATTCTTAGGCTGGCCCCGATCCCCAGGGCGGGGAGCTGCACTTTAGCGGTCTTGGTGTCGCCCACTTCAACGGGCGTATCCCCCAAAAAGGCGGTCAGGGCGATCTGCTGGGTGGCCTGGTATTTCAGCTTCACCGCCACAGGCGCGGTGGGCGTGTGGTGGTTGTTGGCCTCCGTGCCCCCGTTGGCCTGATAGCCACAGCTGGACCACGCAGTCACAGCCCCCACCTGGCTGGTCAGATCTTGCCCCTCGTAGGCCAGATTCAGCCGGAAGTAGTCGTCCGTGGCCCCGGGGATGTCGGAGACGGCAACGATTTTCACCATGGCCACGTCCTGCCAGGTATGGCCCTGGGCCAGAAGCTCCGCCGCGGTGTAATAAGTGGCGTAGCCGCCGGTGTCGTCAAAATTTTGCTGGCCGTTGTCGTAGGCGCCGCCCGAAGACTCCACCGCGTAGCGCACATCATAGATCTGCGGATTGCTGCCGGAGACCTGCACCGGTCCCGTCAAATCTAAGGAAAACTCCGGGGAAGCGGAAAACAACTCCGGGTCGTTGTAGCTGGTCTCCGCCTTGGGTATCGGGATGTAGTAATAAAAGTTTTTGGCCAGGACCACGCCGTAATTCCGGTTCTCCACCCGCAGGCGGTAGTCCACGCTCCGGTCCGCGCCGGTGAGGTAGACCGGTTGGTCCAGGCCACCGCGGAAGGCGGTGGCGCCCTCGTTGTCCAGCTTGGCCTGACCCGTGATGGTCAGGGCGTTGGCGTTGGGCAGGATGGTCAGGCTATTGCCATCCGCGTTTTGCAGGCCGCCTACATACTTGCTCCCTGTATCATCCACCAAACGGTACGTATCCGGATAGCAGTAGGATCCGTAAGAACCACCGAGTCCGTTGCCCGTCCCCCTGTCCGTTACAAACAGCAGGTCCTTAAGCCGCAGCACGGAGGTGTTCAGGTTGGGGTCCGTGGCCAGGGTGCAGGATATTTTCACGCCGCTGGAGTTGGGAATCTGCAGAAGGCTGCCGCTCTGGTAGCGGTAGCCGCCGTAGCCCTGATCCAGGGCGAAGGTGTAGATCCGGGAGCCGTCCGACTGTTCCCGGCTGGAGACCGCGACGCCGTAGCCGTCCGAGGCCTTGACGCTGGATTCCAGCACCGTCACGCCCTTGGGGGCGATGAAATAGGCCTCCGGCCGGGTCAGGAAATTCACGTTGGTGTAGGGATACAGGGTACTGGTCATGGAAAAGGCCAACTCCACCGTATCCCCCGCGTGTATCTGTTTTGCAGAGAGGCTGGGGACCTGGAGAAACGCGGCATTTTTCTTTACGCCGGTTTGCGTTATCGTCAACGTGCAGGTTGTCTCCTGCGTTGTATGGTCTCCCTCTGCGTCATAGACCGAAAGAACGTTTTTTGCCGCGCCGGCGGTGCCCACAGGGCTCCCATCCGGGTTTTCAAAGGTGCCCCACACCGTGCCGCCGCTGCTGGGGGACCCGGAGGAGGAGTATTGATACAGCATAGTGAGCGCCGGTATGCTGGCGATGCGATAGCGGAGCGTTTTGAACCAGACAGCGCCCAGCTCATAAGGCGTCCCCACGTCGTCTTTCAGGTCGGCCACACAGAACATTGCGCCTGCACTCGATCCGATGGAACTGACGTTGGCTGTGCCGGTGGCTCCATTGCTCAGTGTATAGGCAACCTCCGCCGTGGTACCGCCCGGCAGGGGCAGCCGGATCGCGGATACCCGCAGAAAACCGGTGTTGGTGGTATCAAAGTCGATGACAATATCTTTGGGCCCGGAGGCCGTTCCGGAATTCTTCAGGTCGAAATAGCCCAGGTAGGAAAGGGTCTTTCCATCCCCGTGTGGCGCATAGACGTCCCTGTTGGTGGAAATGCCCACCACTTCCTCTCCATCCATCACGGTGAAGGCCCGGCTGATGCTGCTGGTGAACTCGGTGCCATAAAGGGAGGTCAGGGTATATGTGAGTTGAAATGTGACGGTATCGCCCGCCTGGAAAGCACCTTGACCAACAGGAAACAGATACTCAGGATAGACGCCGATCGCACCGGAGGTGGTTCCGTAAACGCTCTCCGCCCGGAAGGAAACCTGACCCGGCGTTGTGACGTCCACTGCGTAATCAGGAGTCGCGGTGGACATCTTTCGGTACGAAGTATAGGTTGGGGCAAGCCCCGCCACCACCACACCGCCTCGCTTAACGGTACTGGTAATGGTTAAATCCACCTTTTGCCAATACGCCTCAACGGCCTCCTGGGATTTGCAGTTGACATAGGTATAAAAAAGATTCTGCGGCGTATCCTGCGCCAAAATATTGGTTCTGGAGATGCCAATTGTGGTATAGATGCCATTTCCAAAATCCCGCTTGGCCCGGGCCTGGGACAAAACCTTGGCGGCGGCGCTGGAGCCGCGGGTCACCGTGACCACGATGGGGGGATGCTCGCCCGTGATGTTGCCGCTGCTGGCGCCGCCCTGCTTATCCCAGAGGAACTGGTCGAAGATCACGGGCACGGTGATCGTGGCGGTCTGGCCCGGGGCGACGGTGTAGAGCAAATCCGCGCTCTCGCCGCCCTTTCCCAGCAGAGCGGATTTGAGGGTCTTGATCATATTTTCGTCTGCGATCGGATAAATGTTGGGGGTCTTCTTCACATCCAGAATGCTGAAATTATCCGGTTGTGTGTAGGTATTGCCATAGACGGCCATGCCCACGGGCAGGTCGATGGCAACGGTATACTCGTCATTGTAGGAATTGGCGAGCTTGATTTGCAGATAGCGCACCTCGCCGTAATCCCAGTTCCCGGAGATCGCCCCGCCCTCTGTGAGGACCGTGGCGTTGCTGAGGCTGTAGGACACGTCGTGATACAAGACGGCGGAAAAGCTCTCGTCGCTGGTTTTCCAGCAGGCGTACAGGGTTAACGCCGCCCCCGCGGCGGACAGGCTTGCCCCCGCCTCATAGGAGAGGCCGGTTTTGTCCGCCGCCGTGTTCCAGACGTCGAAGGTCTGCCCGGCAGGCGGAGCAAAGCCCAGGTCCGTGGGGTAGGCCGCCAGGGCCCGGCTGCCGGCCGGGTAAACTTTCTTCACCGGGCTGCCGTCCTGGGCGGGATAATAGGTGACGGTAATTTCCTCCGCGCCGGACACGGGGCTGGAGGCCTCCGTGACGGACTGGTCCACGCCGGCATTAGATGCGTCGGCGGAGAAGGGCGCAGCCTGCTCCGCCGCCTCCGCGGTCACCTGGCAGCGAAAGAAGCGCCCTCCATCCCCGGGCTGTTTCGCTCGGATGTAGACGGCCTCCACCGCCCCCTCCAGGTCCGTCCAGACAGCTTCCGACTCCGGCCCGCCGTAATCCTGGCTGACCTGCCACTGATACCGCAGGGCATACCCGTCCGGCGCAGCAGCCGTGACCTGGAACCGATAGCCCCCCTGCTCCAACGTGACGCTGGGCTGGGCAGTGATGAGACGGATGGGCGTCGGGTCCCACAAAGCCTGCAGGGACAGGGTGCTCCCCGCCTTCTGGAAGATCGTCTCGCCGGGCAGAGCCGGCGCGGACGCGCCCTCCGCCTGCCAGCCTCCAAAGACATACGTGGTCAGCCCCTGATTCTCAGGCGCAGCAAAGCAGTCCGGCAGCTCCGGCAGGGTGATTTGCCCGCCGGAAACCGGCAGCTCCAGCTGCACGGCGCCCTCCTGGTCCGGCTGTGCGGCATCGGCGCTGGGATCCATGCTTCCCGCGCCAGGGGAGAGCACCACCGTGACCGCGCCTTCGCTTTTCTCATAGCCTGCCGCCTCCGCCGCCTGGGCGAAGCTGCGGTTTGCCGCGGCGCACTGGTATCCCCCGGTCTGGCCGGGATAAAAAGGCGCAGAACCGATTTCCTGCTCCGTAACAGTCTCCGTCCGGTAAGCGGGCGTCTGAACCGGCTGCGCCGCCGGCTCGCCGGCATCGACAGCTGCGGCCTGGGTGGGCCGGGTCTCCGGCTCCATCGGGTCGGGAATTGTGTCCGCCGCGGTGGACTCCGGAGCCGCCTCCGTCTGTGTGGAGGGCGCGGTGGTGTCGGCGCCGGACGTCGGGACGTCTTCCTCTGGAGCCTCCGTTGGCAGCTGTGTGGTATCAACAGGCTCCATACTGGGCTCCGGGCTGGCCGCATCCGTTTCCTGGGTCGGCGCTTGCTCCATCGGGACGGAGATCTCCGCCCGGGTAAACCGGTTTTCAATCCAGGTGAAACCCGGGGCCTGCTGGGCGCTGTCGCCGGAGAAGGCGTGGCTTCCAATGCGCAGCAACCCCTGGGGCAGAGTCAGCGTGCCGCTCAGGGAGCCCAAATTATAAAATAAGTAGTCGCCCAGGGAGGTGAGCCCAGCCTCGATCACCAAGGTACGAATTTCCCCGGCATAGGCCGCGAACGGCGCGGTGCCGGCGGTATAATCCTTGGTATCTCCGAAGCCGGAGAGGGTCAGCACGCCCTTGGACAGCTTGGCTGTAACGGCGCCCGCTTCCACGCCCACGTCCCAGGTCACCGGCGGCTCCTCCGCGGCGAACGTGACGAAAACACCGGCGTTTAGGCTCGTCAGCAGCATGCACAGCATCAGCAGAAGCGCTAAAAACCGGCCGCCTCCCCCCATTGGGGCTCGCTTTTTTTGTTTCATCAACGGGGCCTCCTTATTTGAACTGAACCCGCAACCATCGAAGGACATGGATTTCAGCCTCCGATGGAAAAATCGCCGTCTGCGTAAACGCGGTCAGGCGTTGATTTAAAAAATACGAAGGAATACTGGGCGTCCGCCTCCGCGTAGAAGGTGCAGGTATTTGCGGTGGCGCTTTCAAAGCGGAAGTTGGCGCTGTCCGGCAAAATGGCGGCGTCGTTCCACCGGATGGTCACGGCGCCTGCCTGCGCGCCGGTGGTCACCAGCATGCTCAGGGTGTTGCTCCCCGCCGCGTCCTGCACGGACAGGGTGGCGCCCTGAATGGGCAGATACAGCTCGAACACGCCGCCCAGGGTCTGATCGTAGGGACTGGCGGCAGCCACCACCCGGACCGTGGCCTTTCCGTTGACGAAGTCGGACTCCTGCAGCGCCAGGGTGATGGGTTGCTCCTGCCTCGCTCCCCCCGTCAGGCTGCCTGAGCCGCCCAAATCCCCGCGGTCGGCGCTGTTCACGGCCACGGTATACCGGTAGCCGATGTCCGTTTCCGCTACGCTGCCCGCGGGATCAAAGTTGCGCAGGGAAAACGCCACCTTCGCCTCCGCCGGGGAGGGTACGGAGATGCGGTAAACCGGATAGTCCCCCGCCTGCAGGTGGTCGCTGGTAAAATAGAACTTCTTCGCGGTGGCCATCTGATCCCCACTGGACCAGTCCAGGACATACCGCGCGGCGGTGAACCCGCCGAAGGTGAGCGCGCAGGCCAGCAGAAGCAGAAGCCCCAAAACCGCCGGCGACAGCTTTTTCTTAGGTTTGGATTGATGGTTGCGCCCCATGAGGCTCACCGTCCTTTTCGCTTAATTTCCGGTCCCCGCCTGGGGCTGAGCCTGCGCCACGTCCACCCGCAACGTCACGGCGTCGACTTCATTCATATACCAGGTGCCGCTTTTCTCCGAGGGCCAGGTGACGGTCAGGGTATAGGTGTGACTGGCCGCGTCGGCGGGCAGCCGCCCGCCGGTCCAGGTCAGACTGCCCGCCTGCCCGGCGGCAAAGGAGCCGCCGGCCTCGGCCTGGCCCGTATGGGACAGATTATAGGTCAAGGGTAGGTTGCTGGTGGTCTCAAGGACGATGCTGTAGGTCTGGGCCACCTGGCTGACGACCCCATCTTTGGTATTGGTAATGGAAAAGGAGATCGTGCGGGTCTCGCCGGGCGTCATCCCGGCCAGCCGGTCCGACAGATTCAGCTCCCCGCTCCCGTCCATTACGCTCAGCGCCATGGTCGCCGCAGTTCCCTTGGCGGCTCCCTTTTTGTCGGTGCGGTAGCGGGCGTAGGTCACGCCCCACACCAGGGTGCAAACCGCGGCCAGAGCCAGCAGATAGGCGGCCACTCTGCCGGGGGTCAGTTGTTTTTTCATCTGTCGCGCTCCTTTCTCTTCCATGAAAGCCGCTTCAGCCAGCCGGGCAGAAACAGCAGCGCCAGAACCAGAGCCAGCAGCAGGAGCACTCCCGCGGGCGAGCGCAGCGCCTGCAGGAAGGCCCCCAACCCGGGGAGAATCCCCACCACGCGCCCCACAACCCGCTCCGGGGGAACCGGGTCCGGGTCCGGGGCGTTGTTATAGTCCCCCTGGGTGACAAAGCCCTCTGGGGTGCTGGAGATCGCCCGGTGGGTGGTCAGGCTGCCCTGGTCCCAAAAGGTGAGGATGTCGCCGGGCTCATACGCGGCCTGCCGGTGCAGCAAAAGCAGGTCTCCCGGGGAAAAGGTGGGCTCCATGCTGCCGGACAGGACCGTCACCTGGGCGTAGCCGAACACGGTGGGAAAGGCCTGCCCCAGCAGGGCCCGGGCGGCGAGCTGCCACAGATTGATCAGCACCACGGCGCACAGCGCTCCCAGCAGCAGGCCCCGGATCACCCGGCCCAGGATGCGGAGAAGACGCATCAGACTTCCTCCGCGTAAATTTGAAGGTGCAGGGTGTAAAGGCCCCCGGCCTCGCCCAACTGGGTGTCTGCCGCGTCGTCGCCGCTTTCAAAGGGCCAGACCCAGTCCAGCTGATAGGTCACGGTATCCCTGCCGTCAATGCCCGCAGCCAGCTCCAACGTGGTGCTGCCGTCCCGGAAGGAGCCCTTCACCGCCAGGTCGTTCTGCTTTTCTCCCCTGGCGTTCAAGGGCGTCAAGGTAAAGGCCAGGGGCAGATGGACTTGCTTGCCCTCCGACAGGGTCAATTGGATACTGAGGTCCCGGCTCCGGGTGTTTTTCAACTGGAACCGGTAGTAGCCCGCAGAGCCGGGGGCGATCTCCGCCTGCTCGCCGGCGGTGCGGTTGTAGAACAGGTCGATGGTGCTCAGCTGGGTCCAGGAGATGTACTGCCCGCCCGGCACCTGGCCGGAGATGGAGAGCTTTCCGCTGTCATCCTTGCCGGCGCTGCCCTGGTTTCCCCCGGGAGTGGTTTCCTCTCCGGTCGGGTCGGTGGCGTCCGGCTCCGTTGGGCTGGAGGCGTCGGGCCCTGTGGGCTGCGGCTCCGTGCCGTCGTTGTGGTTATCGTCGTTATCCGGGGTCAACAAAATGGTGTCCATGAGCTGCCCCAGAGGGCGGGTTCCTGCGTTTTTGCCCAGGATATAGCCCACGACGCTGGAGCTGGCGACGGCCAGCAGCAGCAAGAGCAGCAGCAAAACAAGCCACTTTTTCTTGCCGCTGTTTTGTTCCTCCGCCGCAGGAGGCGGGGTATGGGGTTGATTTTGTGACATGGTGTTTCCTCCTTTGCGGTGGAGCGTTTCAGTCTGCGGCAAAGGGCACGACCGCGGCCATGCCCTTTGCCGGGGACTGAGGGGTCCCCAGTCCCCACCCCGGCACAGGGGGCGGGTATATGGCAAACATTTACGGGGCTACGGTCGCGCCCGGCTCGGTCTGCTTGGCGGTCACGGTGATGTCCATCTGGAAGGTCTTTCCCTGGAAGCCGTTGTCGTTGTTGTCTTTGGTGTCGTTGGCATCAAAGGCCCAGGACCAGTAGACGGTGATGGTCTTCACCATACCGTTTTGGGTAGCGGTATAATCAATGGTGCCGGTCTCATCCGCCAGGCTCCCCAGCTTCACGCCCTTGTTGGACTCTGTGATGGGCTTAAAGGAGAAGACCATGTCGTCGGGCAGAGCATCCGAAGCCGCTTTCGCCGCCAGCTTTACGGTGTAGTCGATGCCCACCTCGCTGCCGGTGCCGTCGAGCACCACATCGAACTGTCCGGTGGTACCCGGGGCGATGACGCCTGCCTTCACGTCCGTGGCAGGATATGTGGTGCGGTTGGTGGTGTCGCCCAGATCGATGACAAAGTCCTGCGTGGAGATGGACTTGTCGCTGTTCTTGGCGTCAAATTTCCACTTGGCCACCACGGCCTTGGCCGAGCCGTCCACCTCAGTGACGTACCGGGCCAGCGTCCCGCCCACCAGGCAGGTGGTGATCAAAGTCAGAGCCAGAACCAAGACGCCAAGCCGGGCAAGATTTGATCTTTTCTTCATCTGTTATGTCCTCGCTTTCATTCAGGTTTGGGAACCGTTCCTGGAGAATTGGCTCAGGTACGGTTCCCTTGTACCTGCGCACGCTGCACCCAGGCCATCGCCTGGTTATTCCAAACAGTCCCGGTCCAAGCTGTGCCCATGGACAGGAGCGGGTGCATCCTAACTTGCTACGATTTGGAAGCGCCTGCGGACTCCTCCGCCGGGTCCGACTGCGCCGCCTTCAGGGCGGCCAACTCCGCCTCCAGCTCCTGGGTGCGGCGGGCCTCCGCCCGGTCCGCCCGGCGCCGGCGCCACAGGTCCCACAGCAGGAACAGCGCCACGGGGCAGACGATAAACAAAAGCATGCCGGTGGTGCTCTGCAGGAACATGACAAAGTTCCCCAATCCCGCTACCCGGCCGCCCTTCCAGATGCCCTGCACCTGGTCCTGTGTCACCGCCAGCCGGTCCTCCGCGTTGTTGGCATCTCCCTGGGTGATGAAGCGGGGCCTGCCATCGTCTCCCTGGGTGAGGCCCACGATCCGGTGGGTCACCGCCTTGCCGGAGGACAGATAGCAGATTACGTCCCCCACCTGAAGCTGGGCGGGGTCGGTATCATGCAGAAAGATCAGGTCGCCCACCAAAATTTCCGGTTCCATGGAGCCCGAAAGCACCACCGCAGGCTTGACGCCGAAGACGCCGGGGATCTGATCCGGATGGGTGTATGTACTGACAATCAGAATGAGGTTAATCAAAATAATGGGGATAAAAAGTACGCACAGCGCAATGCCGACGACATTGGGCAGCAGATTTCGCCTGCGCGTTCGAGTCTTGGGCATAGAGCATCCTCCTTTCGGACAGACCGAGGGTCTGGATCCGATGATCTGTACGGGCGGTCTCTAAAAACAAAAAAGAGACCTTGCCGAAGCAAAACGTCTCTTCCAAAAACAGAGGACAATGAACCGGTGTTCCTACCTAAATTTGGGAGTTCCGACGGCACTGCACTTCTGTCTGTCGATTGCTTTGCCGGCTGTCACGTTTTGGCAAAATGTACAAGAAAATGCGAACAGGCATTTTCTTCTCTCGTCATATTTACGTGTCAATATTTTTATACACCAAAAGAAGAAAGATTGCAAGCCATATTTCAACTTTTTCTGGATAGGTTTTTCTATTCTGAAAATCAAATACGGATTTAATACTACAAAGCAACTTTTTTAGTATCAATTTCTTTCCTTCTAATGTCTATCTACGCAGAATTCCAAAAATACAAGACCATACCGGAGAAAAAACTGGACAAGCAAAAATCCCCGCCGCCTGCTGGGCGGCGGGGTCGCGTGTGCTCATAAGCCGTCCTGCTTGCTCAGCCGGACAGGGCGCCGATGGCGGCGGTGAGACCCGCGGACATACGCGAAAGGGGCATGGCCGGGACGTTCCTCCCCGCCGCCTGCCGGGGCAGATAGGGCACGTGCACAAAGCCGGCCCGGACGGAAAGCTTTTTCGTATCGATCTCCCGCAGGAGCCGGTACAGAAGGTCGTTGCACACAAAGGTCCCGGCGGTGTTGGAGATGCGGGCGGGAACCCCGGCGGTCTCCATAGCCCGCACCATGGCCCCGTTGGGCAAGGTGGTGAAATACGCCGCCGGCCCCCCCGGAGCGATAGGCTGGTCCATAAGAACCGTGCCGCCGTTGTCCGGCGCCGGGCTGTCGCATACGTTGATGGCCACCCGCTCTGGGGTGACGGCGTCCCGGCCTCCCGCCTGGCCCAGACACAGCACCGCGTTGGGGCGCTCCCAGCCCATGGCGTCGAGCACCATGGCGCCCGCCAGCCCGTACACCGTGGGCAGACGCAGCTTCACCAGCGCCCAGTCCCCCACCCGGTCCGGAAGGCCCGCGGCGATCTCCCAGGAGGGGTTGCAGTCCTCCCCGCCAAAGGGCTCAAACCCCGTCACCAGCAGCTTCATCGGGGAAACTCCAGCAGATTCAGCCCTACCTGGGGGTCCATGCGCCGCTCCGCCCGGCCCGGCAGCACCGTCAAGACCAGTTCGCAGGTGGCGCTGACCACCGCCCGGTTCAGGTGCCCGCCAAACACCCGGCCCTCCTCGTCCCCAAAGCTCATATGAAAATGGCCGTAGGGCCGGCCGGCCTGGGTGGTGAGGGTGCCGTGCAGGCTGACAATCTCAAAATCCCCCTGAAATTCGTTGGCCTTGTAGGTCTTTTGCGCCGGGGAGAACACCCCCACCGTCACCTGGCCCACCGCGCCCAGGCCGTTGACGCTGGCCAGGCCGATACCCTCCGCCGCCGCCAGGGCCAGGAGGCGCTCCACGATTTCCTCGCCCCGGTCTATTCTCACCACATAGGTGTCCCCATACCGTTTGTATTCCATACTTCGTTCCTCCTTTTCCTGCAAACGCCTAAATGCAAGTGTTTTTTTGCTGATAGTCGCTGCCCCAGTGGGCCATGGCCTCCAAAATTGGGCGCAGGCTGTAGCCGGTTTCCGTCAGAGTGTACTCCACCCGAGGCGGGACCTCCGCATACACCTTCCGGGTCACCAAGCCCTTTTCCTCCATATCCCGGAGCTGGGCGGTGAGCACCTTCTGACTTACCGCGCCGATGGAGCGTTTCAGCTCCCCAAAGCGTTTGGTGCCGGGCAGCAGGTCTCGCAGAATCAGTACCTTCCATTTGTCCCCAATCAGGCAGAGGGTGGTCTCCACCGGGCAGGCGGGCAAATCCATGGTTCTTTCCCCCTTTCCAACGCAGCGGTTTTTTTCTATTTTACACCAGGAGCCGGCTCCATGCAAGAGGCTGGCGGATTCCGCCGCCCCACGAAACGCCTCTGGCCAACGAGAAAGCCCAGTCCCAGAACCACATGTCCTCCCCGGAACTGGCGTAGGCCAGGAAGCTGAAAACAAAGGCCCAAAAGGCCGATGATCGTGAGAATCAGGCCGAGAAAGTAACCAGCCCAGAGGAAAACATCCCAAGGAAAAGCGCTCTGCTTCTTATACACCGGATCAAAAGCGCGTTCTATTGATATCGTGTCGCCAGGAGTGGGAATCGTGACAGGCTTCGGCCATTTTTTCCGCGCCCTGGGTCCCAGGGGCGGAAGGACCTGAATTCGTCCGGCTCCCCCAACACCGCGCAAGGCCAATCGTATCCATATGGTAACTACCCCACAACAAAGTGCTTACTTTACAAAAGAAACCAGCCGGGATAGGATAAGAACACAGCAGGGAAGGCTGCAAAATCTGTATCCCGGAGGAATGAGACATGAACAAAACCACATTTACAAAAACTGCTCTGGGCAAGGGCGAGATGCACGTGTATGATTTTGGTACGGTGAAGCTCCACGCCTATCAAACCCAGGACCCCTTGGACGACGAGGTATTCCTCCTGGAGAAGCAGGGCCAGGTTGTGCTGCTGGAGTCCCCCTGCTTCGTCCAGAACAACCGGGCACTGGCCGTCTATCTAGCGGAGCGGAAACTGACCGTGGCGGGCATGCTCCTGGCCTATCACATGGCCGGAGGCACGTTTCTGCCGGAGGCGAAAAAATACGCCACCCGAAACGCCGACGCCTACGGCCACCAGGGAGGCGGTAAATCTCTCATCGACGGCTTCGCCGCCACCTTCGGCGCGCGCTTCGACGGGACTCTCCACACGGTTACCGATTACCTGGAGGCAGGCGCCTGCACCATCGGCGGCATACCCTTGCGCATTCTGCCCACGCCGGACGCCTTCGACGTGGAGATTCCGGAGCTCAACGCCGTTTACACCCACATGCTGGGACATGACTGCCACTCCATCGTAGCCGGGCCGGCGCACGCCGACGCCATGCTCCGGCAGCTCCGGGGTTATTTGGACAAGGGCTATACCCTGGTCCTGACCTCCCACTACACGCCGGAGGATCTAAAGGACGTCAGGACCAAAATGGAATACCTGGAGAATTTAAAGCGCATTGCCGCCCTGTGCACCGACAGGAAGTCGTTCCTGGAGGAGATCCGCCGGTTGTACGGCGGCTATGGCGGAGATCACTATCTAGACATGACCGCGGGATTCTTCTTTCCCCAATGACCGGCGGTCCGGGGACGGAGCATTGCGCGGGATCAGGAGGGAGCCCTATCTTGAATAATGAGCAAATTCAGGCGCTGGCCGGCGCAATTGCCGGCGCTGACGCGGTCCTCATCGGGGCGGGGGCCGGACTCTCCGCCGCGGCGGGCCTCTCCTATACCGGGCCGCGATTTGAGCAGGCGTTTCCCGATTTTATCGCCCGCTACCGCTTCCCGGACATGTACACGGGCGGCTTTTACCCCTTCCCCTCGCCGGAGGAATTCTGGGCCTATTGGAGCCGCTATATCTGGATCAACCGCTACCGGGACCCCCCGGGTCCCGTGTACCGGGATCTGCTGGAGCTGGTGCGGGAAAAAGCGCATTTCGTCCTGACGACCAACGTGGACCACTGCTTTCAGCGGGCGGGGTTTGACAAAGGCCGCCTGTTTTACGCCCAGGGCGATTACGGTCTGTGGCAGTGCGCGGCGCCGTGCCACGAAAAGACCTACGATAACGAAGCGCCCGTCCGGCGGATGATAGAAGCGCAAAAGGACATGCGGGTCCCCTCCGAGCTGGTGCCTCGCTGCCCCCGCTGCGGCGGGCCCATGGCCATGAACCTGCGCTGCGACGACAGCTTTGTGCAGGACGCGGGCTGGTATGCGGCCAAGGACCGCTATCTAGCTTTCCTGCGGCGGTACGACGGCGCCCGTGTTCTCTTCTGGGAGCTGGGCGTGGGCGGCAACACCCCGGGCATCATCCGGTATCCCTTTCAGCGAATGACAGAACAAAATCCCAGGGCGGTGTACGCCCGGGTGAATTTAGAGGCGGCCTGGCTGCCGCCGGAGCTGACGGGACGGTCCATCTGTATCCGGGGGGATTTGGGGCGGACCCTGGCCCTCCTGAGAAAGGAGCTGGGAGTATGACACAGGCGCAACGGCGGAGCTTTCTGATCCGCGCCATACAGGCGGAGCTGCCACAGTACCGCGCGCTTGAAATCCCCTCGGCAGAGGCAGAACAGAAACGGCTTCTGCGCGCTTTGATGAACGTGCGGCCTCCCCTTCCGGCCTCGGCTGACTTCCTGCACGTGCAGGACGCCTACTTGTCAGAGGAGGTCAGCAGCCGCGGGATTGTGGACAGCACCGCCTTGTCCCCTACGCGCGCCAACAGCCGCCTCTTTCTCTGGCAGGGCGACATCACCCGCCTGAAGATAGACGCCATTGTCAACGCGGCCAATCGCAGCCTTTTGGGATGCTTTCAACCCTGCCACACCTGCATCGACAACATCATTCACTCCCTTTCAGGCGTTCAGCTTCGGCTGGCCTGCCACGAAATCATGCAGACCCAGGGGCATGAGGAGGCAACGGGGACCGCCAAAATTACGGCAGGGTATAACCTCCCCTGCAAGTATGTTTTGCATACGGTCGGGCCGATTGTCTCTGGTGGGCTCCGCGCGCGCGACTGCGCGCTTCTGGCGCGCTGCTATCAATCCTGTCTGGAGCTGGCCGTCCAGAACGGCGTACGGTCCATAGCGTTTTGCTGCATCTCTACGGGTGTCTTTCGCTTCCCGCAGGACCGCGCCGCCGAGATCGCGGTACGCACGGTCTCCTGGTTTCTGGCGCAGGACCAATCTATCCAGCAGGTCGTTTTTAATGTCTTCACTGACCAGGACTTGGCCATCTATCAAAAGCTGTTGGAAAACGAAATAAAACTCCCCTGAAATAGACGTTCCACGCTTGGACGTCTATTTTTTTATCCCATTTTAAGGTGAAGAATGGTGCGCCAATGAGTGTGGGTGTATCGAGGCCGGGGTTATCACCAAGTTTGCAGCCTGCGCTTCCCAGGGCATTGCCTGGCTTCAGGAACGCGGCCCATGGCAGGATAACAGCTACGAACTGCGCCCCCAGCGTCCACGAAAAAGCGGCCGGAGGCCCCAATTGGGGTTCTCCGGCCGCCGGGTCATTTAAAACGATGTGGGGAACGGTCTGCAAACCCGGATACCACGCCAGCCGCCTGTTTGCGTCTCTTTCCCGGCCTTTTAACGTTTGAAGCGCCCGACCCAGTCAAACTCCGTCGTTTTCTACCGGGACCACTGCGATGTGCACCTCGTCGAGCTGCTTCTGCTCCACCTGGCTGGGGGCGCCCATCATCACGTCCTGGGCATTTTTGTTCATGGGGAAGGGGATGACCTCCCGGATGGACTCCTCCCCTGCCAGGAGCATCGTCATTCGGTCCACCCCGGGGGCGATGCCCGCGTGAGGCGGCGCGCCGTAGGTAAAGGCGTTGTACATGGCCGGGAACTTGGCCTTCACGTCCGCCTCCCCCAACCCCACCAGGGAAAAGGCCCTGACCATGATCTCCGGGTCGTGGTTGCGCACCGCACCGGAGGAGAGCTCCACGCCGTTGCACACCAGGTCGTACTGATAGGCCAAAATCTCCAGCGGGTCCCGCTCTTCCAGGGCCCGCAGACCCCCCTGAGGCATGGAGAAGGGATTGTGGCAGAACTCCAGAACCCCGGACTCCTCCCCAATCTCGTACATGGGGAAGTCCACAATCCAGCAGAACTCGTACCGCTCCCGGTCCATGTGACCGGGGACCGACTGCCCCAGGAGCCGGCGCAGGACGCCGGCGGTCTTTTGCGCGGCGGTTTTCTTCCCCGCGGAGACCGCCACAAAGGAGTTGGGCTTCAGGCCCAGCTTCTCCACCAGGGCGGACTTCCGCTCTGCCAGGAACTTGGAGATGCCGCCCACCAGCTCGCCCTGGTCGTCCAGGCGGAACCAATAGGCCTTGTTACCGCCGGAGGCCACCTCCGCGTCCGCGCAGAGCTTATCGATGAACTTCCGGGTCTGGGTAAAGTCCGGCACCGGCACGGCCTTCACCACCCCGCCCTCAAATGGGCCGAAGCCGCAGCCGGCCACCTCCTCCGTGATGTCCGCAACCGTCAGGTCGATGCGCAGGTCCGGCTTGTCGGAGCCGTACCGCTCCATGGCCTCGGCAAAGCAGATGCGGCGGAAGGGGGCGCTGGATACGGCCTTATATTTGCCGTATCTGGCGAAAATGGGAGGGAACACGGTCTCAATTACGGAGAACACGTCGTCTTGAGTCGCGAAAGCCATCTCCATGTCCAACTGATAGAACTCCCCGGGGGACCGGTCCGCCCGGGCGTCCTCGTCCCGGAAGCAGGGGGCGATTTGGAAGTAGCGGTCGAAGCCTGCGGCCATGAGCAGCTGCTTGAACTGCTGGGGGGCCTGGGGCAGGGCGTAGAATTTCCCCGGGTGGTTCCGAGCGGGCACCAGGTAATCCCGGGCCCCCTCCGGGCTGGAGCTGGTGAGGATGGGGGTGGTGATCTCCAAAAAGCCCTCCTGGGTCATGCCCTGACGAATGGCGGAGACCACGTTGCACCGCAGGACGATATTCTGCTTCACCTCCGGATTCCGCAGGTCCAGGTACCGGTACCGCAGCCGGGTGTTTTCCTCGGCCTCCCGGGATTTCCGGATCTCAAAGGGCAGGGCGTTGTGAAAGCACTTCCCCAAAACCTCGATGGAAGTGGGCGCCACCTCGATGTCCCCCGTGGGTAGCTTGGGGTTTTTGCTGGCCCGCTCCCGCACCATGCCGGTGACGGAAATGGTGGACTCTTTATTGATCGCCTTGACCTGGCGCATGAGCGCCTCGGTCTCCACCACGACCTGCGTCGTGCCGTAGAAGTCCCGCAGGACCAGGAAGGCGAAGTTGGCGCCCACCTCCCGGACCGTCTCCAGCCATCCGACCAGGGTGACCTGCAGCCCCACATGGGACAGTCTCAGCTCGTTGCAGTTGTGCGTTCTGGATTGGAACATAACCGTTTCCTTCCTCCTACCGGCGGCTCGGCCGCCGGGTCCGAAATTTTCCCTTATTCTCTCACAATTTCCCGGGATTGTCAATGGAATTCCCCGTCCAAGTCCGCGGTAGAAAAACGGATTTATTCCAATGGAACCCCTCCGGTTCTAAGGCCAAGCCCCGGCGCATAGGATGGAAGGCAACGAAATGGGAAGGAGACTCGCTATGGCTAGCATCGAGGACAAGACGCTCCAGCAGCCCCACCGGCTGACCTTGGATGAGAGAAAGAACCTGACCGTCTCCGGGGTCACAGAGGTGGTCAGCTTTGACGAAGCGGCGGTGATATTGCGGACGGCCCGGGGGACCCTGATGGTACGGGGCCAGGACCTGCATCTGAAGACCCTGTCCCTGGACGGCGGCCAGGTGGCGGTGGACGGCATGGTGACCGCCCTGCTCTACGAGGAGCCCCGGCGGGAGGGCAACTTCTTCTCCCGGCTCTTTGGCTGATGGCCCCCCCGGTGGCGGAGCAGGCCGTTTGGTTTGCCTGCGCGGTGGCTCTGGGCGTGGGTCTGGGCCTGGCCTACGATCTGCTGCGGGAGCTGCGTCGTTTGGCCCGGGGCGCCACGGTGCCGGCAGACCTGCTCTTTGTGCTTCTTTGCGGCGCGAGCCTTTGCTTTCTGGCGCTCTACCTGTGCCGGGGCAAGCTGCAGCTCTTTCAGTTGGCGGGCATGGCCCTGGGCGCGTGCTTCTACGGCCTGGCGCTGTCCGCTCTCTGCCGGCGCCTGTTTCGGGTATTTTGGCGGGCGTGCGCGGCCGTCTGGCGGACCCTGACGGCCCCGGTCCGACTTATTTTGAAAAAAATCAAAAAATTCTTAAAATTTCTCTTTTCTTCCGGGCGGAAATGGGTTACAATAACCTATAACAAGCGTCGCGCGCGGCGGCGCAGTCCACGCCCAGGAGGTCATTCGGATGAAATTACCCGTGAAATTCCGCAGGTCATCGCTTCTGACCAAGGTAGTGGTGCTGCTGATTCTTGTGTGCGCTACCGTTACCCTGGTCTCCCAGCGGGCGCAGATTCGGGCCAGCCAAAGCCAGTATCAGCAGCTGGCCGACCAGGCCGCCGAGCTGCAGCAAAAAAATCAGGAGCTGCAGCAAGACATCGGCAGCCTCGGCACAGACGACAGCGTGCGTAAAATCGCCAGAGAAGCCCTGGGTCTGGTGGAAAACGGTGAGATCATTTTCTCCGACACCGGAGAATAATCCCGTCTGCTTATTTTGAGGAGGACGAATTTTACAGTATGGACTTGACAGTTGGAACCATCCTGGAAGGCAAAGTAAAAACCATCACCAATTTTGGCGCGTTCATTGTGCTGCCGGAGAATAAGACCGGAATGGTACATATCTCCGAGGTGGCCAACGCTTACGTTAGCGACATCCGGCAGTACCTCACGGAGGGGCAGGCTGTGAAGGTCATGGTCATCGCCGTGGATCCCAGCGGGAGGATCAACCTCTCCATGAAGCGGCTGGAGGCGAAGCCAGCCGGACCGAGCCGGAATTCAGGCCGGACGGACCGGCCCCGTGCGCCCCGCCCTGCGTCAGGGCAGGCCCCTGTCCCAACCCACGCCACGATCCAAAAGTCCTCCGACCAAAGCTTTGAGGAGAAGCTCAAGCAGTTTATGTCGGAATCCGACAGTAAGATCTCCTCTCTGCGCCAGTACTCCGACCACCGGACCAAGGGCCGGCGCAAGTAAGCGTCGGGGCTGGACAAGCCCCGTAAGAACCTGGGAATCAAGAGCCTGCCGTAGTGGCGGCGTGCGCAGCGTGTCAAAAAGTTTTTTGACACGCTGCGCGGCTTTCCGTATCTCCCTGGACGTAACCAAAAATTTTTTTGGCTTTCTGCCCGGTTGCAGCCGCTTCGGGTCTTGTTGCTCCGCACCGGCGGCAGCAAACAGTTATTTCCACATAGGAGGCGCGCAATGGCTTCTATATTCATCACCGGTGGCGCCCGGGGCATCGGCGCGGCGGCGGTCCGGGCCTTTGCCCGGCGGGGGGATCGGGTCCTCTTCCTCTATGAAAAAAACCACGCGGCGGCCCGGGCCTTGGCCCGGGAAACTGGCGCGCAGGCCATTTGCGGGGATGTTTCCGACCCGGAGGCGGTAGCGGGGGCCTTTCGTGGGCTGGATGAATTGGATGTCCTCATCAACAACGCCGGCCTGGCCCACTATGGCCTGCTGTCCCAGACCACCCCGGCGCAGTGGGACCGGATTTTCGACGTGAATGTGAAGGGCGCGTATCTTTGCATCAACGCGGCCACGCCCCTCTTCCTCCGGCGGCACCGGGGCTGTATCATCAACCTGGCCTCTATGTGGGGGCAGGTGGGGGCCTCCTGCGAAGCGGCCTATTCCGCCGCCAAGGGGGCTGTGCTGGCTCTGACCAAGGCCCTGGCCAAGGAACTGGGCCCGTCCGGCATCCGGGTCAACGCCATCGCCCCGGGCCTAATTCTCACGGACATGACGGCGGACCTCTCCCCGGAGACCCTGGAGGAACTGCGGGAACAAACGCCGCTGGGAAGGCATGGCACGCCGGAGGATGTGGCAAGGGCTATGGTCTACCTGGCGGAGGCAGAATTCGTCACTGGGCAGGTCCTGCCGGTGAACGGCGGGTTTATCATTTAATTCACAAGGAGAACAAACGATGAAGATTGCTTTGGCATGCGACCACGGTGGGATGGAGCTCAAGCTCGCCGTGAAACGGCATCTAGAGGAGCGGGGCTTTGCAGTGGAGGATTTCGGCACCTACACCCCAGACAGCTGCGATTACAGCGATTACGCCGCCCCGGCGGCCCGGGCTGTGGCGGACGGCGAATGTCAGCGGGGCATTTTAATCTGCACCACGGGCATCGGGGTTTCCATCACCGCCAACAAAATCAAAGGAATCCGGTGCGCCCTGCTCTCGGACCTGATGAGCGCTCGGCTATCCCGGCAGCACAACGACACCAACGTCATGGCCCTGGGCGCCGGCGTAGTGGGGCGGAAGCTGGCGCTGGAAATCGTGGATCTCTGGCTGGATACCCAGGCCGAGGGCGGCCGGCACGCCCGCCGGGTGGGCAAGCTCATGGCTCTGGACGCTCAGGCATAATCCGCCCTACGGGATAGCTGTCGATAGCGCCCTGTAGGGGCGGCCTCTGGCCGCCCGCCGGGGGAGCGTTCTTGATAACGGGATGTAGGGGCGAGCTGCGCTCGCCCGCCGGGAAAACGTTCTTGATAACGGGTTGTAGGGGCGAGCTGCGCTCGCCCGCCGGAGATTTCCCTGTTTTGCAGGGCTTGACGGGCGTGCAAAGCACGCCCCTACAGGTGTAAAATTGGAAGAATTCCGAATAAAACGGTTTCGGCAGGGCCAGGGTCGCTTGCACCCTGGCCTTTTGTTAGGCCGGGCAGGCTCTCAGGGTCAGGAGGGGATTCCCAAGGGGGCGGCTTGTAAAAAGCCCCCTTGGGGGCCCTTCTTTTCGTGTCTTTTCTTGGGCACACAAGAAAAGACACCCGCCGAAGGCATCGCGGGCGAGCAAAGCACGCCCCTACGGGATGTCCATCGATGGTGCCCTGTAGGGGGCGGCCTGCGGCCGCCCGCGGGCGAAACGTTCTTGATAACGGGTTGTAGGGGCGAGCTGCGCTCGCCCGCCGGAGATTTCCCTGTTTTGCAGGGCTTGACGGGCGTGCAAAGCACGCCCCTACAGGTGTAAAATTGGAAGAATTCCGAATAAAACGGTTTCGGCAGGGCCAGGGTCGCTTGCACCCTGGCCTTTTGTTAGGCCGGGCAGGCTCTCAGGGTCAGGAGGGGATTCCCAAGGGGGCGGCTTGTAAAAAGCCCCCTTGCGGGCCCTTCTTTTCGTGTCTTTTCTTGGGCACACAAGAAAAGACACCCGCCGGAGGCATCGCAGGCGAGCACAGCTCGCCCCTACGGGATGTCCATCGATGGCGCCCTGTAGGGGCGGCCTGCGGCCGCCCGCGGGCGAAACGTTCTTGATAATAGGATGTAGGGGCGAGCTGCGCTCGCCCGTCAGAAATTTCCCTGTTTTGCAGGGCTTGACGGGCGAGCACAGCTCGCCCCTACGGGATGTCCATCGATGGTGCCCTGTAAGGGCGGTCTGTGGCCGCCCGCGGGCGAAACGTTCTTGATAATAGGATGTAGGGGCGAGCTGCGCTCGCCCGTCAGAAATTTCCCTGTTTTGCAGGGCTTGACGGGCGAGCACAGCTCGCCCCTACGGGATGTCCATCGATGGTGCCCTGTAAGGGCGGTCTGTGGCCGCCCGCGGGCGTGCAAAGCACGCCCCTACAGGTGTAAAATTGGAAGAATTCCGAATAAAACGGTTTCGGCAGGGCCAGGGTCGCTTGCACCCTGGCCTTTTGTTAGGCCGGGCAGGCTCTCAGGGTCAGGAGGGGATTCCCAAGGGGGCGGCTTGTAAAAAGCCCCCTTGCGGGCCCTTCTTTTCGTGTCTTTTCTTGGGCACACAAGAAAAGACACCCGCCGGAGGCATCGCGGGCGAGCACAGCTCGCCCCTACGGGATGTCCATCGATGGCGCCCTGTAAGGGCGGTCTGCGGTCGCCCCGACGGGAATCCTTTTATGACAAAAGGCCCCCGGATACGTTTTTGCGTAACCGGGGGCCGTCCTATAATACGTTTTAACAAACAATTTGCAAGGTATGCGCCTTATTTGGCGTACTCCACGGCCTTGGTCTCCCGAATCACATTGACCTTGATCTGTCCGGGGTATTCCAGTTCAGATTCCAGCTTCTTGGCGATGTCCCGGGCCAGAAGAATCATATTGTCCTCGGAAACTTCCTCGGGCTTCACCATAATTCGGACCTCCCGACCGGCCTGAATGGCAAAGGCCTTATCCACGCCGGGGTAAGAGCCGGTGAGCTCCTCCAGCTTCTGCAGCCGGCGGACATAATTCTCCACATTCTCCCTGCGGGCGCCGGGGCGCGCCGCGGAAATGGCGTCCGCCGCCTGGACCAGGCAGGCAATGACAGTCTGGGGCTCCACATCGCCATGGTGGGCCTCAATAGCGTGGACCACAGCGGGCCCCTCTTTGTACTTACGGGCCAGCTCCACGCCAAGCTGCACATGGCTGCCCTCCATCTCGTGGTCCACGGCCTTGCCCAGGTCGTGCAGCAGGCCGGCGCGCTTGGCCAGGGCCACGTCCACGCCCAACTCGGAGGCCAGCAGGCCTGTGATGTGGGCGACCTCGATGGAATGGTTCAGGACGTTTTGTCCATAGGAGGTGCGGTACTTCTGCCGGCCCAGAATCTTCACCAGCTCCGGGTGCAAATTGTGGACGCCAGTCTCATAGCAGGCCCGCTCGCCCTCCTCCTTGATGATGCGGTCCACCTCCCGCCGGGCCTTTTCCACCATGTCCTCAATGCGGGTAGGATGAATGCGGCCGTCTGCGATGAGCTTCTCCAGGGCCAGTCTGGCGATCTCCCGGCGGACCGGGTCAAAGGAGGACACCGTGATGGCTTCCGGCGTGTCGTCGATGATCAGGTCCACGCCGGTGATGGTCTCCAGGGTCCGGATGTTCCGGCCCTCCCGGCCGATGATCCGGCCCTTCATCTCGTCGTTGGGAAGCGGCACCACAGAGACGGTGGTCTCCGCCGCGTGGTCCGCGGCGCATCGCTGAATGGCGGTGGCGATGATTTCCCGGGCGGTCTGCTCCGCCTCCTCCTTCATCTGCAGCTCCACCTCTTTGATGCGCATGGCGGTCTCATGGCGGACCTCAGACTCCACGTTGTCCAGAAGGTATTTTTTTGCATCCTCCTGGGTCAGGCCGGAAATCTTCTCCAGGACTTCCATCTGGCTTTTTTTGATAAGATTGACCTCGTTCTGCGTTGCCGCGATGGCGGCCTGCTTTTTGACCAGGTCCTCCTCTTTCCGCTCGAAGGCCTCTGTCTTCTTATCCAAAGACTCTTCCTTCTGCTGCAGGCGGCGCTCCTGCTTGGACAGCTCCGCCCGGCGCTCCTTGACTTCCTTCTCGTATTCCGTGCGCGATTTATGGATTTCGTCCTTTGCTTCCAGCAGCATTTCTTTCTTTTTATTTTCGCCGCCGCGAATCGCTTCGTTGATGATGCGTTTGGCCTCTTCCTCCGCGCTACCGATTTCTCGCTCGGCCACCTTTTTGCGGTACGCCACGCCAATCAGGAAAAAAACGACTGCGACGAGAACAACACCGGCAATCAACAGAACAATCTGAATGGGTTCCATAACTCAGCAACACACCTCCTTGCATGAAATTTGGGATTCCGGAGGGTGGTCGTCCAGCCTGCGGCCGTGCCGGCGCGCACGCAGACAAAGCCCCTATAGGGCTTTTCGGCGATTTTCAGGAAAGGGGCGGCCTGACGCCGCGTTTTATCGCAAAGAAAAACGCCAACTGTCCGCCGTGCGGCGGATCATGGACGATAACACACCGGATGAACAAGCAATGCCGGTCCCGGCCGTCCCCAACAGCGCGGGCCTGCAAACTAATCCAGCATTTATTTTATATGTTGCAAAGTGGAATGTCAAGTCATATTGCACGAATCACGAAAAAAGATTCCCGAAAATTGTGCATAATGCCACAAATCTAACGGTTCCGTTGACAGGTGCGGGGCCGCGTGTTAAGATAAAAAAGCAAGGACGCGGCAAAAACATGCGGGTATGGCGGAATTGGCAGACGTGCAGGATTTAGGTTCCTGTGCCGCGAGGCGTGTGGGTTCAAGTCCCACTACCCGTACCAACTCAAAAACACCCCTTTGGGCACGAATCCCCGCCGGACGGCGAGGCTTCTTAGCCGGACGGGGTGTTTCTTCGCTTTCGACCGCGACCCGCTGCGCTGGGCTCGCGGTCGAAGAGGACGGGGACACGGATATCGATTTTACAAGGTAGCGGCAACGTATACGCTACATTTTGGCCTCGCGCAATAGGGCTGAACTGTAGCGAATCTTTTTATAAAACCGCCATGATATACTGGCATCCGGCCAATATCATGGCGGTTTTGTTATGCCCAAATATAAAGTAGATGTTCGACCAGCAATCGTGAAAAGCCGCTCGCGGAACAGTCGATCGGCGTGGCGGCTGACCGACGGGTCCGCACCAACAACGCGAAACTGCTTGAAAACCTAGACGCTCAAAAATGAGTTTTACATGAATTGCATTCGTAAGTAAGCCATCTGAAAGTTGGCCGGCATAGATGCAGACAGCGCCGCTGGCGTCGCTGGTCTCGCCTTGGCAAAACTTTCGCTGCGATGGGTGATGGAGGTAACCCTGCCGGTACCTACAAAAGAAAATTCCGTTTGTACCGCCCTGCTATTGCATTTTCGCAACGCTTTATAGTATAATAACGCTAATTGCTGCAAGGCTGAAATGAGTGAATGTAATTATGTATGTATTGCAAAACCGGTGGGTGTTAAAAAGTAGAACTCTGATCTATTATGGACTGCGCAACAAAGAAACGCTTTTTCAAAACCGGATCAAGCTGTCCCGGAAGCAAGCCTCTGTTGTCGCCGCGCTGCCAAAAGAGTTAAGCGAAATGGAAAAAAAGCAGCTGGGCGCTCTTTTGGGCCAGCAGATTGTTTTGGAATCCCAGCTACGCCGTACCCCGTCCTCCATCCAAGAAGCAGTATTTTGTACCCGGTGTATTGCCAATGACTATATCATCCCTGGATTGGAATTTGATGAACAGGGCCTTTGTCCCATGTGTCAGACGGCGGCGGATACGGAAAATCTGAGAAGCATCGTGCCATTGTTACGGGATATTCCGCACGCCAAGCATTCCCGATTCGACGTTGGGCTGTTTTACACGGGCGGAAAAGATTCCACATTTGTTTTACACTATCTCTCAAAGGTCAAAGGCCTGCGCGTCCTTGCCATGACCTGGGAAATACCCTTCCTGTCGGAAAACGCAAAGAAGAGTATTGAAAATGCAAAAAGACATTTTACAACTGTAGAGTTTTTATCCCGAACGGTCAGCGCCCATGATCTGCGGCGCATTTATCAAAAGCTGTACGAATTAAGCGGCAATACCTGCGCTTGTCCTTCCCTAGCCTATCTATTATTTTATCCGGAGTTGGTGGCGAATCGAGTGCCATATTTCTTGGCGGGAAATGAACCCGCCCAAATGCTGGGGCTCTACTACAACCATATGGCACCCAAGATCGCGTATTCCTTTGCAGATCGCCCAGCGCTGCAAGGTCTTGTCAATATTGGGCGCATTCTGACGCTGCATCCGCCGTTGCGCAGGGGCCAGCTGCATACGCTTTTAACCATGCGGCAGCTTGCCTATGGCAATCGCTGGCTCAATAGGCGCATGGGCTATGCAAATGAACTGGTTGAACATGTGGTGACCGCGATCCAGGAAGTGCCGGCTTTGCTGCCTCCTTTGCGGCGGGCGATCCGGCGTTCTTCCTGGAGCGGCAATATTCCTGCTTTCGTTCATCTGGATTTCGATGAGATCTGCAACGGCCGCTACGATTGGAATGACGTCAAAAAAATGCTTGTAGCGGAATGTCATTGGGTGCCGCCGGATGACGCGGGAAAGGGGCTACATACCAGCTGTAATATTGAAAAATGCAAAGAATATACGCAATTTCAACGCTTTTATAGCTGTAAAAGCCACATCATTCCGTTTAGTGCCATAGAAATTTCTTTGGCCACGAGAAATTGCAACCTCTCTCGGGAGGAAGCAATATTTGAAATAGAAAACTATCTTGGATTTTCCCTCACGGAAGTTCCAGAGTACAGACAGATGTGCGCGTTCTTGGAGAACCCCGTATGATTGCTATTTATTGCTTTTCCGGCGCGGGACATAGCAGCGATTTGGCCAACTGGGTATCGGATTTTATCAACGCGCCGATTTATCGGATCGGTACGGATGCTTTTCAAGCAACGGATTCTGCCGTCCTGGTGTTTCCGGTCTACTGCCAGAACATCCCGCAGCCCGTCAAACGGTTTTTGCCGACGGTAACCTCAAAATATGTTGTGCTGTTTGCAACTTACGGCGGCATATCTCCCGGAAACGTGCTGCAGGAAGCTTCCGCGTCTGTTCGGGGAACTGTGATTGCGGCGGCGGCGGTTCCCACTGGGCACAGTTTTTTATCCCAGCCCGCCCGGGCAGATTATTCCGCCTTAATCCCTCTTTGCAACCGGATTGATCATCCGAAACAAGCCGAAATTCCCAAGCTTTTGAAAAATCCGTTTGCTGACTTTTTCCCTGCCTGGCGCAGCAGGATCAGTGTAGGAATCAGCCTCACGTCAGCATGCGACAATTGTAAACTATGTGAGAGAAACTGTCCGCAGCAGGCTTTTCATGCCGGTAAGCCCAATCATACCTGTATCCGCTGTCTGCGCTGTGTCAGCCTGTGCCCAAAAAACGCGCTGCAGTTTTCGGTTCGCGCTGTAACAAAGCGTTATCTCCAAAAAAAGCGCGCCGGCAAGTGGTATATTTTTTTATAAGTATCTGCTGAATATAGGAAAATAAAGCATGCCGCCGCTGCTAACGCTCTTTCAACCCGCCTCCCAGCCGGACGGGGCGCTGCTTCGCGTTCGGGCCGGCCCAGCCCTGCATAGCGCGCGTCCGGGGGGTGTATCGTCCGCCTTTTCCGGCCATACTATTCAAAGTAAGGCAAGCACCGAGGGGCCGCGAAGGGAGAAGGACATGCTGGGTTATTTTGCGGGGCGATACTACAAGCATCAGAAGGACAACCATACGATCTGCTTTATCATAGGGCAGGCCGCCGGCGGCGGATTCCTACAGGTCATCACCAATGAAAAAATCCTGCAATACGACGGCTTGGCATCGTGTCATGCAGACGCCGGCGGCTTGTCGGTGGATCTGCCGGAACTTCACGGCAGGGCGGCGTATGGGCCGTTTACCCCCCTTCGCTCCGACATCATGGGGCCGTTTCGCTTCCTGCCCATGCAGTGCCGCCACGAGGTGGTCAGCCTGCGGCATACTTTGACCGGCGGCTTTTTTGTTGACGGGCAGTGGATTGACCTCAACGGCGGCACGGGATACATTGAGGGCGACCGGGGACGCTCCTTCCCGAAAGAGTACCTATGGCTCCACTGCAACGATTTTCCCGAAGACTGCAGCATCATGGCCTCCGTGGCGGACATCCCTTTGTGTGGCGTGCATTTCATGGGGTGCATCTGTGCGGTCCTATATGGCGGCAGGGAGTACCGCCTGGCCACCTACCGGGGGGTCAGGATTGCCGCCGCTGACAAAAACCGTCTGGTGCTGAAGCAGGGCTCCCTCCGGTTGGAGGCCGAAATAGACGACAGTTATTCTCATCCCCTTAAAGCGCCGAAGGCCGGCCGGATGACCGAAACCATACACGAGAGCAACTGCGCCCGCGCCCGCCTCCGCTTTTGGGATGGGGCAGAGCGGCTTTTTGATCTGACAAGTGCAAATTGCAGCTTTGAGTGCAATCTGCACAACCGCTGATCGGGCTCGGATCCGCCCTACGGTCCCGCTGAAACGAAACCCCGGGCAGGAAATAAGAAAAAACAAGTCGAACCTAACTAAGGGATTCGGCTTATTTTCCATTGCGTGCAATAATTAGGGCATCAAAGCGGTTTTTCACATGGGAGGCAAACAGATGAAAAACACTCCGCGGCGATGCGCCAAGCGCCTGATCCTGCGCCGGTTTACGGAGGAGGACGTGGACGCGTTTTACCAAATCATGCGTGATCCTGCGGTCAACAAGTTTTTGCCCCTGTTTCCGCCGGAAACGCGGCAGGAGGAAAAACGTTACCTGCAGGATAAGTTTCTCCAGAGCTACGAGAAGCCGACCGGCTTTCGCTACGCCATTTGCCGAAAGCCGGAGCGCCGGCCCGCGGGCTATGAGACGGTGGCCGATGATGACCGTTTTGATCTCGGCTATGGCCTGCGGAAAGCGCTCTGGCACAAAGGCATCGTCACCGAGGCCTGCACGGAGGTTGTGGCGCTGCTGCAACGTGCGGGCGTCCCATACATCACCGCAACCCACGACGTCAAAAATTCATGAAGCGGCGGCGTGATGCAGCGGCTGGGCATGTCCTACCGTTACGCCTATGCGGAGCTGTGGCAGCCCAAAAACAGGCTGGTCACGTTCCGCATGTACCAATTGAACCTGGACGGGCAGGAGGCCCGGGTCTACCGGAAATATTGGGACCGATGTCCCGTTCACTATGTTGAGAAAGCTGTTTAAACGCCGGTTCCCAGCCCCTCTTTTAACAAAGGCAAGCGGGACGGGGGCCTCTATAAAGGGCTTCCGGGGAGGGGCGCGTTCAGGCTGTCGACAAATGCACAGTTTCGGGCCGTCAGTTCAACCCAGGCCGGATGGAACCCGCTTCTGATTGCGTTGCGCACCGATTTTAGGTTGGACCAAGCGGCGCAATAAAACGGCACCTTTTCCAATGCAAGAATCTCGAGGGCAAGTCTGCTGGTCATGGCGGAGGCGATTCCTCTTCTTCTGTACGCGGGAAGCACGTCGACGCCGATCTGATACATGGTTTCACAATCTGCGGAGCAGCCGGCCAGTCCGATCAGCAGATCCCGATCAAAAGCACCGACTGCAAGCAGATCCCTTTCCTTTCTCTTTTCGCAGAGGGCATTGCTCCATTCCTCCGTATAAAGCTGGGAGAATTCCTCCGGATGCAAGACCCGCAACGTAAATTCGCAGGGTAGCGCCTTAAGCTGCCGGAGATCCGGTAAGAAGTATTCCGCCATGAAGCAAACCTTCAAGTCGTATGGGCGCAGCACGTCGTTGAGTACATTCAGATTCGGCGCCTCAAAGCAGTGCTCCACCGGGTACCTCTGGATGTAAGCGGTCACCACATCGACCAGCGGTTCACTCACCTGGGCTATGATGTTATTCCCGTAAGACACCAAATCGCACGCAAACGGCAGGGGCAGGTATGCTCTCGCTTTTGCGTGTTTTTTTGATAACACCACCTTGTTTGTGCTGTGTAAAAAATCTTCCGGGTTGCAGTTGCAGTCATAGGCCGATTGCTGCAACGCGATTTTTAAAATTTCCTGATTCGTCATCCTAGCTCCCTCTCAATTCGATCGCCGCATCACAGCACGACCAAAAGGTCCCTGGGTCGACCCTGCAGCCGGACGCCTGCGGCTACGCAACAAAATTTGAGATTGCAGACGCCGCATGGAACGCCATAAATAAAATAGCAGCGCCCGCCGCAGGGGCATTTTTCCTTTCCAGCGAAAGCAAGAAACACGCAACACAGGGCGCAACACACAGGAGCAAAATAAGAGAAGCGTTGGCGATTCCTCCATAATAGCAAATCCATCCGAGCCAATATGCAGCGACCGCCATCCCGATGCCGGCAAGCATTTTCTTCCTTGCCGGTTTACAGGCGTCGGTGTTCCGGAGCCCGCACAGCCCTGCCACCAGGAAAACCTGAAAGACCGACGCAGCCGTGTCGATTGCCGGTGTGCCCGAAGCGCTTCGCAGCACGTCCTGGGGAGCAGGAACCGCGAACCATATAAAATTGGGGAGCATGATCAGAAGGGTCAAGCACAATCCCCAGGGATCAAGTCCAATTTTGTACTTACGAAGGTCAAACATGGTTTTCTCCCCTGCCGCTTTCCGATAATTTGGTCCGCTCCCACTCCATTGGCCCATACGCGGGCAGGCAGCCGGCAGGGTCAGGGCAGGATCTTCGACGCCTTCCGGTAACGCTCCTCCTCGGAGAAAACACAGCCGCAATATTTCTGCATATAAAAGCCCAGGGCCCGGGCCCGCTCCTGCCCCGCCCGGAACAGGGGCCGGAAGTCCCGGTACAGAAAGCCCACGCCGTGCTCCGCCGCAGCCCGCTGGGCCGTTTCCAGCAGGAGCGCATGGTTTTGATACGGGCTGATGAACAGGCTGGAGGTGAAGCTGTCGAATCCCCCCGCTTTTGCCTGCCGCGCCGCCTCAAACAGACGCAGTTCATAGCATTTGACGCAGCGGCCCGGAATGTCCGCCGCCACCGCCCGGACGAAGGGCCGCAGTCCATAGTCGTCCCGCTCCTGTAGGGGCAGGCCGATATCCTGGGCGTATGTGCGCAGGCAGTTCCGGCGGGACCGGTATTCGGTGAAGGGGTGAATGTTGGG
The DNA here is from genome assembly GCA_965146675.1 of uncultured Eubacteriales bacterium. Classification (GTDB taxonomy): domain Bacteria; phylum Bacillota; class Clostridia; order Oscillospirales; family Oscillospiraceae; genus Faecousia. The sequence goes on along the minus strand of CBCTHM010000014.1, from coordinate 9,912 downwards.
GTTATACCAAAAGCCCGTCACGTCCACGCCCTCCTGACGCAACGCGTCGATGCAGGCGTTGGCGCAGGGGGCGCAACAGATGTGTAATAGGGTCTTCATATGCGCTTTTTCCCTCCGTGTTTCCAAGTTTCGCGCCGGGCGCAGCCTGCCCGCGGGAAATCGGGGCCCAGCCCACGCCGGCGCGCGGGCCGGCGTAATCATCATACCCCAGCCGATTTTCTGCAGTCAGCATGCCCGGGCCTGCCTTTGGCAACGCCAGTAAGGTTGGCATCATGATAGCACAGAAATCACCTGGAAGCAAGCATCCCATCCGGCCGCGCCGCCCCTGGCTCATCCTTATGCAAACGTCTGGTTGCATTCCGGCGCCGGATTTGCTATCATGGGAGACAATTATTCCAGCAAAGGAGGCGGTTTTATGGCCATGTGGAATCCCTGGCGGGGCTGCCACCGGCACAGCGAGGGGTGCAGGTTCTGCTATATTCACAAAGGAGACGCCCGCAGAGGCCGGGATACCAATGACGTACACTTGACTGAGCAATTTTACGCCCCCGTTTTAAAGGGAAAAGCCGGCGCCTACCGTATGCGGCCCGGGCAGCTGGTATATCTGTGCTTTTCCTCAGACTTTTTGCTGGAGGATGCGGACCCCTGGCGGCCTGCGTGCTGGGAGATGATCCGGCAACGCCCGGACCTGCGGTTTCTCTTTCTCACCAAGCGCATCGAGCGGTTTGCCGCCTGCGCGCCCCCGGACTGGGGGGAGGCGTACCGGCACGTCACCGTGGGCTGCACGGTGGAAAACCAGGCGGCGGCGGATTTCCGACTGCCGATTTTCGCCCAGCTCCCCATCGCCCGGAAAAACATCATTTGCCAGCCCCTGCTGGAGGAACTCCACATCGAGCCCTATTTGCAGGGGGTGGAGCTGGTGGTGGCCGGCGGCGAGTCAGACCGCAACGCCCGCCCTCTGGACTACGCCTGGGTTTTGTCTCTGCGAGAGCAATGCGTCTGCCACCAAGTCCCCTTTACCTTCCGGCAGTGCGGCACCCATTTCATCAAGGACGGCAAACGCTACACCCTAAAGGTCCGGGACCTGGGCAGCCAGGCCCGGAAGGCCGGCATCGATTGGCCTAGCCCGCCGGAAAAACCAAGCGGGCGGCCACAGGCCACCCCCGGCCAGGCGGACTAAAGTTCGCCTGGCCGGGGCAGGTTTTGAACGCGAAAGGGAACCCTGACGGTTCCCTTTCACGCTTTCCTTCCCTCCGGACCCTTTACGCAACCCCGTAGGGGCGAGCTGCGCTCGCCCGCGGAACGGTCGAAGACCGTTCCCTACAAGAAGCGGCGGGCGGCCTTTGGCCGCCTCCACAGCGGAGCATTGGCGAACATTCCGCAAAGCGCCGCAATCCCTTTTGTGCAATTTTCCAGTTGGACATCCGACGGGTAAAATGATATGATTCAATTTAATCAACCTGTCCAATTGAACATTGAAACACCATTTGACTTGGGTGTTTGGACCCATTTTACAATGATACGGAAAGGAAGGGTTCTATGCCAAATTACACGGAGAGCTACGCTGGAAAAATCAGCCGCAAGCTGCTGAAGAAGCAGCGGATCATTGAAGTGGCCGCAGGCCGGGTGAAGGCGGACCTGGTGCTGAAGAACGCCACCTACGTCAACGTGTTTTCCAACGAGCTATGCCGGGACGACATCGCCGTAGCCGAGGGCCTGATCGTGGGTCTTGGCACCTATGCGGGGGCGGTGGAGGTGGATATGACCGGGAAGATCGTCTGTCCCGGTTTGATCGACGCCCACATTCACCTGGAGAGCGCCCTGGTGAGCCCCAAGGAGTTTGCCAAAGCGGTTTTGCCTCACGGCACCACCACGGTGATCTGCGACCCGCACGAGATCACCAACGTCATGGGCACCGACGGCATCGACTATATGCTCCAGGCCACGGAGGGCCTGCCTGTGGACGTGCGGTTTATGATCCCCTCCTGCGTCCCTGCCACCCCCATGGATGAGGCCGGGGCCAATCTGGATTACCGGTCCATCGACTCCTTCTTCGAGCACCCCCGGGTGCAGGGCCTGGCGGAGATGATGAATTATCCCGGCGTCATCGGCGGCGACGGTGACACGGTGGCAAAGATCGTGGCCTCCCAGGCCCATCATAAAAAAATAGACGGCCACGCCCCGGATCTGTTGGGCAAAGACCTGGACGCCTACATCGCAGCGGGGGTCTATTCGGACCATGAATGCCATGATGTACAAGACGCCTTGGCCAAGCTACGCCGCGGGCAGTTCATTATGATCCGGGAGGGTACCGCCGCCCGGAACCTGGAGGCGCTGATGCCGCTTCTGTGTGACAGATATTACGACCGGTGTATGTTCTGCACCGACGACAAGCACCCCAGCGACCTGTTGGAAAAGGGACACATCGACTACATCGTCCGGCGGGCCATCTCCCTGGGCGCCGATCCGATCATGACCGTTCAGGTGGCCTGCCATCACGCGGCCCGGTACTTCCTTCTGAACAACCGGGGCGCCATCGCCCCTGGCTATTTGGCGGATTTCGCCATTGTGAACAACCTGCGCCAGTTCCAGGTGGAGACCGTGTACAAGAAGGGCCAGCTGGTCTATGCAAACGGGCAGGTGGCGGATTTCCCCGCCCCGGAGATTGAACCCTACCTCCGGGACCGGGCCCACAACACCTTCCATGTGGCACAACTGACCCCCCAGGATTTTGCCGACAGGCGGCCACGAGGTGTGATCGGGATGGTGGCAGGAGAGATCACCACCACGGACAACGGCTACGCCTCCCAGGCGGACCCAGAGCGGGATATTCTGAAGATCGCCGTGGTGGAGCGACATAAAAATACCCACCACATCGGCCTGGGGTATCTCCAAGGCTATGGCCTACGTAAGGGGGCCGTGGCGACTTCCGTGTCTCATGACAGCCATAATATTATTGTGGTGGGTGTGGACGACCGGGACATGGCCTTTGCGGTGAATCATATCGTGGAGAACCGGGGCGGTATTACGGTGGTGGAGAACCAGCGGATCCTAGGGGACCTGCCTTTGGAAATTGCGGGTATCATGAGCGAAGACACCCTCATTCACGTCAACGAAAAACTGGAATCGGCCAAGACCGCGGCCCACAGTCTAGGGGTGCGGCAAGGCATCGATCCCTTTATGACACTGTCCTTTATGGCCCTGCCCGTGATCCCGACCCTGCGGCTCACCACCAGGGGGATCCTGGACGTTGCCAAGCAGCAATATATTTGAGACCAATACCAGGGCGCGGAACAGAAGAAATTTCTGTTCCGCGCCCTGCGTGTTTTTATTGTAAGCAGGTTGTATCGACAGATGGCGCAGGGCGCGATTGGGGGCTCTCCCGGTAACATATCCGGCCGCCCGCTAAACCTCTGTAGGGGCGACCTGCGGTCGCCCGCGGGCGTGCAAAGCACGCCCCTACAGCAGTCGCAGATTTCAATGAGCCCGCCACAGACGCAGATTTCGGCAGGGCCAGGGTCGCTTGCACCCTGGCCAATCGTGAGGCCGGACCGTCCGGCAGGGTCCGGAGGGAGGATTCCCAAGGAGGGGCGTCATCGTCGGGGCAAAGTCCGCTGAGCTCCGGTTCCCCCTGACGGGGAAATCCACCAATTCCGGTGTAGGGAACGACCTGCGGTCGTTCCGCGGGCGTGCAAAGCACGCCCCTACAGAGTGCGGTGTGATTTCGGGGGTGTAGGGGCGGCCTGCGGCCGCTTCCTTGCCCCTCCTCTCCAAACCGAACCCGCTGCGCTGGGCTTCGGTTTGGTTTTCTTGCGTTCCTACTGGATGGCTATCGACGGCGTGCTGTAGGGGCGACCTGCGGTCGTTCCGCGGGCGTGCAAAGCACGCCCCTACAGAGTGCGGTGTGATTTCGGGGGTGTAGGGGCGGCCTGCGGCCGCTTCCTTGCCCCTCCTCTCCAAACCGAACCCGCTGCGCTGGGCTTCGGTTTGGTTTTCTTGCGTTCCTACTGGATGGCTATCGACGGCGTGCTGTAGGGGCGACCTGCGGTCGTTCCGCGGGCGTGCAAAGCACGCCCCTACAGAACTTCATTGTCAATCCTGTGCTTCCGGCTTACTTGTTCCGCAGCACCCCGATGCCCAAAAGGCCGGGGCCGGTGTGAACCACCAGAGCCGGGCTGATTTGCCCCTCAGCCAGAAGCTCCGCCCCCGGGATGGCCGCCAAAAGCCTGGATCGCAGGGCCTCCGCTTCCGCCGGAGCGCCGCCATTCATTAGAGAGAGCTGCGGCCTGGTACCGGTGGCCGCGAAGGCCGCTGCCATCTCCAGCATCCGGGCAATGGACTTCTGCCGGCCCAGGGACTTGCCCGCAATATAGTATACGCCTTCCGGATTGCAGGAGATAATGGGTTTTAGCTTTAAGGCCATCCCCAGAATGGCTGCAACCAGGCCCAGGCGTCCGCCCTTGCGGAGATACTCCAGGGTGTCCACGCAGAAAAACACCTTGGAATCCCCCACCCGCTGGGGCAGCTCCCGCTTCAGGGTCTGCCAGTCCATGCCGCCTTCGATCCACTGTCCCGCCAGCACGGCCAAAATCCCGCTTCCGATAGAGATATTTCGGGTGTCCAGCACATAGGTCTCCATCCCCGTATAGGATTCACAAAAGACACGCAGCATGTTGCAGGTACCGCTAAGACCCGAGGAGATGCAAACCACCAGGGCCTTTTCATAGCCGTCCTGACGGGCCTGATCCAGAACCGCCTCAATGGTCTGCCCATCCGGCAGAGAGGTCTTGGGGATCTCCCCTGGAAAGCGGTCATAGACCTGTTGGGCCGTAATATCCACCTGGTCGTCGTAGGCTCGTTCGGGGTAAATGATTTTTAGTGGGATCACCCGCATATCATACTGCTGGCGCAGATTTTCCGGCACGTCGCAGCCGGAGTCCACCAAGATACAAATTCTCTGCTGATTCATGTTGTCGCCTCTTCCTGTTTCAACCAGTTTCTTTGCAGCGCCATTGCTTTCTGCGCCGCCAGTTTACATACAAAGGAGGTAGCCGCCATACGCAGCATCACCAGCTCCGGTGGCGGGGCCTCCAAGTGGTCGAGTTGCGGTTCCGCCTTGGTGAGCTGATTACACACCAGACTCAAGGCCAGTTCCATTTCCTCGCAGAAATGGTTGTAGCTGCGCTGCGGGGCGCCCATCTGCCGGGTATACAAAAGAATGCCGTCCCGGATTTCCGTGATGGTCAGTACCTGCTTGAGTATCGTGATGGTCATCAGATAGGCCAGGTGCCGGCGGGTATATTTCTTTTTCTCCGGTTTGGGGATGAGGGTTTGCTTGACGTAGTTGTTGACCATGGCCGCGGTGACCAGCTCCCGGTCCTCCTCCAGCAGCGGGGCCAGGTGCCGGTTCAAAAAGGTGACCACCTGGTCCATGTACAGCTCTAAATCTGGAAGCTCCTCCCACCGGGCAATGTGATAATTTTGAATTCCCGCCGCCCACGCCTGCTGGGCCTGCCGAAGCTCCAAGCATACCCCTCCCTTCTAGATTGCAAGAACCATATAACCTAATTATAATAACCAGATTATACGGGATATTACCGCTGCCGTCAACTGTTTTTTCTTAAATTCAGCGGCTGGGATGGAAATGGGGCGGGTCCCGTGGTATTATATAATATTATACCCTGTTATGCAGGGAAATGCTGTTGTATGGTGTCATTCTGGACAAGTTGGAGGTAAAACATGGAGCTTACCACCCCTCGGCTTCGGATCCGGGACTTTCGGGCGGAGGATGTCCCCGCGGCTTTTTGCTATCTGTCGGACCCTGTGGTCATGCGCTATTTGCAGACGCCCTTTACCCGGGCCCAGGCCCATGCGTTTATACTGGACTGCGGTCTGGCAAGGTCCCTGGTATACGCCCTGGAGGACCGGACCCTGGGAACCCTGTTGGGTCACGTAATTTTTCATCCGGTGCGATCCGGGGATTATGAGCTCGGCTGGGTCCTGTCCCAGGCTGCCTGGGGATTGGGCTACGGTCGTGAGAGCGGCGCCGCGCTGATCCGCCATGCCTTTGCGGGCCTATCCGCCCCGGGGGTGGTGGCGGAAACCCTGCCGGAGCACGGCGCCTGTCGGCGGCTACTGGAGCGGTTGGGGCTGGTTCCCACGGGGCCTCAGGATGGCCTGCTCACCTTCCGCCTGGGGAAGGAGGCGTGGCGCCATGCATGAGAAGCTGCAAGGGCTGCTGATCCGTCGGAAACGGTTGGAGCGGAGCTGGTCCCAGGCCGGACTGTGCCAGGGCATCTGTGCCGTGTCCTACCTTTCGAAAATCGAGCAGGGCAAGACCCAGGGCAGCCGGGAGATTCTGGAGTTGCTCTTTGCCCGGCTGGAACTCCGGTGGCGGGACAACCCGGCGTTTTGCCAGGAGGCGGCCGACTGGTTTGAAGGCTGCTATGACCGGCTGTTTTCCCTGGAAGACATGGCCGAGGACGCGGCGTACTTGCAGGGCGCGGAGGACCAGTACCGGGACAGTCCCTTTCTTCTGGACTGGCTGCTGCTTTTGGGCGCCGCCCAGCAACGGCTTTTGCCGGAGGCGGCGGCGTTCGTCCCTGCCATGGATGCCCGGCAGTACGGCCTGTACTTGTTTCTCAGCGGCCGCTGGGACGAGCTGCTGCGGGAGTATGCCAATGGGTACTACCTGACCCAGGCAGGATACAGGGCCTACTGCCAGGGCAACTATGGACAAGGGGTAGAGCTGCTGCTGCGGGCATGGGACCAGGCCTGCCGGGAGGGCGCGCCCCGGCTCATGCTCGAATGCCGGCTGACCTTGGGGAATTGCTACAGCGGTCTGGGGCAGTTTGATCAGATGCAGGCGCATTACCGGGTTACGGCCCGCCTGGCCAGGGCCCTAAACGACCAGGAGGCCCTGACGCAAATCGCCTATAACCTGGCCTCCACGGAGCTGGAGCTGGGCAGGACCCAGCAGGCCTACCGGCACTTCCTGGCCCATCCGCAAAACGGCGCCCTGTATTTCCACAAGCTGGCCATCTGCTGCGAGCAGCTGGGCATGCCGGAGCAGGCCCGGACCTATCTGGATCGGACGCGGACGGCAATCCCGGACCAGGCGGTAGACCGGCCCCTGCTGGACCAGATGTGCGACCTGGTTCGGTATCGCCTGGACCATCCGGGGTACCTCCGGGACCCCGCCTACGGCCGGGCCCTGGAGCGCTGCATCAAGGAGCTGGGGGAGAAACTCCCCGTGGGCTTCGCCCGGTTTCACCTGCCTTGGCTGGAGGCCTGGTACACCGCCAACCGGCAATACCGCCAAGCCTACGAGCTGCGCAAAAAATTTTCCTGAAAATTGTCCTTTAATACGGCTTAGCCGTCTGTTCTGGGCCGGATTTTCCCAAAACAGACGGCTATGATTCTCCTCCACCCCATGCTATACTGAGGGTATCTTAGACGGCGGCAGATGCCGGCGCCGCCTCGCAGAAGGAGATTCAACCATGCGAAAAAAAGAAACCCTTTGGACGGCAAACTACACCCGCATCACCCTGGCAACCGTTTTAGGCGCCATCGGCAATGTGGCGGTGCGGTTTGCACTGTCCTTTCTGGTCTTCGACGAAACCGGCAGCACCCTGGCCGCGGGCCTGCTGCTGGCGGTGCAGCTCATCCCCACCACCCTGCTGCCCCTTCTCATCGCGCCCTGGCTGGACCGGCTGCCCCGAAAGCCCTTTCTGGTTTGGGGCGACGCGGTCAACGGCCTGATGTATCTGGCCGCAGGCGTTTACCTGCTCTTTTTTCAATTTTCCTACATTGGGTACCTGGTGTTCTCCCTGGTGCTCAGCTGCATGAACGCCTTCGATTCTTTGGCCTACACCAGTCTATACCCCAGGCTGATTCCCCCGGGCTTCTCGCAAAAGGGCTATACCGTATCCCAGATGGTATATCCCACCATCACGGTGGTGATGACGCCCCTGGCCGGTTTTTTATATGAGCATTGGGGTATCGCCTTTTTGTGCCTGCTCCAGGCGGGGCTGTCCATACTAGCCGCCGGGGTGGAGAGCCGCATTCAAATCCGGGAGGAGCGCCGCGTGGCGGCAAGGACCTTCTCCCCGGCAGCCTGGTGGCGGGATTTGAAGGAGGCATTCGCCTATCTCCGGCGGGAAAAGGGACTCAAGAGCATCTACAGCTACATGGCCGTGACCAACGGCGTGGCCCAGGGCTACAGTCCCATCCTGGTGGCCTTCTTCCGGACCACCCCGGGCCTCTCCGTGATCATGTACTCCGCCTTCACGGTGGCGGAGTTTCTGGGCAGGTCCCTGGGCGGGCTGCTCCACTACCATGTGAAAATCCCGGAAAAGCGCCGGTTTTCCCTGGCTTTTTTCGTCTACGTGGCCTACGAGGTCATGGACACGGTCCTGCTCTGGCTGGGGTATCCCCTGATGCTTTTAAACCGGGGACTCTGCGGCTTTCTGGGCGTCAACAGCGCTGCGCTGCGGGAGGCCAGCGTGCAAAATTACATCCCGGACGCCATGCGGGCCAAGCTCAACGCCTTTTTCGACGTGCTGTGCGCCGCGGCGGCAGGGCTTCTCAGCCTGGGTGTGGGGGCCCTGGGCGAGGTGCTGGACTACCGGATCTGCCTGAGCCTATGCGGCGGCTTTGCCTTGGTGATTCTGCTCCTGACCATCTGGCGAAACCGGCGAGCGGTGCAAGAAATCTATAACCGGGAGCCCGTCACCCAAGAGGATACTGCCGCAACCCAGACGTCCGCGGTAAAAACGGAGGAATCGACCATGCAATATGCGCGCATTTGCCCAGAGCACGAGGCTGCGTTCCGGCGTTTTATGACGCAATATTACCGCGAATCGGAAGACCAAGACACGCCCCAGGAGGTCCTGGATGAATTTATCGATCAGCTTCTGAACCTGCTCCGGGCAGAAGAAATCTCCGGCGCGCTGCTCCAAGCGGAAGGCGTCACCCTGGGAACCGTGCTCTGGATGGTGGACCGGGCGGAGGGGCCTTTCAGCGTCCGGCCCGGCTGGGGCACTATCCTGGAGTTTGGGATAGACCCTGCCTACCGGAATCAGGGCCTGGGCCGCCGGGCGGCGGCCTATGCCGAGGAACAGATGCGGGAAGCGGGAGTTTGCGGGTTTTATGTCAGCGCCTACGGACCCGCCCAGGGGTTCTGGGAGCGGTGCGGCTATTGTGACGCTGGAGCGCTAGCCCCCAACGGCCTGCCGGTGCTGGTCAAAGCCAGCGTTGGGGTCCCGGAGGACGCACCCCGTCCGTGACCCGTTTTTTTAAATAAAACCGGCACAATTCAATATCTGTCGATCGAGCTCGAAAGGGAACCGCAACGGTTCCCTTTCGAGCTTCTCACCCCTCCCAGTTCTTATGGCCTGTAAAACCCCTGTTGGGGCGCGCTTTGCTCGCCCGCGGAACGACCACAGGTCGTTCCCTACAACCGGAATCGGTGCATTTCCCTGCGGGCGACCGCAGGTCGCCCCTACAGACGCACCATCGGGTTTCCTCCCGTAGGGGCGAGCTGCGCTCGCCCACGTGCCTCCGGACCCTGCTGGACGGTCCGGCCACACGGTTGGCCAGGGTGCAAGCGACCCTGGCCCTGCCGAAGCCTGCGTCTGAGGCGGGCTCATTGAAATCTGCGCCTGCTGTAGGGGCGTGCTTCGCACGCCCGCGGGCGACCGCAGGTCGCCCCTACAACCGGAATCAGTGCATTTCCCCGCGGGCGGCCACAGGCCGCCCCTACAGACGCACCATCGATAAATATCCCGTAGGGGCGAGCTACGCTCGCCCGCGGAACGACCAACGGTCGTTCCCTACAGGCCATGACCGAAAGATGCCGCCCGCGGGCCTCCGGCGGGTGTCTTTTCTTGCTTGCCCAAGAAAAGACACAAA
>CBCTHM010000013.1:0-72643 GCA_965146675.1 uncultured Eubacteriales bacterium | reverse complement strand
CGAGTGGGAATAAATCACGAAGTCCCCAAAGCCTTGTAAACACTGGGTTTTGGGGACTTCCTTTTGCATTTTGATAACGATTTGATAACAACGGCCTAAACGAACTTGTTTTACTTTTTGCAACCGCGCCAGCGGTTTGCAGGTGGCAAGTCAGGCAGGGGCAGAAAAACGGTCTTGCTGATTTTTGAAAATCGGCAAGACCATTTTTTGTTATCTGCCCTTTGTAAACTTCTTCAAATCCTTTGACAGCATATCGCTCAACTTCTGCGAGGGGACTTTGACCCAACGCTGGGTGGTGTCCAGTTCGGGGTAGCGGTAACGCCATTTGTCATAGTCCTCCTGGGTGATTTCCCCGGCCTCCAGCTTTGCCGCCTGTTCCTGCCATGCCGTCAGTATCTTGTGCAGTTCCTCTGCGGTACGCCCTTTGGCGGGGTCTACTTGCAGACAAACCTTGCCGTCAATCTCTTTGACCGTCAGGCCGTAGGTGTCCTCCAAGGTGAACAGCGTATGGGCCAAGCCTATGTAGCTGTCTATGTCCGGGACGTTCAACGCCTGAGGCGATACGTCCAGCACATGGGCCAGGGCGGAGGTCAGGTCGGCCTTTGGCGTCCGGGTGCCGGATTCGTACTGCGCCATGCGAACATCAGCGGTACGCTCCGGGAACCCCACCGCCATGCCAAGATATTTCTGTGTCATGCCCCGCAAGCTGCGGAAAAAGTGAATCCGTTCCCCTATCGCCATAATTGCCAACTCCTATCTGGTGGTTTCTGTCGAAAACAGTATAACATTTTCGCTTAGTGATAGTCAAGAGTATCTTAAACAAAAAAGTTAAAAAATATTCCGCAAACCGCTTGACTAAAACTTATTTGCTTAGTATAATTAGTTAAGCAAATAAGTTTAGAGTTGACGTTAAAGGGAGGTGAAACATCAGTGACAGGAATGGCAGGAAAGATGTTCATGCGGGTGGACGAGGTGGCCGAGGAATTAGGCGTCTCCGTCCCCTACGCCTACAAGCTGATTCGCGCCATGAATGAAGAATTGAGGAAAACGGGCTGTATCACCATATCGGGCCGGATTGACCGAAAGTTCTTCCACGAAAAATTCTATGGCACAAGGAGCAAAGACGAAAGGAGTGTTTGAAAATGTCGGTTTACAAAAATGCTGACAGCGGCACATGGTACGCCATGTGCTGGTTCACGGACTGGAAAGGGGAGCGCAAGCAGAAGTGCAAGCGGGGCTTTGCCACCAAGCGGGACGCCCAGGCATGGGAGCGGGAGTTTCTTATGCAGAAACAGGCAGATGTGACCATGACCTTTGCGAGCTTTGCCGAACTCTACGAAAAGGACGTAAAGCCCAAGCTGAAGCTGAATACCTGGCTGACAAAGGAAAGTATCATCAAGAAGAAAATCCTCCCGTATTTTGGAAAGCGCAAGCTCTCGGAGATTACGGCCAAGGACGTGATGGACTGGCAGAATGAGATTCGGGAGTTGACGGATTCCAAGGGCAAGCCCTATTCGCCCACCTACCTTAAAACCGTCCACAATCAGTTGAGCGCCATTTTTAATCATGCAGTCCGCTATTACGGCCTCCAAGTCAACCCGGCGGCCAAGGCCGGAAACATGGGGGTGGAGGAACGGCGGGAAATGCTGTTCTGGACGAAAGACGAGTACCTAGGTTTCGCTGACGCCATGATGGATAAGCCCCTGTCATTCTACGCCTTTGAAATGCTCTACTGGTGCGGCGTCCGGGAGGGGGAGCTGCTGGCCCTTACCCCGGCTGACTTCGACTTTGAGGCGGGCACGGTGTCCATCAATAAATCCTATCAGCGGTTGAAAGGGCAGGACGTGATTACCACGCCCAAGACCAAAAAAAGCAACCGCGTTATTAAAATGCCTGAATTTCTCTGTGAGGAAATGCAGGACTATTTGAAGATGTTTTACAGCGCCGGGACAGATGAACGTATCTTCCCCATCAGCAAGCACTATCTGAAACATGAGATGGAACGGGGCTGCAAGGCTACCGGGGTAAAGCGTATCAGAATCCACGACCTGCGGCACTCTCACATTTCCCTGCTGATTGATATGGGCTTCACGGCCCTGGCAATCGCTGACCGGGTGGGGCATGAGAGTATCGACATCACTTACCGATACGCTCACCTGTTCCCCACAAGGCAAAAGGAAATGGCGGACAAGCTGGACATGGAACGAAAGGGGGCTTAAATCATGTCACTGAAAAATACGGACAGCAAGAACCGATGGAGAAACAAGACCGTGGCGTTTCGGGTGTCGCCGGAGGAGGACGAGCAGATCGAGAGCGCCGTCCGGCTCTCCGGCCTCACCAAGCAGGACTACATCACCCGGCGGCTCTTGTGCCGGGACGTGGTGGTGCAGGGCAATCCCAGGGTCTACAAGGCCCTGCGGAACGAACTGGCCGCTGTGCTGGACGAGATGCGGCGCATAGAGGCCGGGGGCGGCGTGGACGGTGAACTGCTGGACACCATCGAGCTAATCACCGTGACGCTGGACGGCATGAGGGAGGATTGATAGATTGATGGATGATAAAAGAACGAAAACGACTGCCCCGTTTCCATCTGTTGGCGCAGACGGGGGACAGCCGCTTTCACAAAAACCCACATCGAGTATATCAGAGGACAGCACCGAAAACAATCCCCCGGAAAAGGATTTGGACGAAATGCTGCGGCAAATGCAGAGGTTCAACGACCCGGCCTATCTACCCACCATTTCCATGCGCGACCTTTACGACAACGTGTACCAGAGCAGACCGCCTATCATCGACGGTCTGCTCCAAACGGGGACGTATCTTTTTGTAGGAGCGCCCAAGGTGGGCAAGTCCTTTCTTATGGCCCAACTTGCCTATCACGTCAGCACCGGCCTCCCGCTGTGGGGCTATACCGTCCACAAGGGCACCGTCCTCTACCTGGCCTTAGAGGACGACCACCGCCGCTTGCAGGAGCGGCTTTACCGAATGTTCGGGACGGACAGTACCGACAGCCTTCACTTCGCCATTTACGCCAAGCAGCTCGGCGGCGGTCTGGAAGAACAGTTAAAGAAGTTTGTCCGGGAACACCCGGACACCCGGCTTATCATCATTGACACCCTGCAAAAAATCCGGGAGGCCGGGGGCGAGAAATACAGCTATTCCAGCGATTATGAAGTTATGGGCAGATTGAAACGCTTTGCCGATGAAAGCGGCGTCTGCCTCCTGTTGGTACATCACACCCGCAAGCAACAGGCAGATGATAAGTTTGAAATGATTTCCGGCACCAACGGCCTGCTGGGGGCGGCGGACGGGGCCTTTCTGCTCCAAAAGGAAAAGAGAACGGACAACGCCGCCATATTGGATATATCGGGCCGCGACCAGCAAGACCAACGGCTCTATCTCTCGCGGGACGTGGAGCGCCTTGTCTGGCAGTTGGAGCGTGCGGAAACGGAACTGTGGAAAGCCCCGCCAGACCCCATTTTAGAGGCCGTAGCCGCCCTGGTGACGGCAGAGGGGACGAAGTGGAGCGGAACGCCCACCGAACTTGCGGAGGCCGTCAGCGTGGACATAAAGCCCAATGCCCTCACACTACGCCTGAACGTCAACGCAGGGATACTTCTCGACGAGTACGGCGTCCGCTATAAAAACACCCGTACTCATACGGGGAGGCGGGTCACGCTGGTCCTCGTCCCCAAGGAGGCGTGACGATGGTGACGGTGGTGACGATGTTAGGAGGGGCGGCAAAAAGGCCGTCACCATCGTCACCACCGTCACGGGGAGCGGGGCCAAAAGTCAAGGGGGCATACCTGCGGGTGGAGATTGCCGCAAGGCAATACAACCCGTACCCCTTGACTTTCGGCCCACGGAACACACTTGCCGGGTGGGGGAAAGGCTGTGCCTTTCCCCCTGCCCAACGGCGAGTGACAAAGTTTAGGCGGGGTGCAGGGCGCCCTTTTCAAAGGGCGGCCCTGCTGGGGGAGGCAACCGCAGTTGCCGGGGGCAAAGCCCCCACACCACCCCGTAGGGCGCAAATGCGCTTTTGATGGCCGCCAGGCTGTCAAAAGTGCTTTTGCGTTACTTTCGCAGAAAGTAACAAAGGCCCGCCGCTGGCGCGGCGGTGGAAAAGGAGGGATTGATTTGAAAAGGACGATAAGCGTGATGGTGGGGCATGGCTCGGTGAACCACAACAGCCGAAAGTTCCACGCTAAGAATACAGACCCGGAACGCTCTCATCTCAATGTAGACTACTGCCAGGAAAATATCAAGGCTGTCTACCATGAACTTTTTGACGAGGCCCTAAAGCGGTACAACGAAAAGCAGACCAGGGCCGACAGGCAAATCAAGGACTACTATGAAAAGATACGTTCCGGCAAGCAGGAAAAGCCATTCCATGAAATCATCCTGCAAGTGGGCAACAAGGAGGATATGAGCGCGGCCAGCGAGGACGGCCAGCTTGCGGCGGCGGTGCTGGGCGAGTACATGAGCAGCTTTCAAGAACGCAATCCCCAACTTAGGGTATTCTCCGCCCACCTCCACATGGACGAGGCCACGCCCCATCTGCATATCGACTTTGTACCGTTCATCACGGGGAGCAAGCGGGGGCTGGACACAAGGGTTTCTCTCAAACAGGCGTTAGCGGCCCAGGGCTTTCATGGCGGCACCAGAGGCGATACAGAGTGGAGCCAGTGGGTGCGCTCAGAGAAAGAGCAGCTTTCCCTTGTAATGGAGCGCCACGGGATAGAGTGGGAGGACAAGGGTTCCCACGACAAGCACCTTTCTGTACTGGACTACAAGAAAGAGCAGAGGGCAAAAGAGGTTGCCGCCCTGGAAACGGTCAAAGCGGAAAAAGAGGGGCAAGTGGAGCGGCGGGAGCAAAGACTAAAGGAGCTGGCCCCGGCGGTGAAGAATATGGAGCGGCTGGCGGCGGAGTTCTCAGCAGACCCGGAGCAGATTTTGCCGGAGCCGGGGGCGCTGGAAACGGGCAGGGCCTACCGAGAGAAAAAGGCTAAGCCCCTGCTAGCCCAAATCGTCAAGGTACTGCGTTCCCTGTATCGGGCCTATATCGACCTAAAGGGGAAGTTTGAGCGCCTGCAAGGGGACTATGGCCGGGTGCGGGCGAGTAACGAGCGCCTGTCCGACCGCTTGCAGGAGGTGAAGATGGAGAACAAGGCCCTGCGGGGTGTCGCCGCCAACTATGAGCGGGTTAAGCGGGCCTTTGGCCCCCAGGAGGTAGAACAGGCGGTTGAGGCCGACAAACAGCGGGAGCAGGCGGAGAAGGCCAGGAAACGGCCCCGGCGTCCTTTGGAGCATGATAGTCCTTAAAAAAGCAACTTGTTTTTTTGAACACAACACAATCTGCGGCTTGTGTTGTTCTGTTTTACTTATGGCTCTGATATGATAAGTCCATCAAACAAAGGAGGCAAAAGCCATGGACACAGATAAGATTTACGCAGAACATCTCGCCAATGAGTATGCACCGAAGGACACATCCAAAGTAATCGCACTCCGTAAACTGGATGCAAGGGCGAAACTCCCGGCAACGGTATTCACTTATACTTTTGGAATACTCGCTGCATTGGTTATGGGCTTAGGGATGTGCCTTTCTATGAACATTATCGGCGGCGATACCACCAAGATGTTTGTCCTGGGAGTGCTTTTGGGTGTGATTGGCCTGTTGGGTATGGGAATCAATTACCCCATTTACAAGAAACTGATGGCAAAAGGAAAACAGAAGTATGCCTATGACATCATGCAGCTTGCAAAAGAGATCAGCGAGAAATAAGCCATGAAATACGCAAGGGTGATTCTGGGGAAATTGCTGAATCCACCAAAAAAGATCTTGTATGTCACGCCGGCGGTGTTCGCTGCGCTTATTTTCATCTTTGCTGTAAATCAAACAGAGAGTGCGGCGGCATACATAATCTATTGTATGTCGGCGTACTCTCTTATTGTTTGGGTGGCCGCTTTTCCCCGGCTGACAAAGCGAATCAAATCAGTTATAATAAGCAGTAAGCCGATCAGCAAAGTATTAGATACAGAAATTGGAGAGCGGTATCTATGCGATATAGCTTTTCGCGGCGGCGTCAGTATTTACCAGGGGATGATCGTGAACTTCCTTTATGTTTTGTTTCGTATTGTGGCAGGGATTCAGTATCGGTCTGCTTGGTTTGTTTCGATGTCCGTTTACTATTTGGTGTTGGGAGGGTTGCGGGCTTATCTGGTGACTGGTTATCGCCGCCGTGGTACATGCGGTCTGTCTGATGAGTACCGCTATTATCGCCGGACTGCGTGGATGTTGTTTCTGCTGAATATCCCCATGGGCGGAATGATTGTGCTGATGGTACAGACGAACTCTGGCTTTTTCTACCCTGGGTATGTGATCTATCTGTCGGCGCTTTACGCCTTTTACATCACAATTCTTTCCATTGTTAACTTAGTTAAATTTCGCAAAGTGGGCAGTCCGATTCTTTCTGCCGCCAAAATTCTAAATTTTGTATCTGCCATGATGTCGATTCTCGGATTGCAGACAGCCATGATCTCCCGGTTTTCGGTCAATGGCGAGGCTTACCGCAAATTGATGAACGCTATTACAGGCGGCTGTGTATATGGGATCGTGATCGTTTTTGCGATATATATGCTGATACACGCAGCAACCATCCGAAAGAAGTTGGTGTCCAGTGAATAAATCCGAAAGTAAATACTTTAACACAGCAGCCCGGATTGACGAAGCATTTTTGGAACTGCTGGAACAGAAAGATTTCCCCTTTATTACGGTAAAGGAAATTTGTGAAAAAGCAGGCGTTAATCGTTCTACTTTTTATCTGCACTATGAAACGGTTGCCGATCTGCTTTCTGAAAGTATGGAATATATGAATCGGCAGTTTCGGGCTTATTTTAAGCCGGATGCTGACAACATCATCACAAGGGTTCTGGATTGCCCGTTGGAAGAACTGTATCTGGTAACACCGGAATATCTAACGCCATACCTCTGCTATATCAAAGAGCATAAGCGACTATTCCAAACGGCAATTGAAAATTCTGCTGCTCTGCGGACGGAGGACACCTACGAGCGAATGTTTTTCCATGTTTTTACACCGATTCTGAACCGCTATCAGGTACCTGAACAGGATAGACATTATCTAATGGCATTTTATATCCATGGGTTAATGGCGATCATTACCGAGTGGGTGAAACAGAATTGCTGTGATCCCATTGACTATGTAATTTCAGTTATACAGCATTGTGTTAAATAGCACGATTCGTACCGCGAAAGTTTATATAATCTAGTCCGTAGCCTTCTGTCGTCCCCACAATGGAGGGGTACAATCAATATCAAATGGCAACTCAGTTTAACACACAATTCGGTACAGGCCTGCGGAAAAGTGTGATTTGCGCTTTCCAACAACTTGTGGTAATATAAAGCTGTAAACCATCAGAAACGACAAGTTAAATCCGACGTTGATAACCAAAGGCTGATAATTTTTTGATAACAGGAATCCGGCAACACCGTGTATGTTGGATAATCGGTATCAAACGAAACAAATAGAAGTTAAATCATCTAAGCAATATTGTTTAGAACCAACGTTAACTTGGCGAGTGGGAATAAGGTACAAAACCCCGGGAACTCGCTATTTCAGCGGGTTTCCGGGGTTCTTTTTGCCTTTTGATAACAGGAGCGGTTTTGGCTTTTATTGCAGGTGATGAATTGCTTGCAAGTGCCCAATGCTATCCGAACCATAAAACGGCCTTGCTGACTTTAATTTAATCAGCAAGGCCGTTTTGCATTTGTTTTTACGGGCATAGTGGTCAAGCAACGATTCCAACGCTTGTAAAAGTGTTCCAGACCTAGCTTTGAAACACGAGCATGCGTTTCCTCATCCTGCAAAGTCCAATGTAACACATAAGTAACCTTGCCAACGTTTCAAGTAAGGCGAACAGGCAGTTCGCCTTCTTTCACCGCATTAAAATCAGTTTGACGATGGGTACGCTTGATATATTTTACCTCGACAACGCCATCTTGTGCCATATAGAAATCAGCAACCTCTTTCATAAGTTGCTCAATTTCATTTTGCTTTTCAACCTTTGCTTCATGTATACAAATCTCATGGAATATACTGCTCACCTAGGGTACCCATGACAAGCATCTGTCTGTGCTGGACTACAAGAAAGAGCAGAGGGATAAAAAAGTCGCCGCCCTGGAAACGGTCAAGACTGAGAAACAGGGTAAGGTGGAGCAACCCCAGCAGAGGCTAAAAGAGCTGGCCCCGGCGGTAAAGAATATAGAGCGACTGGCGGCGGAGTTCTCCGCCGACCCGGAGGAGATTTTACCAGAGCCGGGGGCGCTGGAAACAGGACGGGCCTACCGGGAGAAAAAAGCAAAGCCCCTGCTGGCCCAGATCGTTAAGGTGCTGCGTTCCCTGTACCGGGCCTATATCGACCTAAAGGGGAAGTTTGAGCGCCTGCAAGGGACTATGGACGGGTGCGGGAGAGCAACCAGCGCCTGTCTGACCGCTTGCAGGAGGTGAAGATGGAGAACAAGGCTCTGCGGGGAATTGCCACCAACTATGAGCGGGTTGGGCGGGCCTTTGGCCCCTAGGAGGTTGAGCGTGCAGTGGAGGACGCTAAACGCCGGGAGGCGGCGGAAAGCAAAACGGAAGTTTAGCCGGGGGGCGAGGTAACAGACGGCAGGAGGGCACTCCAAGGGATGCCCTTCAGATTTGTACTTGTCAGCAGGTGCCTGTAAAGTTATAATGAGAATAAAAAATTAAAAATTTGTGGAGGTGTACTTTATGTTGCTATATTCTGTTTTGATGTTCGCCATTTCTGTACTCTTCATAGCATTGAGTATTATGATTTATCGTGGTAAAACAGATTTGATACACAGTTACCATCAAGAAAAAGTGAAAGATAAAGCAGCCTATGGTAAAGCATTTGGAAAGGCATTATTTGTAGTTGCTCTTGCACCTTTTATCAGCGGCATTATTGGATTATTCGGTGATTCAGACTTGCTTGTAATCACTACTGTTCTTGTTTTAATTTTTGGCCTTATTTTGGGATTTTGTTGCATTTTATCAGTACAAAAAAAATACAATAAAGGACTATTCTAACTTTCGATTTATTGAGGACTTTCTCCTACAATCTTTTCTATAAAAGGCGGAGAAATGTGGTTGTACTTCCCCACCTTTTGTGATACTATTTTGATACTAAGAAAATGAGCGGCCCAAAATGGCAGGTGAAATATTAACAAATATGCGAATGTTTTGCCTGTGAAAGCATAGCAAATACAGTCTTATATAATTGGATTTGTCGAGTGGGAATGAAGTCCGAAAGGACGTAAACCCACATGAATACAGGCTTTTTGACCGGTCACTTTGCCGCTTGATACTGGATTGATACGAATCGTATCGGCCCGGTACGCAGGGGAATGATTGCAAGGGACAAGCAAAACCGCTCTGCTGAACTGCCCCCCATTTGCTGGACAGTATGATATACTGAAAACAAATGGGGGCATTAATATGTCAACAGGGAAACCACTACGGTTTTACAGCGAAAAATTTAAGCAACAGGTTGTTGAGACGATACAGGAAGAAAAGTTGAGCTCCATGAAGCGGCACGGCGCTTTGGCGTGCCGGACCACAAAATGGTAGCGCGGTGGGAGCGGCATTATTTGTCGGGACTTTATCTGGAACACTGGGGACGTGCGAAGGGCCAACGCGCGGCCACGCTGCCCGAAGCAGTGGAGGAAGATTTCATCGCGGAAGTGCAGAGGCTGCGGGCAAAGGTGGATTACCAAAAAACTGGAATGTCTTGTTTCAAAAAGGGAACAGCGGGAGAAAAAGCACAAGTAATCTCGAAGCTGCGGCATAAACACACGCTGTCGGACAAATATCTGGAGGCAAAAACGGCTATTACAGCCATCTACCAGGAGAAC
Organism: uncultured Eubacteriales bacterium; assembly: GCA_965146675.1. Taxonomy (GTDB): domain Bacteria; phylum Bacillota; class Clostridia; order Oscillospirales; family Oscillospiraceae; genus Faecousia. Next base: position 62,712 of record CBCTHM010000013.1, on the reverse strand, counting down.
AAGGGGCGCTACGATTACCGGCGTATCACCGAGGAACTGCACCGCCGTGGCTACGGCCTCAATCAAAAGACAGCCCAGCGGCTGATGAAAGAGCCTGGCCGCCGGGTACGGATGAAGAAATATCATGTCTACAAAGGTGAGGTCGGCAAGATCGCGCCCAATTTGTTGGAGCGGAACTTTGAAGCGGAGAAGCCAAACCAGAAGTGGGTGACAGACCTCACGGAGTGTAACCTGTTCGGATAGAAACTCTATGAATTGCCGAGGAAGGAGATAAAATGCCGATTCGCTATAAAAGCTATGGAAACTTCTCATTGATTTAGATAGGAAAAAGAAAGACTTACTGCAGGCGGCGGGCATCCGTTCTGCACGGATTGCAAAGATGGGACGTAATGAAAACGTATCGACAGATTCTCTCGCAAAAATTTGCACGGCTTTGCATTGCGATCTCGGAGATATTATGGAAGTTGTGCCGGCTTCCGAACAAGAAGGGTAACGGGGAAAAGGGAGTGTAACTTTGGTTGATAAGATTATGACCGAAGAGGTTGAAGAGCAACTGACCAAACAGGAAAAAGTAGTTTCTCTTTTCAAATTTATTGAAGAGCTAAATAAATTAAAGCAGAAGGAGGTACTCCGCGTATCGGAATATCCGTGGTGGTGCTCGTTGGCCTCTTTTCCGGATGATCCGGAAAACATTAAAGTCTACTATCGGGATCGTGTGGAAGAGGAAGAAACCGAAAGTATTACCAACATTCTGCTGTCAGTGCACAAACCTGAATTTCAGCGCTGCCCGGAACCTGATTCTAACTTTGCAGAATGGTTGGAACAGGGATGGAACGATTATCGCAACGGATCCAAGACAAGGAAGTTTATCCTTCGACCGCTTGACCAAATGGGACGTTCAGAACAGGCGTTGGAAGAGCTCCGGCAGCGTATCGACGAAGAGCATCAAACTTACAAGGAGCTTTTTGCTGACGATACAGAACGGGTAAGCGCCTATGCGGCATGGACTGCAACGCGCAATATCTGGACGGAAAGACAGATATTGCTGGCAAGGACAAGAAATTTTTTCTCGGAGCTTTACAAAATATGTATTGATTTGGAGCGCGATTCTGAGACATTGGAGTTGGTGGTGGCAGACGGTTTTATACGTGATCGGATGATATCGGAAATTGACCATCCGATTTTAACTCGTCGTGTAAAAATTCGCCATGATCCGGTAGAGAACACCATCTACATAGAAGATACTGATGTGGAAACGGAACTCTATACGGTCATCTTTCAGAGTATGGAAGCGATCAATCTGGCTTCCATTAACCATCTGCGTGATGACCTTCATCAGAATGATTATCACCCCTTGGATCGGAATGATCTGCCTGTATTTTTCAAAATGTTTGCGCACCAACTTTCCTCAGAAAGCCTTTATTCCGAGGATGGCGTTCCGGATGGCTGGCAGAAAAAAGAGCGGCTGCTGCTCTATCGGAATCCCTGCTATATTTTGCGGAAACGTATGGATGGTGCGTTAAAAGCGATTGAGCAGATCATCGAACACGTTAATGAGACAGGCGAAGTTCCGGCCCCCATCGGTGATATTGTGGAAGGTGGGAAAATTGATATTCCCGAAGTCACGGGAGAGTCTTCCATAGAAGAGCAGTTGGCCGCCGTCGGCGGTGAAAGTGTTGATATTTTGCTGTCCAAAGAGGCTAATAAGGAACAGTTGGAAATTGCCCGACGAATTGAGCAGTATAACGCAGTTTTGGTACAAGGTCCTCCTGGAACAGGTAAAACCCACACCATTGCAAATTTAATGGGGCATTTTCTGGCTCAGGGAAAGAGCGTTCTCGTTACCAGTCATACACAGAAAGCTTTGAGCGTTCTAAAGGAAAAAGTAGCGCTTGGTCTGCAGAGCCTATGCGTTTCCATGCTGGATGATTCCAATGTGGATATGGAGAAGTCCATCGACGGAATTACCAGCTATATGGCACAATTCACTTCCTTCGAGGTCAAGAGGGAAATGGATTCTCTGGGACAGGAACGAAAGAAAATTATCAGCGATCTTGCTGCTGTACGTAAAAAGCTGTTCTCCATTATCAATCAAGAATGCAACTGCATTGTCTACAATAGTGAGGACATCTCTCCTTCTGCAGCAGCTGCCTATGTTCAGGAGAACCGTGAAACCCTCTCTTACATTCCCGGTCCCGTTCGACTGTACGAGCCACTGCCGCTCAGTTTTTCAGAATTAACAGAGCTGTATCGAAGTAGCGGCGTAATCAGCGTACAGGATGAGGCGGAATTTGAACATGATATCCCTGATCCAGCAAACATAATGGCTCCAGGGGATTTCGAGCGCAAATGTAATGCATTGCATTGTGCAACAGCTCGCCTGAAATCTATTTCTGAGAACAATCATTGGCAGATTCAGAATTTTCCAGCAGAGAGCAAAATCCTGGTGAATGGTTCTTTTGGGCAGCTTAAGCTGGATTACCCACCTGCACAAGCAGTGGAGCAGCTGAGGAAATATGTTTGCACGTTTCCGAAGATAGAAACATGGATGCAGTATTGTGCTGTTGATGGCAAGAAGGGCAGTACATACAGGCAGCTCTGGACTCGATTGGTCGACCAAATCCAGGAAACCTGTGCTTATGCAGAAAAGCTGGTTGCCGAAAATTTTGGCAAAGAGGTTCACATTCTCAATTTAGAACCTGAATTCTCCCATGCTGTGCAGCAACTGCTGGATAAGTATAGCCGGGGGGGGAAGATTGGCAAGTTTGCGCATCTTCTCAATAAGCAGTTAGAGGTCGCACTGAACGGAGCTACCATCAATGGGAAAAGACCGCAAAATACAGAGGACTGCAAACTGATCCTCCACATTCTAGAAATGAAGGCCAAGAGAGAACAGTGCGCTTTTTTCTGGAATGATTTGATTGCCAAACATGGAGTTCCACAGTTTTACGATCTTGATCGGGATGATCCTGCACGGGATGGTCCTGAACGTGTCGCTGCAAATTACATCCCTCTGATTCAACGTTATCTGGACTGGTTCAAAAATGAATATGAAGTGCTGACGATGCGTATGAAGGCTGTAGGTCTTCCTTGTGATGTGATCTTCCAGTATAACACCCTTGATTCGGAAATTACTTCGACTGAGAAGATTTTGTCGGCACTGGGGCATGAAATCCTTAGGCTTTGTGATATTTTCGATGTTGTCAAATCTATGTCGGATATTCAAATTGACCTGCAAAACAACCGGAATGTCCTTCAGACGGGCAAGAGAGTGTACTCGGAAGAGTGCAGGGCAATCCTTTCTGCCGCAGAAGCATATGATGTCCCTGCATATCGGGATGCCTATGCAATTCTGGAAAATACATATGCGAAAACCAGCTTGAAGCATAAGCGTGAGGAATACCTGAATCGGTTGACTCCGGTTGCACCCCAATGGGCTCAAGCAATCCGCAGCCGGGCTGGTATCCATGGCGATGCTGCAGTTCCCGGCAATATTGACGATGCCTGGAGATGGAGGCAATACTACGGGATTATCGAAGAGATCATAGCGGAGCCCTTTCCGGAGCTGCAGAAAAAGAGCCTTTCCCTCAGCAAGGAATATCGCAGAATCACGGCAAAATTTGCAGAGAAGTCTGCTTGGTATCACTTGCTGCGCAGAACAGAGCATGATATCAGCATGAAGCAGGCATTGCAAGGCTGGAAACTAACAGTCAAGAAAATTGGAAAAGGTACCGGTAAAAATGCTCCGATGTATCGTGCGGAAGCACGCAAACTAATGGTGAAGTGCCAGGATGCCGTTCCGGCATGGATCATGCCTATCGGCAAAGCACTGGAAACCCTCAATCCCCGTACCAACAAATTTGACATCATTATTATTGATGAGGCCAGCCAATCGGATATTTCTTCTCTGGCTATTTTATATATGGGCAAGAAGCTGGTCATTGTGGGCGATGATAAGCAAGTCAGTCCCATGGCTGTTGGTGTTCAAGTCGATAAAATGAATGTTTTGAAGGAAATGTACATTGCCGGCAAGATTCCCAATGCCCACCTGTATGATGCCAAAACATCTATTTACGACATTGCGGCGACAACATTTCAACCGTTGATGCTTCATGAGCACTTCCGTTGTGTCCCTGAAATCATTGGATTTTCTAACTGGCTTTCGTATGATTTTAAAATTAAGCCTCTGCGAGATTGCAGCAACAACATGCTGCTCCCTGCCGTCGTAAACTATCGAGTAGCGGATGGTGAGCGAATCGGCAAGACCAATCCAAAAGAGGCAAAAGCAATCGTTGCTTTGCTGCAGGCGTGTATGGAGCAGCCGGAGTATGCAGGCAAGTCCTTTGGTATTATTTCTCTGTTGGGTGATGAGCAGGTCAAAAAACTGCAAGAAGAGGTATACAGGCACATTGACGCTAGGCAATGTAGTGGGCGCAGAATCCTGTGCGGCAATGCATCCAACTTCCAGGGGGATGAGCGGGATGTAATTTTCCTGAGTGTGGTGGATTGTGCAAATGGTGAAGGCCCCGTTGCAAAGCAGGGGTTCGGTGTGGACGATGCTTATCGGAAGCGCTATAATGTCGCGGCCAGCCGTGCAAAGGACCAACTTTGGGTCGTAGACTCCCTTGATCCGGCAAATGACCTGAAACCTGACGATATCCGCAAGATGCTGATTGACTTTTCGTTGAATCCCGAATCAGTCCATATGCTGAACGCCCAAATCGAAGAGAAAGCGGAGTCTCCGTTTGAATCCGCCGTGGCCAAATATCTTGCTGTCAGGGGTTATCATCTGGTACAACAGTGGAAAGTCGGTGCTTACCGCCTGGATATGGTTGTGGTGTGCGGAAAAAAGAAAGTTGCAATCGAATGTGACGGCGAGCGCTATCACAGTGGAGAGGATAAGATCCGTGAAGACATGGAACGGCAAACGATCCTTGAACGCCTGGGTTGGCATTTCATCCGAATTCGGGGCAGCGAATACTATCGAAATCCTGAAAAGACCATGGAACGAGTTGCAACAGCGTTGACCGAGGAAGGAATCGAGCCGGAAGATGCTGAAGTGGTTCAGGAAACGTCTGGCCAAGATGCGGAGCTGCTTCAGCGGGTGAAACAGAGAGCATACGCGATTCTTCATGGGGACGATGAAGTCTCTGAAGCTGAGGCAGGTACGATTGCAGCCGCATTAGACCCAAAGAACGATATAATCGGAGCTGTGTTTGAAGAATGAGCTTGGCCATCCCGAAGCTAGGTCAGTTTTTGAGGTAAAACCGGTCTCAAAACCAAAATTTCCGCCGGAAGAGGGGCTGTCGTTAGAAACAGAACCAGCTTCATCTCCCGCCAAGAAGGTAGAAAAGCCTGTAATGCCCGAAGCGCCTGAACAAAAAAGGTTGTGAAACCTGAGATACATTATATTGAACCGGAGCAAAAGAACCTTCCTGATATGCAGAGCGCGGGGCAGGAGCAAATGATGCTTTTCAAAGTGGAGGATGTCAAATCGAATGATACAGATATGATCGGGCTTCTAAAAGCCGCTGGAGCCCAGTATGTAGACAAGCGCTCCAATGGTGGTAGACTATGGGTCATCGGAGAGCAGGAGCTTTCTGAAACGGTGGCGAAAGCCAAAGCACTTGGCTATACCTTTCGCTTCAAAAAAAGGGTGGCCATGCAACCAAGAACCAACCGGGTTGGTGGATGAAAAAATATCTAAAAGATATTTTGAGGAGGTGTTACGAATCAATGCAGAAAATAGACAAAACTGACACTCTGGAAACAATCCTGACTAGAGGCAAGTTTGAAGTAGCTTATTATCAAAGGGAATATCGCTGGGGCCGCAGGCAGATTGAGCAAATGCTGATGGACTTTTATGATACGTTTCGGCAATATTACGATCCGTCAAATCATGGCGCACCCTCTGAAGTGCAGAAATACGGGTACTATTACATGGGCAGTATTATCTGCACCAGCGAAAATACACGACAGATCATAGACGGCCAACAGCGCCTGACCTCTTTATCGCTGCTTTTGATCTATCTAAGAAACTTACAGAATCAAGTTACAGATGTTCCTTATCTTCCGGTCAATATTGATACCTTAATCTATAAGGATAACTTTGGAACGATGTCCTTTAACCTGGATGTACCGGAGCGAAATGACTGTATGCAGGCTCTTTGGGACCAGAATAGTGCATATACCTCAGAGAATGAGAGCAACAAGAACCTACATGCTCGGTACCACGATATTGAGGAGCTGTTTCCAGATGATTTGAAAGGCGAAGCCCTCCCGTTCTTCATCTATTGGCTAAAAGGGAAAGTCCTTTTGCTGGAGATCGACACGCCTTCGGAAGATGAAGCCCACACGATCTTCCTGACAATGAACGATCGCGGCCTTAGCCTGAACAGTGCTGAAATGTTAAAAGCCTATATCATTCAGCAGGCAGATGAGGTGGACCGAGATTCAGTCAATAAGGTGTGGCAGAAGAATATTACTCGCATTAAAACTGCCTTTAATTCACAGAGCAGCGGTATGATCAAGGCTGAGGATGTTGATTTTATTTCTGCTTGGCTTCGTGCAAAATACGCCAACTCCATCCGCGAGACTCGTAAAGGTGCCGAAGATCGGGATTTTGAGCTGCTGGGAGAAAAATTCCATAATTGGGTTCGTACGAACGCCCGGACTGAGATGCAACTGACTCAGCCAAAGCAATATAAGGAGCTGGTAACCATTGAAATGTCTTTGATGACTAGCTTGTACTTGCGCATAAAAGAGTATTCCGACAGACTGACTCCGGGATATGAAGCGGTTTTCTACAATGCGCATAGAGACATTACTTATCAGAACTATTTGATTATGGCGGCGGTTCGGGTGGACGATGTACCGTCTGTTGTCGATCAAAAAATTAAATTGGTTTCCGCATTTATTGATATCTTTGCCTCTACCCGCATTTTTAACTACAAGAAAATCAACTGGAACGCAAACAAAAATCTTCTATTCCGAATTATGTGCCAAATCAGGAATCAGGACGCTCAGACGATCGGGATTAGACTGGTTACAACATTACAGCGGATGAACGAAAGACTGGAAGCTATTCGGGAGTTTGAACTCAATCAATTTACCGGACGATATATGCTTCATATGTTGGCCAGGTTAACGGATTACGTGAATGTGAGGATGGGGCGTGCATCCCAATTTGAAAAGTATGTGGACCGCAACCCTAAAACATCCTATGACATTGAACATATTTTGCCGGATGATTATGCCACCTACAAAGGCATGTTCAACGACGAGGAGGACTTCAACAACAATCGCAGAAAGTTTGGGAACCTAATCCTCTTGACGAGCGACCACAATCGGAGTTACCAGGACATGCCCTATGAGAAAAAGGTCGTGCAATACTTGGGGGATAACGTCCTGGCACAATCCTTGAATCGTGGAGCATATCAGAATAACCCGAAGTTTTTGCAACTGGCCAGTGAATACGGGTTTAAGCCCTATGATAGATTTGACAAGACCGCAATCCGCGATCGGCTCCAACTATATGTCGGCCTCGCAAAATCTATTTGGAATCCAACCCAAATTAAAGAGCTGGCCGGTGGTTGGGATGACGCAACGGAAATTTCGATTCAAAGCGGAAATGCCCGCCGGTTCACCGTGGAGTATGGCTCTGGAAGGAGCTGGGAAGATGCTCGAAAATATGGTTTTGTGTCTGCAGGAGGTGATGGGGGAACGCTTCTGAGCAACATTAACACAGGAGATATTATTTTCTGCCACATTGCAGGCGTTGGTTTTGTTGGTATTGGTATTTGCGTTTTGCGACAGACGCCAGCTGCTAACTTCACTGTCAAGGATAACAACACCGAAAAAAATATTTTGGATTGCGAGTGGATAGACGGCGTAGCAAAAGCAACCATCGATCCATTTCATGAGTTTTTTATTGGGGTGCGCTGGATTCGTACCGTGTCTGCTGCTGATGGGTATTGGGAAAAAGGCATGACAAGTTTGCCCATGGTTGCATATATGATGAACGACGAAACTACCCACAATAAGGTGCTGCAACATTTTAGCGTTTCTTTGTCCTAATGCTGCGCCTTGCCGTATTTGGAGTGTGCGCAATCTCATTTTGAACAAATACAAGAAGTCAAAGCTCCATCTCTTTTTTAATTTGGAGGAAGAATTAAGGAACTTAATGAAAAACTGCGCCTCCGCCATTGATAGGCCCGTGGCAATCCAGTATGCTGAAAAAAGGATATAAACCTGCCGAAGCGGAACGGTATGGAAGTCTGCGGCGTATTCGAGAGAACGACGCCGACATCCGCATCCCGATTCGCCTATGCCAAGCTTTTTATTCACAATTTCAGAGCGCTTCATCCGACGAGGTTCCCCCAAAAACCAGATGGATCCGCGGATCGCCCCAGGACGCTTTGCGCATAGCCGCAGCCGTAGTTATCTCCCGGTTGCTTTTGCGTCCGGAAAGCGCCATGAAAAAAGTCGCATTTTTTTGCCCGTTTCCTTTTGACAAATTTTAAATTGGATGCTATAATATTATCACAATGAGTAGCTGAAACGGCGTAAGTCCAGTTGTTTTCAGCTACTCATTGTTTTTTATTGCCCATACGGCAAAAAAATTCTCGCACCGTTATTACATGGGTTTCTAAAGTTTATGAGAGGGCAGAGACAATCGCAATTTTATAGTAGAATTTTAAAAACAGCGTGCGGCCGAATGGTTTAAGACCAGCTGATTTGACTGCATGCTGTTTTTATTAATAGGAGGTAAAAATGGAAGATACCCAGATAAATGCATTCTTGGAAACCGAGAAGGTCAGCAAGCTTATGCGCAAGTACGCCATCCCCTGTGTGATATCCCTTTTGGTGGCGGCACTGTATAATATTGTTGACCAAATTTTCATTGCAAACGCCGACTATCTCGGCTCCTATGGTAACGCGGCCAATACCGTAGTGTTTCCCCTGACAGTCGTTGCCCTTGCCATCAGCGTAATGATTGGCGACGGCTGCTGCGCCTTTGTAAGTATAAGCCTGGGCAAAAAGGACTCCGAACATGCCCATCGCAGCATCGGCAACGCCGTGATCGTCAGCATTTTAGCAAGCGTCGTTTTATCGGCAATTTATTTGTGTTTTTCAACCTCCATTCTCAAGGCCTTCGGCGGAGCGGTCAATGCGCGTACTTTTGCATATGCCAAGGAGTATTTCTTTTGGATTACCCTGGGCTTACCGTTTTATCTGTTCGGTCAGGCCATGAATCCGATCATTCGTTCTGACGGTAGCCCAAGGTTTGCAATGATATCTACCCTTGCTGGGGCAATACTCAACCTCATCTTGGACCCCATCTTTATTTTCCTTTTTCAATGGGGTATGATGGGTGCAGCAGTCGCTACGGTGATCGGACAGGTCGTAACCGCTATCCTTGCAATCTGGTATTTATTTCATACAAAGGCGGTCAAGCTCAGCAAAAGCAGCTTCCTTCTGAAAGGGAAGCTCATCGGAAGGTTTCTATCTCTCGGTATTTGCAGCTTTCTGGCACAGATTTCGCTGGTTGCCGCCATGGCGGCAATTCAGAATACCACCGTTAAATATGGCGCTGTGGACAGGATATTTGGGCGGACCGAGTACGCCCAGATTCCCATGGCCGTACTTGGAATTGTGATGAAGTTTTTTCAAATCGTGATCTCCATTGTCGTCGGCATTGCGGCAGGCTGTATTCCCATTGTCGGCTATAATGTGGGCGCGAAACGTACCGACAGAGCCAGGGAACTGTTTACAAAGCTGTTACGAGCAGAAGCGTTGGTCGGCATCCTTGCGCTTCTAATTGTGGAACTGATGCCGCGGCAGCTGATTGCCCTATTTGGAGCCAAAAACGAGAGCGTGTACTATACAAATTTTGCGCTCAAGGCCTTCCGCATTTATCTGTGCCTTTTGCCGCTTGCAACAGTGAATAAGGCGACCTTTATATTTCTGCAATCCCTCGGCAGGCCCTGGGCCTCCACTTTCCTGTCCATGCTGCGTGAAGTCGTATTGGGGGTAGGTCTTGCCCTGCTCCTGCCTCTGGCATGGGGGCTGGACGGCGTGCTTTACTCAATGCCAGCGGCGGATATGATCACATTCCTCGCATCTGTTGTTATCATTGTGCGCACATACAAGACGTTTGACCGGGAGATTAGTTAGGGAAGATGGGATAGCTTTACAGGAACAGAGCCTTCCAATTCGGAGGAAGTTTGCAGTGGCGGCAGAAGGGGACGCAGATTGCGTATTTCTTTGTTTCAAAAATGAAGGGAAACAGCAAACAATACCACTATAATCTTGTAAGGGCTAGCGGATTTCAATTGTCAGTTAGCCCTCTTTATGCAATTTTTGAAAGCAAAACAGGCCCATGGTTCCTTCCCATATGGAGCGGGAATGAGCCAATGCCTGCGGTCTAACGCCTCAAAACGCAAGTGCGTTCGTCTGGAGGTTCCCTGATTCCGGCAACACGTCGGCTGTGCCTCTGCCAAGGTCACATGTCTATTCAAAAAATAGGCAGGTAGCCGGCATTGCCGCCGGTCTCCATTCCAGACCGGATATTATCCATGCCCCTGGGCAAACTATTTTTGAGGTGAGAAAATGGCAAAAAAAGGAATGGCCCGACCGGAATGGACCCACATTCAGCCCCGCAATGCGGTACCGCCTGTTCCTGAGCTGCAGGGCAAGGCCAAACACGGGAAGGAGCCTGCGCGCCCGATTATTGCCGGTACCGAGCCGCCGGCGCAAAAGGTCTACCATGGGACGCCGATCCCCAAAGCAGATAGGCATTCCCCGGATGCGTATCAGATTCTGGACAATGATTTGGCGCGGGATAATCTGGAAAACGACATCCCCGCGGCTGATCTACAGGACTTGTGATCTATCCGCCCCTTAGCTGGTTTTTATGAGGGTACTTTTCAAACCACCTAAGATACGGAGGCATGAGGCGAACAGTTTCGGCTGTCCGCCTTTTGTTATGCCTGAAATTCCCGCCATCAGTTCGCCGCCGGGCAACCGTTCGCTTTCGCCCACACAGAATGCCTCCAAAGGCGGGATCCAAACTGTTTTCTAACATCATTCAGCATCCTGATATCACGATATTGAATCCAGATTTCCTGCGGCGCCGTGTGGAAGTATTTCTCGGTTTTTCCTACCGCAACCTGGGCGATTAACAGCCGAACAGCAAGAGACGGCGCGGGGTATGGACTCGCCTTTCGGGCAAAGCGGGTCAGCCAAATTGCAACACTTGCCATCAGATATGCGGACGGGCTGCCCTGCGCGCTCTTCTATAGCAAGGGTTATGTCCTGATCCGCGGACAAAAAGCACCTATCGTTGGACGGATCTGCTTGGATGAAACGCTTGTGGGTGTCAGTGGAATTCCAGATGTCACTTCCGGACAAACGGCAACATTCCAGCAAAATCCGCGTTGCGTCGAGTATCCGTTGAGGGGGAGGCGGCACCTTCCTGCGTCATTTACATTTTGCCTGATACTCCGTAAGCAGGCTTTGAAACTCCTTGTTTGCGTGCAAAAAGGAGTACTTCGGATTTTCCTCTAATTCCGCCAGCAGGGGCGGCAGTATGCGTTCCCAGGAGGCCTGGACCGCCCCCTTTGCAATCCGATGGTACAAAGGGGAGTTGCGCATTTCCCAGGGTAAAAAAACTGCGGCGAGCAGCTTCCTCAAGAGGCTGATACTGGCATCCTCATCTTTTTCTGCCAAAGCAAGCTCCAAAGGCGGGACGTAAGAGCCATATTCCCACAAATCAAACAGCGCCACCGCCTTTTGGGCAATTTCAGAGACTTTGGATGCGGCCAGCTTTTCACCGGCCGCCAGTTCCATATCCGCTAGCTTCATCAGCGTAATTTGCAGTTCCCCGACCGTTCCCAGCAATGTGTACTCGATCAGTTCTGCTGCTTTATCCATCTGGTCCTGCTGCAAATATACCTCAGCCTGCAGAAGACGTTTGTTGATTGCGGTTCGCTCTGGCAGGCAATCCAACAGTTCCTGTGCCTTCTCATACTCCTTTCGATGCAAATATTTGCTTGCCAACATATAAAGGGACGAATTTTTAATTTTCCCATCCTCGCTTTTTGCAGAACGTGAATACCAGGAAAGGAGCTTGTCCTCATACTTGTTTTTTTCATCTGCCGCCAATCCAGACATGATGAGCGCGCCGTCGAGCAAAATGGCGATTGTATGCAGCAGAGCATCGCAGTTTGGATATTCTTGAATCTTCCGTTCGGCCCTTTCAAAACCGGCCGCTATGCCGTTTTGCTGGACGGCTTCGGTGATTTCCTGGGAGAATCGGACGATTTCCTGCTGAGATAAATCCTCCTGAAAGCAAAACAAGGTGTTCAGATCCACCTGGAGCAGGCGGGCCAAGGGAGGCAAAAGAGGCAGGTCCGGACAAGTGGCGCCCTTCTCCCATTTATTCACCGCCGGCGTCGATACACCCAAATACGCAGCGACCTGCTCCTGGGTCAATCCCAGCGCCTTTCGCTGCTGCTGAATCACAAGATTCATAGACATAGACAGCATCTCCTTCATTCAAGTCTTTTCAAAGGCCTTTGTTTGCTCTATTATAACAAATCGAAATTGAAAACGGCAATTGAACGGTTGTTAATTTTTGAGACATAAAGTTGCCGCACAGTTAACCCATTTTAAAACTGTACCAAGATAGCAGACTTTCTTTTCCTTTACATTGCATAAAAAAAGACATACAATGGAGCTGCAAAATAAGAAAAGGAACTGGGGGGTCGGAAATGAAGATTCTGATATTAGGCGCCAGCGGCTACGCCGGGGCCTGCATCAAGAAAGTCCTTGAAAAAAGGTATGAATTGGTCCTGGGCACCTATCGGACATGGAAAGAAGAATACCGGAATGCTCCTTCCATGCTGCAGGCAGAGCTTGGAGATTCCCCGCGGCTGCTGGAGATTCTCGCCAGCAGAAGGCCGGACGTGGTAATCTCCTGTGTGACCGGGGATTTTTCCCAGCAGATGGAGGCGCACAGGCTGGTTGCGGAGTACCTGGCGGCGCAAGGCAAAGGGAAGCTGATTTATTTATCCACCGCCAATGTGTTTGACGGGGCTCTGGAGGCCCCCCATTTTGAGCAGGACACGCCCAAGGCGGAAAGCCCGTATGGAAAGTTTAAAATAGCGTGCGAAACCTGCATTCGGGACCGCCTGGGAGAGCGCTGCGTGATTGTGCGCATTCCTGAAATCTGGGGCAAAAATTGCCCAAGGCTTTGCAAGCTGCTCCGCGCGGTACAGGAGGGAACCCCGGTTCAGAGCTATGGGAATCTGTTTGTTAATTACACCACCAATACGCAGATCGCCCGGTGGATCGCCTATCTCTTGGAGCGAGATTTGCGGGGCGTCTTTCACATTGGAACCAGGGATATGCGGGAGTATGTGGCCTTTCAGCGGGAGCTCCTGCAAGCCCTGGGTCTGCATCCCCCTGCTTTCCAGATGGAGCGGTGGTCTGAGCCTAAATTTCAGGCTGTCTTACCGGGAAGGACAGATATACCGGATTGCCTGCAATTTGATGTGGCTGATGTCATTGCGTATTTGGCGGAAAACCGGCCGTCAGCTGGGTAAGGGGATGCAATCCAAACTGGTGAGGTTGTCCGGTTTGGGAGGCTGCCCAGCAACGGTTAGCATACGCAGACAAAAGAAGGGATCGCGATATGAGGTTTTATAAATTCTTTTATGAGCAGAAATCTTCCTGTGGCGATACATAGCATGGGACAACCCGCGCTTTGTGTGAGCGGACCGTTGCTTATTTAAAAATGGAGAAGTTTCCGTTCCCGTGTATGACAGGAGGAGGGATGAGGCGGTGCGAAAGGAATTGGAAGAACTGGTCGTTCCGGGGGCCGCGCCCGCTGCCTGCCAGGGGCTTTCTCTGCTGCATCCGGCCGCCACCCTCCCGGTAAACCGGCATGGCGTTCCGGTCAGGGACACGGCCAACGAAGGATACCATCTAATTTTTGGACAGATGCATGCAGCGCTCGTAAAAGCGCAGCTTGTTGCCGCGCCGGAGTTCCATCCGGGAGACGGGCGCGATTGGAAGGCGCTTGAACTGCATGAATAGGCCTCTTGCGCGGGCCTGAGGCGACGATGGTGGAGGAGGAAACACCGTGGGACCTGATGGGAACGGGCCGATGGCGCCGGATAGGAGTCTGGCAAAAGATGCAGGTTTACTGGATCCGTCTTTCAGGGCTGGGATAGGGCGCGGGGAATTGCCGGTTGCCGCAAGGGAAAAGTGGGGTATAATGAATGCGGTATTGCGATGTAGGAAGAAAAGGCTAAATTGGAGCGACGGAGGGAGAAGAATGAGACGTTTTTTTGCCATTGCACTGTGCACGTGTCTGCTCTTTGCGATTTTGCCCACCACGGCCCGCGCAGACATGGGCCCCAAGCCCTCGGTGGTGGTCACCTTTTCGGGTCTGGAAAATGAGACCTATTACGCCACGCTGCTCTCCAAGTCCGAATCCACAGGCCCGTACAGCGTGGTGACCCAGGAGGAGGCCGCCGATTACCGGTCGGACAATCCGGAGGAGGAAACGGCTTTTCAAAAATTCGCCGCCTATCAGGATTCGGAAGGGTACTATTTCCTGGGCTTTGTGGCCGATTGCGGCGTGTCTAACCAGCTCCGCTGGGGCTATTACCCACCCAATGAGTTTAAAATTTTGCTGTATTTCCCGGCCCAGGACACGCTGGCGGAGAGTCAGGGAGCTTACACTAGATACGCTTTCGACAGCTATTATAAAGCCGATTTGTCCGGTTTAACTCAGGGGGGCGGCTTTTCCGCGGCGCGGGCCTATGACCATGGAAACGAGCTTATTTCCCTGCTGGTGCGGATTGTCCTGACCATTGCCCTGGAGCTTCTGCTGGCGCTGCCCTTTGGATACCGGGCGAAAAAGCAACTTTTGCTCATTGGCTTGGTGAACTTGGCGACCCAGGTGGGGCTCAATGTGGCGCTGAACCTCATTCGGTTCCAGTATGGCCCCTGGGCGTTTTTGGAGTATTATTTCCTGCTGGAGCTTTTGGTGTTTGTGGCGGAGGCCGTTGTGTACGGCCTGTGCCTGCACAGGCTCAGCGATAAGCCCGCCCCGGCCTGGAAGGCGGTGGCCTACGCCCTGGCGGCCAACGTGGCTTCCTTTGTGGCGGGCCTCTGCCTGGCGGCGGCTCTGCCCGGTATTTTTTAAGAATAAAAAGGACTGCCCCCGATGCGGCCGCTTGCGCCGCGTCGGGGGCAGAAGCTAGGTTTGGGGTTCGGAAAGGGGAGCGGTTTCTCCCGGGAGCGCGCCTGCGTAGGGCGTAATTTGGAATATGCTGTTGATGCGTATTTTTTTCTCCGTGGGTCCTTTCGTATTGGTGATGTATAAAACGTCAAAGTTTGCGAGCCAAATTTCGCCGTCCATGGCGTAGATCCGGTAGGGGTAGGAAGCCTCGTCGTCGGTGAGGAGATAGCAGCTCTGATACGCGGAGAGGTCGGGGCCAGGTTCTATTGAGAACTCGCTTGCAAAGGCTTCCTTGTCCACCTCAGATTTTTGAAAGAAAATGGGATACTCTTTTTCCGTTCCGCTCGCGTCCGTTACCACAAGCATATCGTCTGAAAATGTATAATACTCTATATAGCTGTCGGAGACCAGCTTGGGCGTGAGCAGCAAGTAAACTTTTTTCTCAAACACATAGGTCCCGTTCAACCTTGCCGCGCCCTGTTTGCATGATTTCACAGTTAGAAGAACCGAAAGAATTGCAAAAGCCATCATCACCAATAGGATAAGAGAAAACCAGGGCCTCTGCCGCTTTTTGGACCATGACAACATAAGAATACCCCCTCTTTTCTGGGCGAATATAATAAGTTTTTTTGTGAATATATCAACTTTGTTGGAATAATGACTCGATTTATAAAGTGTATCAATATTTAATTCCAAAAAGATATAGTTCCTTTATATGGGCAGTCATTGGTTGTATGGCGGAAAAGGCCCCAAAAACGCCATTTTGAAGTAACGGTAACTGGGTTTTGCACACCAGAGCCAACTGTGTAAACAATACCGGAATGAGCACCGCTATTCCAATACGCTATATCACCGATTTTCGGGGAAATATGGGACGTATAGCTGCTATCCTGCATATAAACGGAGGGATCATCGATCCAGTACTTGTTTAGCGTGGAGTCATCATACCATGCATAGGAATGACAGTTATAGGCCGGGTTTGGAATACTAAGCGCGACAGCGTTAGGATATGTTGAACGATATTCATTATGTACTGCCAAAGCTTCATCAAATGTGACACCTTGATCTTCCCAAGTAGTATTTTTATAGGCTGTGACCGCTGAGCCATTCGGGGTATAGAGCGTCGCGGGAGTAAAACGAAATGGAGCCAGGGAAAGCCTCTGGTTTGCGTCCACATACTGCAATAGGTCATCGGCATAAATTGATTCAATTTGGACGGCCGCGGCGCTTTTTTGTCTTGCGGACGCAAGGTACGCTTCCAGGCAGGCCGCGGCGTCGCTGCGCTCTTTTAGAATCGATATTCCCGCAAAATCCTGGGATACATGTTCAATTCCCTCTTGCAGGGTATTGTAGGCGTACATGTCGATCAGCATGGGGTAGGTGAGAACCGTTTCCACCAGGGCCCGGGTCGTCATGGATTCCAGCAGCTCCGCGTCCACGTGGCATGCCGCGACGCGTTGGTCCCTGGAGGTAAAGGCTTTCCATTGATCGGTCCCAGGTACAATGGGATAGTCATAGGCGACATCATTGGATGGTCCGGTCCCGCCGTCTATCCCGGCGGCGGAGGCCTGTGCAGGGAAAGCGGAAAAAAGTGCGATGATGAATAAGAGTATCAGGATTGTTTTGAACCGTAAAATATACACTGCCTTTCTTTTACATATCTTGTTATCCCCCTTTTTCTTTTTGATTGAATTATGACCTTTTTGCACCAGAATTTTGCTTTCAGCAACGTTATCCCCACGGTCGAGTCATTGGTTCCCCATGGGAATCACCCCCTAATTTTGAAGCTATTCTCAGTATATGACAGCTTTTCTCCCAATGCCAGAGACATATTAGGACGCAATGGGAATTTCCCCGTCATATGGGACAATTTGAAAAATACTCCCAATGCGCGCTGCTTTCTCGGTCGGGCCTTTGGTATTGGTGATGTATGCGATTCCAAAATTGGCAAGCCAGAGCTCGTCGTCCATGGCATAGACCCGATACTGTTGGGAGCCCTCGTCGTCGGTGAGGAGGTAGCAGTTCTGATATCCGGAGATGTCGGGGCCGGGTAAAGGATAGAAGTCCTCCGCAAACGCCTCCGCGCTGACCGGCGTTTTCTGATAGGAGATGGCGTACTCCTCCCGGTTTCCATCGGCGTCTGTGATAATCAGCGTATCTTCCGTAAACGTATAATACTCCACATAGTCATCGGTAATCATTCTGGAACTGTACAGGGGTAAGTAAATCCTTTTTTCAAAGATATAGTTCCCATCCAATCGCGTAGTGTCCTGCCGGAACTGCGGAGAAAATATTGCGACAAGAAGAACGACCAAGACTGCGACAAGGGAAAAAAGAATCAAGAGGTATTTTCTATAACCTTTCGCAAGTTTCATAAGTGAATTCCCCCCTTTGCAGATTAGAGCTTAAAACGGTTGATTGATGCATGGATGCTTATTAACTCCAGAAAGAAATAGAACGAGAATCGGCATCAGAATACTCCCAATCCCCCCAATTTTTTCCGCAAGTTCCTCGCTGCTTTATTATATCATCAAATAGGTAGAAAGAAAATAAAAAAGTTGATTTAGACGCAGAAAAAGTAGCGTTGTTATTTTATTATCCATGATAATCCGGTTATCGGTATACCGGTTGTAGTTCTATAGGCAGATACCGGAAACAATTTAAAAAATAGAAATTTTATATTGAGACTTTTTGAATGGGCAGATCGTGTATTATGTAGGAGGTGAGTGGATGGAAGACAATTCTTTATTGCGTACGGATAAAGAATTGGTTGAAGTGTACCAACGGAATGTAGATAGAGTTTATAAGCTGTGCTATGTATACTTGAAAAACGCTGTTGATGCAGAGGACGCCGTTCAATCTGTATTTTTAAAGTTTTTGCAGTCAAATGTTTCTTTTTATGACTCCGAGCACGAAAAGGCGTGGTTTATCGCAACTGCGAAAAACTATTGCAAAGATATACTCAAATCTTGGTGGAAACGCCAACGCGTCGATTTTGAAACTCTGCCGGACATCGCTTCAAGTAACGAAGATCAGCAGGAGAAAGAAGTGATTTTAAAGCTCCTTGCTCTGCCTGAAAGATACAGGGTGGTTCTATATCTTTATTATCTGGAAGGATATTCGGTAAAAGAAATAGCGGTTCATTTAGAACGTAACGAAAGTACGATCCGGTCCCAACTGCAAAGAGGTCGTGAACAACTCAAAATTGATTTAGGAGGTAAAGATTTTGGACATGAAAGCTGTACGCAGAATATCTAAAATTCTGGAACCCACAGAAGAACAAAAAGAGCGAATGCTTAGTAATATTTTAAACAAACAAAATAATAGTGCCACAAAGAAAAAAGGGCGTTCTCCAGTCAAACGGTTGAAACCCGCCTTGGTAGCCGCTGTCATAGCCGTCTGCTTGCTTACCACAACGGCCTTTGCCGCTGCATATATGAGCTTGCATCCTAATTTCCTTGAATTTCTAAAACCTTCTAGTCAGGAGCAGGCGGAGTATTTGGCGAACGGAGCCTATACTGTAGATAAGAGCGTGAAAAACAAAAATGGTGCCTTGGATATTAGACAAGTGATAGGCGACAGCAATGTGACCTTAATTTTGATGGACTTTACAGCGCCAAAGGGAACCGTTTTAAATCAGGCGTATTATAGCTTTAAGGACACAGAGATTGATTTTGGCTCCGGTTTCGCAAATTATGAGATCATTTCAATGAAAGATGGCAATGTCAATGACAATAAAATTAGCCTGGTTTTGAGGGTTAAAACCAACGACAGCTTAATGGGTCAAAATATTCAGCTGAAGCTTACGGATTTTTGCAGCACCGATACATGGCCGGGAGAACTGACTACTCTTTTCCCCGGAGAATGGAAAGCGTCCTTTAAGCTTGACTTCAAGAATTATTCTACCGAGTATCAAGTGGACAAAACGATAAAAATGTTTAATTACGTGGCAAAGATTAAATCCATTTCGGTTTCCCCTGTTTCCATTACATTAAAGCTTAGAAGCGACTTCGCAGAAGAGATCAGTAAGGCCTCAGGAAATTGGGAGATGCTTGGTGAGAATAAATACTCAGATCTATATCCTATAACGATTCATTATAAAGATGGAACATCAGAAACAACAAATATTTTTAATGGTATGAAGGATATATCCTTTTCCCTCGGTGATATGGTTTTTGTAAAAACGTTTGATAATGCAATAAATGATAAGGAGATAAAATCCATTGAATTCTTTGATACAGAGATCAAAATTGCTCCATAAATTTGGTTAGATAAATCCCCCCGGAAAGGCTTGGCCTTTCCGGGGGGCAATTTAACGGCATAGGGTATCCCGTAGAGTGGCACGCACTGCGCCAGGACCGGCCACCATCCGGGTGAAAAGCGCCTCCACCCGAGAGCCCAGACCGGTCTGATACAGGTCCACCCCGAAAATATCCGGGTTGGACAAAATGGGCGCCAGCTGCGTGTGGAATGGGCCGGGATCGCCCAGACGGATGTCCGCCAGCGCCTGTGCTAGCTCCGGTCCTAAGGGGTCCGGGCTGAGCGCCATAGTCCGTCCCTGATCGTCCACGCCCAGTTGATACCGGCAAAAGGCGGCGAATACCAGAGGCATGGCCCGGAGGGTTTCTATCCGAAAAGTTTTGCTGGCCAAATAGGCTTTGAGCGTCTCTCCAAAGCGCACGGCGAGCTTCTGCGAGGTGTCTGTGGCAATTCGCTGGGGCGTGTCGGGCAGATAGGGGTTGACGAAGCGGACGTTGACCACGGTATCCAGAAACTCTTTGGGGTCCAAAATGCCGGGGTTTACAACCACTGGCAGCCCCTCCGTATAGCCTACGGTCTTAATGAGTTCTACGATGTCCGAGTCCTGCATTTCATCACTGATGCGGGTATAGCCAAGCAGACAGCCGAACAGGGCCATGGCGGTGTGCAGGGGGTTCAGGCAGGTGCCGACCTTCATTTTTTCCGTCAGCTCCACGGTCCGGCGATCCGTGAAAATTACGCCCGCCCGCTCCAGGGGAGGGCGACCGTTGGGAAACCAATCCTCAATCACCAGATATTGCGTCTGTTCTGCGTTAACAAAGGGAGCCACATAGGTATTTTTGCTAGTGACCACAGCCTCCGTATCCTCAAAGCCGTCCGCTTCCAGCATGGCCTTTACCTTGGCGTCGGGCCGGGGGGTGATTTTGTCGATCATGCTCCAGGGGAAGGCAATTTTATTCGGATCCCGGAGATAGGCGGAAAAGCCCGGCTGCACCAGGCCGCCATCCTCCCAGCGGCAGGCATATGCCAGCACGGCCTGGGAAAGCCTGGCGCCATTGTGGGAACAGTTGTCCATACTTACCAGGCTGAGAGGAGCCCCCCCGGCCAGGAACCGATGGTAGCACAGGGCCGCCAGCTTGCCGATGTAGCTCTCCGGCGCCTGGGGGCCGGCGGCAAAATCCCGGAGCGCTGCCGGGAGGCAGGCCCCCTGGGGGTCGGTCAGGCAATAGCCCTTCTCCGTAATGGTGAAGCTGGCCAGTTGCAGGCTGGGCGCGGCAAATACGTCCAGCAGCCGCTGCCAGTCCCGAGTGCCAGGAGAGACGACCCAGGATTCCGTCACGCTGCCCAGGACCGTTTTGTCGATGGAGCCGTCGGCTTTGAGGGTGACGTTCAGAGACAGGTTGTCCATGGGGCGGTATGCCTTTTCGATAATCTCTCCGTCGTAACCCTCGGCTACAATGATACCGCGGTCCATGGCCCCCTGCTCCAGCAGGTTTTGGACCAGCGCTGCGGGAAACGCACGAAAAATATTGCCCGCGCCGAAGTGTACCCACTGCGGCGCGACGGCCGTAGTGGCCGTCACAGCCGCCCGGTTAAATTTTGGTAGCCGATAGCCCTGGGCCAGCCAGAGTGCGGGGTCGGCAAGCGCGGCTTGCTTGAGTCTCATGCGAATATCCTCCTTATTGATCAGGTGGAGCCCCGAAAGACGGGGGTACCGGAAATTTTAAAACATCGGTGGGAATGGTTCCCGGCGAAATTCTCCAGAAGCATGTCCACCAAGGCGGTGCAGAGCTGCTGCACATGGTTATCCACCGTGGTCAGAGCCGGGGTACAGCAGCGGGCCAGCACGGAGTCGTTATAGCCCACAATCCGAAGCTGCTCCGGTACCTGCAGCCCGGCATCCTGGGCGAATTTCAGAGCGGCGGCGGCCAGCAAATCATCGGTACTCATGACCGCATCAAAGGTCAACTGGCCGCGAAGCGTGCGGATGTAATCCCGGCAGGCATCGATGTCCCGGTGGGGGCACAAAACCGCATACTTATCCCGAAACACACGCCCGCGCGCCTGATGGGCATCCCGAATACCGGCGATTTTATGCCGGACGGAATCGCTCATGGCGTGGTAGAGGAAGAGAATTTGGTCCGCGTTCCGCCGTAACAGGGAATCCGCCATCTGGTATGCGGCCTGATAGTCGTCACACAGGGCGCAGCATATGTTTTCCCCCTCCACCTGGCCGCTGAGGATGCCCACGGGAACCCGCTGCGCGGCCTGCCGGATGTAGGAATTGTCCAGATCGCATTCCTCCACATAATAAGAGCCGGTCAGAATGATCGCATCTACTTTTTTAGACAGGAGCCAATCCACATACTTCTGACGGTCCGCCAAATCGTACCCGGAGCAACAGAGCAGACAGTCGTATCCCTTTTCCCGGAAGGCCTGCCCCAGATAGTATACGGCATTGGCCAGATACAGGTCGGACGGATCGGTGTACAGAATGCCAATGGTGCGCATAGTGTTGAGGCCCAGGCCCCGGGCGAAGGCGTTGGGCGTATAGTTTTCCTCCGCCATGACCCGCAGCACCTTTTCCCGGGTCTGGGGGCTCACATGGTCGCTCCCGTTAAGCACCCGGGAAACCGTTGCTATGGATACGCCGGATTTTTGGGAAATGTCATAGATATTCATAGCCTTCTCCAAAATGTAAGTAGTTACATCAAAAAGTATTGTATCATAGAGCTCTGTGAATTGCAAGGGGCGGAGAGCTCAAAAAATTCACATGCCGCTTGTGAATTTCCAACAAAAAAGAAAGAAAGGATGAGAATATTAAATCTCATGTTGACATTTGGCAGGAAACAAAGTATATTGAATGTAAGTACTTACAAAGAAACACAAAGGAGCGAAGCCTTGCGATGATGGAATTACGAACGAACTGCCGGTATCAAATTTTGGCGCCCACCAGCATGGGGGTACGGATTACGCCGGCCAATCGGCAGCCGGTGGCCGTGAGCCGGGAGTACCTGCTCCAGGCTACCAGCGCGGAGAGCAACGTGCTCAATGTGGCGGCCTCTCTGGGCATGTCCACTAAGGTGCTGACCAATTTTGTTGCGGGAAGCCCCATTGCTGCCTTGATTCAGGCAGAGCTGCGTGGCCGCAACATTGCCTATGAGGGGCCGGAGGTGCCTCAGGGCGGCCCATGGGGCTATCGGCACCAGTTCAATATCGCGGATTCCGGTTTTGGCGTCCGGGGCGCCCGGGTGCACAACGACCGGGCCGGCGAGGTGGGCCGAATCCTCAGCAGCCAGGATTTTGATTTGGAGCGGCTCTTTCAGCGGGAGGGCGTTCAGGTGCTGCATCTGTCCGGCTTGATTGTAGCCTTGAGTCCTCAGTCCAGTCAGTTCTGCCTGGATTTGGTCCGGGCTGCCAAAGCTGCCGGCACCCGGGTCAGCTTTGATCTAAATTACCGCGCCTCCTTTTGGGAGGGGCGGACAGAGGAGCTGCGGCAGGTTTTCACTGAGCTTGCGGACCTTTCCGACATCCTGATCGGCAACGAGGAGGATTTTCAGTTGGCGCTGGGCTTCCCAGGCCCCGAGGCGGGCGGTAAGGATTTGCAGGGGAAAATCGCCGGCTTTCAGGCCATGATCGCTCAGGTTAAGGCCGTCTTTCCGGGGGTTTCGGTGTTTGCCACCACTCTGCGGCAGGTGCTCAGCGCTGGGAATAACCTTTGGGGCGCTATTTTGCTGGCCGGAGAGGACTGGTTTGTAGAAGAGCCCCGTCCAATCGAGATTCTGGACCGAATTGGCGGGGGAGATGGCTTCGTGGCAGGGTTACTCTATGGGCTGTTGCGGGGTTGGGCGCCGGAGCGCTGGCTGCAATTTGGCTGGGCCTGCGGTGCGCTTGCCACCACGATGCTGACGGACTATGCCACACCGTCGGACGAAGAGCAGGTTTGGAGCATTTACGCGGGCAACGCCCGGGTCAAGCGGTAAGGAGGAATCATGAAGAAGGCGGATATCGGCCTCATCGGCCTGGCTGTGATGGGGGAAAACTTGGCGATGAATATGGCTGCCCACGGCTTTACCGTGGCGGTTTACAACCGGACCGGGGAAAAGGTGGACCGGTTCCTGGCGGGTCGAGCAGCCGGAAAATCGGTTGTAGGCGCGCACACACTGGAAGAGCTTGTGGCGAGTTTGGAAAAGCCCCGGCGGATATTTCTGATGGTCAAGGCGGGCCAGGCGGTGGACGACATGATTGAGGCCCTGCTGCCCCTCCTGGAGGATGGGGACATTCTCATCGACGGCGGTAATTCTCATTTCCCGGATACCATCCGCAGAACGAAATATGCGGAGAGTCGGGGAAAGCTGTACATCGGCACCGGCGTCTCCGGCGGCGAGGAGGGGGCGCTGAAGGGCCCTTCCCTCATGCCCGGGGGCAGCCCTGCAGCCTGGCCCCGGGTCAAGCCCATTTTCCAGGCCATCTGCGCCAAGGTAGACGGAGCGCCCTGCTGCGATTGGGTGGGGGAGGACGGCGCGGGCCATTTTGTCAAAATGGTCCACAATGGCATTGAATATGGCGATATGCAGCTCATCTGCGAGGCCTATCAGCTCTTGCGGGACGTGGGAGGACTCACCGCCCCCCAGATGCAGGAGGTGTTCGCGCAATGGAACCAGACGGAGCTCTGCAGCTATCTCATTGAAATCACGGCGGATATTTTGGGACACCGGGATGTGGACGGCGCGCCGCTGGTGGATAAAATCCTGGACACAGCCGGCCAAAAGGGCACCGGAAAGTGGACCGGCATCGCCGCTTTGGAGGAAGGGGTCCCCCTGACGCTCATTGGGGAGGCGGTATTCGCCCGGTGCCTCAGCGCCAGGAAGGAGGAGCGCATCCGGGCCAGCCAGGCGTACCCTCACAGCTCCGCGGCATATCCGCGGGACAAGGCCGCATTAGTAGACGCGGTGCGGCAGGCCCTGTACGCGGCAAAGATCATCTCCTATGCCCAGGGGTACGCCCTGATGTCCTCCGCGGCACAGACCTACGGCTGGAACCTGAACTACGGCGGCATTGCTCTAATGTGGCGGGGCGGCTGTATCATTCGCAGCGTATTTTTGGGCCGAATCAAGGAGGCCTACGACCGGAATCCCAACCTGACCAACCTGCTGCTGGACCCCTTTTTCCAGGGGGAGATGGCGAGCCGGCTGCCGGCCTGGCGGCAGGTGGTGGCCACAGCCGCGCTGCAGGGGGTACCCTGTCCGGCTATGAGCGCGGCGTTGAGCTATTTTGACGGCTACATCAGCGCGCGCCTGCCTGCCAACCTGCTCCAGGCTCAGCGGGATTATTTCGGCGCCCACACCTACGAGCGGGTGGACGCGCCCCGGGGGCAATTCTTTCATACCAACTGGACGGGGCGAGGCGGAGACACCACGGCCGACGCCTACAGCGTCTGAGAAAGGAGCCGGCATGATACCACAGGTCAAAATCGCCAGCAATCCGGAGGGGCTGGATGAAAAGGCGATCCGAAGGGCGGTGGCGGACTCCCTGGCGGACTGCCGGGACAGGCTGCGCAAGGTACTGCTGATCCCGCCCGATTTTACCCGGCTGCACTCCAACGCGGGAAAAATTGCAAATCTCTATTATCATTTTTTGCAGAATTCCTGCCAGGTGGATTTGCTCCCCGCCCTGGGGACCCATGCCCCCATGACCGAGGAGGAATGCGCGTTGATGTATGGGGATATCCCCTTCCAGCGGTTTCTGGTTCATAACTGGCGTGAGGATGTGGTCAAGCTGGGCCAGGTACCGGCAGCGTTTGTCAGGGAAGTCTCGGAGGGAATCCTGGACGAGCCCATTGTTGTGGAGGTCAATCACCGGCTTCTGGACGGCGGCTACGACGCAATCCTTTCCATCGGGCAGGTGGTACCCCACGAGGTGGTGGGGATGGCAAACTACTCCAAAAATGTCTTTGTGGGCTGCGGCGGCAGCCGGATGATCAACGCCTCCCATGCGCTGGGCGCCTATTACGGTCTGGAACGCCTCATGGGACGAGACCACAGCCCGGTCCGGCAGGTCTTTGATTACGCCCAGGACCATTTTTTGCAGGGCCTGCCCCTGGACTATGCGCTTACAGTCACCACAGCCCCCGGTGAGGAAATTCGTACCCATGGCCTGTTCATCGGCGGCGGGCGTGCCGGTTTTGAGCAAGCGGTGCGGCTGAGCCAGGAAAAAAACCTCATTCATCTGGCACGGCCGATTACCAAGGCGGTGGTGTATCTGGACCCGCAGGAGTTTAAAAGCACCTGGCTTGGGAATAAGGCGATCTACCGGACCCGCATGGCCGTGGCGGACGGGGGAGAGCTGCTAATTCTGGCGCCGGGGGTAAAAAAGTTCGGGGAGGATCCGGGAATTGACGGCTTAATCCGAAAATATGGCTATACGGGACGGGCGCATATCATGGGCCTGGCCCAGAAGCAGTCGGATTTGCAGGAGAACCTGTCCGCCGCAGCTCATCTGATCCACGGCTCGTCCGATGGCAGATTCCGTATCACCTATTGCACCCGGTATCTGACCCGGCAGGAGGTGGAGGGTGTGGGCTTTGCCTATCAGCCCTATAAAGAGGCGGTAGCGCGTTACAATCCGGCGGCACTGCAAGACGGCTGGAACCGGCTGCCGAACGGGGAGGAAATTTATTTCATTCGGAACCCGGCCTTGGGCCTCTGGGTGGCATCCCGGTAAGCCGCTTCCGAACAGTTAATACGCGGCGGCGCAGGTATGGCCTACCATTCTGCGCCGCCACAGATTTTTCCGCACAGTGAGACCAAGCTGAAGGGACCTGCGGACTTGTAAAAGTTTGGCCGATGCGGTATGATAGAAGAAAACTGGGAGGATTCCGATGGAGCTTTTGATTCGCCAGCGCGTTTTTTCTTGGACAGATACGTATGACGTCTATGATGGGAACCAGCAACCCCGTTATTTTGTCCGCGCCGAGTTTTTGACGCTGGGTCACCAGATTCACGTCTTTTCTTCGGCTACAGGACAGGAGGTCGGGATCGTCCGGCAGCGGCTGCTGAGCTTTCTTCCTAAGTTTACAATTGTATGCCAGGGGCGGGAGCTGGGCAGTGTGGAAAAGCGGTTTACGCTGTTTCGTCCCCAGTATGACGTGAGCTACCGGGACTGGACCGTGGAGGGGGACTTCCTGGGCTGGGACTACGAGGTGCGAGACGGCGCCCGGGTGGTGATGTACATTGACAAGGAGCCGTTCCACTGGGGAGACACCTATGTGCTGCACTACGACAAGCCGGAAGACGAGCTGCCTGGCCTTCTGCTGGTCATTGCCATAGATGCGGCCAATTGCAGTGGGAATTAGGTGTGAGCTGGTTACTTTCTGACGGTGGAAGGTGAGGCAATGGGAATAACTACTATTTTTTTCGACTTGGACGGGACCTTGACGGATCCCGGCCTGGGAATTACAAACTCAATTCTGTATGCGCTAGAGCGGATGGGCCGTCCACTGTCGCCTCGGGACAGGCTGTATCCCTGGATTGGACCGCCGCTTCAGGAATCCTTCCAGGCGTATGCGAAGATGACAGAGGAGGAAGCCGGGCAGGCCGTAGACTGGTTCCGGGTGTATTTTGACCGCCAGGGAAAGTTTGAGAACGCGGTCTATCCCGATATCCCGAAGCTGCTGGCAACACTGCAGGGAGAGGGGATGCGTCTGGCAGTCGCCACCTCAAAGCCGGAGCGGTTTGCCTTGGAGATCCTGGCGCATTTTGATCTGGCTCCGTATTTTACGGGGGTTTTCGGCAGCGCCATGGACGGAAATCGGAGCCGGAAGGGAGAGGTACTGGCCTATGCCCTGGAGCATCTGCTCATACGGCCGGAGGAGGCGCTGATGGTGGGAGACCGGGAGCACGACGTACACGGCGCCAAAGAAAACGGCATGGCCTGTGTGGGCGTTCTCTATGGGTATGGGGACCGCGCGGAGCTGGAGTCTGCCGGGGCGGTCTATGTTGCAGATACTGTGGAGGAATTAAAAAAGGTTTTGCGGAAAATAAAAGGGGAAGTGGAGTGAGGGATCTTATGGAGAAGATAGCCAGTTTTACTGTCAATCATCTGCTGCTGGAGCCGGGTGTTTACGTTTCCAGAAAGGACTCGGTTCAGGGAGCGGTGGTCACCACCTTTGACCTGCGTATGACGGCGCCGAACCGGGAGCCGGTAATGAACACTGCGGAGGTCCACGCCATTGAGCATTTGGGAGCCACCTTCCTGCGCAACGACCCGGATTGGAGGGAGCGTGTCCTGTATTTCGGCCCTATGGGTTGCCGTACCGGGTTTTACCTGCTGCTGGCAGGCGATTTAAGCTCTGAGGAAATCCTGCCGCTAATTCGTGCAATGTTCGCCTTTATACGGGATTATCAGGGACCGGTCCCGGGGGCCGCGGCCAAGGACTGCGGCAACTACCTGGATATGAACTTGGCCATGGCACATTGGTGGGCCGCCCGGTATTTGGATCGGACTTTGAACCAAATTGATTCGGCACATCTGTTCTATCCCGACTGATGGAGGGCTAACTATAACAATGCTTTGGAAGGTTCGTACGTAAGAACCTGCTCAGCCGCCTGTGGAACGACGCGCGAAAGGGAAGCCTGACGGCTCCCTTTCATTTTTTATCCGATTCTGATTCAGGCGGCGGGTTTATCGACAGACAAAAGGGGCGGCCTTTGGCCGCCCCTGCCGCTATATGCTGCCGATCCAACCGTACAGTGGGTATAGGGATACCCATTTGGCAAAATCAAGACCCATGAGGGTCAGTATAAGCGGCACAGCAAGGATTAACACGGCTAGGATCAGCGTCTGCAAATAATGCTTGCGCCACCAGGAAAGGAGCAGGACCACCGCCCCGACCAGTATGACGGCAAAGACCTGAGACATGCAGGCGAAGGCGAAAAACAGAAGAATCGGTATGTTAACGGTGAGTTTAAAATATAGCGGTATATTTGTGGCAGAAATAAGCCACTGGTGCATGGGATAGACCGAGGATATGCGGATGGTTCGAAAAATCCACGGCAGCATGGCCATACCCGCGGCACAAAGCGCGCAGACTAGGACCTTTTTCTGGACAACCTGCCGTACGCCCCCTGCAGTAGCGGAGAGCAAGGTCCATGACTTTTTTTGATATTCCATTGCTATAACGTTACCAAAGGCAAAGACCATTCCGAGAACCAGCAATAAAAAATCAATGAGAAAACTCTCGTCCATTGTTCCGAACAGATAGCGGTATCCGGTATCATAAACGAATACGCCGCCTTGCTTGACATGATCATATTGCTGCAATACCCGCTGAAAGGATGGATAAAAGGCTACCTCGCTATACCATCTTGCTTTCATATCCGAACCGGATTGCGCGTCGATTTTTCCTGTGGCGACCATTTGATCAATCTGCTCAATTTGCGCAAAGGCTGCATCGTATCGAGATTGCTCCGCAGAAATCAACGCGTCCTTTTCCGGGGTCAGCTCGCCTTCCAGCGTCAGCATTAGGTCCTGATAATACTGCTCGCTGACGGAGGGGGAATAGGTGCGGCCGAGATCGCTGTACCCGAGCAGGACGCAGAACAGCAGCACAATGAAAATGGCCCGGTTGGTAATTAAAATTTTATAGCTCTCGTGGACCAGAAGCTTTCCATGGGGACGGAACGGAACCAGAAAAGAAATCTGGATTTTACGGGCTGTAAGGCTTTTTCCCCTTTGAAAGAGCAGAAGCGACAGGCCTATGCCCAAGGCGCAAAAAAACGTGATGAGTGCAAGCGCTGCTGGAAGCCGCGGCACGGCGTAATTTGCCAGATTGAAGTTGAGATATTCACCATATAAATGCTCTGTTTTCATCAGGCCAAAAAAGGATAGGTACTTCAGTGGGTTCCAGATTGAATAGCCGGGAATCAAGGCGTAAGCAAGCCAATTCACCCCCAGCCATCCGGCGCCAAGCAGCTGCGGTACGAAGCTTTTGGAGGAGCAAATCGAGACAAAATTCAAAGCGGTACCGAGACCAAACAGAACCATGCTCTTGGTAAGGATACTCAGCATAAAATATTCCAGCACGCTGATGGACAGGCTACTCTGCATGTACGGAGAAATAGATTGTATGGAAGCGGACAAATCGCAGAACCCCGCCGCCAAGCCCGCATACAAAAGCCTGGAACCACAGAGCAAAGTGCAAATCACCAGACAGTGCAGCAGCAACGCAATCAGCTTCGCGCCCATGCAGGCAGAGATTCCGTTTCTCGTCCCCCTTGTAATATAAAATAGCCCCTTTTCTTTCTCCTCCGTGATTAATCCGCCCACAAAGAGAAACACGGACAGCAGCAAAAAAATATCCGTAACACTGCTTTCCGTCGCCAGTTTGACGCCCTTAGCAGGAAACCAGCGAATTTTTTCTGACGAAAGTCCCGCATGATCCGCCGCACTCTTTGCAATATTGCGGCTGCTGAAGGACTCCTTCGCGGCGTCTTGAAAAATCGGGATGCCACGCAGACTCTCTTGGTTTTGCCCAATGGAGGCCAGATACGCATCATAACCGGATACCTTTTCAACTTCAGCGAATAGTTCGTCCAGCAGCGCCTTTTCCTGATAGAGAGAATCTGTGTAGGTCAGATAGTCGCCGCTGTTATAAATATCCAGATACTGATGAAAAACCCCGGGACTTTCTTCCTTCATTTGCTTGGCCAACGCTGCGCCGGCGTCGTCTCCGCGGGATTCTATATTGATGATATCGCTTACCAGGATCACGCCGTCAATTCGCTCTTTGAGCCCTGCAATAAACCGAAGCTTGTCGTTTTCCGGCATACCGGAAATGTCCGCGCAAACAGCTTTATATGCAGACAGGGGCGGCACATTTTCCTTCGGCAGATTGAGATACCAGGCTAAAAAAAGATTCAAGGCCAACAAAACCCATGTAAATATTTGAAAGCTCCGCTTTCCCCATATCTTGCCCAGCTCAAATGGAATCAGCTTAATCATAGTGTTTGTCCTCGCCAAAGACGTGGAGGTAGACCTGTTCCAAATCTCCGACACCGCCGTATTTTTTACAAAGAGACGGGACAGAACCGCAGTCCACCATGCTGCCGCTTTTTAAAAGGATAATCTCCTTTGCAATGGATTGGATATCGGAGACCACATGGGTTGAAATCAAGATTATTTTATCCCCCGAAATAGCCTCGATTTTTTCGCGAATGCGCACCCGCTCCTTGGGATCCAGTCCGGCGGTGGGTTCGTCCAAAATGATCAGCTTCGGTGTGCCCAAAATTGCCTGTGCAATGAGGATCCGCTGCTTCATGCCGCCGGAATAAGCACCAATGGGCTTGTCCGCTGCGTCTTTCAGATTCACATAGGTGAGCGCCCG
Organism: uncultured Eubacteriales bacterium; assembly: GCA_965146675.1. Lineage (GTDB taxonomy): Bacteria > Bacillota > Clostridia > Oscillospirales > Oscillospiraceae > Faecousia. The sequence goes on along the minus strand of CBCTHM010000013.1, from coordinate 31,816 downwards.
CTCGATCTCCATTTTAATTTCCCGACTGGGGATGCGTTTCAGCGTCGCCATATAGGCAAGAAACCGTCTGCCAGAAAAGGTGTCATAGAGCCCCTGCTGCTGGGGGGCGTATCCCAGCAGACTGCGGTATGTCGCACCGAGTCCAGAGGTTTCCTTCCCGTCCCAAAGCAGGCTGCCGGAGGAGGGCTTCAGGTTTCCGGTGATAATATTCATCATGGTGGACTTACCCGCTCCATTGGGGCCGAGCAAGCCGTAGATTCCCTTCGTCAGCACAAGGGATACGCTGTCCAGCGCCTTTTTGGTTCCATATTGCTTTGTAACGTGCTGCAGCTCCAGGATCATGTTGATTCCCTCCCGGCCATGGCGATGGGTTCAAATTGGTCGACGCTGTTATACAAATCCGACTTGTCGATTAAACCGTACTGATAATTGGTAATTTCATACGAACCGTCACCGTGGGGCGTAGCCTCGTAATCATAAATCACCAAAACCTGATCTCCTGCGTCTGCCAAAATATCCAGCTTCCAACCGAGCCGTTTGTTGGTCAGGGTTCCCTGCTTGACCGCGCCGGTCTTCAGATCGACAAAATAGAGCGAATTATCCAGGGAAGCTCCGGTGGCCCAACAGCACAGCGCGTCGTCCAACGCATAGTAAATATAATTTTGCGGGAGTGTTGCCAGGGTGCTTTTCTCACCGGAGTTCAAATCGATTTTCAAAATGTCGCCGTTTTCCTCATCGGACGCGTACAGATATCCCTCCTTCACAACACAATTCAGGCTGAGCATACGGTTGGGTCGTTGGTAGATCTCCTTAATTTGTTTACTGGTTGCGTCCAGGGTCGAGCATATCGTGCTGCTGTTTTTATAGATTTCTTTCCACTCGGCGTCGCTGAGCTTCATGGTGTCCTTTTCGCTCATTCCCTGCGGATACGCAACGCCAAGGAGGACGAACTGGGTCCCGGATCCGCCGATTACCTTGTGGTGCGTATTGTCTCCGAATTCCAGGGGGATTTCACTGACGAACTTGCTTTGCGAAAGGCTGAGCTTCGCCAGCATACGGTTGGTGGAAGAAGTATAGGTGGCGCTGCCGTCCCGCTCAAATTCCAGCGTTTTTGTTACAAACCACAGGTCTGCTCCGTCGCTGAACACTATTTTTTCTACCGTGGTGTTCGCCGGAAAGGTAAACACACTTTGGCGGGAGGAACCGTCTAAGCCCATACGATACAACACCACAGGCTTGCTTTCCGGGGATTGGCCGGCTCCCTCCCCCGTCATATCGATGGCGGTGCTACCGTCTTGATCCGATTCCCGATTCAGAACATAAAGCCAGCCGCCGTGTACAAAGAGCAGGCTGTCTGTTCCAAACTCTTTCATGGTGAAAACAGAGCTGCAGGTTTCCGTATTGTGCTGGCAGGCTGTATCGGAACAGAGAAAGACCTCCTTCTTTGAGGCATAGTCAATATACATCAGATGCATACCGTAGAGTTCCGCTCCAATTGATTCGAGCTCCGAAAAATAATAAAAGCCGCCGTCCGTACTGAAATGGTTGGGAAAAGAAGTGCTGCCGTCTAAAAGAAGACGAATATCGCTGTTCGCCGTATGGCCTGGATCGTTGCTCTGAGGCGTTTCCAGATTGCTACCCGACGGAACGCTGGTTTTCGTGTCATTGCCTGCGGGGCCGTCCAGGCCGCAGGCGGGAAGGACCAATAGCGTCAGAGCCGCCAAAAGAATCGCAAGAAACTTCTTCATAAAATATATGACCTCCTTAAACTAGTCCCGCATTGAAATGCGGGAGTTGATTTAAGAAGATCATACAGAAGGAAAGTCAAGTTTTGGTCAAATTGAAAGATCAAATTTCACCTGTGCGCCGCCGTCTGCAGCATTACGGATTGACAAAGTGCCGCCATGCTTTTTACAAAGGGTACGGCAAATGGTTAGTCCCATACCCGAGTGACCATCATCGCAGCTGCCTGCCAGGAAATATCGCGTGCCTGCTTTTAAAATGTGTTCCGGAAAACCAGGGCCGTCGTCAGCTACACAAACTGTAAGCTTATTTTCACAGATGGAAAAGGACAAGCGTATTTCATGTTTCGCATAGCGCAAGGCATTACCCATCAGGTTTTCCAGAATGCGGTACAGCACTTGCGGGTCCAGTTCGAGGATTTTGACCGCAACCAGGTTTTCTGAAGCAAGTAGAATTCCACTGGACTCTGCCATGGTTGTAAAGTCCATAACCATGTCGTGATGGAGCGCAGAGAATACAACCGGCTGCCGCTTCATTTCCAAATCTTCCAAATGGTTGACGGTTTGAATGGAGTCCGTATAGCGTTCCAATCTGGCCGCCGCCTGCCGTATATTGCCGGCAATGGCCTTTATTTTTTCCCGGCTGAGATCTCTCCCCGGGAGATTCAGCTGCAAGTATTCTGCGTGCCCTTCAATGATGGCAATCGGGTTGCGCAAATCGTGGGCGACAGAGGCCTGTAGGCTTTTCCGTTCCTCCAGCATACCCCACATTTTTTGATTGTTTTCCTGCAACGCAATCCGCATTTGTTCAAAAGAATCGCACAGTGCCCCGAGCTCGTCGTTTACCGTGTAGGAGATTTTAAAATCAAGATCCTGCTCTGTAATTTTATCTGTGGCCTGGGTCAAGAGCTCGATGGGCGTTTTCAGCCTTTTTCGGTAAAAGAAAAAACCGCAAAACAGGATGCCGGACAGGGAGAATAGGATTGGAAGTGCAACCATGGCCGCGCTGCAGGCCCGATACAAAAGCTGCCGCTTTGGAGACAGAGAGGAGAAGCTGGTTTCAACGGAGGTGATGGAGTATTTGGCTCCGATCAAGGTCTGTAAATCAGTGTTCTCGTCGAGCATATACGGCGCTAAATTTGGGTCGTCTCCGATCCGGACTAAGCTGTAAGCACTTGATTTTGTCCCATCCGGATACGTGAGCTCTATATTCAGATAGACCGCGTCTGATTCCGGAAGGAGCCAGTGCTGTACCGAAAGACAGCCCCAAATCACAAGCCCGGACAATGCAATGACCAGGATAAAGGTTGTTAAAACATGCAGAATAAAGTAGTTTCGAAGCGGCATTGCTGTTTTTGCAGACTTTATTTGTTCCATCGATAACCCACGCCCCAAACCGTTTCAATATATTCTTTGCAGGTAACGTCCTTCAGCTTCTGCCGTATTTTTCGGACGTGTTCCTTGATAACCCCACTGTCGCCCCCGGCCTCCATCCCCCAGACCGCTTCGTACAGACGCTCCCGGTCGAATACCTGCCCGGCATGCAGCAACAGAAATTCGATGATATCAAACTCTCTCCTTGAAAATGCAATTTCATTTTCCTGAAAAAATACCGTTCTCTCCGAGAGATTAACGATGAGCTCTCTGCACGTCATCAATTCCGGCGCGTTTTTGCCTCGCGCATCCCGCCGCAGATGCGCGGCGATCCGCGCCGTTACCTCCGGCAGGCTGAAGGGTTTTGTAATGTAATCGTCTCCACCGGTGAGAAAACCGTTAATTTTGTCCTGCTCGGTTATCCGGGCAGTCAGAAATACTATGGGACAGACCACGTGGTTCCGGATTATCTTGCAAAGCTCCAGCCCATCCATACCAGGCATGTTGATGTCCAAAAGAATGAGATCAGGCGATAACCGTAGTTGCTTAAGCGCCGTCTCGGCATTGTTTGCGGTATAAGTACAATATCCACTGTTTCGGAGATGATCGGAAAGTAATTGGGTGAGCATCTCCTCGTCATCCACGATTAAAATTTTATAGGGCATTTTAACGCCTCCTGTCTATCCACAGAATAAAGAACAAATATCAAAAATTAGTCAAGTTTGGCGGCCAGGGTAATTAAAATTACGCCTGGGGGTGACGAACCAGTCACGAACTTTTTATAAAGAGAGATTTGATTTCATTATAAGACATATCCCGTTAAAAATCTATGCCACTGGGAAAATGTACGATCCCCTGCCGAAGCTGGGGAGGCTTTTCAAACTTTATAGTTTGAAAAGCCTGTGGATGGAATGGGAAAGGGATTCCGGACGGCTCTTCTCCATTTGGTTTTTTCAAACCCTTTGGCCGAAGGCTGTAGTCTGGGGCGACCTTCTTCACCTGTAGGCGGGCGCCCCTACAGGCGCCATGGATCGGTATTCCGGATTCAGAAGAATTCTGCAGAGAGGAGAAATGGGGCTTGACAGAGCGAGAGAATACCTGTATACTTGCCCATGAAATAAGTTCGCAAAATGAACTAATTGGGGGGCGAACAAGTGGAGAAAATCCGGGAATCGGGGGAGATGCTGGTGGAAGCATGGTTGGCGTTGTCCTCTGCCCTGTGGAATAGCCGTGTGGTGTATGATATGACCTTCAGCGAGGTCAGTATTTGCAATTTGATCAATCGGAACCCCAGTAAAACGTCTACAGCCACGGAGCTATGCCGGAAAACAGGCCTTTTGAAAAGTCAAATGAACCGGGTCCTGCGCGCTATGGAGAACAAGGACTATCTAGTGCGGGCTCGATCCCAGGCGGACCGCCGTGTGGTATATCTTCGTCTGACGGATGCCGGCAGCGCCGCTTATCAGCGAGAGCACAAGCAAATCATGGAGTTGGTGGACCGCCTGGTGCTGGAAATCGGCCCACAGCAGTCCCAGGAAACCGCCCTGCGGGTCCTGCGTCTGGCGCAGATCCTGCAGCGGGTACAGGAGGAAAGGAAAGCCATATGACACGTATTCTCACGGACTCGGCGGCGGATTTTCTGCCGCAGGAATTGGCGGCGCAGGGGATTGCCTGCGTCCCCATGACCATCAACTTTGGGCCGGACTCCTATGTGGACGGCGCGGCCCTGAGCAAGGAGCAGTTCTATGACCTTCTGAAGCAGGGTGCTCACTTCCCCACTACGTCACAGCCGGCTCCCTTTGATTTTGAAACGCATTTTTGTGCGGCGAAGGGTGCAAGAGACGCCATCGTGGCTGTGCTGATCTCTTCCGCCTTGAGCGGAACCTTTCAGGGCGCCTGCATGGCCAAAGAGGTAGCGGACTGGGAGGAAATTTATCTGGTGGATTCTCGTCAGGCCACTGCCGGTCAGCGGCTGTTGGTGGATTACGCGGTACGGCTCCGAGAACAGGGCCTGTCCGCCAGGGCAATTTACCAGGCTTTGGAGGAGGTAAAGCCCCGGGTTCGCCTCTTTGCCAGCGTGGACACCCTGGAATATCTGTATCGGGGCGGACGGCTGTCCAAAACCGCCGCAAGTCTGGGGACCCTGGCCCATGTCAAGCCCATCGTCTCGATCAATCAGGCCGGTGAGGTGGCGGTGGCCGCCAAATGCATCGGGCGCAAACGCGCCATGGATTATTTGCTGGAGCAGATCAAGCGGGCGCAGCGGGACCCCGCGTTTCCTGTCTACACCCTATATTCCCACGACCGCGCCAACCGGGACCTGCTAGCCAGCCAGCTGGAACAGCTGGGTATTTCCGTGGAAGAGCGGTTTTGCTGCAACATTGGGCCGACTATTGGCACTCATGTGGGCGTAGGCGCTTGCGGTTTGGTTTACGTGGAGCGGTAACACGCAGCGTGCCGTTTGCTGTCCCTGCGCGGTTGAAATTGCACCTTGGCAAAGCAAATTAACCCTTTTGCCATTGACGGCCGGAAAGTTGGGCGGTATAATTAACTTGGCCCTATTAAATTTGCGTATTTTTTACAGGTTCACAGGCCAGGAGGCAAGCTATGTTGACTTATGCGCTCAACCGAGAGCACGGCCCCTTGTATGAGGATTTGTATCGAAGGATTCGGGCGGACATACTGGAGGGACGCCTGATGCCTGGGGAAAAGTTACCCTCGAAACGGGCGCTGGCGGATCATCTGAAAATCAGCAAGGTCACGGTGGAAACGGCTTATGCCCAACTGGCAGCGGAAGGCTATCTCCGTTCCCGGGAAAAGGTGGGGTATTTTGTGGAGACGGTAGAGCAGGGAAGGTCCATGCTCCCGCCGGAACCGCTGCGGGTGGAGGAAGAGGCAGGACCGGCCTGGTCTGCCGACCTCACCGCCAACAGCACATGCGCCGCGCCCTTTCCTTTTTCCGTTTGGACCAGGCTGCTGCGAGAGGTGATGCTGGACTACGGGGAGGAGCTGCTGCGCCCCATGCCCCGGCACGGCGCGCTGGTGCTGCGGGAGGCTATTGCCGCATACCTGTACGGCTTTCGCTCTATGCGAGTCTCCCCGGACCAAATTTTGATCGGGGCCGGTACAGACTTTTTATATAATCTTCTGGTGCAGCTGCTGGGCCGGGATAAGCGTTATGCGGTGGAGGACCCTGGTTACGGGAAGATCCGCCAGGTTTATGAGGCCAGCGGCGCGATTTGCCAGACCGTGCCCCTGGACGGCGACGGCGTGCGAATGGAGGGTCTGACGGGAGCGAATGTGGTGCATTTATCTCCCTCTCACCACTTTCCAACCGGCATTGTAACGCCCATCCGCAGGCGACAGGCACTGCTGGAGTGGGCGGAGGCGGCGCCAGGGCGGTATCTCATTGAGGATGACTATGACAGCGAGTTCCGCCTGGCTGGCAAGCCAATTCCCACGCTGCACTCCATTGATCATATGGGCCGGGTCATTTATATCAACACGTTTTCCAAAAGCATCGCTCCCTCCATACGAATTGGATATTTGATTTTGCCGCCGGAGCTGATGGCGCAATTCCGTCAGCGTCTGGGCTTCTATGCCTGTACGGTGCCCAGCTTTGAGCAGTACACGTTGGCTCGGTTTCTCAGTGAGGGCTATTTTGAAAAACACATCAACCGAATGAAAAAGTATTACCGGACTCAACGGGACCAGATCATCCGGGCGCTGCAGGGCGCCAGCTTTGCCGCCCGGATTGCCATGGAAGAGCAGGATGCAGGGCTGCACTTTCTGGTGCGGGTGCAAACGGAGCGCAGCGACGAGGAGCTAAAGGCCCTGTGCGCCCGGGCGGGTGTGCGGATTCGCTGCCTGTCAGATTATAGCCTGGCTGCCGCGGTTCCCGCCCATTGTTTGGTCGTCAACTACTCCGGGTTCGACGGACGCCAGGCCCAGCCGGTGGTGCGCCGGTTGGAGCAGGTATTAGAGGCGGAAGAGGGGGAAGGAAAATAGGAATCTCCCTCTTGACATTCCGTTTAAATTTTGTATAATGAATCGCAGAAGATTTGAAAATGTGAGGGAATTTCGTTCATGAGCGACAGCGACAGTAGCGACGGGGACCACGCCGCCTGCCAAGAAGCATATGGTATAGAATTGCCATGGGAAGCATAACCTGCGTCCGTCAGGACTGCGGGTTGTGCTTTTTTTGCATTTTTAGAACATAAATTTAGGAGGAAACGAGATATGAGCGGTTCCATAGGATGGCAAATTTTGCTGCAAGTCTGCTTAATTGGGCTAAACGCCATATTTGCATGCGCGGAAATTGCCGTCCTTTCCATGAATGAGACGAAGCTGGAAAAACTGGCGGAGGCAGGGAACAAAAAGGCGGGTCGTTTGCGCCGACTGATGGCACAGCCAGCCCGCTTTTTGGCGACCATTCAGGTGGCCATCACCCTATCTGGCTTTCTGGGAAGCGCCTTCGCGGCGGATAATTTTTCAGAGCTGCTGGTCAATTGGCTGGTGAGCCTAGGCGTGAAGATTCCCGCCCGGACCCTGGATACCATTTCTGTGATTCTCATTACCATCATCTTGTCCTACTTTACCCTGGTTTTCGGGGAGCTGGTGCCCAAACGCCTGGCAATGAAAAAGACGGAGCAACTTGCCCTGGGGATGTCCGGCATGATCAATGTCATTTCCAAAATCTTTGCCCCGCTGGTATGGCTGCTGACGGCTTCGGTCAACGGCGTGCTGCGGCTTTTGGGCGTTGACCCGGACCACAACGAGGATGAAGTCAGCGAGGAAGAAATTCGCATGATGGTGGATGCGGGGGGCAAGAAGGGCGCCATTGACCGGGAGGAGCAGAGCTTCATCCAAAACGTCTTTGAATTCGACGACCTGACCGCCGATGAAATTGCCACGCATCGAACGGAGGTCGCTCTGCTGTGGATGGAGGAGAGCCCGGAGCAGTGGGACCAGACCATCCGGGACAGCCGGCATTCCATATACCCGGTCTGCGGAGACAGCGTAGATGATGTGGTGGGGGTCCTGAGCAGCAAGGACTACTTCCGGCTGGCGAACAAAGACCGGGAGAACGTGATGCAAAAGGCAGTGAAGCCGGCGTATTTCGTGCCGGAAACCGTCAAGGCGGACGTGCTGTTTCGCAACATGAAGAGCCGGCGGGTCCGGTTCGCGGTGGTATTGGATGAATATGGCGGCCTCAGCGGCATTGTGACCATTAACGACTTGCTGGAGCAGTTGGTTGGCGATTTTGACGACGAAGAAGCGGAGGCGGAGTTGGAACCGGAGATTGAGCGGCTGGATTCGCAAACTTGGCGGATTCGGGGCGCGGCGCCATTGGACGACGTGGCCGAGCTGCTGCAAATCGAACTGCCGGTAGAGGACTACGATACCTTCGGCGGGTTGGTATTTGGCGCCATAGGGGCCATCCCGGACGACGGCTCCCAACCGGAGCTGGACGTGGCGGGCCTGCACGTAAAGGTCCAGAAAATTCTGGACCATCGAATTGAGCGGGCTGTGGTTTGTCTGCTGCAGGATGGGAACGCGCCGCAGGAATCCCCGCAAGGCGATCATTAGGCGGATGGGCATGTAAGAGAGGAACAAGGCGTGCTGCAAAACAAAGCTTTGCAGCACGCCTTTATTTTATACGCAGGTCAGGAGCCGGTTGCTGACGCAGCCGGAAAAGACCCGGAACGGCGCAGTCCCCCTCTCATATGGACGTGCATGGGCGCCGGAGGGAGTACGCCAACGCCCTGTACCGCTCGTTGGCCCGCCCTGTCGGGGAACTGGCACAAAAGGATAAATACGTTTGCAGAAACGACAAGCGCGGCGTTGTCTATGACCGCCGCGCTATGCTGCTAGTGTCCCGCCGGCTCGGACACAACCGTATTTCCGTCATTGCCGGGCATTATCTAGATTGATTATATCTGTTTTCCAGTTTCTTTATCGGTAAATACTGCTTCGTAATCATAATTCAGTATATCGGCTATTTGTTTCAAGTCCTTTTCTGAAAAATTATCACGTGCCATTTTCCCACTCATTGTTGACAGACTTTTATTTAACAGTTTTGACAAATCTGTAAGTGTCATTTCGCGTTCAACTAAAAGCATTTTTATTTTCTTCGCAGCAGCCACTCTATCACCTCATTTTCTCCAATTATACGGGTATTTACAAAGAAATTCAATCAAAAAACGAATATCATTCGTGTTATAGCAAACCTCCTATTGACATGCTTCTTGTTTTAACGTATAATGTTCGTAAACCACCGAATATTATTTGCTGAAACAAGAAGTTAAAGGAGATGTTAAATTTTTATGAACTACATTGACGGGATCTTTTTGAGAGCGGATTTCCAGCAAATTCGGGAGTTTCTTTTGCACGGCGGCGAATGTGACATAGACCCTCACCCATATCAGGAACGAATTGACCGCGTACAGGAGCGTGTGCTTGCCCGGCTGCGTAAGGAATACCCAAACAGGGCGGAGTACGAGGAGATAACCGGGCTGGTTTTTGAGTATGTGGGAGCGGTCGAGGCCGTTTACATGGAAATCGGCTTACAGGTGGGGACGATACTTGCCGCGCAGGTATGCCAAAGCCTGAAAATCGCATATGAGGGGGAATGAGCATGGAGGATTTTACTCAAATGATGAAACGGACGCACATTCAACAAGTTTGCTCATTCGTCACAGACGGGGTAGACCTTGACAACTGGTACGAGGACGAGGACAGCCGACCCTACAAACAGCGCATACAAGAGGAAGAACGCCCCATTTGGAAACTGCTGGAACAGACATTTCCGGACGGAAAAGCACTTGACGAGGCGGTGGACAAATTGAACAGCGCTCTTGTGGTAAATCAGCGTGTTTACATGGAAATCGGTGTCAGGGCCGGGGCTATCCTCCTGTTTGATTTGCTGCGGGAAATGTGTAAGTAAAAACCGAACAGGGAGAATGAAAAGATTTGACAGACCTGTTGGCGTGATGAAAGGAGCGGCACAATGGACGAATTTGAAAAGTACATGGAAGAAGAACGGATACGGCGGGGCTATGTGGACAGTTTTGTATCCGCCATGAAGCGGCGGCTTAACCTGCAAATGATAGGCGGCTTTATCCGCGATGGCGGCACCAAAATTTCTGTCATGAATGACAGCTTCCAGCAAAGAGAAACCGAAGCATTTTCAAAGCTGCACCAATTTTTGAGCGAGAAACACGGAGAAAAGGAAGCTGATGAAATCATAGACGGTGTAAACGGTTATGTAAACGTCGAGCAGGAAATCTATTTTAGCTTGGGTATGAAAGCCGGGGCAATCCTGCAATGCAAACTGACCGATAACTTTGAAACGGATATATAGCGATTGTTTCCAACCGGTTTCCGTCATACTGATTGTATGGGGCAATGCCTCAAATACAAACGGCCGGAAAAGCTGGCAACGGCATTCTTACAGACAGGCAATTTAAGCAGCTTAACGGGCGGCATCTAGCGGAGCAGGACGAGCGGAACGGCAAGAGCGCGGAGCTGGAAGAACAGCTTGCCAAAGAGCAAAACGAGATTGACAACATAGGAGCATTTTTCTCCCTTACATCGGAACAATACAGGAAAGGGCATATCCGAAGATATGCCCGCAGCCTGTCGAAAAAGTCTTTTCGACAGGCTGCGGCCGTTTTTCAAACCTATGAAAAGTTTGAAAAACGAACGGATGGAACGCGAAAGGGAACCCTGACGGTTCCCTTTCACACTTTCCTTCCCTCCGAATCCCTTCGGCTTGCGGGTTTCTCGACAGCATGAGGGCATATCCGAAGATATGCCCTCCAATACAAATCCACGAAACATCCTGATCACGCCGCGCCGGGGTGCTTTATATTTGTCTCCAGGGGGATAGCCTGAACAAGTGGAGCTTCCTGCGCCGCCCATTTTAACGAAGGCCTCAATGCATTTCGTAATAGAAGCAGTCCAGTGTATAGGAAATGCGGCTGGCGCTGTCAGAATAGGAGAAATCCACCTTGGTATATGCTCTGCCGTACCCCTCCAGATAGCTCCCCGTGGAGAGGTAATTCCAGTCATCGGTCTGCCAGCGCTGAATCCCATTCATATTGCTAAACTTATTCAGCATCTCCTCCCGCAGGGTGGCATACTCTGCCTCGGGAAGCGTATACGACACGTGAATTTTCCACTCATGGTCATAAGTGTGAATGTACCAATAAGAAAAATCCACGTCCTGCGCGGATTCCGGCAGGGAGAAAGCCAAATTGGGACAACCCTGCGTGGGCGGATTATGAAGAACATATTCGTCGTATTGACCGATGTTGGAAACTCGGGTGGTGTATGAAGCGAAGGGCATGGAGGGCTTGAAGGCCGGCGTGAGTGTGAAGGTCCGAAATACGGCCAAGACCAGCAGGACCCCGCATATACCGGATGCAATGTTTTGCAGCAGCCGGGGCGTGCGGTCCAAGCAGTTTAATAAGAAGGCGAATAGAAACGCCAAAATGGTTGGCGCTAAAAATTGCACCAAATACGTGACAAAATTCCAAAAGCCCTGTGCGGATATAAAATGGAATCCAAAATACCGGTAGTCCCTGCACATGACGGCAGTATAGATAACCATGAAAATAAAGTGAACGGCATTCAGGCACCAAGTCAGCTCCAGAAGAAAGTGGTCATCAAACAATTTCCGTAGCAAATGCGGCCGTTTTCGTCGAGCTGCCATACGATCCTCCTGTTCTGCAACCGATTATTTCACTGCTTGCTTCTGCCAGGGGTGCGGCGCTGTGGGTTTCTCTTTAGAGGGGCCCACAAGGCGGCGGGTGACGATGTGGCGCGCGGCTAAGGTCTTGCCCACCTGCTCATAGCGCTTGCCGGTAAAGCGGTGTACGGCGCCGTCGGTCTGGAAAACGACCACTTCTTTGACGTAGCAGGTATATTTTTTGCTCCACCACTTGTAATTGCCGAAAGCGGAAATGGCGGTATATGGAATATCCGTGGCTTTCCCCAGCATATTGTACCGGCGTAGACCGGTAGGCGTGAGTGCGTCGTGCCGCAGGAATAGAAGAAACACGGCGATCCAAGCCACACTGGCCGCGGTTAAAACAATAACAGCCACGGTGGAAGATAGGAAGAAGGGAACGACCAGCAGAATCAGGCCCACCACCCAACTGGCAATCAGGCCGGATACGGGATAGTAACAGACGCTGGTGCTTTTGCCCTGATAGCAAAGCCAATAAATGGTGCAAAATAAGTAAACACAGCAGGCCAGGGCACGGACAATGGTGCAGATGAGATTTGGCATGGGTAGACGTCCTCCTTTTCGATTTGTTTCATCATAACACACGGATGCGGGTGAATCAAGCCCCGAGAGTTGGCAAATGGCTGCGTAAATTTTTTAAAATGTCTAAGGGGAAGGCCGTGGAACAGCGAGGCGGCGCTGAGCCCTGCGGCGGTTGACACACGGAGCCCGCGATGATAAAATAATAAAAAAGAGGCGCGCTGTGTCGGAAAGTGCCTGCGATTAGACCATCGATCAACGGGACGTTGCAAAGCAGCGAAAGACAAAACGGCTTGGCCGGCTCGTCTGCGCCGCAAGACGCCGGGGGGAAGATCGCGAGGAGAAATGGACCCTGGCGGGGTCTGCCGGGTCCTCTGACCAGCAAAGGACCGTTTGATGAGCTGGCAAATGGCGGGCCTCTTGGGCCGCTGAGACAGATTTGTGCCGTGGCAGTTTCACGTCCCGCTGCATAGAATATCCCGGGGGTGTGGCCAAATGGTATGGCAGATTATTTCTGTATTTTTGCAGGCGGCGGGCGTGCTTCTGCTGCTATGGGCTCTGGTGGGCTGGCTGCTTTTGGGAAGGGACCGGGGCGGTGCAGTGGTGTTGGCCTGCAGACCCGGGAAATTGGGCCGTCTGGAGGCATTTCTTCGCTGCTATGGGTGGCTGCGCGGCTCTGGATTGCTGCAAATGCCGGTAATTTTATCGGACTGCGGCCTGTCGGAGACAGAGCGGGAGCAGTTGCATCGGGCGGCGGCCCGCTGGCCCGATGTGGAGTGCTGCCTAGAGGCGGAGCTGTCCGCCCGTGTGAGGATGGAGGCGGAGGAATTTGACGGACCTGGAACTGCTACAGGGGACTGTAGCGGCAGTGGTGTATCAGAATTATGAAAACGGATATACCGTCCTGCGGATGAGCTGCGAGGACGGGCAGCTGGTTACGGTAGTGGGAACCATTCCCTTGCCGGTGGCGGGAGAGCGGTTACTGGTCACAGGTCGGTGGACCGCTCATGCTGCCTATGGAAAGCAATTTGAGGCGGAATTTTTGGAACGGCTGATGCCGGAATCAACACCAGACATCCTGCGTTATTTGTCCGCCCGGACCGTCAAAGGCATTGGACCAAAGTTGGCGTCCCGCATTGTGGAGCGGTTCGGCGGCGAGACGCTGGTTCTCATGGAACGGGAGCCATTGCGCCTGGCGGAGATACCTGGTATCTCCGCAGATAAGGCCCGAGAAATTGGAAAAACGTTTCGGCAGCAGGTGGGGATGCGAAGACTCATGGAGTTTTTGACGTTGCACCGCCTGCCGGCGGAGCTGGGGGTCCGGCTATACCGGCTATGGGGCGAGACGTCCATAGATATGTTGTATGGCGACCCATATATACTGACGTCTCCTGAGTTTGACGCGGACTTTGGCGCCGTGGACCGGTTCGCCATCGAGTTGGGAATATCTGCTGACGACCCCAAGCGGGTGGAGGCGGGGCTTATTTTCGAGCTGCGATATCATTTGACCTGCGGCCATGTTTTTTTGCCGACGGACAAGCTGAGCCAGGCGACGGCTGCATTGCTGTCTGTGGAACGAAAGACTGTGCAGCAGGCGGTGCAGCGGATGACGCAGACAGATCGTCTCATGGGGGACAAGTTGGCGGGCCTGGAAATTGTATATCTGCCGGAGTTTTACGAGGCGGAGACCTATGTGGCCGCACGTTTGCGGCAGATGGTGGCAGCGCAGCTTCCAGAACCTGAACATTTGGAGCAGATGATGCAACAGGTGGAGCGGGCCGGCGCTGTCATCTATTCCATAGAGCAGCAGAAGGCGATCCGGGCCGCCGCCACCTCCCGGCTGCTCATTCTCACAGGCGGCCCCGGTACTGGTAAGACCACGATATTAAAGGGAATTTTAGAGCTTTATGACAAACTGGGGTTGAATACCCCTTCCCGGGGCGTTTTGCTGGCCGCGCCCACCGGCCGGGCTGCACAGCGGCTTCAGGAGGTGACGGGGCGGGAGGCGTCTACCATACACCGGCTTTTAGGGGCCCAGCTGGACCCCGCCAATGGGCAAATGATTTTTACCCGGAATGAAAGCAACCCGCTGCAGGCCCGGGCGGTCATAGTGGACGAGACCTCCATGCTGGACATAGCCCTGTTCGACTCCATGCTGCGGGCCCTGCCGGAGGAGTGCCGGTTGGTGCTGGTGGGGGACCCGGACCAGCTTCCCCCGGTGGGACCGGGGTATCCGCTGTCGGATTTACTCCGTAGCGGCATCGTTCCTGCCGTGCGGCTGACGGAAATCTTCCGGCAGGCACAGAAAAGCCTGATTGTCATGAATGCCCACCGGGTCAATGCCGGCCAGCTCCCGGATCTGCGGACTACGACCAGCGACTTCTTTTTTCTGCGCCGCCGGTCCGAGGAGGAGGTGGCCTCCACCATTTGTGAGCTTTGCAAAACCAGGCTGCCCCAGAAGATGGGGATACCCCCCGAGGAAATCCAGGTGCTCTCTCCCACGCGGCGGGGTCCTGCGGGAACAGAAGCGTTGAACCGGCTGCTGCAAGCGCAGCTCAACCCCATGTCGGAGGAAAAGAAGGAGCGAAAATTCGGTGATTTTTCCTTCCGAGAGGGAGACCGGGTAATGCAAATTCGGAATAACTATGATATAATATGGAAAAAGACCGATGGTACCCAGGCGGGTAATGGAATTTTCAACGGGGACATTGGGGTGATTTCCCAAATTGATCCGGCATCCGAGGTCGTGCGGGTTTTGTTTGAGGACCGTTTGGCGGAATATGATTTCGACATGCTGGGGGAGTTGGAGCTGGCGTATGCCATGACGGTTCACAAGAGCCAGGGGAGCGAATATCAGGCGGTCGTCCTGACCGTATGGCCGGGCTCTCCCTATTTACTCACCCGGAGCATCCTGTATACGGCGATCACTCGGGGCAGGAAGCTGCTGATTCTTGTGGGCCGGGAGGATGTGGTGACCACCATGACAGAAAATCAACGCCGGAGCCGCCGGTACAGCGGCTTGAAGCTGCGGCTGCAGCAGGGAGGCTAAAGTGGGCGCCTTGCATGGGCTTCTGGACTTGCTTTTTCCCCGGAAGTGTGTGTTTTGCGGCCGCCTGCTGCAGGGGGAGGAAACGGACTTGTGCAGCGCCTGCAGAACGGACGCTCCGGTGTTCACCGGCCCGGGAAAAAGCCTGCGTTTCGTGCGGGGTTGGACCGCCGCCTATTTTTACGAGGCCGAGGTCCGCGCCTCTCTACTGCGGTTCAAGTTTCACGGCCGCAGAAGCTATGCAGCCGCTTATGGACGATTTTTGGCAGCTCGGATTCAGCAGACTTTTGCCGGGGAATATGACGTTTTGACCTATGTACCCGTGAGCCGGCGGCGCCGTTGGTCCCGGGGCTACGATCAGGTTTGGCTTTTGGCGGAAGCGACGGCCCGGGAGCTGGGGAAAAGGCCGGTACAGACGCTGAGGAAGGTGCGGCACAATCCCGCCCAGTCCACCCTGGGCGGGGCGGACAGCCGCCGGGCCAATGTACTTGGCGCTTACGCCGCTTTGGAAACGGCTGCGGTAACCGGAAAGCGGGTTTTGCTTTTGGATGATATTCTTACAACTGGCGCGACTGTCTCGGAATGCGCCAAGGTGCTACAATTGGCGGGCGCAAAGGAGATCCTATGCGCAGCACTGGCGGCCCATCGGGGTCAGTAAGGCGAAATGGACAGGTGTATGACCATGAAATTACTTTCCAGAGATTTGGGCGTGGACCTGGGCACGGCGAACGTGCTGGTGTACGCCGACGGCAAGGGAATTGTCCTGCGGGAGCCTTCCGTGGTGGCTGTGGATAAAAATACCGGGAAAATATTGCAGATTGGCGCGGCGGCCCGGAATATGATGGGTAGGACGCCGGGGAATGTGGTGGCCATGCGGCCTTTGCAAAATGGAGTTATCTCTGATTATGAAATGACGGAGCGTATGCTGGCGCTGTTTTTTAAAAAGGCAGTCCGCCACGCCATGGTGAAGCCTCGGGTGATTGTCAGCGTGCCCAGCAGCATCTCGGAGGTGGAGGAGCGCGCCGTTATCAACGCCGCCGTAGAGGCGGGGGCCCGCCGGGTCTATCTCATTGAGGAGCCCCTGGCCGCCGCCTTGGGCGCCAACCTGGATATTGCCGGCCCCAATGGACACATGGTTGTAGACATCGGCGGAGGCACGACGGATGTCGCTGTGCTGACCATGAACGGCGTGGCGGTTTCCACCTCTACCAAGGCGGCGGGAGATGCCTTTGACGAGGCCATCATTCGCTATGTCCGCAAAAAGCACGGCGCAATTATCGGCGCCAACACGGCCGAGGAAATCAAAATCACCATAGGCTGCGTGTATCCCAGGCCGGAAAATACCAGCATGATCGTCAAGGGACGGGACCTGAGAACGGGCCTGCCCAAGGAGGTTACATTGCAATCGGCGGAGATATTGGAAGCTCTCAAGCGGCCAGCGCGGCAGATTACCGATGAAATTTTGTCTGTTTTGGAGCAGACATCGCCGGAGCTGGTGGCGGACATCGCCCAGAACGGCATCGTGCTCACCGGGGGCGGCAGTCAAATCTGGGGAATGAGCCTGCTGGTGCAGGAGCGCACGGAAATCAATTGCATTATGGCAGACGACGCAGACTCCTGCGTGGCCTATGGCTGTGGAAAGAGCCTTGCCTGGATGAACCACATGCAAGAGGGGACCATTAACTTAGCCCGTCGCAGGCTCTTGAAGGACTAAAGGGCCCAAAGGCGCATCCGGACGACAGCTCTATGCGACGGAGCGGTACAATACCTTTTTCACGGCGCGGCCAAGCTGCCAGGGACGGGAGTGCATCTATGAAAATCATTCATTTAATATCTGGCGGCGATGTGGGAGGCGCGAAAACCCATGTGCTGTCACTTTTGTCCGGCCTGAAACAGAAACATCAGGTCCTGCTGGTCTGTTTCCTGGAGGGACCCTTTGCGCGGGAAGCCCGGGAAATGGAAATCCCGGTTCAAGTCCTGCCCGGTCGTAATTTATGCCGTATTTGTAAACAGCTGGAGAAAATGATCAGGGCTGACCAGTTCGAGCTGATTCATTGCCACGGTACCAAGGCCAACCTGATAGGGGCTATGCTGCAACGTCACTTGTCGCTGCCGGTGATCACCACCATTCACAGCGACCCCAGGCTGGACTATTTGGGAAGGCCTTTGAGCAATCTGACCTACGGCACAATAAACCGTTGGGCGCTGCGCCGGCTGGACGATTGGGTTTGCGTTTCCGAGCAGCTGCAAAACATGATGATCGAGAGCGGAACGGACCCACAGCGCACCTTCCTGATCCGCAACGGTGTGGATTTTTCACAGATTTCTGCGTCGGTTCCTCGCGCCCAGTACTGGTCGGATTTGGGGCTGCAGGTGGAGAAGAATTCAGTGGTTTTCGGGATCGCCGCTAGAATCTCCCCGGTGAAGGATATGGGGACGCTGATTCGGGCGTTTGCCCAGGTGGTGGGGCAAGAGTCTCAGACCCGGCTGGTTATTGCCGGCGACGGGGCCCAGAGACAGGAGTTGGAGGAGCTGGCGGGGAAGCTGTGTCCACAGGGCACGGTGCTGTTTGCCGGCTGGATCAGCGACACGGACAGCTTCTACAATGCAATAGATGTAAATATGCTGACGTCCTTATCGGAAGGCCTGCCTTACGCGATCCCGGAGGGAGCCAGAATGTCCTGTGCCACCATTGCCACAGCAGTTGGGGCGGTCCCCCGAATCGTGGTGGATGGCCAGACCGGCTTTTTGGTGGAGCCCGGAGACGTCAACGCTCTGGCAGAACGAATGCTGCAAGTGGCCCGGGACGGGGAGCTCCGCACGCGGCTGGGACGGGCCATTTTTGAGAAGACAAAGCGGGAGTTTTCTATTGAGGCCACGGTTCGCACCCAAGTGGAGATTTATGAGACCATTATACGCCGGGCGCTAAGGCGAACACGGGAACGAGACGGAGTTTTGATCTGCGGGGCCTACGGCAATGGGAATGTGGGGGATGAGACCATTTTAAAATCCATTCTCCAGCAGCTCCAAAGCCGCGACCAGGATCTGCCGATTTGCGTCATGTCCAAGTCGCCGAGACGCACGGCAATGCAGATGCATGTGCATAGCGTCTATACCTTTCACCACTTCCATTCTCGGCGGCAGATGCGGCGGACCAGACTGTACATCAGCGGAGGTGGGAGCCTGATTCAGGACGCTACCAGCACCCGGTCGCTGCTGTTTTACCTCTCAAGTATCTGGTCTGCCCACAAGCTGGGCTGTAAGGTTATGATGTACGGATGTGGAATTGGACCGGTGCACGGCTCTTTGAACCGTAAGATTGCAGGACGGGTGATTGACGCCAGCGTGGACCTGATTGCCCTGCGGGACCCGGATTCCCTGGAGGAGCTGCGCAGACTGGGGGTCACCAGACCGGAAATTCATGTAACGGCGGATCCGGCCCTATTGCAGGAGCTTTCCCAAGTGCGTTCACCGGCGTATCTGCAATACCGTCAAGAGGCGGGACTGCAGGAGGGGGAACGGTACTGCCTGTTTGCGCTTCGGCCCTGGGGAAGTATGCATAAACGGCTGCAAGTCTTTGCAAAGGCGGCGGAGTATGGCTGGACCCGGTACGGAATGATTCCAGCGTTCTTTTTGCTGGAACCTGGGAAGGACTGGGAGATCACCCAGGCGGTGTCTGAGCTGGTTCAGTGCCCGAAGCTGATCTTGCCGCCTACGGAAAATGGCAGTGTGGTCTGCGCTTTGATGCATGATATGACCATGGTGGTATCTATGCGGCTTCACGCACTAATTTTTGCGTCTGGTCAGGGAATTCCTGTGGTGGGAGTCTCGTACGATCCTAAGGTCAGCAGCTTCATGCGCTATCTGGGGCAGGCGTACTGCGTGGACTCGGAAACCGTGACCGTAGACGGCCTGTGCGGGAGCATGGACGCCGCGGCGCAGGCTGACATGGAAAAGCTGGGCATGGTTCACCGGCTGCGGGAGTTGGCGGGCCGCAATGGAGAGCTGGCGTGGAGATTGCTGCGGGGCGACCCGGCGGAGCATGCATAATAAAGGTGATATATTGAAGTGTGGCCATTCGCGGGAAATCCTTGAGCAGCGGGTATGTAGGGGTGACCTACGGTTGCCCGCATGTATCTGCCGACTCTGCGGGCGCCTCCCAGCGGGAAGGACGGCGGGCGAGCGCAGCTCGCCCATACAGGGTACCGATTGCTGATGCGGATGTAGGGGTGACTCGCGGTCGCCTGCGTGTATCCGTCGACTCTGCGGGCGCCTCCCAGCGGAGGAGGACGGCGGGCGAGCGCAGCTCGCCCCTACAGGGTACCGATTGCTGATGCGGATGTAGGGGTGACTTGCGGTCGCCCGCATGTATCCGTCTACTCTGCGGGCGCCTCCCAGCGGGAAGGACGGCGGGCGAGTGCAGCTCGCCCCTACAGGGTACCGATTGCTGATGCGGATGTAGGGGTGACTCGCGGTCGCCTGCGTGTATCCGTCGACTCTGCGGGCGCCTCCCAGCGGAGGAGGACGGCGGGCGAGCGCAGCTCGCCCCTACAGGCTTTTCGTCTGCACGAAATAATCCGCCCCGGGAAGCTCGCTTCCCGGGGCGGGTTATTTTTAAAAAACCCTGTCTGTAGGGGTTAACCCTCCAGACGATTTTCCATTTATTTACCTGCTTTTGCCATGGTCTCTTTTACAACCCGAACGATGTGGGCGTCTGTGAGGTCAAACTGCTGGCGCAGGTAATCCTGAGGCCCAACCTCGCCAAATTGGTCTTCCACGGCCACATAACCAACCTTGGCCTCTCCGTCCAACGTCTCCTTCACGGCGCTATACAGACCGCCAATCTTATTGTGATTTTCCGCCGTGATCACCACGCCGGTTTTTTTGGCGTAGGCGCGGATCAGCTCTTCATCCAGGGGCTTGACGGTAAACGGGTCGATGACCGCCGCGTCAATCCCCTCCTGGGCCAACTGCTTGGCGGCCTGGAGGGCCTCATGAACCAGAATGCCGCAGGCCACGATAACGGCGTCCTTGCCCTCCCGGAGCACAACGCCATTGCCCACCTGGAACCGGCTGCCCTCGGCATAAACCTGGCGGGAGTCCTTCCGGCCCACCCGCAGGTATTTGACCCCCGGCAGGTCTTTGGCCATCTCCAGAAAGGCTACCAGCATGGGCACGTCGGTGATATCCACCACAATGGCGCCTGGGATGGCGCGGTACAAAGCCATATCTTCAAAGGGCATATGGGTGCCGCCGTTGAACGCGGCGGTGATGCCGGGATCCGAGCCAATGATTGTGATGGAGTTGCCTGCATAGGCACCGGACAGGAAGACCTGGTCGTAGCAGCGTCGGGAAGCGAAGGGACCGAAGGTATGCACAATGGGCTTCATCCCCACGGCAGAGGCACCGCAGGCGATTCCCACCATATTTGCTTCGGCGATGCCGCAGTCCACCGCCCGGTCTATTTTGCCCGGGAGCTTGCTGGTGCAGATGCAATTCATCAGATCCGCATCCAGATACAGGACCGCCTCGTCCTCCTCCAGCAGACGGCCAATGGTCTGGCCCAGGACGTCTTTAAACAGCCGGGTGTCTTTCTCGCCGGTATAAACGATATTCATTGGATGCCCTCCTTACTGCAATTGCGCCAGCTGAGCCCGCAGGTCTGCCAGCCACTTGTCGCACACCTCGGGACCCACCGTCATGGAGTGATTGCCCGCCGTCTGTTCCACTTCCGGGATACCCTTACCTTTTACCGTATCCAAAATAATAGCCAGGGGACGGTCCTGGACCGGCGCAGTTAGGGCATCATAAAGCTGTTCCAGATTATTCCCGTCAATGCGCCGGGCGTCGAAGCCGAAAGCCGCAAATTTGGCCTTCAGATCAAAGGGATTCAAAATATCCTTTGTATAGCCGTCTAGCTGCTTTTTATTGTCGTCCACCAGCCAGACCAGGTTGGTGACGTGCTTGGCTGCGGTGAACATGGCCGCTTCCCATACCTGTCCCTCGTTGGCCTCGCCGTCGCCTACGATGAGGTAGGTGCGGCTGTCCCGGCCCTGGAGCCGATCTCCTAGGGCCATACCCACGGCCAGGGAGGTGCCCTGCCCCAAGGAGCCTGTGGTCATATCCACGCCCGGCGTTTTCTTCCGGTCACAGTGACTGGGCAAATTGGTGCCGGGCTGATTCAGGGTCTTCAAATCCTCATAGGGGAAGAAGCCCCGCACGGCCAGGGCAGCGTAAATAGCCGGGCCCGCGTGTCCCTTGGAGCAGACCAGCTTGTCCCGCTCCGGCCAGGCCGGGTTTTGGGGATCGTGGCGCAGCACCGCCCCATAGAGAACGGCCAAAGCGTCGGCCACGCTGAGGCTCCCGCCGATGTGCCCAAAGCCCCTGGCTTTGATTTCCTCCACAATGCCGATCCGGATTTCCAGGGCTAGCTTTTGAAGCCCTTGTTTTAGGGATGCGTCCATGGTGTTTCCTCCTTGCCTCTGTCTCAATTTCTGGCCACGCCGGACGCCCGGGCGGCTTCCGCCACCGCCTCGGCGACCGCAGGGCCGACTCTGGGGTCGAATGCCTTGGGAATGATATACTCCGGCGAAAGCTCATCCTGGGAGATCAGCTCCGCCAGGGCCTGTGCGGCCGCCATCTTCATGGCTTCATTAATGTCCCGGGCGCGCACGTCAAAGGTCCCCCGGAAGATACCCGGGAAAGCCAGGACATTGTTGATTTGGTTGGGAAAATCGCTGCGTCCTGTGGCAACCACGGCTGCTCCCCCCGCCTTGGCGTCCTCCGGAAAGATTTCCGGGGTAGGATTGGCGCAGGCGAAGAGGATGGGGTCCTTGGCCATGGTGCGGACCATCTCTGTCGTGACGGTGCCCGGCGCAGAAACGCCGATGAAGACGTCCGCGCCCACCAGCATGTCCGCCAGGGAGCCGGACCGCCGCTGCGGGTTGGTAACCTGGGCCATTTCCGCTTTAATCCAGTTAAGCCCCTCCCGGCCCTGATAAATCGCACCCTTCCGGTCGCACATGGTGATGTCCCGGAAGCCTGCTGACAGCAGAAGCTTGGTGATGGAGATGGCGGCCGCGCCGGCGCCGGAAGTGACCACCCGCACCTGCTCTTTTTTCTTCCCCGTGAGTCTCAGGGCATTGGTCAGGCCCGCCAGGGTGATGACGGCGGTGCCGTGTTGATCGTCGTGGAAGATGGGAATGTCGCATTTTTCCTTCAGCTTCCGCTCGATTTCAAAGCAGCGGGGTGCGGCGATGTCCTCCAGATTGATGCCGCCGAAAGAGCCGGAAATCAGATACACTGCGTTGACAAATTCATCCACATCCTGAGTTTTGATGCACAGGGGAAAGGCATCCACGCCGCCGAAGGTCTTAAACAGGACGCATTTGCCCTCCATCACCGGCATGCCGGCCTCGGGCCCAATATTTCCCAGGCCCAACACTGCCGAGCCGTCTGTGATGACCGCGCACAGGTTATGCCGCCGGGTCAGGTTAAACGATTCGTTGATATCCCTTTGAATCTCCAGGCAGGGCTGCGCCACGCCGGGCGTATAGGCCAGGGACAGGTCCTCCTTGGTGGCCACAGGCACGGTGGCCACTACCTCTATTTTTCCCTTCCACTGTCGGTGCAGCCGGAGGGATTCCTCTGCATAATTCATACGGTTGTTTCCTCCTTGCAGGGCTTGCGCCTTGCGTACTTGATTCTATCACGGAAGACCGGTGGGGTCAAGCCTGGGCCTTGGGCAAAGTGGAGCCGCCATAGGGCATAACAAGGACCTCTGCCTGAGATCCCAGCTTTGCAAACGCCTGATCCAGGGCGGATTGCACGCTGGAAAATGGAGTCAGAAAGCAGGTCCGGACCAGCTCCGGGTCCATCTCGGAAACCAGGTAGACCTGGGCGTCCTGAAGGACCATGGCGATGGCGGCGGCCTTGTGGCCCCCCAGACGAAAGTCCGCCCGGACCCATTCGATGAGCTGCGCCGGACTCTGGGCCCTGCGCATCCAGTCCTCAAAGGTTTTCTCCCCCAGGCCCTCCCGGCAGGAGCCCACCAAAATGATGATGCCGCCTTTTTTCACTGCATGCTTGGCGTTGTCCAGAGCCTTCTGCGTTTGATACAGGTTCAAATCCTTGGGTGCCCCGCCCTGGCTCACCAGGACGATGTCCGCACGATGGGAAATGGTCTTTTGATACAGCCCGTCCAGAAAGCGGCAGCCCGCCCGATGCGCTACGATCATGTCGCCTGCCACAGCGTGAATGATTTGCTTGTGGGCGTCCAGGACCACATTGACGATATAATCCACCCCGCACAGGGCGGCGGCCTCTTCAATGTCCTCCCGTACTGGATTGCCCTCCAGATGCCCGGCAAAGGCTTCGGGACGCACCATCATGGCATGGTTGCTCTGAATCGCAGCCCGGGTGGACACGCCGGGCATGATGGCCTTGCCGCCGCCGGAGTAGCCAGCAAAATAGTGATACTCAATGTTGCCCAGACAAATGCGCCGGTCCGCCTCCGCCACCACCCGGACCACATCCACCGGCGTGCCCCGCCGTGTGGTTCCCAGATGGACGCAGTCCGAAGGGTCACCGTCCACACAGCGAATTTCTCGGTAAGCTCGGACACCCGCCAGTTTCTCCTGCTCCGCGGGGGTGTGGGGCCGGTGGCTCCCCAGGGCGAAAACCAGGGTGATATCCTCGGGTGCAATCCCCGCGGCGTATAGTTCGTCCAGCAGCGCCGGCATGATTTGATGGGTCGGGCAAGGGCGAGTGATATCGCTGGTGACAATGGCGATATTTTCGCCCGGCTTGACTATCTCCCCCAGCCGGGGAGCGCCCAGGGGATGCGCCAGAGCGTCCAGCACCGCGGCCTCGCCGGTGCGCGTTACCGGAACCGGATTGGGCTCCAACACGGCCAATACATTTTGTTCCGGCAGCTCCACGGACTGGGTGCCAGTCCCAAACCCTAGCTCAAGCCTCATAGCGCACCTCCTGGGCCCCGTGCCGCAGGGCCTGCACCACGGGCAGCTCCTCTCCCGTGAGGAAGCGGATCAGAGCGCCGCCACCGGTGCAGATGTAATTGATGCGGTCCGTCTGCCGGTATTTCGTGGTGGCGGTGATGCTGTCGCCGCCGCCCACTACCGTATAGCCGTCCGTGCTGCCCAGAGCCTCCCAGACGGTTTTGGTGCCAAGCTCGGTGGGCGCCTCCTCAAAAACGCCCATAGGGCCGTTGACAAAAACGGTGGCCGATTGGCGGATACAATCCGCATACAACCGCGCGGTCTTGCCGCCGATATCCAGGGCGCTGATGTCTGGGGGGATGGCGCCAATGTCCGCCTCCCGGCGGCCCCCTTCCTCCAGCCAGGCCAAATCCACGGGCAGTACAATCTTTTCAGCATACTGCTTCAGCAGGGCCTTGGCCACGGGGACGTACTCGCCGTAGTTGCTTTTTTCAATGAAAGCCAGACTGCCGGCCCCGATCTCAACGCCCTTGGCGGCCAGAAGAATGTTCGCCACCAAGCCGCCGGTGAGGACCCGGTCCGCAGCGCCGTTTTTCAGCACGGTTTCCATCATTAAGAAAGCGTCGGAGACCTTTGCACCTCCCAGCACAAAGGTGCAGGGTCGGGCTGGGGAGACCATCAGTTGAGAGATCACGCAGTACTCCGTTTCAAATAAGCGGCCCATGGCGGAGGGAAGGAGCTCCTCGAAGCCGCAGAGAGTGGGTTGGTCCCGGTGTGCCGCGGCAAAGGCGTCGCACACGTACAGGTCCGCCAAAGGCGCCAGCTTTTGAACCACCTGGGTTTGGGCCATTTGAGCGTGGGTGAGCTTCAGCTTCATCTCAAAAAGCGTTTGCTCCTCCGCCATAAAACGGACGTTATCCAGCAGCAGAATCTCCCCGTCTTGCAGGCCGGCGATAGCAGCCCGGGCGGCGGGGCCGCATACGTCGTCGATAAACTGCACCGACCGGCCCAACAGCTCTGTAAGCACCTTGGCGTGGGGCCGGGTGGTGTAGTAGTTTTTGTATTCAATGTCGCTGCCCTGGTGGGCTAGTAACACCACCTTGGCCCCCCGGTCGGATAGCTCCCGGATGGTGGGGACGCACGCCTGAATGCGCGTGATGGATTTTAGGGCGCCGGTTTTTTGGTCCACGGGCTGATTGATGTCCACCCGGCACAATACGGTCTTTCCCTTAAACGTAAAATCGTCTAGGGTTTTAATTCCAAATTCCATGGTACACGCTCCCTATTCTCAGGACAGGGCCGCGGCAAAACGCGCGCCATACGTCGGCAGCTTCGGCTCGGCAAAATGCCAAGCCGCTTATGCCAAAAGCCCATGGTTTGCATATTGCAGCGGCCCTGTGAAACAATTTTATTTTTTGAACTTGCCGATACCCAAGTATTGATTGGTCTTGGCGGTGCCTTCTTCCCGGGTCAGCTGCAGACGCATGGAGGCACGGATAGCGTCTATGGTCTCAGGAATGGTGACGCTCTCCTGGGGAATGTTGATGGCGTACATGATATCGTTGCCGCTTTCCACAATGGAATCCTCCCAAAGGCCGATTTCATACATGTCGCCCCGACGATTGCCCAAATCCCGGGCATATTTGAACAGGGAGGCGTTGCCCTTGAAGCCCTCGTCGATGGAGACCACGCGAATGCGGGGGTGCTTCTGGAAGGCATCCAGGGCCATCTCCTTGGTGATCTTCTTCCCGTCCTTGGCCGTGGCCAGAACCGTAATAATATGGCCGTGGGTGACCGGGGTATGGACCAAAATACCGGTGGCATTCACATGAGGCAGGATGGTCATCAGGTCCAAAGCCTGGTGGCTGGGCGCCTTCTCCATTTGAAGGGCGTTGGTGAGCCCGCGGTGATAATCCCCGGGGTCCGCCACCCGGCGTATGATCGTGATTGCAACCTTCTCCAGACCATAGGCCCGGTCCAGACAATCCACAGAGCGGATTAAACCGGTGGTGTTGCAGGAGGTGAGCTTTAAATAGTCTACGCCCAAACCCGTTTCATAGTTGGCATAGCCGTGGAAAAACACGTCGGCCACAGAGTTCTTTTCGCCGCCCTGAAAAATGGCCTTGACGCCCTTTTTCAGGTACAGTTCCTTATTTTTGGAGCCCACGCCGCCGGGAGAGGCGTCCAGAATAACGTCCAACTGATCCAGCAGATCTTCAAAGGTACCGGCCACCGGGATGTCCTTGGCCTGGAACGCAGCTGGGTCCGCGCCGTCCACCAGGTACAGGTTATACCGGACGCCGTTGGCCCCGATCATATCATTTTCCCGGAGTGCCTGGATAGAAAGGGTCGGCGCCAGGTCCGCGATTCCCACTAGCTCCATGTCCCCCTGCATGGCGACTCCATCTGCCAGCCGTTGTCCGATGGTGCCGTAGCCGGCCACGCCCACTTTTATTTTCGCCATATTGCGTACCTCCAAATTTTTGTTCCGTCTTGGCATGCTGCCGGCATGCCAGATGCGGAGAAGTCTATCTCTTTACAAGCTTCCTTGTCATTATAGAAAAGAATTAGGAAGTTGTCAAGATTTTTTCGTTATATTTTTTGAGAAACAGTGATTAAATTTGTAAGTTACTAATTTTTATATTAGAGTTGACAATTTCTACTTTTTCCAGTATACTGAGAAAAAGTATGGGAGGTGGGAGCGTGAAAAAGTCCCGGCAGAAGGAAATGGCGGAGCTGATCGCGCAAAGGCAGACTATGACCATGGAGGAGCTGCACCAGGCGTTCGGGATGTCCATGAATACCATTCGCGCGGACGTGGCCAGCCTGGTACGGTCCGGTGCGGTAGAAAAGGTTTACGGCGGGGTGCGCTCCAAGCAGCAGAAGCAGGTACCGCTGTTTGCTAGCCGCGCCATGCAGCACACAACAGTAAAACAGAGAATTGCCCGGACCGCGGAAACCCTGATTGCGGACCGGGATATTGTATATATCGACGCAGGTACGACCACCATGCACCTGATCGATTTCCTATCCCCGGAAAAACACATCACAGTGGTGACGCCCAGCCTTTCCGTTATCGCCAGAGCGGCGGAGCTGCCCAACGTGGAGCTGGTGGTGTTGCCGGGAGTTCTGAATCGCCGTACCAATGCCTTGCTGGATGCGGGCACGTTTGAGTTCCTGTCTCGGTATCAGCATGCCAAGGCTTTTATGGGCGCTTCCGGCGTGACGGAGGACGGTGGGCTCAGCGTGTCCAGCTACGCGGAGTTTGAACTCAAACGCACGGCAGTGCGGCAGAGCCGGCAGTGTTTTTTGCTGGTGGATTCCAGCAAGTTTGGCGAGGCGAGCCTCATGGCATACGGCCAGGTGGGACAGATGACCACGGTCATTACCGACAGCGGTGCGCCGGCGGAATTCCGGACCTGCTGCGCCCGGCAGGCGGTGGAGGTCAAGCTGGTATAGCAGGTGGGAAAAAATGGAGAAAAGAGGGAAAGGAGGGATTGACAGGGGAGGAAGGATCTGGTATCGTGTGTGGTGAACCTGGGACACGGGTGGTTCAAGGGAAGCGGCGCTGCGTGGGAAAGAGGGGCCTGCGGAGCGCGGCGGCGGCCGGGAGAAAGGGCCCGGACGGTGCAAGGCATGTTGCAGCCGGCGAAACGAAATTTAAGGCATGCTTTCAGGGCGTGTGTGCTATATCAAAGTTAGCTCCCCTCGTGCAGACGCACGGGGGGAGCTTTTTGAATGGGGAGAGTCGGCGCCTGGGCAGAAGCCCTTATAACTCCGTCGTGTAAGAAGGGAACGGAGCGAGTTGAGAATCTGAGGCGCGGCAGTCGGGAAGGAGACGGGGGCAGGACCGTTCTGCTTAGTGGCTGAGGCGTTGAGGTTACGGTGGGGACCGCCGAAACAGAGTCCAGAAAAAGAAGAAGAAAGAGAGAGAGAAGAAGGATGAGATATCCCAAGAGATGGAGACTGCTGTCGCTGTTGCTGAGCATTGTGCTGGCGCTGGAGGTGATACCAGTTGGAGCGCTGGCAACGGGGAGCGAGACAACGCCGGAAATCGGGCAGGAGGAGCAAATCGGGGAACCGGAGTCCGGGGCGGGGACAGGCGAGGTAGTGGGCGAGGCCACGGAGCTGCGGGGAGAAAGCGAGAAGCATTTCCGGCTATCCAACGGAGGATACCTGGCGGTGGACTACGGCGGACCGGTGCACTATGAGACGGAGGACGGGGCCTGGGCGGAGATTGACAACACGCTGGTTCCGGTCATGGGGTACAGCGGGCAGGGCGGAAGCCAGTACATAGCGGTCAACGGAGAGGCGGCCCGGGCATTTGCGGGGAGCTTGGCTCTGGGACAGATCTTCACCGCCACGGACGGGGGGTACCAGATGGAGCTGTCTCTGTGGGAGGAGGAGCAGGGGGTGGAGCCGACGGCGGCGCCGGAGACTGTTCCGGAAACAGAGGAGCCTACTGAGACAACGCTTGAGAGCACAGAGCCGGCACAGACGGAGCCGGAGACCACGCAGGCCGAAGCGGAGGCCACCGAGAACACCGCACCGGAGTATACGGAAACCGCCCCAGCCACGGTCCCGGAAACCGAGGAGACAACGGAAGCGCCGGAGGCCAGCGCGCCCCCAGAGACGACGGCGGGGGCAGTGGAGCCGGAGACGGTTCCAGCGACCGTTCCGGAGACGGAACAGCGCTACAACCGGGCCAGTACGGCGCAAACAGCAGGGGCGGACGGCTCCGCGGCAGTGTATGCGGAGGAGGAGCCCACGCTGGAGGAGTCGGTGGTGCCGAAGAAGCTGCGCTCCACGGTGCTGTATCCAGAGGTGTACCCTGGAGTGGATCTGCAGTACGAGCTGTACGGCTATAACATCAAGGAGAGCATCCTGGTGAAGCAGCCTCAAGAGAGCTACCGGTTTACCTTCCGGCTGAACCTGGCGGGCCTGACGCCGGTTTTGCAGGAGGACGGGTCCATCGAGCTTATGGCGGAGGACGGCACGGCGCCGTACTGGATTCCGGCGCCATATCTGCAGGACAGCGGGGAGGGCTACTCCCAGGCAGCGTGGTATACTCTGGAGGCCCAGGAGGACGGGACGTATCTGCTGACCGTGGAGGCGGACCCGGACTGGATGAACGAGGTGGGGCGGGCATACCCAGTGTGCATCGATCCGACCTTTTTGAAAAAGGACAGCAAGCACACCTTCGAGGGCTCGGTGGTGG
The DNA here is from genome assembly GCA_965146675.1 of uncultured Eubacteriales bacterium. Classification (GTDB taxonomy): domain Bacteria; phylum Bacillota; class Clostridia; order Oscillospirales; family Oscillospiraceae; genus Faecousia. The sequence goes on along the minus strand of CBCTHM010000013.1, from coordinate 2,208 downwards.
GCTCCATTCAATCGCAAGGTATCAGCAGCACCACCAATCTGGCCTGCGGGTATCATCCCGACTACGGGCAGATGCAGATATTCTTTAAGTTCTCCGGGCTGCCGGCCCTGGAGGAGGGCAGCGTGGTGACCCGGGCCTGGCTTGGGTTGTACCAAAACGATTACAAATCTCAAAATAACGGCACCGCCGGTCAGGTGCTGCTGCGGGCGCATGCGGTAACGCAGAACAAGTCACTGCAGAATCTGACCTGGGGGACGAGGCCCTCGGTAGGCCCAGTTCTGGATTACACCTACGGAAGCTACAGTACCATCAGGCATATCCAGCAGTGGGACATTACCCCGGCGGTGAAGGGGTGGTACGCGGACGGAGGGAGCAACTACGGTCTGGCCATCACCTCCAACGAGACCTCGGGGACCCAGAGGCGGGCGTGGTTTTCCTACGCGGAACGGGTACTGTGCCTGGTGGAGTACCGGAACAACATCGGTGTGGAGCCGTATTACACCTATCAGATCATGGGGGCGGAAAACGCAGGGACGGCGTACGTGTCGGATTACACGGGGCAGCTGACGGTGACCAAGGAGCTGCTGTCCTACGCCTCGGGGATCAACCCCTTTTCGTTGAATCTGGTGTACAATACGGCCTACTTCCAGAAGGACATCCTGAGCAACTACGACGTGTGCGGGAAGCTGGGGATGGGGATGCACCTGGGATCAGGGGTACAGCTGGACGTGATTGAGCATGTGGCGTATTACACGGAGGAGAGCACGGGGACCCGGTATATCCAATACCGGGACGGGGACGGGACCACGCATTTCTTCGCCAAGGACGCGGCCAAGGACAAGGAGCAAGGAGACGGCGTCACCTATTATTACGACGAGGACGGCCTGGGCCTGAAGATCACGGAGTACGCCACGAACTATTTTAAAATGAGCGACGATAAGGGGAACCAGTGGTACTTTGCCAACGGTTTTCTGATCATCCGGCAGGACGCCAATGGGAACAAGATCAACATCCACTACAAGCGGGGAGACGGCAGCACCAGCAGCTGGTATCCAAGCGGCAGCGGGGATCGGATTGAGAGAATCTGCCAACAGAACCAGGGGTGCGCGGAGACCACAATTGCCACCTTTATCTACGGGACAAGCGGATACCTGACGGAACTCCAGGACGCGGCGGGGAACAAGTTTGGTTTCACGTATAGCAATTACAAGCTGCGCTACATCACGCGCAACGGCACGAATCTGGTGCAGTTTGGGCTGTACTACCACCCGACGCAGAATGTGTTTGCCAATCGGCTGGACTACCTGTACGACGAGGAGTCGAGCCGTGGGATCGCCTTCACGTATAAGAACGGGCGGGTGGCATCGTACCAGGAGGTGGTGGGCCCGACGATCTGGTCAGCGTACGGGGCCAAGACCACGGTATCGTACCTGGAGAACGGACAGACGCTGTACCGGTACCTGGGAGCGGACCGGACAGAGGGCGGAGACGACACGCTGAGCTATTACAGCTTTGACTCTGCGGGGCGGACGGTAAACGCGTATACAACGGACGCGGCGGGAGAGGTAGTCGGCGCGTCCAACGCGGTGTACACGGGACAGGGGGACACCAACAAGAGCAACAACCGGACCCTGCGGACGGCATCGATTGGGGTGGCTGCGATGAACGAGCTGCGAAACGGAGGGTTCGAGGGGAGCAGTCCAGCCTGGTCCTACACGGGGGCCGGCGGGACGGACACCAACATACTGACCAAGGCGGAGAGCCCGAGGAGCGGAGTCAACGCGTGCAAGGGTTGGATCCGGCCGAACAAGACCAGCACGATCGCAGCGTACCGGAGTACGGATACGCTGGTAGCCGGGGGGACGTATACGCTTTCAGCGTATGTGAACACGACCCAGTGCACGTACTTTAGCGGCGAGGGCATCTATCTGCAGGTGACAGGCAACGGGCTGAGCGCCAAGAGCGAGAGCCTGAACTACGCCACGGACAGCAACATAGACGGGGGCTGGGCGCGGCTGAGCGTGACGTTTACGGCGCCAGTGAAGGGGACGTATACCATAGGGGTGTACAACCACGGGGCGGGCCCGTACTTTTTCGCAGACGACTTCCAGGTGGAGCAGCAGGAAGCGCCGTCAAACCGGAACCTGCTGGAGAATGGGAACTACCAGTACTGGGGGTACGGTTGGACGCTGGGGCCTGGGGCGTCGT
>CBCTHM010000012.1:0-74629 GCA_965146675.1 uncultured Eubacteriales bacterium | reverse complement strand
CGGCCTGCGGCCGCCCGCAGGCGAGCAAAGCTCGCCCCTACGGGCTGTCTCTCGCAGGTGCGTTTGTAGGGGCGGCCTGCGGCCGCCCGCAGGCGAGCAAAGCTCGCCCCTACGGGCTGTCTCTCGCGGGTGCGTTTGTAGGGGCGGCCTGCGGCCGCCCGCAGGCGAGCGAAGCTCGCCCCTACGGGCTGTCTCTCGCGGGTGCGGTTAGTAGGGGCGGCCTGTGGCCGCCCGCAGGCGAGCGAAGCTCGCCCCTATGGGCTGTCTCTCGCGGGTGCGTTTGCAGGGGCGGCCTGCGGCCGCCTGCGGGCGAGCGAAGCTCGTCTCGTCGCAGAGGATTCCGCTTCCGCAAATCTACAGCCCAAGGGGCCGCAAGTTTTTGTTCGCTCCATCTTCTGTTCCTCTCCCCACAAAGCCTTCGGCTTCGTGGGGTCCCTGCTGGGATAGTTTGCAGCTCTGGAGGGGCTCCCCTACGGAGATATTAGAGAGGCTGTAACGGTCTCAGCGGGATGGAAAGCGCGAAAGGGAACTGATCGGCTCTCCTTTCGCGTTTAAACCGTTGATTTAGTAAAAATTCAAATCCTGTAGGATTTTAGACTGGTTTATCTGAAAGATACCGGACCTCGCTGAATTTTTTCATATCTGTTTTCCTGTATCGCGGTAAGTAAAGATGCCGTCATAATCGCAGTTTAATGCGTTTGCTATGTCGCGCAATTCCTTTTCTGAAAGATTATCTCGGGAAAGCTTGTTGCTTAAATTATTTCCAGTCGTGCCGATTTTCCCGGCAAGTTCCTTTATGGTCATTTTTCGTTCTAAAAGGATCGTTCTAATTTTTAAAGCCATACCCATGAACAATTTCTCCCCTTATAAAGCTTTCTGCTATTATACACTTAAAAATTTGTTTTATCAATTTTATAAAATATTTTACACTCAAAAATGAGAAATTGTACTTAACAGTTCAAACAAAATAGTGTAGAATCAAACTATAATATATGATTATATATTTTTCAGTTTGGAAAGGGAGATGTAAATTTTTCGTGAACATCATGCTCCATGTTTTTTTGAATGAGATTTTGAGTTGCATTTTAGAATGGAAGAAGGAGAGTATAGACCCGCGCATCAATTAAAATGACTATCGTAGGCTTATTCATTTCAAATTCTACCACCCAGATTAACTTCTTAGGACTGGAGGACAAGGCTATGTTCCAGATTGATGCCAACTTTTCAAATGCAAATATCGCCAGAACAATCCGATTTACAGAAAGGCTATTTGAGCAATTACAGGCTTTGTCGATAGATTATAACATATCCTTCAATATGATGATTCTTCAATGCTGCCATTATGCCCTAAGTCATTTGGATAATAATCGACAGACCTCCTAAAAGATTATGTACATGCCTTTTCAGGATATCTATCGGTAGTGCCTTGTAGGGGCGGCCTGCGGCCGCCCGCAGGCGAGCGAAGCTCGCCCCTACAGGAGTCTCTCGCAGGTGCGTTTGTAGGGGCGGCCAGTGGCCGCCCATGGGCGAGCGAAGCTCGCCCCTACGGGAGTCTCTCGCAGGTGCGTTTGTAGGGGCGGCCTGTGGCCGCCCGCGGGCGAGCGAAGCTCGCCCCTACGGGAGTCTTCCGAGGGTACGCTTGTAGGGGCGGCCTGCGGCCGCCCGCGGGCGAGCGAAGCTCGCCCCTACGGGAGGCTTCCGAGGGTACGCTTGTAGGGGCGGCCTGCGGCCGCCCGCAGGCGAGCGAAGCTCGCCCCTACGGGCTGTCTCTCGCGGGTGCGGTTAGTAGGGGCGGCCTGTGGCCGCCCTGGTGTATCATGCTATGCGGTTCGTTCCTGCCGCCGGAGCGAAAAGGGGAGCTTCCCTTTTTATGAACCGGAACGCGAGCGGGGTCAGCGCAGTAAACCGTATTTGATCTTTACCCGCTCCAGTTTCTCCAGAATGGGCAGCCCGCCGAACCATAGGAAAAAAACGGTGCCGGCGGCGTGGACCAGGTTTACGGGAAACCCGGAAATGCAGTAAGCCAAGAGCATGTGATATTTGGGCGGGCCCTGCCAGAGGAAGACGCCGGAGGCGTCCATGAGGAAGCCGTAAATCAGCAGAACGGATAAAAAGCCGTAGACACACAGACTGGTCCGGCTGCGGCGCAGCAGTCCCAGCCTCCACAGAAGCCCTGCTAAAAAGCCTACCAGACCCATGGCGAACATTTGCCAGGGGGTATAGGCGCCTTGGCCGAAAAACAGGTTGGACAGCAACATGGTCAAGGCGCCCACCAAAAAGCCGGTTTCCCCTCCAAAGGCAACGGCGGTGAGGATGGTCAGGGCGGCCACGGGCTTACACTGGGGAACCATGAAGAAGGCCGCCCGGCCCGCCACATTCAGCGCGCAGAGGCTGGCCAGCAGCACCAGCTCCCGTGCCTGTGGCTTTCGGCCCTCGAACAGCACAAAAAAGGGGACGATGGCCTCCAGAATAACCAATAAACTGGTGAGATAGTACGACCGGGAGCCGACAAAGGTGAACAGCCGCGGGCCGAATAGGATGGTCAGCGGCATCAAAACGACCAACAAAGCCACCGCCCAATAGGTGGCCCGGCCAAGAGGCTGCCGGAGCGGTGCCTGGGACCTGGGCGCTCTGCGCCAGGTCACCGCTGCCAGGCCGGCCATGCTGAGGAACAGCAGCCCGTATGTGCCCAGCTCGGGCAGAAGCCGGGGCAGGACCCGGGTAGCCATCAGACAGGCCAAAAGCGCCGTCAGACCGAAGACCCAGGCCAGGACTCGCCGCAGCGGGCGTTTGGGGGGCGACTGGTCTGGGGACGACGGGGCGTCTAGGGCGGGGGTGGGTTTGGGGTCCGGCAGCGGGCGGGGCGACCCGCCGCAGGCGAAAATCACGTCCTCCGGCGTTACGGCCCCGGGCAGCAGATCCCGGGTCATCCGGCTGGCGCAGGTGGTGTAAAACAGATTTTCTGCAAAGAAGACCTGGGGCCGGGCTGGGACGGAGCCGCTTCCCTCAGAGAGCAGGACGCACTGGTCGGCGTACCGGGCGCAGAACTCCATATCGTGACTCACCAAAAGCACGGCGGCGCCGGCCTGCATACAATCCCGCAATATAGCGGCCAGGACCCGCTTCATGGCCCCGTCCAGCCCCTTGGTGGGCTCATCGAGCAAAAGGATTTGGGGCCCGGTGAGCAGGACCTTGGCAAGCGCGGCCCGCTGCTGTTCGCCGCCGGACAGGTCATAGGGATGCCGGTCCAGCACCTGCCCGATGCGGCAGAGCTCCGATATTTCCCGAACCCGCCGATCGATCTCCGCTTGAGCCAGGCTTCGCTCTCGGAGCACTTCGGACAAATCCTCCCGCACGGTGCTGCGGACAAACAGGGTCTGGGGATTCTGAGGCAGAGCCGCCAGACGGCCCCGCCGGAGGACGCTGCCCCGCTCCGGCTTTTGAAACCCGGCCAGCAGCGCCAGGGCTGTGGACTTCCCAGCCCCATTCTGGCCCAGCAGCGCCAGGCAATGCCCGGCATACAGCCGCAGGGTCAAATCCCGCAGGACCCAAGACTGCTCCTTTTCGTATCGAAACCAAAGGCCCTGCGCCTCCAGCACGGCCGCCTCCGCGTGCGCCTGCGCCGGAGGCGTTGGCACGGGCGCAAGGGGGTGCGTCTTGGCATAGGCCGTGAGCCAAGCAACGCCTTGGGCCGTGGAGACCGGGCAGGGCAGGGCGCTGTCTACGCTGGCGTAAATCTCTATGGGCACCGGCATGGCGGCGGCCATGGGATGACCCAACTCTTTTAGGGTTTGGCCCACCTGGGCCGCAGAGCCCTGGCACAGCACAGCGCCCTCGTCCAGAACCACTACCCGGCGACTCAGGGCAAAGGCGTGTTCCAGCCGATGCTCGCACAACAGCACCGTCACGCCAAGCTCCTGGTTGATGCGCGACAGGGCCTCCAGAAAATCGGCGGCGGCGTTGGGGTCCAACTGACTGGTGGGCTCGTCCAGAATCAGGAGGGTGGGCTCCAGAATGAGCACCGAGGCCAGATTTAAAATCTGCTTCTGTCCGCCGGACAAAGACGCAACATCCCCGTGGAACCAGGCTTGCATTCCGAAAAAGGCCGCCATCTCCGCCACCCGGCGGCGGATCACGGGTTGGGGCAGCCCCAGACTCTCCAGCCCGAAGGCCAGCTCGTGCCAGACCTTGTCTGTCACCGCCTGATTTTCCGGGGATTGGCCCACGTAGCCGATTGCCCGGGCCTGCTGCCGCCGCTCCAACGTGTCAAGAGACTGGCCCTGAAAGAAAATGCTGCCCTCCAGCCGGCCGGCTGGGGCTAAATCCGGCTTCAGCAGCCGCAGGAGTGTGCTCTTTCCACAGCCTGAGGGACCGCAAAGCGTTACAAATTCCCCGGGCTCCAGAGTCAAGGACAGTTCCCGCAGGGCGGGGTTCCGCTGGCTCGGGTAGGAAAAGCTTAAATTTTGGATTGCAAGCAGTGCCATCGAAACTCCTCCCAAAGACCTAGGACTGCCGGTGTCAGGCACAGGGCCGCATAGCAGAGGTATACACTGAAGTGGTACCCACTCCACCCGACTTCGGTGAGAACCGGATAAAAGCTCCACGCCGCGGCCCCCAGGGCCGCACCGGCCATCACGTACGCTCCTGTCGCCAACAGCCACAGCAGTAGCCACAGATCCCGACGGGTCAGGGTATAGATGGAAAATGCGGTCCGCCCGGGCAGGCCGTAACCCCGCCCCTTCATGGAGTCCGCGGTATCCACTGCATTTTCCAGGGACCAGGTGATAAGAATAGAGGTCTGCTGGAGCGCCATGTGCAGTCGCCGGCGCAGAGTGCCGCGGGACGGATTTTGCCCCAAGGCCCGCTGGGCCTGGGAGACCATCTTAAATTGCTCCAGGAACCGGGGGACAAACCGCAGGGCCATGGCCAGGATCAGACTCAGGCCAGGGGCGGCCTTTCCAAAGAGATAGACAAATTTATCCGAGGTGATCACCACGTTCCAGCAGGAGAACCAACACAGTACGCCGGCCAGCATAAAGCCGGCAGCAACGCCGAAGCAGATAGATTCCAGGGTCAGGGGATTCCCGCCGGGCAAGTAGCACAGAGTGGTGGCGCCGGCGTGGCTGAACAGGGGGTTGATGAGCGCAGTCAGCAGAATCAGCGGCAGCGCCCGGAGCAGGAGCTTTCCCAACTGGCCGGGTCCCCGGAGCACCCGGCCGCACAGCAGGGCGCAGGCTAGGGAAACAGCCAAAAAGACCGGATGCATACAGAACATGCCAAAGCCCAGTACCAGAAGAAAATACAGAAAATTTACCACCGGATGGCAGTCGGCAAAGGCGGTCCTCATGACAGACCTCCGGTGCTCTCACCCAAATCCTCACCCAGGTTGAGGGTGTACTGCCAGGTGATCTGGTCCCCCTGCTCCACCGGACAGGAAGAGCAGCCCAGGGTGGGAAACGTTTCGTTTACAGAAAACATCCAGCCGGAGCTTTCCCCGCAGTCGAATTCGTACAGATTGCCGATTCCCTCAATATATGCGGTGTGATACAGGGGCGTGGAGGAGAATTCCATGTGTATGCTGCGGGTCCGGGTCTCCCGCTGCAGGACATCGAAAACGGTCTCTCCTGGGGTAAAGGAAACCTCCGTAGGAGGGAGAAGCCAGCCGTCCTCAGGGACCAGCTCCCGCTTGGCCGCCGGCAGCCGGTCCAGCTGCTCCAGCAGTACGGCGCAGGAGATGGAGATCGTGCAGGTCTGCTGCTCCCGGGGCTCGGGCGCGCCGCAGGCGGCGAGGCTGAGCAGAAGCCCGGCTCCCAACAGCCAGGCAATAAGTTGCTTCATAGGATACCTCCAAGAAAGACAAAAATTCCTCCGGCAGGCCGGAGGAATGGACGCGGCGCTTCCTGGTTCCGGCAACAGAAGCGCGATGCGTCCGCATGTATCTGACTTGTCTCCCTAGGGAGCCTTACAGTGACCGACTCGTGGGCTTTGGAGCCCGTTCCATGTTCCGCCGCAGCGGCAGGACGCATCCGAAACAATATAGATTGAAAGAATTGTAACACAAACCTCGGGGGAAGTAAAGGCGGAAAGACCAAAAAATCGCCCCATCGTATTGATTTGGGACAAAAACTATGGTACTATTTTGAGAAACAGCCCAGGCGGTTTGCCGGGGCGCGGGATTTGGAAATGGAATGGTCAATACTATGATGCTGCGAAACGTATTGGAATATTTACTGCGCTCCGCCGAGCGGTGTCCCGATCAAGCCGCCTTCGCCGATGAAATGGAAACCGTTTCCTATGAGCGGATGCTGCGCCGGGCCCTTTCTCTGGGAACAGCCATTGCCGCCCGGGATGTGGCGGTGAACCGGCCTGTGGCCCTGCTGTCGGATCGGACCGCCGCGGTCCTGTGCGGCTTTCAGGGCGTGCTGGCCGCCGGAGATTATTATGTGCCGCTGGATGCGAAAATGCCCCGGCTTCGGCTGGAGGGAATTCTGCGCCGCCTGCGGCCTGGTCTTCTGCTTTACGGCCCGGGAGAGCGGGAAACCGCGCTGGCCATGCAGGCGCTGTGCCCGATTCTCTCTCTGGACGAGGGATTTGCGGTGCCGGCAGACCCCGCGGCCCTGGAGCGAAGGCGGGGCCGGGTGCTGGACGTGGATCCAGCGTATGTGATTTTCACCTCCGGATCCACCGGGGAGCCCAAGGGCATTGTGGTGAGCCACCGCAGCGTTCTGGATTTCACGGAGTGGATGGGAGACTTCTGCGGCCTGGGCCCGGAGGATGTCTTTGGCAATCAGGCCCCGTTCCACTTTGATTTATCGGTCAAGGACATTTATCAGACATTGAAGTGGGGGGCAACCTGCTGGATTGCGCCCAGAAAGTGCTTTGTATTTCCCCTGCTGCTGCTGCGCTCCCTGGAAGAGCACGGGGTCACAGCCCTGCTTTGGTCCACCTCTGCCTTTCACCTGGTGGCCAACTCTGGGGCGCTGGCCAAATGCGCGCCCCAGTCTCTGCGCTGCATTGCCTTGGGCGGCGAGGTGCTCCAGGCCAGGCAGCTGAACCTGTGGCGGGCCTGCCTGCCGGAGGTTCAGTATATCAATCTCTACGGCCCCACGGAGGTCACAGTGGACTGTACAGCCTACCGAATCGACCGGCCGTTTGCCGACGGGGAGCCCATTCCCATCGGTACGGCCTGCGCCAATAAGGAGGTGCTGCTGCTGGACCGGGAACTGCGGCCCGTGGCGCCGGGGCAGATCGGGGAGATCTGCGTCCGGGGCGCCGGGCTGGCCAACGGCTACTGGGACGACGAGGCCCGCACTCAGGCGGCCTTTCTGCAAAATCCCTTGTGCGCCCCATATCCGGACCGGATCTACCGGACCGGGGACTTGGGCTACCAGGGCCCGGACGGCCAGCTGTATTTTTCCACCAGACGCGACGGGCAGATCAAGCATCAGGGCTATCGGATTGAGCTGGGGGAGATCGAGGTGGCGCTGGCGGGCCTTTCCCAGGTGGACGAGGCCGTATGTCTGTACGAGGACAGCCGTGACCGGCTGCACTGCGCCTATGTGGGCCGGGGGACGCCGGATGAAATTGCCAGGGCTTTGCGGCTGCTGCTGCCCAAATACATGCTACCTAACGTTTATCATTCTCTGGAGACCATGCCCCGCAACGCCAACGGAAAGGCGGACCGGCCGGCGCTGAGGAGGAGGCTTGTGGATGGAAATTCTCAGGCGCTATGAGGACCTGGCGGTCCTGCGGCGGAAGCAGCTGCGGCCGGGGGTTGTGACCAACTGCGTGCTGTCGGAGCGGGAGCTTCGCCGGGAGCTGGCCGTAGGGCGCCTGTACTGCCAGACCTGGCCGGAAGGGCTGTACCTGCTGCGGCGCCGGGCGGACCACTGGCTGCTGCAATTCTATCTTCAGTCGGGCGGAGGTTTTCCAGCGCCGGAGGCGGAGGGGCCTGTGGTGACTGAGGTTCCCATTCGACCCAAGGACGCAGGCTCGGAAGCCGCGCTCCTGGCCAAGCTGGGGGCGGCGGGTTTTTCGCCGCTTCTGCGTCGGGTGCGGCTGCAATGCTATCCGGCAGATCCCGTTCAGGCGCTGGAGGACCCGGTGCACCCCGGCGCGCCGGAGGATGCCCGGGAGGTGTTGGACCTTTTGCGGGCCAGCCTGGACCCCCTCACAGGCTGCCTGCCTGGGGTGGACGAGCTCCGGGAGGACGGGGCCCAGGGAAATTTGCTGTTGACCCGAAGTACTGACGGCGGGCTCACCGGGGTTTTACAGTTCCGGCGGGCGCCGGGGTTCTGGGAAATCCGTCATCTGGCGGTGCGGGCGGACGCCAGGGCTCAGGGCCTGGGGACCAGGCTGCTGCGCGCCTTTCTGTCCCAGGTGGGGCAGAGGCGCGCCCAGGTGTGGACCGGCCAGACCAATGCAGCGGCCCTGGCAGCCTATCAAAAAGTGGGATTTATGCAGGACGGCTGCCATTCCAGCGTTCTGCTTCGAGAAAGGACGATTTGAAATGAGAGAAAAACTGTTGCAAATCCTATCAGAGACCTGCCCGGGGGTGGACTTTGCCCGGGAAACGGCGTTAATAGACGACGGCATTTTGGACTCCCTGGACCTGGTGACCCTGGTGACCCAGATGATGGACGTTTTTCAGGTGGAGCTGGACGTAGAGGACCTGGAGCCGGAGCATTTTAACTCGGTGGACGCGATGCTATCGCTGATCGAGAGCCGCAAATAGGCCCATGGCTTTCACATCCTGGACCTTTTTGGCCTTCACGGCCCTGTCCCTGCTGCTGTATTTTCTCCTGCCGGCCCGGTTCCGCTGGACGGCTCTGCTGGCCGTCAGCTATGTCTTTTACTTCGTAGGAAACGGCCCGGCCACGGCTTGGCTGCTGGGGGTCACGGCCCTGACCTACGGCTCTGGCCGGCTCCTGGGCCGGCTGAATCGGCAGCGGGCTGCACTGCCGGCGGAGCAGAAGGCGGCGGGCCTGGTGAGGATCCGCCGGAAAAAGCGGCTGGTGGTGCTGGCTCAATGCCTTTTGTGCTTTGGGCTTTTGTATGTTCTCAAGTATTGGAACTTCACGGCGGAACTGCTGGGCGGCCTGCCCCGGCTGGACCTGCTCATGCCCATGGCGGTTTCCTATTTTATTTTTCAGGCCGTGGGCTATGTGGTGGACGTGTACCGGGGCAAGACCCAGGCGGAGCAGAATCCCGGCAAGCTGGCCCTGTTTCTGTCGTTTTTTCCGCAGATGGTGCAGGGCCCCATCGGGCGCATTCGCCAGCTGGCGCCCCAGTTGACGGCGGGGAAGCCCTTGGACTGGGAGGACCTGCAGACCGGCGTGCAGACGGCCCTGTGGGGGTATTTTAAAAAGTTGGTCATTGCGGACCGGGCTGCCATCGCGGTGAATGCAGTGTTCGCCAACAGCGGCTCCTATGGCGGCGCGGTGACGCTCTCCGCCGTGGTTCTCTACAGCGTCCAACTGTACTGCGATTTCTCCGGGGGCATCGATATTGCCCGGGGCGTGGCCCGGATGTTCGGCATCCGGCTGGCGGAAAATTTTCATAATCCCTATTTTGCCACCTCTCTGGCAGATTATTGGCGGCGGTGGCACATCACCCTGGGCACTTGGATGCGGGACTATGTATTTTACCCCCTATCCCTGTCTAAGCCCTTCGGCCGCCTGGGAAAATGGTCTCGCAAGCACCTGAAGGGGACCTTGGGCAAAATTCTGCCCACCTCCCTGGCCACGTTTTTGGTCTATTTCATCATCGGCATTTGGCATGGAGCGAACCTGCGCTATGTGGCCTTCGGCCTGTGGAACGGGGTGCTCATCACCGCCGCGCTGCTCCTGGAGGACCGCTTCCGCCGTCTGCGGCAGAGGCTGGGCATCCGAGAAGAGAGCCGCTGGTACCATGGCTTCCGGATTCTGCGAACCTTCCTGCTGGTGCTGATCGGCCGGTACATCACCCGAGCGCCCCGGCTGCTGGTGGCCTTTTCCATGCTGAAGACCACCCTGACCCATTTCCGTCTTCACGAGTTGCTGGACGGCACCTTCTGGACCCTGGGCTTGTCCCGCTGGGACTTTGGGGTGACGCTGGCCGGTATGGCTTTGGTGCTGGTCCTGGAGTGGCGCCTGGAGCGGGGGGGAGACCCGCGAAGAACCCTGGCGAAGCAGAAGGGCGCGGTCCAATGGCTGGTGCTGTTTGGATTCCTGCTGGCGCTGCTGCTTTTGGGGGTCATGCGCGGGGAGTATATCGCCTCGGAATTTATCTACACCCAATTTTAAAGGATGCTTATGAGTGCAAAAAAATGGCTGCTTGTCTTTTTCCTGACGGTCCTGCTGCTGGCGGCGCTGGTGGCGGGCGTCAATGCGCTGGTGGACCCCTTCGGCGTATTTGGGGACTCCATTTTCCAGTGGTGGTCCTACGACGAGACCAATAATCCCCGTACGGCCAAATTTAGCTATTTGGAGCGGTACCACCAGGAGTATGATTCCTATATCGTAGGTTGCTCCGCGACCAGTTCCTTCCCCACGGAGCGGCTAAACCAATATTTTGACGCGAAATTTTACAATATGATCTCCTACGGCGCGGATATGCTGGACACGGAGCAGACCTGCCGGTACCTCCTGGAAAATTACACAGTGAAGCACTTGGTGGTGAACGTCTATATATCCAACGGCCAGACTTACGACACGGGGGAGGACGACCTGACCAGGAAGATGCCCAGTAAGGTCTCCGGCAGCAATCCCATTTCCTACTACGCTGGCTATCTGTTTGCTGACCTACGGTACGCCAAGGCCAAGCTGCAGGCTCGTGGGGAGGACGAATACCTGCCCCGTACCTTCGATGTGTTTGACGAGGAGACGGGAACCTACGACAAGCGAAAGCGGGACGCGGAGCCGATTGGGGATCTGGAGCGGTACCTTGCGGCCTATCCTGTGTTTTCCAATTACACCACGGACCGGGCCGGGCTCACCTCCATTGGGGAATGTGTGCAGAGCGTGCGGCGGATTGTGGAGCTGTGCCAGGAGAAGGGGGTGGAACTCACGGTGGTTTGCTCGCCAGTTTACAGCCAGTGTCTGTACAACTATTACGAGCCCCAGGTCCGTCAGTTTTACACCGCTTTGGCGGAGGTGACCCCCTATTGGGATTTCACCATGAGCTCCGTCAGCTTTGAACCCCGGTATTTTTATGACGACACGCATTTCCGCAACTGCGTGGGCGACATGGCCCTGGCCCGGATATTTCACGATGAGACCGTCTATGTGCCGGAGGACTTCGGTGTCTATGTGACGAAGGAGAACGTGGCGCAGCACCTGGATACTTTTTGGACCTGCGAGCCCCTGGAGAAGGAGGCGTTTACGGCCCAGGTGCCCATTTTGCTCTATCATCATATCGCAGAGGATGTGACCAACGATATGATGGTCTCGCCGGAGCAGTTCGAGCGGCAGATTCGTACTCTGGCGGAGAGCGGCTATACCGCCGTCTCCCTGGAGGAGCTGCGCGCTTATGTCTACGAGGGGGCGGAACTCCCGGACAAGCCTGTTTGCATCACCTTCGACGATGGGTACGAGAGCAACTACGAGTATGCGTTCCCGGTGCTGCAAAAGTATGGAATGAAGGCAACGATTTTTGTCATTGGTTCTTCTGTGGGGAAGGACACCTATAAGGAGACCGGCCAGCCCATCTACCCCCATTTCGACGCGGCCCAGGCCCGGGAGATGGTGGATTCCGGCTTGATTTCCATCCAGAGCCACACCTTTGACATGCACCAGTCGGCCCAATATGAGACCTCGGATTTGATCCGGGGGACAATTCTCATCCAGGAGGGAGAGGATCAGTGGGCCTATGCCCAGGCGCTGAAGGCGGATTCCGAAAGGATTCGGACGCTTGTTGCGGACATGACGGGGCAGCTGCCGGAGGCCATGGCCTATCCCGCTGGGTATTGGGATACCCTGAGCCAGGCAGTGCTTCAGGAGGCCGGCTTTACAATGACCATGGGAACGGATCCTGGGGTCAATACCCTGGTCCGGGGGATGGGACAGAGCCTTTTGTCCATGCATCGGGACTATGTGTACGACACCACCACCGAGCAGGAGCTTCTGGAGCTGGTGGCCCAGGCCCGGGGCTGAGCGGGCACACAGGCCTAAATAGCAAAGGAGCCCCCGGCTGCAGAGCCGGGGGCGTTTCGATGGGGATATTTGAATGCCGCCGTGCGGCTAACCGGCGCCCTCTACAACGCCCCTACAGCGCATCGTTGCTGGAAATCCCGTAGGGGCGAGCTGCGCTCGCCCGCGGAACGACCGAAGGTCGTTCCCGACAGGGTATCGGCGGGCAGCCGAAGGCCGCCCCTGCGAAGCGCTACCGACAGGTTCCTGTACGGGCGGTCGGGGCAATCCCTACGAGGCACTACCGACAGATATACCCGTAGGGGCGAGCTGTGCTCGCCCGCGGACGAAGTGCAGATGCCGGATCGCGGTCAGAAGCCTGAGACGTACGGGTAGCTGACTTTGAACGGGAGGAGAATAAAAGCAGTGCCAGCAATCGTACCGCAACAATTTGGGAATCCGTGTTACGCTTGTAATCGCAACCGTAGGGGCTACCGCCCCTCAAAAATTGCAGACAAAAATTTATACGGCCATGAGGCCACACAAATTTCCAGTTTAATTCTAAATTAGTTTCCGTTGCAAATAATTTTTGTAACGATCAGTATGATTGTGGCCGCTTTTTAATGCTGTTCATTCTTATCCTCTCATATTCCTGATTTATTTTTCGTATAATCATTCCCGAAAAACTATATCACTTAGATGCATGGATGCCAAGCTAACAATTAAAGGAAAGCATTAGGTTGTGATGAGAACCACAACCTAATACTTTCCCAATCTGCTTTCATGTTATTTCTGGTCATCTTCGGAGACCATTGGCGCGGAGGATGCCGTGTTCCGGACGCCGGAAACCACGTATTTTTCATTATCCGAAACCATGACGTCCACGTCGAACCAAGGGCGCATCTCCTGAGCCAAGAGCTCTGCCTCCGGTAGTTGTTTGGAATGGGTCTGGGCGTGATTTTGGTGATGCGCGTCAATTTGCTCTCGGCTCATGCTGTGGGCCACCGTAAGCCGTCCACCGGGTACCAGGAACCCGGCCAAACGCCGCAGGAGCATGGCGGGATCCTCAAAGTGGGGCAGCGCGTTGTAAATCATGCAGCGGTCAAAGGGCGCGTCAAACCGGCAGGCCTGAATGTCGGCCCGAACCAGATGAACGTTGGGCTGCTGAAATTTTTTCTGCGCCTGTGCGATCATACCGGAGGATAGGTCTACTCCCGTAATACTGGAGACCCCCCGATCTAAATAGTCTTGAAATAAGACGCCGGTGCCGCAGGCCACGTCCAAGACGTGAACCCCGGGCCGGATATCAGCAAAATTTAAAATCTTTTCAATGACAGCGTCATCGTGTACCAAGGACTCGTCCCAGTCCTCCGACAGACGGTCAAAATAAGCGGCAACCTCTTTCTTGTCCGCACTCATCGTAACACCTCATTTCTACAGTTATTTGATATATTATAGACAATGGAAACAGAAATTGCAATCGTTTTTTTATACAAGCCGTGCAAATACGGCCATGCCGCACGGTTTGGACAGGCCGTCTTATGCCGCTGCAATCTGCCGTAGTCCCAAAAAGCGCCGCAGGAGAAACATCCTGCGGCGCGCAGCCTGTCAAAAAAGTTTTGAGGAGTTCGCCGCCCGAAGGCGGCGAACAAAATAAAATCTTTTTTCTGCAGCGCGGGGGCTTATTTGGCGGGCTTGTAGCTGTCCTTCAGGCTGACGGCCCGGTTGAATACCAGATGCTCCGGGGCAGAGTCCTGGCTGTCGGCGCAGAAGTATCCCTGCCGCAGGAATTGGTATCGGTCGCTGCCTTTGGCGCCGGCCAGGGCCGCCTCTACCTTGCAGCCCTGGCGAATCTCTAAGGATCGGGGATTCAGACAGGCAATAAAATCCTTTCCTGCGGCGTCCGGGTTTGGATCGGAGAACAGGTTGTCGTACAGCCGAACCTCGGCGTCGGAACAGTTCTCCGCGTCCACCCAATGCATGGTGCTCTTGACCTTCCTGCCGTCGGCGGGGTTGCCGCCCCAGGAATCCTGGTCATAGGTGCACAGAACTTCCGTGACATTGCCCTGCGCATCCTTTATACAGCCAGTGCATTTGACCACATACGCGCCCTTGAGCCGGACCTCGTTGTCCGGGAAGAGCCGGAAAAATTTGCCCACTTTCTCTTCCATGAAATCATCCCGCTCAATCCACAGATGCCGGGAGAAGGAGACTGGGCGGGTGCCGGCGGCGGGATCGGTAGGGTTGTTCTCCACCTGAAAGATCTCCGTCTTTCCCTCCGGATAATTGGTCACAGTTAATCTGACCGGATTCAGCACCGCCATCACCCGGGTGGCAGTTTCATTCAGGTCCTCCCGGAGGCAGTGCTCCAGGAAGTCGTATTCCACCACATTGGGCGTTTTGGCCACGCCGATACGTTCGCAGAAGGCGCGGATTGCCCGGGGCGTGTAGCCCCGCCGGCGCAGTCCGCACAGAGTGGGCATCCGGGGGTCGTCCCAGCCCGCTACATAGCCCTCCTCCACCAGCTGGCGGAGTTTCCGCTTGGAAAGCACCGTGTAATTGATGCCCAGGCGGGCGAATTCGATTTGCCGGGGGCGGCTGGGAACGGAAACGTGCTCCACCACCCAGTTGTACAGGGGTCGGTGATTTTCATATTCCAGTGAACACAGGCTGTGGGTAATCCCCTCCAGCGCGTCCTGAATGGGATGGGCAAAGTCGTACATGGGGAAGATGCACCACTTGGTCCCCTGCCGGTGATGCTCAATGTAGCGAATGCGATAGAGTACGGGATCCCGCATGTTGAAGTTGCCGCTGGCCAGGTCGATTTTTGCCCGGAGGGTGTACTTCCCCTCGGGGAATTCCCCGGCGCGCATACGCCGGAACAAATTTAAGCTCTCCGCGGCGGGCCGGTCCCGGTAGGGGGAGACGGCGGGATGGGTCAGATCGCCCCGACATTCTTTAAACTGCTCCGGCGTCAGCTCGCAAACGTAGGCCAGGCCCTTTTGAATCAGCTCCTCGGCGTATTCACAGGTCTTTTCAAAATAATCCGAGCCATAGTAAAACCGGTCCCCCCAGTCGAAGCCAAGCCAATGGATATCCTCCTGAATGGCATCGACGTATTCCGTATCCTCCTTGGCAGGGTTGGTGTCGTCCATCCGCAGGTTGCAGATGCCGCCGAACTGCTCCGCTGTGCCGAAGTCGATGATCAGGGCCTTGCAGTGCCCGATATGCAGATAGCCATTGGGCTCCGGCGGAAACCGGGTGTGGACGGTCATGCCTGCATAGGAACCGCCGGGGGCAATATCCTCCTCAATGAAGGTGTGAATAAAGTTTTTGGTCTCCGCGGCTTCCGGCATATAAAACATCCTCTCTGTCTCATTTTGCACTGCTTTGCATTATAAAGCATTTTGTCCATTTTATCAACCGCCCATGCCGCCAGAAATTGGGGATTTCTCTGGGTTTCCTGTGTTGTTTTTCACCAAAAGAGGAAATTTTCCTGGCGGCGGCTCCTGTTTTTTTCGGCTACAAATGTGAAAAAACGAAAAACAATTTGGGAAAAAGGAAAAATGCAGTTGTCAATCGGTCTGAGTTATTATAGAATAGGGGAGGATAAGGAAACGAAACTCTCCAGAAAATGCCAGCGGGAAAGGAGTGGATTCCAATGCCTCAAGCGCGGTATCGGAGAATCCTATTAAAGCTAAGCGGAGAGGCCCTGGCCGGCACCCTGCACCGGGGTCTGGACTTCGACCTCCTGGATGATGTCTGTGCTGCCATCAAGCGATGCGTGGAGCTTGGCGTGCAGGTGGGCGTTGTGGTGGGGGCCGGCAACTTCTGGCGCGGCGTCAAAGACGGAGGCGGGCGGATGCAGCGCAGCCGGGCCGACGCCATGGGCATGCTGGCTACGGTGCTGAACTGCCTGGCCCTGTGCGATGTGTTGGAAAAGCAGGGCGTGGAAGCCCGGGTCCAAACTGCGGTGGAGATGCGCCGATTTGCCGAGCCTTTTGTCCGGGACGAGGCGGTACGGCATCTGGAGGCTGGCCGGGTGGTGATTTTTGGCTGCGGCACGGGAAACCCCTACTTTTCCACAGACACTGGCGCGGTGCTTCGGGGCGTGGAAATTGGGGCGGACGCGGTTTTGCTGGCGAAGAATGTGGACGGGGTGTATTCCGCCGATCCCCAGAAGGACCCGGCAGCGGTCCGGTATGACACGCTGAGTTACGACATGGCCCTGGCCCGGCATCTGCAGGCCACGGATACCACAGCCATGGCCCTGGCCATGGAAAATCATATGCCCCTGGTGGTTTTTGCCCTGCAGGACCCGGAAAATATCCTGCGCGTGGTCCGGGGTGAGAAAATCGGAACAATTGTAAAGGAGGATTAAACCATGAGCGTAGACTTCAAGGAATATTCCCGCAAGATGGACAAGACTCTAGACGTATTGCAGGACAATTTCGGCGCGGTCCGGGCTGGCCGGGCCAATGCTAAGGTTCTGGACCGGATTACCGTGGAATATTATGGAGTGGACACCCCCGTTGGACAGGTGGGCACCATCTCTTCTCCGGACCCCCGCACCCTGGTGATTCAGCCCTGGGACGCGAAGCTGCTGAAAGAAGTGCAAAAGGCCATTCAAGCCTCCGATCTGGGAATCAATCCGCAAAACGACGGTCGGGTGATTCGGCTGGTGTTCCCGCAGCTGACGGAGGAGCGCCGGAAGGACCTGACAAAGCAGGTCCGCCGGTATGCCGAGGACGCAAAGGTGGCCCTGCGGAATGTGCGTCGGGAAGCTATGGACTATGTGAAGGCGGCGAAAAAAAAGTCTGAGATCACGGAGGACGAGCAGAAGAAGGCGGAAAAAGACCTGCAGGAGCTCACGGACCAGTACATCAAAAAGGTGGATGAGGCCTGCGCCGCGAAGGAAAAGGAACTCATGGCCATTTAAAGCTGGCGCAGGCGCTGGAAATAGAGAGCTACCGCTCCAGCGGGACTTGCTTGCAACCGCGGTTTCGCGCCGGCAGGAGAGCTACATAGGGGCGCGGAAGCGCCCCTATGATAATGTCAGCGAACGGGCCGGCTTGGACCAGTTCGCGGAAATCCTGGGGATGTTATGGCACGATTGTTCAAAAAAGAAACCAAAGGTCGTGTTGTGCCGCAGCACATCGCGATTATTATGGATGGCAACGGCCGCTGGGCCAAGCGGCGGGCGCTGCCTCGGACCGCCGGCCACGCCGCCGGCGCGGAGACCTTTCGGCGCATTGCCAATTACTGCCGGAAAATCGGCGTTCGCTATTTGACCGTTTATGCGTTTTCAACGGAAAACTGGAAGCGGTCTCAGGAGGAAATCGCCGGTATCATGCGGCTGCTGCAGGCCTACCTGGAGGAGGCGCTCCGAGATATGGAAAAGAACCATGTACGCTTCGTGTTTTTCGGGGATTTGACCCGCCTGAGCCCGAGCCTTCAGCAGCTATGCCGGGACGCCCAGGCACGATCTTCCTCCTACCACGACGTGCAGGTCAATTTCTGCCTGAATTACGGGGGCCGGGATGAAATTGTGGCCGCGGCCCGGCGGTTTGCGGAGGATGTGGCCTGCGGGAAAAGGAAGCCGGAGGAGTTGGATGAGGCGCTGCTTTCCAGTTATCTGTACTCCGCGGGGATTCCGGATCCGGAGCTCGTCATCCGGCCCTCTGGGGAGAAGAGAACCAGTAATTTTCTGCTGTGGCAGTCGGCCTATTCAGAATATGTGTTTTTGGATGTGCTCTGGCCGGATTTCGGGCCTAGAGATTTGGAGGAGGCTATCGCGCAGTATAACCGGCGTTCCCGCCGGTTTGGAGGTGTCAAATAGATGAAAACCAGAGTGATTTCCGCGGCGGTGCTGCTGCCGCTGTTGCTGGTGGTGGTGCTGGTGCTGCCGGCTTGGGCGACGGCGGTGCTCTTCGGCGCCGCCGGGGCTATGGCAGCTTATGAGCTGCTGTACCGCACCGGGCTGGTGAAAAACCTGCGTCTGGTGATTTACGCCATGGTCATGGCGGTGCTGGTCTCCTTCTGGAGCCTGCGGCAAAATCCCAATTTGGCGCTCATCGGCGTATTGGTCTATTTCTGCGTGTTGCTGGGGGAGATGTTGGCGGCCCGCACGCATTTGCGCCTGGAAAAAATTTGCCTTTGTTTGGCGGCGGGCGTGCTGCTCCCGTTTTTGTTAACCGCCCTAGTTCGCATCCGGGCCATGTATGCCGGTGCGGACCCCGGTCAGAACGATTTGGGCAAGTATTACATCCTCATCGCTTTTGTCCTGGCGTTTACCGCCGATTCCGGCGCCTACTTTGTGGGTCGCGCGCTGGGGAAACATAAGCTGGCCCCCGTGGTCAGCCCCAATAAAACCGTGGAGGGCGCCGTTGGCGGCGTGCTGTGCGCCGTGGCGTTTATGGAGCTTTATGGCCTGATTTTGGATAAGGCTTTCGGCTTTGACGTAATCTATTGGTATGGCATCTTGTATGGCGTTCTGGGCGCCGGGGCATCCATCCTGGGCGACCTGGGGTTTTCCGCCATCAAACGGCAGCTTGGCATCAAGGATTATGGGGATTTAATCCCCGGCCATGGCGGAATCCTGGATCGGTTTGACAGCATGCTGCTGGTGGCGCCTCTGACGGAGGTGCTGCTGCGGATGCTGACCATTGCCATCCCGGTGGTAGGCATTGGCTGATATGGAGCGGAAACTTGCGGTTTTGGGCTCCACAGGCTCCATCGGCCGCCAAACTCTGGATGTGGCCCGGCATCTGGGGCTCCCTGTTTTGGCCCTCACGGCGGGCTCCAATGTGGAACGAATGGCGGAACAGTGCCGGCAGTTCCGGCCCAAGTTGGCGGTCATGGCCACACAGGAGTTGGCGCAGGCCCTGCAGACTGAGATTTCTCATCTGCCTACAAAGGTGCTGTTTGGAAAGTCCGGGCTGCAGGCCGCGGCGACCCTGCCGGAGGCAGATACGGTGGTCACAGCCGTGGTGGGGATGGTGGGCCTGGAACCTACGCTGGCGGCCATTCAGGCGGGAAAACGCATCGGCCTTGCCAACAAGGAGACGTTGGTTTGTGCCGGCAGGCTGGTTATGGATGCGGCAAAACGGTATGGGGCGGAAGTGATCCCCGTGGATTCAGAGCATTCGGCCATCTTCCAGTGCCTGGCAGGCTGCCGGGATCGGAGCCAGGTCAGACGGCTGCTTCTGACCTGTTCCGGCGGGCCCTTTTTCGGCAGGAGCCGGCGGGAGCTCACTTATGTCACCCGTGCCGATGCCCTGCACCATCCAAACTGGAGCATGGGCGCGAAGATCACCATAGACTGCGCCACGTTGATGAACAAAGGCTTGGAACTCTTGGAGGCCATGCATTTGTACCGCATGGCTCCGGACCAGGTGCAGATTTTGGTCCACCGGCAGAGCATCGTCCACTCGCTGGTGGAATTTGTAGACGGGGCCGTACTGGCCCAGCTGGGCGTGCCGGACATGCGCATTCCCATTCAGTTGGCTCTGACCTGGCCGGATCGGGCGCCCAGCCCGGCGCCGGACCTGGATCTGCTGCGCTGCGGCTCTCTGAGCTTTGAGCAGCCGGATCTGGAGGCGTTTCCCTGCCTGGGGCTGGCCATGGAGGCGGCCAAAGCCGGCGGAACCGCCGGCGCAGTGCTCAGCGGCGCCAACGAGGTGGCGGTAGGATTGTATTTATTGGATCAAATTGGGTTCTATGATATCCCGGCTCTGGTGAAGAAGGCATTGGAGACCGTGCCCTTCGTTGCAGAGCCCACCCTGGCGCAGATCCTATCCGCGGACCGGCTGGCCCGGGAAGCGGTCTATTCCAATATGCGAGGCTGATGAATTTGTATATCGTTTTTGCGATTCTAATTTTTGGTTTTTTAATTACCATCCATGAGTTCGGTCACTTTATCACTGCAAAGGCTTTTGGGGTGAAGGTGAACGAGTTCTCCATCTGTATGGGGCCGGCCATCTGGAAGAAACAGAAGGGGGAGACCCTGTACGCCATCCGCTGCATCCCCATCGGCGGCTACTGCGCCATGGAGGGGGAGGATGAGGACAGCGGAGACCCCAGAGCTTTCACCCGGGCCAAGTGGTGGAAGCGGCTGCTCATCCTGATCGCGGGCTCTGCCATGAACTTCCTGGCGGGTCTTTTGATTTTGGTTTGTATTTTTAGCTTTACCGGCAGCAGCGTCATTGCCCAGCCTGTGATCAGCGGCTTTGATACGGGCAACACCATTGAGGGCGTGGAGGGCCTGCAGGTGGGAGACCGGATCTACAAGATTGACGGCGAGCGGGTCTATACCACGGAAAATATCAGTATGCTGCTGAACCTGTTCGGCGGGACGACCCATGATTTGGTGGTGATCCGGGACGGGGAAAAGGTAGCTTTGAAAAATTTTTCCATGGAGAAACAGGCCTTCCCCACAGAGACCGGCCAGGAACTGCGGTACGGTATGCATTTTCAGCAGGCAAACCGGAACCTGGGCAATATACTCTCCTATTCCTGGAACACTTCCGTGGATTTCGTCCGGAACGTGCGCCTGAGCTTCCAAATGCTCTTTACAGGGCGGGCGGGCATTCAGGATCTTTCCGGTCCCATTGGGATCGTGAAGGTCATCGCTGATACGGGAAATCAGTCCGGCAGTGTCAGCGCCGGCGTGACCAATGTTTTGTATCTGGCCGCCTTTATCGCCGTAAACCTGGCGGTGATGAATTTGCTGCCCATTCCGGCGCTGGACGGCGGGCGCGTGTTCTGCCTTCTGGTCACCACGGGCGTTGAGGCGATAACCAAGAAAAAGGTGAACCCCAAAATTGAGGGCTACGTCCACGCGGTGGGCATGGTGGTGCTCCTGGCGTTTATGGCCTTCGTGGCATTCCAGGACGTTTTTAAAATAATTCGGTGAGGTTTGGCATGACAAAACAAATTTTAGTGGGCGGCGTGCCCGTTGGCGGCGGCGCGCCGGTTTCCATTCAGTCCATGCTCAATACCAAGACCACCGATGTGCCGGGCTGCCTGGAGCAGCTCCGGCGCCTGCAGGAAGCCGGTTGTCAGATCGCCCGCCTGGCGGTACCGGACCAGGCCGCCGCCGAGTGCTTCCGGGAGATCGCGGCTTCGTCGCCGCTGCCACTGGTGGCGGATATCCATTTTGACTACCGCCTGGCCATTGCCGCCGCCGAGGGTGGAGCGGCTAAAATCCGCATTAACCCCGGCAATATCGGCGGGGCGGACCGGGTGCGGGCTGTGGTGGAGGCTTGCAGAGACCGGGAGATCCCCATCCGCATTGGCATCAACGGCGGCAGTCTGGAAAAGGACCTTCTGGAGCAATTCGGTCGCCCCACGGCGGAGGCTCTGGTGGAGAGTGCCATTTGCCACCTGGAGCGATTGGAGCAGTGGGGATTTTACGACACCTGCGTCTCCATCAAGTCCTCTCACGTACCAACTATGGTGGCAGCGTGCCGCCTGTTTCGCAGCCGGTGCGACTATCCTCTGCATATTGGCGTCACGGAAACCGGGCACCGTTCCATGGGAATCGTGAAATCCGCCATTGGAATCGGCGCGCTGCTGCTCGATGGTATCGGGGATACCATCCGGGTGTCCCTCACCGCGGACCCGGTGGAGGAGGTGTATGCCGCCAAGCAGATTCTGCAGGCGGCTGGGGTTCGGAAGGATGGTGTGAATATTATCTCGTGCCCCACCTGCGGCAGGACCAACATCGACCTCATCCATTTGGTCGACCAGGTGGAGCTGGCGCTACGGGACTGTGATAAGCCCATTACCGTTGCAGTGATGGGCTGCGTGGTCAACGGCCCCGGGGAGGCCCGGGAGGCGGATGTAGGCATCGCAGGCGGCGACGGCTGCGGCGTTTTGTTCGTCCGCGGGGAACAAAAGCAACGGCTGCCCTATTCTGAGCTGCTGCCAGCCCTGCTTTCGTATGTGGAGCAGCTGTGAGCCCTGCAGGATCTGATACATAAGTTTTGAGGAACCATATGAGTAAGACGATACGTTTTTTGGAACTGTTCGCCCAATACACGCCGCCGGCGCCGTTGGATACGCTCCTGGCGCAGGCGGCGATCCGCTGGGCGCAGATTGATCCGGCTGCCCGGACCATTTTGCTGGAGCTGGAGACAGAGGCCTATATTCCCCGGCGCCTGCTGGAAGCGGCCAGTCGGGATCTGTGCGGGGTGTATGATGTGCGCCGGGTCACGCTTCTGCCCCATTTTCCGGAGGGAGATCTGGAGAAAGTGGAGGCGGAGGAGTTGCTGGAGCTGTTTGTGGCCCAGGATTCCCGGGCTCGGGCGTGTCTGGCGGGCAGTGAATGGAACTGGAATGAGAACACGCTGCAGATTTCTTTGCGCGCCAATGGAAAAAAGACCCTGGAGGATTGCGTGCCCCAGGTCCGACGGTATTTACAGGATCGGTTCGGCCGGATGGTTTCTATCGAGATTGTGCCGGGCCGGGATCTTATGGGAAAAGCCCTTTTCGATGAGATGGAGCAGATGCGCCAGTCGCTGATTGAGCAACTTCCGGCACCTGCGCCCAGTATGGAGCCTGTGAAAAAGGACCGGCTCTTCTCCGCTGCAAAATCCGCCACCGGCGAAGTCCTGTTCGGCAAGCCGTTTTCCCAGGCGCCGATCCCCATGCGGGACGTACGGCTGGATATGGGCGTGGTATGCGTGGAGGGAAAAGTCTTTGCCGTGGACCACCGGGAGCTGAAAAAAAACAATGCCGTTGTGGTCAATTTTGACCTGACCGATTTTACCAGCTCCATCCGGGTCAACCGGTATTTTCGGGAGCGGGATGCGGAGAAGGCCAGAGCGGTTTTGGAGGCCATACCCGGTCCGGGACCCTGGATCCGGGTACTCGCCAAGCCCATCATCAACCGCTTTGACAATGAGCTGGTACTGGACCCGGTGGCCATCGCCCCGGGCAACGCACCCAAACGCCTGGACCAGGCGCCAGGCAAGCGGGTGGAACTGCATTTGCACACCACCATGTCCAACATGGATGCTTTGACTGACACGGCCTCCGCGGTGAAGCAAGCGGCGGCCTGGGGTCATCAGGCCATTGCCATCACCGATCACGGCTGTGCCCAGTCCTTTCCCGAGGCCATGAAGGCGGCAGCTAAGGCCAAGGTGGCTGGTACTGACCAGAATATCAAGATTCTTTACGGCTGTGAGGGCTATTTTGTAAACGACGTGGATGACAGGATCGTGGTCCATGGACCGGGAGATCTGGCCTTTGACCAGCCGTTCGTGGCCTTCGATCTGGAGACCACGGGCCTGTCCGCCTCGCAGGATGAGATCATCGAGATCGGCGCCGTCATCATCAAAGAGGGCAGGGAGGTGGACCGGTTCCAGACCTTTGTGGACCCGGGCCGGTCTTTGAGCCAGAAGATCATAGATTTAACGGGGATCACAGATGGGATGTTACGGGGCGCGCCCAAGATTGGGGAGGTCCTGCCGGAGTTCCTTCGGTTTGCGGGGGATTTGCCCCTGGTTGCCCATAACGCGGACTTCGATGTGGGCTTTGTCAGCGCCGCTTGCCGCCGCCTGGAGCTTCCCTTTTCTCCCACCTATGTGGATACGCTGATCCTGGCGCAGAATCTCATGCCTCAACTGACTAGATTCAAGCTGGATATCGTATCCAACGCCCTGAGCCTGCCGGAGTTCCAGCATCACCGGGCTGCGGACGACGCTCTGGCCTGCGGCTTGATCTTGGTGCGCTTTTTTGCCAGGCTGGAGGAAATGGGCATCCGCCGTCTGCAGGACATCAATCCGGCTATGCCGGCGCTGCGGGCCAAAAACAAGATTGGGGATCGGCATGCCCGGCATATCATCCTCTTTGCCAAGAATCAACTGGGTTTACGGAATCTCTATCATTTGATCTCCCTGAGCAATCTGGAGTACTTTAAGCGCAATCCCCGCATACCGAAATCAGAGCTGATGCGATACCGGGAGGGGCTGATCGTGGGCTCGGCCTGCGAGGCCGGCGAACTGTTCCAGGCGGTCACGGCCCACAAAAGCGAGGACGAGCTGCGTCGCATCGCCTCCTTCTATGATTTTTTGGAAATTCAGCCTCTGACCAATAACCGGTTCATGCTGGAAAAGGGCATCGCGGAAAGCGAGGAGGAGCTGCGGGAGTTTAACCGGACCGTGGTCCGGCTGGGCCAGGCACTGGGCAAGCCTGTAGTCGCCACAGGCGACGTGCACTTCCTGAACCCCGAGGATGAGATCTACCGCCATATTCTGCTGGCCACCAAGGGTTTTGAGGACTGTGACCGGCCCAATCCCCTGTATTTCCGAACCACTGACGAAATGCTGGAGGAATTCTCCTATCTGGGGCCAGAGAAAGCCTATGAGGTGGTGGTGATCAATACCAACCTGATTGCCGACATGTGTGAGACCGTGCGGCCCGTACCGCATAATCTGTTCGCCCCCTCCATTGAGAATTCCGTGGAGGACCTGAAGCGGCTGGTTTATGACAAGCTACGCCGGCTCTACGGGGCGCATCCGCCGGAGCTGATTACCAAGCGGGTGGAGACGGAGCTGGGCGATATCATCTCCTGTCATTACGACGTGATTTACATGTCCGCCCAAAAGCTGGTACAGAACTCTCTGGAGCACGGCTATCTGGTTGGCTCCCGGGGCTCCGTGGGCTCCTCCATTGTGGCGTATCTTGCGGGTATCACGGAGGTCAATTCCTTCCCGCCGCACTACCGCTGCCCCAACCCAGCCTGCAAATACACCACCTTCGACGTGCCGGCGGGCTGCGGCTGCGGCGCGGACTTGCCGGACGCGGTCTGCCCGAAGTGCGGCGCCGCCTTGGAAAAAGACGGGTTTAATATTCCCTTTGAGACCTTTTTGGGCTTCGGCGGCGACAAGGTGCCGGACATCGACCTGAACTTCTCCGGGGAATATCAGGCAAAGGCCCATGCCTACTGCGTGGAGATGTTCGGGAAGTCCCATGTATTCCGGGCGGGCACCATCGGCACCGTGGCGGAGAAGACGGCCTTCGGCTATGCGAAAAAGTATTTGGCGGAGCGGAACCAGGCGGTCTCCCGGGCGGAGGAAAACCGGTTGGCTGCCGGATGCGTTGGGGTCCGGCGCACCACGGGCCAGCACCCGGGGGGGCTGGTGGTCATTCCCCAGGAAAATGAGATTTGGGACTTCTGCCCTGTCCAGCACCCGGCGGACGACCCCTCGGCGGATACCATTACCACCCACTTTGAATACCACTCCATGGAGGAAAATCTCCTGAAGTTGGACATGCTGGGGCACGACGACCCCACCATGATTCGGATGATGGAGGACATGACCGGGGAGGACGCCCAGAAAATCCCCCTGGATGACCCGGACACCATGTCCATTTTCACCTCATCCCGAATCCTGGGTTATGAAAACGACCCCATTTTGGGCCCCACCGGCGCGGTGGCCATCCCGGAATTCAACACGCGGTTCACCCGTGGCATGCTCTTGGACACCATGCCCAAGAAGTTTGACACGCTGCTGCGGCTGTCCGGTTTTTCCCATGGCACCGACGTGTGGCTGGGCAACGCCAAGGATCTGATCCTGTCCAAAACGGCCACGGTTGACCAGGCCATCGGCTGCCGGGACGATATCATGCTCTACCTGATTTCCTGCGGAATGCCGGAGAAGCGGTCCTTTAAAATTATGGAATCTGTGCGGAAGGGCCGGGGCCTGCCGGAGGGTGCCGAGGCGGAGATGAAGGCCGCTGGGGTGCCGGAGTGGTATATCGAGTCCTGTAAGAAAATCAAGTACCTGTTTCCCAAGGCACACGCTGTCGCCTATGTTATGATGGCCTTCCGAATCGCCTGGTTCAAGGTCCACCATCCCCTGGCCTTTTACGCTGCCTATTTTTACCGGCGGAGCCAAAAGGGGGGCTTTGACGCGTCCATGATGACCCGGGGCATGGAGCAGGTTCGGGCCAGTATTCAAGCCATTGAGCAAAACGAAAACGCCACGGAAAAGGATGAGGACTTGTTGACCACCCTAGAAGTGTGCTATGAGTTTTACCTGCGCGGCTTCTCCTTCGCGCCCATGGACCTATACCAGTCCCAAGCCACAAAATTTCTGCTCCAGGACGGCAGGCTCCTGCCGCCCTTTGTGGCAGTCTCGGGGCTGGGGGAGACCGCGGCCTGGGACATTGTAGAGGGTAGAAAGGGCAAGCAGTTTGTCTCCATTGAGGAATTCGCCCTGGCCTGTCCCAAGGTCTCCAAAACCCATATTGAGAGCCTGAAGGCCGCGGGGGCCTTTGGGGACCTGCCGGATACCAGCCAGGTGAGCCTGTTTTAAATCTATCTGGGACAAAAAGCGTCAGGCTCGCGGCCTGACGCTTTTTTGAGAAACTATAATAAAAGCGGACTCTTTTGTTCCACTTTTGATACCCCCTGTAGGGGCGAGCTGCGCTCGCCCGCGAGCGGCCACAGGCCGCTCCTACCGTTAGGGATTGTAGTGATGTTTGCAGAAAAACCAGAGGAAAATGCCCAAGTAAAGGCCGGAAAGAGCCGTTAGGAGGGTGCCAAGAAATTTTATTGCCTCAGTGTCCACCCAGGGCCCGTTACTCTGTGGCCATAAGAGAGCAATCCCTACAAGGAACATACCGAGTGATAAGAATAATGCGACGAAAAACAAGACATTTTTCAGCTTTTTCATGAAACGCTCCTATCCGACTTTTCGGTCTATGCTATAAAGTAAATACCTTGTTGTAACATAGGAAGTACCGTTTCTGGAATCAACTACATTTCCAAATAAAAGCCTATTTTGCGTCCAATGGACGGGTTTTGCATAAAATTGAATGCGGAATTCCCGAGAATTGTAGCTGCTGCTTTCCGAAGGTCCTGTGAATTTGTATGTTGTACTAATTGTTGCCGTAAAAGAAGAACCAATTTTGGCTTTGACATAGGGCACTGTAGCTCCAGAGTTTACACCAATCGTTTGCTTGTATTCACTTTTCAGAGTTGTGGTCATCCCTTTTGCAACAGAAATCACAAAATAGTCCTGCGTTGCGTACTCGGAGCCATAGGATTTATAGGTTTGATAAGTATAAATGAGCCGCGGTTGGGGCTGGTTTTTGTCTTCTTCATACTCGGCTGTTTTATCTGTTATATTGTAAATATTAAGGACGTCGCCATCCGAAAGAGATTGTCTGGCTGCAATATCCTGAATTTCAGAAATACTAATTTGATCTTACGGTGAGCAACTTTTTATAATGTCGAAACAATTATTACGCCATTGGAATCGTCTTCTTTCGACACAAAGAGATGCTAAACTTATTTACGATATTATAATAACAATAATGTATCAGTACGTCAATCCGGATTAATGCTTATAAACAAAAATTTTAAGCCCAAAAAACGACCAAAGGCCATCTCTATAACCCATCTTAAAAAGCCCTGATGGGTGCGAGCTGCGCTCGCCCGCGAAAGGACCACAGGTCATTGCCTGCAAGATATGGACGGGCGGCCGCAGGCCGCCCCTACAGACAGATTATCAAAAAACCGGTGGGGGCGTGCCTTGCACGCCGGGTAAATGATGGAAGACCGTTTCCTACAGGGCGCCGGCGGGCGCCGCAGGCTCCTAAGATCAGGTAGTCCGCTCCGACGCCGTTGACACCGCAGCTATTTTATGATTCTTGAAAAATTCGCCATGGCCCAGTTGCGGACGGTAATGACGCATGGTATAATATTTGTCAGTCGACTATCGGATTGTAGAAGTCGCCAGAATAAAAAGGACCGGTGAGAATAGATGCAGGATACTGGAAGACAGTTTCATATACATTGCACGCAGGGAGACGTGGGACGCTACTGCATTTTGCCCGGAGACCCGGGCCGGTGTGCGTCCATCGCCGCGCTGTTTGACAACCCTGTCCATGTGGGCATGAATCGGGAGTATAACATTTACACCGGTACCCTTTTGGGGGAAAAGGTTTCGGTGTGTTCCACCGGAATCGGCGGGCCTTCCGCCGCCATCGCCATGGAGGAGCTGCACAATTTGGGCACGGATACCTTTTTGCGGGTGGGCACCTGCGGCGGCATCGATCTGAAGGTCCGGTCCGGGGATATTGTGATTGCCTCCGGCGCTGTTCGTTTTGAGCATACCTCCCGGGAGTATGCGCCGCTGGAGTTTCCCGCGGTGGCGGATCTGGACGTCACTTGCGCCCTGCGACAGGCGTCGCTGGCCATGGGAAAGTGTACCCATGTGGGCGTGGTCCAGTGCAAGGATTCCTTTTATGGGCAGCACAGCCCGGCCAGAATGCCCGTTTCCTATGAGCTGCAGCAGAAATGGGAGGCCTGGAAGCGCCTGGGCGTCAAAGCCAGCGAGATGGAGTCCGCCGCCCTGTTTGTGGTGGCGGCTGCCCTGGGCGTCCGGTGCGGTTCCTGCTTCCATGTGATATGGAACCAGGAGCGGGAGGCCGCAGGCCTGGACCAGAGCATGAGCGAGGACACCTCCGCCGCCGTGCGGGTGGGGGTGGAGGCGCTGAAGCTGCTGATCCAGCAGGACCGGCAGGCCGCCGCTGAGGGTTAAATTCCAACAAATTTCTAAACGCATGCGGAGAAAAACGCCGCATGCGTTTTTTTGCGGGTAGCGTTTTGCCGAGGGATATGTCCGCCGCGCGTGGCAGGATGTCAGCAAAAATTTAGATGATTTGTATAAATCAAGAGGAAGTTTTTTGGCAATGTAAACAATATATGAATTCGTTGTCCAGCCGGTTGACTTTTTCCGCCCGTGTGCTAGAATGCTAACACTATTAATTACTAACACCATTAGGAATTGGAAAGAAAGGAGCGATGAAATGGACTATCAGGCGGCGGCAATCGAAATTCTGCGATGCATCTCCACACTAGGGGGCGGCGCAGCGGCCGCGCGGCTCCAGCAGTGCTCTCAGGGCGAGGCGATGACCCTACACCTGCTGGCTCTGGCGCCGGCGGGCATGACGCCCGGCGACCTCAGCGAACAGATGGGGATCAGCACCGCCCGGGTAGCGGCCATCTTAAACGGTTTGGAGGCCAAGGGCTATATCCTGCGGCGGTCCGGGCCCGGGGGCCGGCGCAGGGTGCTGGTGGAGCTGACGGCGGCGGGCCGGGAGCGGGGCCAGGCGCTGTACCGGCACATGGTGAATCATGTGGTGTCAACGCTGCAGCTTTTGGACCGGGAGGAAATTGACTGGTGCATTCGCATCCTGCACAAACTGGAGGAGGCGCGCAGGATAAAGAAGGAGGATCGAGTATGCTGAGGCTGTTTAAGCGGTTCCGTCGAACCGAGTACATGATTATTTTATGCAGTGTGGTGCTGATCACCGGGCAGGTTTGGCTGGACCTAAAGCTGCCGGACTATATGTCGGAGATCACCGCCTTGGTGCAGACCCAGGGCAGCGCCATGGGCGATATCTGGCTGGCTGGAGGGAAAATGCTTTTGTGCGCCCTGGGGAGCCTGGCCCTATCGGTGATGACAGGCTTCCTAGCCGCGCGGGTGGCCGCATCCTTCTCCATGCGGCTGCGGGGCGACATTTTTAACAAGGTTGAGTCCTTTTCCATGGAGCAA
The DNA here is from genome assembly GCA_965146675.1 of uncultured Eubacteriales bacterium. Classification (GTDB taxonomy): domain Bacteria; phylum Bacillota; class Clostridia; order Oscillospirales; family Oscillospiraceae; genus Faecousia. The sequence goes on along the minus strand of CBCTHM010000012.1, from coordinate 44,949 downwards.
ATCAACGGCTTTTCTACGGCCAGCTTGATCACTCGCTCAACCAATGACATCAATCAGATTCAAATGATGGTGGCCATGGGCCTTCAGGTGCTCATTAAAGCACCCATTATGGCCATTTGGGCCATTGGCAAAATTCGTTCTAAGAGCTGGCAGTGGACTACGGCCACGTTTGTGGCGGTGCTGCTGATGCTGGTGCTCATCGGCATCGCCGTGGCTTTTGCCATGCCCCGGTTCAAGCGGATCCAGACCCTCACAGATAACCTCAACCGGGTGACCCGCGAAAACCTGACAGGGCTGCGGGTGGTTCGCGCCTACAATGCGGAGGGCTATCAGGAGGAAAAATTTCGGCAGGCCAACGACGCGCTGACCTCCAATAATCTGACGGCAAACCGGATCATGGCGATCATGATGCCGGGCATGAACCTGATTCTCAATGGGCTGACCCTGGCCATTTACTGGATTGGCGCGTCCCTGATCAGCGGTATAGCGCCCACTGGTCCCGCGGCGCTGACGGAGCGAATCAGCACCTTCTCCGATATGGTGGTGTTTTCCTCCTATGCCATGCAGGTGGTTATGGCGTTTATGATGCTGGTGATGATCTATATCATGTGGCCCCGCGTCTCGGTTTCGGCCAAGCGGGTCCTGGAGATTCTGGATACGCCCTCTACCATTGCGGATGGGAAGAGGACCGAGGGCGAGCCGGGCAGCACGGGCGAAATCGAGTTCCGAGATGTGAGCTTCAAATATCCGGACGCGGAGGAGAACGTCCTGGAGCATGTGAGTTTCCGGGCGCAGAAGGGCCAGACCGTGGCCTTTATCGGTTCCACTGGGTCAGGAAAGTCCACTCTGGTCAACTTGGTCCCCCGATTTTACGACGTCACGGAGGGACAGGTGCTGGTGGATGGTGTGGATGTGCGGGAGTACACGCTGGAAGCGCTGCACAGCAAGCTGGGCTATGTACCGCAGCGAGCCGTGATGTTCTCCGGCACGGTGACCTCCAACGTGGCCTACGGTATGGCCGAGGGCAGCTACACCCAAGAGGAAGTGAAGCAGGCGGTAGCCATCGCCCAAGGCACCGACTTTGTGGAGGAGATGGCAGGCGGCTACAACAGCGCCATCGCCCAGGGCGGCGCGAACGTCTCCGGCGGGCAAAAGCAGCGCCTTTCCATTGCCCGAGCCGTGTGCCGCAAGCCGGAGATTTACATCTTTGACGACAGCTTTTCCGCATTGGACTACCGCACGGACCGGGTTCTGCGTTCTGCCTTGAAGCGGGAGACCGCGGGGGTCACCAGCTTGATCGTAGCCCAGCGAATTGGCACTATTCGGGATGCGGACCTGATTCTTGTGTTGGATGAGGGCAAGGTGGTGGGGCAGGGCACCCACCGGGAATTGCTGGATACCTGCGAGGTATACCGCCAGATTGCCCTTTCCCAGCTTTCAAAGGAGGAATTGGAGCATGCATAATATGCATAACAGACACAATATGCGGCTGCAGGCTCTGGAACCGGTGGATATGAAAAGCGCCTGGGGCAAGCTGATTCGCTTTTCCAGACCCTGGCTGGCCCTGGGCCTGACTGGCATGATCCTGGCCATGGCCGGCTCCATTTTTGCGCTTCTGGGACCCGATAAGCTGCGGGCCATGACCAACACCATTCAGGAGGGGATCCTGGGGACCGTGGATATGGACCAGATCCTGCACCTGGCTGGGTTGCTGTTGCTGTTTTTCGGTCTGGCGGCGCTGCTGCACTATGCCCAGCATTTTCTTCTGGCCACGTTCACTCAGCGGGTGAGCCGCAATTTGCGCCAGGGCATCTCCCGAAAAATCAACAAGGTTCCCCTGCGGTATTTCAACCAGGTCAGCTTTGGAGACGTCCTCAGCCGGGTGACCAACGACGTGGATACCATCGGGCAGACCATGAACCAGTCGCTGGGTAATTTGGTGACCGCGATCACCATGTTCCTGGGATCTCTATTGATGATGTTTATTACCAATGCCGTCATGGCCGTCACCGCCATTGTGTCTACTGTGATCGGTTTTGGGCTGATGCTACTGATCATTCGCCGGTCTCAAAAATACTTTGTGGGCCAGCAACAGGCGCTGGGCCAGCTCAACGGCCATGTGGAGGAGATTTATTCCGGCCACAATGTGGTGAAGGTCTACAACGGGGAGCGAGCTGCAAAGCAGACCTTTGACCACATCAATGGTAAGCTCTATCAATGCGCGTGGAAGTCCCAATTTTTATCCGGCCTGATGCAGCCGCTCATGGGGTTCATCGGCAATCTGGGGTATGTGTCGGTATGCGTGGTGGGTGCCGTGCTCACCAAGCAGGGGCAGACGGACTTTGGCACCATCGTGGCCTTTATGATTTATGTGCGGCAGTTCACCAACCCTCTGTCCCAGATGGCCCAGGCCGCCACCAGCCTGCAGTCTACCGCCGCCGCCTCACAGCGGGTCTTTGAATTCCTGGAGGAGGAGGAAATCTCCGACGAGTCCGGTAAGTCGGAGACGCTGCCGGCGGAGCAGGTGCAAGGGGATGTGGAATTCCGCCACGTGAAGTTCGGCTATACCAAGGAGAAGCCCGTGATTCATGATTTCTCGGCCCAGGCTGGTGCAGGAAAGAAGATTGCAATTGTGGGGCCCACCGGCGCTGGCAAGACCACGCTGGTGAACCTGCTCATGCGGTTTTATGAGCTGGACGGCGGAGAGATCTGCATCGATGGAAAATCCATTTCGGATCTGACCCGGGAGAATGTCCACGATTTGTTCTGCATGGTACTCCAGGACACCTGGCTGTTCGAGGGTAGCATTCGGGAAAATATTGTCTACTCCAAGCAAGGCGTCACAGACCAAGAGGTGCGCGCGGCCTGCAAGGCCGTGGGTCTGGATCACTTTATTCGGACGCTGCCCCAGGGCTATGACACGGTGCTCAACGACCGGGCCAACCTGTCCGCGGGCCAAAAACAGCTGGTGACCATCGCCCGGGCTATGATTGAAAATGCGCCGCTGCTGATTCTGGATGAGGCCACCTCCTCAGTGGACACCCGGACGGAGGCGTTGGTGCAGGAGGCCATGGACCGTCTGACCCAGGGAAAAACCTCCTTTGTCATCGCTCACCGGCTGAGTACCATCCGGAACGCGGACCTGATTTTGGTCCTGCGGGACGGCGATATTGTGGAGAGCGGGACGCACGAGGCCCTGCTGGCCAAGGGTGGCTTTTACGCTACATTGTACAACAGCCAGTTTGAGGGCACGGTGGCCTGAGCCGAAGAAAGGGCAGCTGCCGACGGTTCGGAAAGCGCGAAAACAGCAAAGTCCCCGGCGCACGAAGATACGTGTGCCGGGGACTTCATTGTATCAAAATGTGGGCCTGAATGTTTTGTATCAGTAAGATTTGTAGGGGCGCAGGGTAATTCGGGGGGGATAGGGGCGGCCTTTGGTCGCAAGTGTAAGTCGAGCAATACGGGTGGCTCCTCCTTGCAAGGAGACAGCGGGCGAGCGCAGCTCGCCCCAACAGGATGCATTCCAATTGGGAGGATGTACGACGACCAAAGGCTGCTTTGCGGGCGTACAAAGTACGCCCCTACATGGGGATGAGAATCCGCTACCGTTTCGTACGATCCGGCGGATTAATATATTTTTTATTGCCTGAATAGCAAAAAAACAGCTCAAAAGGCCGTATAGGACTTTATACCGTCATGCGAAAACCCCTGATTTCATGCGGGTTTGCGCGTATCGTCTCCGTTTTTTGTTAAAAGTTCTTGCAACATACTTTTGTAAAGTTTGGCGGAATTTGGGCGGGATTTTCTCGCTTACAAAACGGGAAACCCCTGCGCTAAAGTTTTGCCTGTGATAGCCGTTGTCTATCTGTGGAAGGACGTTGCGGGGTAAAGAGCGGTTTGCGAAAGCGGAATAATGGGGCCTCCAAACCCCTGACAGACTGGGCCTCTGCGGACGCTAAACCGAGGGGGCCTGTATCTTTTATCCTAACCCCCTGAAAACGGCCTTCTATCGTTCCGCACACCCGCCCCGGCGTGAGACTTAGCCCCGTCTCATGCAGGGGCCATTTTCATGTGCGGGGGGAATCGGGGTCCCACCGAAAACAATCGTGGCAAGCAGGGCAAAGTGTGTACCACTTTGCCCTGCTTGTCACTATTAAGAACGGTTAAAAGGGAAGTACGTATTATACCAATAAGACGTACTGGAACTAGAATCTATGAAACTGCATAGGTAAATACATTCAAATCTACAATTTCTTTACCGCCCCAGTTCTTCTCTTGAACAGTATCGGGCTCTTTTATAAAACCATTTTTTATCAGTACTTTTTCAGAAAACACATTTTCAGGCATGACAAATGCTTTCAACTTTTGAACGCCCAAATCATTACAAAGGTAATCCATTATAAGCCTTACTGTATCAGTCGCAATCCCTCTGTGCCAATACGATTCGTTTATGCGGTAGCCAATCGTTATTTGGTTCATTCTTTTTTTATAATCAAACAGCTCTGCAAGTCCTATGAGCTTATTAGGTTCCTCGCACAGATAAATACCTGCAATAATCAGTTTCTTTTTATCGAAATCTCTCCCGCCGAGGTTTCTAATTGCAGCTAGCAAACTTCCCTTGCTTTTTCTATACAGGAATGGAGGTACATATTGATAGACGTTAGGATTATTCGTAATTTCCATAAGGTCGTCCACGTCACCTTCAACCATTTTCCTGATGATAATATGGTCATTTCTTAGGTATGGAAATGTTTCAAACAGCTCTGCCATTGTATCACCGCCTTCGTTCGTCTTATCCGCCTAATGCGAATATTCTTGTTCCTTATACTCTAAATTTTAATGTCAAATCTGTCAAGTCGTTTCATCTATTCTTATATTGTACCTCAAGTTCTTATGAAATCAGGGCGGGAATTGGGCGGGATTTTGGGCGATTAATGACCTGCAAACATTTTTAGTACAAGCTGGAGAGAACCGCTTAATGCCCTATTCATCAGCCTTTCCAGCCTCGTTGTTCTTATATGAAGCCGACTGTACAAACTCAAACGCCGCTATTTTTTATAGGCATATAAATTTTTTTGTGATATACCTTGACAGGCGAAGTAATTAGTGGTAGGATGGAAAAAAATAAACGGGAGGTGGTTTCATGTCCATCGCCGGGGACCTGATCCGCGGACACACGGATGCAATTATCCTGGCAAGGCTGATGCGAGGCGATAGCTACGGGTATGAGATCAACAAGGCCGTCGCAAGACTGTCTGACGGCAAATTGGAGCTGAAGGAGGCCACGCTGTACACGGCGTTCCGCCGGCTGGAAGAGGGGGGCTATGTGGCTTCCTACTGGGGCGGCGAGCAGAGCGGCGCCCGCCGGCGCTATTACACCATCACGGCTTCCGGGCGGGAGGCCTGCTTCCGGCTCCTGGAGGAATGGGGCCAGACCAAGCAGATTATGGACAAATTGTTGGAAATGGAGGAGTCCCAATGAGAGAAAAGCTGAGGACATACATTGATTATCTGTTCGCCGGTGCGCCTACCACGCCCGCGGCAGCGGAGACAAAAGCGGAAATCCTGCAAAATACGCTGGACAAATACGATGATATGATTGCCCAGGGCAAGACGCCGGAGGCGGCGTACAGCCTGGCTGTGGCGGGAATCGGGGATATCGGCGAACTCCTGAGCGGAGGATCCCACACGGCCCGCACCGTTCCGGCCCAGGGCTCTGTCAAGGGGAGCCGGGGGGCCGTTTCTGCCATATTGCTGGCAGTGGCGGTTATGCTTTATATCACCTGCGTCGTGCCCGTCATTTTATTTGACGGGAAGAACCTGGCCGTTTGTGCTATGTTCGTGATGATTGCCGTGGCCACGGGCCTGCTGATTTACCGGGCAAACCTGGCGCCGCGCCACCATGGCCGAGACGGGGAGGATGACCGGGAGTCACAGCCGGCGGATAGTCCCCGGGTCAAACTTCGCAAAAGCATCAACGGCGCCATCTCCGCGGTTTCCCTGGCCCTGTACCTGGTTATCAGCTTCACCACCGGGGCGTGGTATATTACTTGGGTGATTTTCCCCCTGTCTGCTGCCGTGGAAAGTATCGTCAAAGCCTGTTTTGAACTAAAGGAATGAGAGGTCGGCATGAAAAAGAATGTAATTGTGAGAATTGTCCTGCTCTCTTTAACAGCCCTGATTTTAACTGGCATCTTGCTCTGGGGGCTGAATGTGGGCGGCGCTATGGATTGGACCCGGGAGCACTTGGACTGGGAGGATGGCTTTGGCGGCTGGAGCTTCGGCTACAGCCATCGCTATGACGACGCTGAGAGTTATACCATCGGCAGCGGCTCCGTGAAAGCCGATGAGATTACGGACTTGGAAATCAACTGGATTTCCGGGTCTATCGACATTGACGTGTATGACGCAGACGTCATCACCCTTACAGAGCCGGAGGGCCTGAAGGAGGATTACCAGCTGCGCTACCGGGTCTCCGGGGGAAAGCTCACCATTCAGTTCTGCAAACCGACCTGGGGTTTTGGCTTCGTAAAGGGCCCGCCGGCCAAGCAATTAACCCTGCGGATCCCCAGAAGTATGCTGCCGCAGCTAAACAGGGTGGACCTGTCCGTCACCAGCGCTAAGGTAACGGCGGAGAACTTACAGGCGAATATCTGCGAGGTGGACAATGTCTCCGGCGAATTGACGTTCCGGAATTGTACCTTGGGCAATATCAATGTGGATACGGTCAGTGGGGGCCTGGATTATACAGGGACGGTAGAAACGGTGGATTTTGACGGCGTTTCCTCCAATCTGAAGCTGGACCTGAACAACACACCCAGAGCGGTTCAGTCGGATGTGGTCTCCGGTGAGGTTCGGATGACGCTTCCCAAGGACGCAGCCTTCTCCGCCAGCCTGGATTCGGTCAGCGGTAAACTTTCCTGTGAGTTCCCTACCACCAGTCAGGGCGAGACAATTTATTCTGGGTCCGGCGGCGGCACCTACGAATTTGACTCTGTCAGTGGCGGCGTATCCATTCTGATGGCCCCTTGAAACGGCGCCTGGCCTAGGCTGTAAACCGCAGCCTCCCATGTAGATCGCAGCCCTCCGAGCCCCGCGAAAAGCGGAGCCCGGAGGGCTAACTGTTTGTCACACAGAACCCTTGGCCCCTTCGCCGGTTGGCTGGTACGCAGCGGGCGGCCTCCCCGTGTAGGCCAGGGCCCCCCAAAAGAGGAAAAACAGTGGCGTCACCACGGTTTGGCTGATGCCAAATAGGGCGTGAATGCTGTAACAGAGCACCGGCAGCGCCAGGGGCAGGCGGCGCCAATCCAGACGCCTGAGGGCCGAAAGCAGCACGGAGGCCAGCAAAGTCAAATACAGCACTAGGCTGGGAAGTCCCGTATTCACCCACAAGTTGAGGTATTCGTTGTGGGCGGCGTCTACGCCCACCCGCAGGCAGACGCCCGCCTCCGTGACCCGGCTGAAGACCAGCTGGGAACGAAGCTGATAGGTGTCGGGGCCCCCGCCCAGCCAGGGCTTCTCCCGCGCCAGCGCCAGAGCTTCTTTCCAAATGGCGATGCGGCTGGAGCCCAGCGTGTCCGGGGGATTGCCGTGAAGCAGCGCGGACAGGCCCTGCAGCGTCTCGCTGTTCCCAGCATAACTGTACAGATAAACCAGCGCAGCGGCTGCCGTAACCGCCATCAGGCCGGTGAGGCCCCAGGCCAGTGCCGGGGAGCGCCAGTCTGCCGGGAGAAAGCGAAGCAAAAACGAGCCCAAAAGGCCCAGGGTGAAGACGCCAAGGAGCAACCAAGCACTTGCCCGCCAAGAAAAGCGGATGGTCAGGGTTCCTGCAGAATAGGTATATTCGATCACGGCTTTGGCCAACGCGCCCAGGGCCAGAACAGCCAACAGGTCGCCCATCCGGCGCAGGCCCAGGCCCCTGGCTACGCACAGGGGCAGGCACAGGGCAAAGCCGACCAGGATGGCCACGGGACCGGCGGAGACCTCGGATAGCAGCAGGGCAAACCAGCACAGGCCCCCAGCCAGCAGGTATACAGGCGCTTCTTTGCTGCGGCTCACTGAGTAGGTGCCAAACAGGTAGGTCACAATCAGGGTAAAATAGGCGGAAAGAAGATCGGAGTTGCCGATGGTACCCAGATATTCGCCGCTGTATAGAAGACCGCGGTCGTGGAAGCCATAGTCGCCTGGATATAAGTGCAGGGGGTTATAACCCCAGAATTGAGCGATTACCAGTAGGCTCACAGCGGCGCCGGCTACTGCGGCCGCCAAGGCATGAATCCGTTGAAGCCGACCCCACCGCGCCATAGCGGCAAAAATCAAAAGGTAGAGCGCCAGGGTGCAGAAGCCCTCATGCCGCCGGTTTCCGAACCAGGCCACCTGGGGATGGGAGGAAAACAAAGCGGAGAGGAAAAACAGGAGCAAGAGACCTGCGACCAATCCCAATTGAATCCGGGCAGGGACGCTTCGGTCGTTGACGGTCTGAGGGAGCCGCCGGCGGAAGTACAGCCGAGCCAGGCCCCACAGGAGCAGGCCCGTCAGATACAAACCCGTCAGAAGAAGAAACAGCCGGTGCTTGGGCAGTGTGATATTGGCATATCCCGCCCGGGGCACCCATAGGACAAAGAGTGTGAGCATGGCCAGAGCGTAACAACCGGACCAGAGCCGGGGCACCTCCGGTTCCGTAAGGGGGTTGGGGCCGGGGACGCGTGGGTCCAGTGGAGCCGTTTCGGAAATCGGCACCGGCGGGGATGACATATGATTGTCTGGGGGCGCGGGGGAAGAGCTGGCGACGCGCACCGCGCGCCTTGAGGGGAGAAAAAAAGGTTGCATCATGGCGTCACCTGGACCTTTGGAGAATTTGATCGTTTGGCCTGCTTTTACGACAGGACATGTCCTTATTCTACCCCGTCTGCGGCGAAAAGTCCAGGCCGGCGCCTGTATTCATCTTTGTTTCAGGTATAGTACAAAAGAAATTCTCCTGGGGTGGCATAGCGGAAATTCTGTGGGAGCGAGCTTTGCCGCCCCTACGAGATATCATTTGGTGGCGCGTCTATAGGGGCGGCCAGAGGCCGCCCGCCGAGCCTTTGTAGGGAACGACCTTTGGCCGTTCCGCGGGCGAGCGCAGCTCGCCCCTACATCAATTTATCGTCATGCTTCCGTAGGGGCGAGCTTTGCTCGCCCGTTGGGAAACGTTTCCGGTTTCGCAGGGGTTGGCGGGCGTGCAAAGCACGCTCGCACACGACAGAAAACCCGCCGGGGGCTGAGCCCCGGCGGGTTGCGGTGTTATGAAGCGTTAAAATTTGCGCTATATCCGTGTTTTTTATTCCGCAGGGGTAAACTCCAGGACTGTGCAATACCGCAACAGAATCGTGGCGGCCTGCGCCCGGGTCGCGTTATTCTGCGGCGCCAGGGTGTTGTCGCCCGTGCCGTCAATCAGACCGCTTTCCACAGCCCAGATCATGGCTTCCTTGGCAAACTTGCTCACATGAGCTCCATCCGTATAGCCGTTCAGGTCGCCTTCCGGCTCTACAGTATGGCCGCTCCAGACCGTATACCGGGCGAAGAACGTCACCAGCTGCTCCCGGTTCACTGCCGCGTTGGGTGCAAATCTGGTTTCGCTCACGCCCTTGGCAATGCCGGCTTCGTACGCCCACGCCACCGCATCGGTGTAATAAGCATTGGCTACATCCGCGAACGGCGCTTTGGTTTCAACCTTGGGGCTCCCCGCCAGCCGGTACAGAATGACCATGAGCTGGCCGCGGGTCAAAAGCCCATTGGGAGAGAAGGTGGCCTCGCTGGTGCCGATCATCAGGCCAGACTGGAGCGCATAGTCCACGCCTTCATGGTACCACAGCGCCGGATTCACATCCTCAAATTTCTTGGACGGGCAGGCTTCGCTGTTGGCGGGGATCAAGCGGGTCTCTGTCTCCTGGCAGACCGGGCAGGTTCTGGCTTCCTCGCCGTCGTGGAAGCAATCGGCCTGCTTGGTCACGGTCCAGTCGCCCCAGGTGTGGCCCAGAGCCGGGACGATGTTGTCGCGATAGGTGTAATCGCAGCGCTTGCACACATGCTGTGTGTAGCCCTCTTCCGTGCAGGTGGGCGGGACTACGCTGTCTTCGTAATCGTGGCCCAAGGCGGGCACAGGACGGGTTTCCTTCTCGTTGCAGACGGAGCAGGTCCGTTCCTCCCGGCCAGCGTGGGTGCAGTCCGGCGCCTGGATTTCGGTCCACGGATTCCACTGATGGTCCGTGGCGGGAATTACCTCTCCGGAGCGGAGCTTTTCCCCACAAACGGAGCAATACACATCGCCGGTGTAACCGTCTTCCGTGCAGGTCGGTTCCACTCGGCCCCGCACTTCTTCTGTATGCCCGGTCGCGGGAAGGACCTGGCCCGCCCGGAGAAGCTCGCCGCAGACGGAGCAGTACACGTCGCCGGAGTAGCCGTCCTCCGTACAGGTGGCGTCCTTTTGATTCCGGATTTCCTCTGTGTGGCCGTCCGGGCAGGTGATGGGTACGACCTGTACCACACAGTTGGTCCAGACGTTTTCATTGGCGGCGCTGCAGACTTGGATATATGCGTAACCCAAAGAGACCGCGGTAATGGTTCCGTTTTCGTCCACCGTTGCGACCTCGGGGTTAAAGGATTTCCAGATCAGCTTCTCGTGCTGCGCCAGGGAGGGCGTGGGAGACAGGGTAGCCTCCAAAGTCTGGGACTCCTTGATTTCCAGGGTCACCCTGGAATCGGATAGCGAGATCTGACTTGGCTTCACCGCCTCGGAAATCACGGCAAAGTTTACGGAATGCGCCCCGTCTTTGGTGGTGGCCTTGACATAGCTCACGCCGGGCTCCTTGGGCACGTAGTATGCCACATTGGTCTTGGAGCCGTTGATTTCAACATCTTCGGCGGTGGTCAGGGCGCCGGTGCCGCTGGTGACCTCCCACAGGAAGGGCCCAAAGATCGGTTCCGGCTTCTCATAGGTTTCACCGGAGGGCGTGCCCGCAGGCGCGCCGGGACTCTCCACGCCGTCGGCCTTGATGACCAGCTTGGCGGTGCCGGTGGGCAGATACAGGACTTTGACCACGCCGGTTTCCTTGTCGTACTCAAATTCGGTGCGCCAGCTGTTGGTTACTTCATATTCATAGCCGCCTTCATAGCGGTAGAACACCCGAACCTGCTCCGGCACGGCATAGCCAGCCTGATTGACCAGGGTGCCGGTCCAGGATTGGCCGCTGCAGAAATCGGGGCCGTCCAGAATCAAGTGATTCTCTACCTCGTCGCCGTTTTGGCTGACCAGGAGCACATCATTGACGCTGTGGCCATAGGTGTCGTTGTACTTGGCCATCAGGGTCGCAGTCTCGCCCTGATTCACAAAGACTGTTTGGGTACCGAAGTTCAAGGCGGAGACCAGATCGTCCTGGGTATTCTCCGTATAAAGATCCTCCCAATCCAGGTGCAGGCTGCGGCTGACGCCGTTGAGCGTCACGGTGAGGGTGCCGCTGGCGCCGGGAACGTGAATGTTCGGATCGCCGGTGGCGGCGTAATTGAGGTAGATCTCACCGGAAAGGCCGTCGGCGGTATGCTGATCCACGGTCACCAGGCCCGCGTACAGGTCCGGTTCGTCCTCCATGATCACCCAGCGCTTGGAGGTCAAAACCACGTTGGCAGGCTTCAGGTCTGTCACCTTCACCACGATGGAGCCGTTGGGCTTCAGGCCCTGGAAGGACTCAATGGACAGCTTGAAATCCTCCACCTCGGTGGGATATTCATCCACCGCCACCACGCAGACCGCGGAGCTGCCGTCGCTGGCAGAAATCGCAATATAGGTCTGGCCGGGGGCCAAAGCCTTGACCATGCCGAACTCATCCACCGTGGCCACCTCCGGATTGCTGGAGGTACGGGTGAGCTGAGAATTTGCTAGACCGGTGTTGTCGTTGACACTGAGCTCAAAGCTCTCACCCGGGTGCATCATCGCGGAGGTCTGCGAGAGCACCAAGCCGTCGCCAGCGTCCACCGCCACAGCGTAGGTCCGGTCGTTGAGGCCATAGTCGCCCATGGAAACGTACACGTTCCCGGTCCAGGTATAGTTGTAGGTGTTGCTCTCGCCGGGATAGGATTCATTGGTATGGGCGTATTCCGTCACATCCGCTACAAAGGTCCAGGTCTTGGTATCAGCGTCGTAAATATGTTCGGAATAGAAGGGATTGAGCTGGTCGATGCCATATTCAATATAGTTGGGATCGCCGTGGCTCTGCTCGGTGTAGGTCCGGGCCACCAGGGGATGGATTTCCACGGAGGCGATGGAGCCATCGTCGTGTACGGTCCCCTTAATGTAGGTTCTGCCGTTTTCCTCATAGATGGTGACAGCGTTGTTTTCCAGCTTGGGCGCCACCGTGTCGACCATAATATCAAAGGATACCACGTCACCGGTTTTGTCCATGGGATGGCCGTTGAAGGTGGGCTCGTTCTCCCCCGGTACAACGGCCTCCACGTCAGTGACCAGGCGGCCGGCTTCATCGTTCCAAGCCAGCTCGCCGTAGTCGCCGTCGCCGTAGGCGGTGATGGACATGACGCACTCGGTGCCGCTGGGCAGGATGTTGCCGTCCAGATCGGTTCCGGTCCAGCTATTTCTGGTAAAATACATGACGCTGGTGGGAACCGGCGCGGCAAGGGCGCCATTGTAGAGGGTCTTAAACTGGTAGGTGGCGTAATCCCGGAAGTACAGCGCTCCGGTTTCCTTGTCCTTGACCTCCACCACCATGACCTTGGAATCCCGCAGTTGGTAGAGAACGAAATCGTCGATTGCTTCAAAATAGCCGTCGCCGTTGGGAGAAATGGTAAAGTTCTCCTGCCGGTAGATGGGCTGGGACTGGGCGGAGGCGCCATCAAAAACGTTTTGTCCCACGTTGATGATGTCAACAACGGAGCCGTCGTAGGGATTGATGACATAGCTGCCCACCACGGAGACGCCCCAGGAGGCTTCATTGTTCATGAAGTTCTCGCCATCCTCCGCCGCGTCGAACCAGTAGGCGCTGTCGAAGATGGGGGCGGCGGTCCAGTCGCCGTAGAAGCTCAGGAAGGGCAGGCCGATCTGGGGATTGCCGCTGTCTGAGGCGTCGGTGAGGACGATAAAGCCTTCCACATAGGTGCCGTTTTCAAAGAGCTGGTCCAGCTCGGCCTTTTCCTCGGCGGTGAGCTGTAGGGTCTGTTTTACCTGCGCGGTGCCCAAGGCGGGCACTGTGACGGTACCCAAGGAGACCTCTTTCATCAGCACGTCGCTGTCGAGCATGACGTCCCGCTGGCCCCATTTGCTTTCAAAGACGTCGGTTTCGGGACGGAGTACCACGACCTTTGCATCATAGGTCAAAGCATCCTTGGTCAGGTTGTGGACGTTGAAGTTCAGGGCGTATGTACCGGTTTTGTCCGGATCGTCCTTGAGCTCCAGCTTGCCCACGTTCTGACCGTTCACGGTGATGTAAGCGGGGGTGGAGATGGCGGAAGCGATGTTCACCAGGCCCGCGCCCTGCAGACGGGGGGAGTAATAGGCGTCGCCGTCGGTCTGGGGCAGGGCGGTGCTCACTAGAAGCTGATTTACCAGTGCGCCCGAGGCGGCCTTGGATGTGACGTTCAGCTCTTCCCGGACATACTGCTCCACCAGAGCGGCCAGACCGGTCATGTGCGGGGCGGCCATGGAGGTGCCGCTCATCATGCCGTAGGTGCCCACATAGTCGTCATAGGCACCGGAGGGATCGGCAGGCCGGAAGGACTGGTCGATGATGGAGGACCAAATATAACCGCCGGGGGCCGTAATTTCCGGCTTTAGCTCCAGGCTGGGTCCCGTGCCCCAGGTGGAGAAGGAGGACATCACAGGATCGGCCGGCAGCAAGTCGTCCTCTTCCTGGACGGTCATGGTTACCTTATTCTCGCCTGCGGCCTGGATGGCGGCCACGATGGCGGCGCCGTCCTTGCCGCCGACGAAGGCGGAGGTCAGGGAGGTGCCGGTCACGCTCATGTTGATGAGCTCCGTGGCGTTGGGGTCCTCGTCGTAGACCAGCACCGCCAGCACGCCGTAGGCCTCGCCCACGTGGTTGACACCGGCGAAGGACAAAGCGTTGTTAATTTTGTCTGCAAAGGAGACGCCGCCGCCCCGCTTTACCATGGCAACGCCGGTTTTTCCATTGTTATAGCCGTTGTTAAAGCCAGCGTTGGCGTAGTCCTGGGATGTGCCGTAGCCATCCACAGCGATGAGCTGCACCGGGTCCTTGCCAACAAACTTATATTTCATGGCAATGCCGTTGGGATCGTAGAACGCGGCTTTGTGAGTCTGCCCATCGGCATCGGTCCAAACCAGCATGGACTGGGTGGCCACGGTATTGTCGATGGAGGCCACGGCCAGGTTGGTGGCGTACACGGCGGGGGAGGACATCATATTGATCTCCGGGTTATCCGTGGTGCTGTAGCCGTTATAATTGTTGCCGCTGGAGGAGAAAGCGCTGTTGCCGGCGGAGGTCATCAGGACGATGCCGGCCTCTTCAATTCGCTGGTACAGGTCGTGCTGCGCCGTGTCGTCGTTGGCGTAGCCATTGTCGGAACCCAGACTCAGGTTCACCACGTCGGCGCCCAGGGTCAAGGCGTCTTCCAAAGCATTGATGGTGACGCTTTCCGGAGCGCCGGAATCGGCGGAATCCGGGAAGACCTTCATCATCATCAGCTGGGCGTCGGGGGCGACACCGGTGAAGGTAACGGCCCCCTCCTCGGTCTCAGCGTAGCCTGCGATGGTGCCGGACACGTGGGTGCCGTGATCGCTCTCAGCGGGCTGCACGTTTAAATCGCCGTCGGCGTAGTCGCAGGCGTAGGGCACCTTCAGATTCTTATAGAGCGCATTGTTATCGTAGGTGATTTTGTTCCCTTCGGCTCCGGTCGTAGCCCGAAGCTGGGTCGAATTTAAGAACAGGCGCAGGCTCTCATCCGTATAGCGCAGGGTCCAGCCGTCCTCCGCAGAGGCGGGGTCGTTGCGGAAGGAGCTGTCGGTAAAGGCCTCGTGAACCCGGCGGATACCATGGTGCTGATCTTCCGTGCTGCCCCAGGTGGTATAGGTCAAATCCAACCCGGTATCCAGCACCGCCACCAGCATACCCTTGCCGGTGAAGCCCGCATCCCAGGCCTGCTGCAGCCCAACCATATCATAGCTGTAGCCGTACCAGCCGCTGTCCGAAATATTGCCGGCTTCCGTGACGGGGCGGTCGTAGACGTGCTCCACGTAGGCCCGCTTGACGCCGTCCATACCGCGGATGGCGTCCAACTGGCCGTAGGGGACCTGGATGGCCATGCCGTTGAGCAGCTTGTTCCACTGGGCCACAACGGAAACCTGGCCTGCGGATCTGGTCTTGGAGGCAATTTGGTTGATCAGGGCGTTTTGCTGCTGCAAAATGGCGTTGCCCGCCGCGACGGCCTGGTCAGAGGCAAGATAATCGGCAACGGCCTGTCCGGCCAGCTGATTGTCGTCGCTGGGCGTGAAACCCTCCAGCAGGGGGGCGTCTTGCAGTTCTACAATCACGGTGACGAGGTCCTCCGGCGCGTAAGCGGGGGAGGGACGTTGTGTGTTCTCCTCGGTCGGGGTCAACCCGTCCAGACGGGGCGTGCCGGGAAGCTCCTCGGCAGTCAGCGCCTGGGGGGAAGGGCTGGACGTGCTGTCCGCCGCCAGGGCCGTTGGCAAAAGTCCGGCCAATAGTGCCAGCGTTAGCAGCGTAGCGAGAATCCGTTTCATAGATTTTCCTTCCTTTCTGGTTTTGTTTGGGGGGATTCAATGCGTTTAAAAACAAAAGAATGAACATATAGACATATTGCGTTTGTTCTATGACCATATGACATTCGTATGCCGCTATTATAGCATTGATTCGGGAAACCTGTCAACTAGCAAATAAAAAAACATAAGAATTTTGGCACTAGTAACCAAATCGGCCTAAAACAAATTGACTTGACAGCGGAGAAAGAATGTGCCATACTGGAAAAGAAATCTAAAACGAGGTGGGTCCATGGAATATTTTCCCCAAATCAATTTTTTGCTGGAGGCGCTGGCATACCTGGGACGCCGGGCTGCAGGCCATACTGCTGAGGATATTTTAGAGCGCCTCCGGGGCCGTGGGGTAACGGACCTGGACTCGTTCCGGCGGCAGTTGCAGCCCTTTTCCGCGCTGATGGAGCGGCTGGAACAATCGGTCACGATTTCGACGGAGGTGCTGCAGGCATTGTTTGGAAATTTGGCCGGTTTCTCGTACAACACCATCGGTTCCGCCTCGCCTGCATTTTTGTTGTTTTATCCCATGACGTTTTTCTATGACGGGGATTTTGACGGCCTCCTGGACCGGATGCGCCGTCTGACCCCGGAGCGCCTGGCCAATCATTTGGCGATCTCTTTGGGCATTGCCGATGAGCAGCCCGGGCCGGTTGAGATTGCGGGAGACGAGTTGACCGCGCGGGTGTTGGCGCTCTCCGTGCCGGCGGAGAGCAAGGTTGCCATTTTGGATTTGTATCACCATCCGGAGCGGACCCTAGAGGAGGCGGCCGTGTATTTGCGCCTGACCCTGGAAGCGCTGCGGCTGGAGTGCCGGACACTGGAGCGCATTTGTGAGGATTTTTCAACCGAGGTGCAAAAAACAGGATTGGAGTATTTCCTCTCCAGAACATCCGCCCTGAGCAGCCGGGCCGACCTGCCTTACCAGATTCATCCGTTTTTGTTCGGTCTGGATACGAATTTATCCCTGGGGCCACCGGAAGGAGCGGGAACGGTGCAGTTATACTGCGGCATCTACCGGGGGACGCTGCAGGCGCTTTTGTCTGCTGCCAGCGGACCGGAGTATGAGGTATACCGGGCAATTAAGCTGTTGGGAGACCGTACCAGGTTTGATATCCTGTGTTATTTGCGGGATCGGAAGGCCTATGGTCAGGAGCTTTCCGCAAAGTTTGGTCTGTCCCGCAATACCATCCACCATCACATGAGTAAGATGCTGGCGGCCCGTCTGGTCTCCTGCACCGTTGATGGCAATCGGGTGTATTACACCGTGAACAAAGAATCCGTTAACCTGCTTTTGGAGCGACAGCGTTCGCTTTTAATCGGCGGTTCTCTCAGTCGAAATCCGTCGCATGATGGGGAAAGGTAGTCAACACCTGGCTCAGTTTCTTATGTTTTTCTGAACTTTTTTCGCAAATTCTTGACAACGACTTATTTTTGTGGTAGAGTACCCCATCCCCTGTGGGAGCGGTATATGCCGCCGTGTTTGTGGGGAATGCTTTGATTTCACACAACTCGAAATAAGGAGTTTGACCAACTATGCTTTCCGAAGAACCTAAGACCATACCCAGGCGGTTGCCTGCCCGCAGAGAAGGGCGGGGCGCTTGGGCCTGTGAATTTTTCTCCCAATGCAGCCAGGCGGCCACGGATTTCTGGAACAGCCGGTATTATATCCCGTCGCTGCTATTGACCGGAGCAGTTTTTCTGCTGCAGGGCCAAAGCTTGTTGGGAATCGAGCTGTTTGGCTGCATTTTGGCAGTTTTTCTTTTGCTATGCCGGGACACATTGGCGGCCTGCCTGCCGTTGTTCCTTTTGTTCCTGTTGGGCGCCGACTACTACGACCGCATTGGCATCCTGTTTGCCCAGTGCCGGTGGCTGCTGCCTCTGGTCCTGGTGGCAATGGCTGCCCATTTGGTCTTCAATGCCCGGCCCTGGCGGCGGGGGAAGTTGACGGCTAGTTGGGTCGCTGTTTCTGCGGCTACGCTGCTGGGAGGCTTGGGGGCGATCTCCAAGGCGGAATACTGGTCGCCCACCGCGCTGTATTACGTCTTTGGGCTAGGCCCTGTAATGCTTTTGCTCTACGGCGCACTGCGGGCGCAGCTCTGTCAGGCCCGTCCCTACAACCTTTTGGAGCGGTTTGCTTCTATTCTTTACGCGACCGGTGTTTTTGCCGGATTGGTGGTGCTGCAGGTGTATCTGGAGCGCTTGCCTGAATTCTTCCGCACCTTCTCCTCCTTGGATTTTCCGTACCGAAACTATTGCGCCACAATTTTACTCACTGCCCTGCCGATGCCCTGCTTTTTCATGAAGCAAAGTGGGCGGCATTTATTGGGGCTGGCGGCCTTGTATGTGGCGCTTCTGATGACAGGCTCCCGCAGCGGCCTGGTTTTTGGGACAGGCCTATTGGTTGTCTGCCTTATTTACGCCTATAAAAGAAATCCCCGATTTCGCCGGCATAATCGGGCGATTTTATTGGGTCTGCTGCCTGTAGCGGCGGTGTTGGTGTTGTTTGCCCGGGACTTATTTTCCTCCCGTATGACGGGCGGCGCCCTGATTTCCCCCAATGACAGCCGGATCACCTTCTTTTTGCAGGGAATCCGGGATTTTCAGGCCCATCCCCTGTTTGGAATGGGGCTGGGCTCGATGGAGAACAGCAGTATTTTTCTGGGGGTCCCAGGCAGTATCGTTTGGTATCATAACGCCGTGGCTCAGGTCTTGGGCAGCATGGGCCTTTTGGGCCTTGTTGCGTACCTATGGCAGCTGGCCGTAAGGTTGCAGCTGCTGCGGAAAACGGCACATACGGAGGCCGCGGTCTTTGGATTGGCCTATGGCGGGATGTTCTTGATGTCTATGACCAACCCCGGAGAGTTCTGTCCCTTTCCCAATGCGTTTTTGGTCGTTCTGCTATTTGCAGTGGTGGAGCAATTCCGGGAGGAATCACTTTCACAGATCCCTTGAACCCGGTGGTTTTTCTTCAATTGGGATGGAACGTGTACACAAACGCCATTCCGGCGGGAGCCGGGATGGCGTTTGACATTAATTCAGGTTTATTCGGGTTGACCTGGCTTTGCCTGCGGTGGCCATTGGCAGTATCCAACACCAGCGTCCGTGACGTCCGGAGCGCATGGGATCAATCCGATGGCTGACCAGTCAGGTATGTACACCAGGGTGCCAGGGCGCAAGCGGCGCATTTGGGGTTCCGTGCGGTGCAAACGGCCCGGCCATGCAGGACGATCCGGTGACAGAAATCAGAGCTTTCTTCCGGCGGCAGGATGGCTCGCAGCTGCCGCTCCACCTTTTCCGGTTCCTTTCCCTGGGCTAGACCCAGCCGGTTGGAAATGCGGATACAATGGGTGTCACATACCACGGCGCCCGGTGTCTGATATAGATCACCCAAAAGCAGGTTTGCCGTTTTCCGCCCCACCCCGGGCAACTTCAAAAGCTGCTCCATGGTACCTGGGACCCTTCCGCCGTAGTCCGATCGCAGCATCCGGCAAGCCAGGACGATCTCCCGGGCCTTATTCTTATAAAATCCGCAGGAATGCACCAGCTCCTCCACATGAGAGATCTCTGCGTTGGCCAGAGCCTCCAGCGTGGGATAGGCTTCAAAGAGCGCCGGCGTCACCTCGTTAACCCTGGCGTCCGTGCATTGCGCGGAAAGCCGTACGGCTACCATGAGCTGATAATCCTTTTCATACTGTAGGGCGCAATGGGATTCCGGGTACAGTTCCTTCAGCGCCGCTATGATTTCCGTCACTTTTTTCTGTTGTTCCATGGTGTCCTCCCTCATCCGGCAAATTTTTCCGGATCTCGACCTTTTCACCCCTTATTATAGCATGCGCGGCGAGGGTTTGAAAGCGGTAATTTTCAGGAAGGGAAGACCGGTCCAGACTGGCGGACAATCCGATCGCCCAGCCGGCCGAACAAGTTGCGTGGCCGGCTGGGCGAAGCCTTGTAGCCGAAAGGCGCCCCGCGGTTTGACAGGATCGGCTGGGGATGCTGCCCTTGCACTTTCCCGGGAAATAGGATACAATAAGGTTGAATCAAAAACGGATTGCATGGGAGGTGGCTGTTTTGTATCAGCCCTTGGCGGACCTCATTCGTCCCACAACCCTGGATGAGGTGGTCGGACAGGAACACATTTTAGGTCCCGGTGCGGTGCTGCGCCGCCTGATCGACTCCGGCAATATCCCAAACCTGATCTTTTACGGCCCGGCGGGCACTGGGAAAACCACCGTGGCCAACATCATCGCCCAGAGAACCAAACGCAAGCTCTACCGCTTGAACGCCACCACCGCTTCCACAGCGGATATTAAGGAGATCGTTTCCCAACTGGATACGCTTTTAGCCCCGGACGGAGTCCTGTTGTATCTGGATGAAATACAGTCGTTTAATAAAAAACAGCAGCAGTCCCTGTTGGAACACATCGAGAACGGAAAGATTACACTCATTGCTTCAACCACGGAAAATCCTTATTTTTACATTTTTAATCCTATTCTGAGCCGTTCGACCATTTTCGAGTTTAAACAGCTAACGAAGGACGCGGTGTTGCAGGCGGTGCGGCGGGCGGTAGCCTTTCAGGCCCAGCGGACCGGGCTGACTGTAACGGCGGAGGAGGGCGCGCTGGAGTATGTATCCAGCTCCTGCGGCGGGGACCTGCGGAAAGCCCTGAACGCAGTGGAAGTTTTGTTTTCGGCCGCGGCCCCCGATTCCAACACGCTGCAGCTGACGTTGACAGACGTGCAGGCTGTGACCCAGCGTTCCACCATTCGCTATGACCGGGACGGGGATAACCATTATGATCTGCTGTCGGCCCTGCAAAAATCAATCCGGGGTTCCGATCCCGATGCTGCGTTGCATTATCTGGCCCGGCTTTTGGAAGCCGGGGATATGATCTCCGCCTGCCGCCGGCTTATGGTCATTGCCTGCGAGGATGTGGGGCTGGCCTATCCGCAAATCATTCCGATTGTGAAGGCCTGCGTGGACGCGGCGGATATGCTGGGGATGCCGGAGGCGCGGATTCCCCTGGGTGACGCTGCAGTCCTGATGGCCACATCGCCCAAATCCAATTCCGCTTACCTAGCCATCAACGCGGCTATGGCCGATGTGCGCAAGGGCCGGGGCGGGGATTTCCCCCGACACCTGCAGAATGTACACGCTGACTCGTATAGTATGGAACGGGAGCAGGGGTATCTGTATCCCCACGATTTTCCAGGGCACTACGTGGCACAGCAGTATATGCCGGATTCGCTTTTGGGCACAAAGTACTATACCTTCGGCCCCAATAAACTGGAACTGGCGGCAAAGAAATACTGGGACGAGCTTAAAAAACTGTAAAAGTGGGGCTATCGGGGGCGTATTGCCAGCGGTCCAAACGGCCCACAGTACGGAAATAACGGAGTTCGCGTTGAGGCAGCGCCCCCGGGTTCAGCTTCTCCAGCACCGTCAGCTTAATTTTTTGACGCTCCGGTACAATGGAACGGATATACACGCTGACAGGGTCTCCCGGATGTAAGGATTCCTCCGGTTCGGCCAAGCCGGATAGGTTGGGCGTCAGCTCGACAAAAACGCCGTACGGTTTGATGCTGCGGACTATCCCGGTGACTGCCTGTCCCGCCCGGAAACCAGCCACATTCTCCGCCCAGGTCCCCAGCAGTTCCCGATGGGTCAGACAAATCCGCTGGGTCGCCGAGTCTAAGGAGAGAATCGCAGCATAGATCTTTTGACCGGGGAAGAAGCGCTGGTTACAGTGGGAGATCCGGGAGACGGAACACCGCTCGATGCTCATCAGAGCCGTGATCCCGCAGCCTATGTCGCAGAAGGCGCCGAAGCTGGTGGGGTTGAGGACCACCGCCGGCAGAATCTCTCCGGGACGCAGAGAGGTCAGAAGGAAGTCCAGGGCCTCCTCTTGAACCGTCCGGCGGGACAAAAGAGCGGTGCCGTCTGAGGAGAAGCCAAGGACCTGGAAGCATACCGGCTTTCCCACCCGGGAGAGAATGGCAATTTCCCTGGCGGTGCCTTGCGCAACACCCAGGGCGGTTTCCTCCCGGGGAATCAGCCCCCGCATGGGTCCCAGGTCCACCACTAGATTGTGAAATTCGTCACATTTGACACACATAGCCTGGAAAATTTCCCGTGTCCCCGCGGCCCGGCGCAGCGCGTCTGGAGCGGGGAGGGGCTGAGCATTCAGACCCTCCGGACGATATGGCAGCATTACTATCCCTCACTTTCAAAGTCCAGCGTAATAGACGCCTGTTATCTCTATTCTATTGCCGGGTTGTCCCGGCTATGCCAGGAGGGCCCCATGGATATACAGCTCCACGATATTTTAGAAATGAAGAAGCCCCACCCCTGTGGGGAGAAGCGATGGAAAGTGCTGCGTACCGGCATGGACCTGCGGCTCAAATGTCTGGGCTGCGGACATGAGGTGATGATCCCCCGGTTCAAGGCGGCGAGGAACATCCGGTCCATCTTTCGAGATGGAGAGAAGGTGGGTCCGGCAAGCGATCCTCCCCGCCGTGGGGAAACAAAAGACGGGTAGAACAGGATTTGCCTGGATAGAACGCCGGAGACAGCCAATCGTACGACTGATTTTGGTCCGTTTTGGCTGGGTTTGCAGGAAATTTTTGACTGGACAGGCAGAGGCGCCTTTCATTTTGGGCAAAGGAACAGCATCTTGGGTCTAACAGGCCGCGATCCCCCTAGGGATTGCGACCTGTTTTTTGCCGGCGCGGCGATATACTTTGTCCAGAAGGAAGGGGGAGACCCGAGTGACGGTTTATCTGGACTTGGCGCTTCTGCTGAATTTTGTCATCAATTATTTGCTTTTGCTGTCGACGGCCCGCTTGACGGGCGGCGGTCTGCGGCCCTGGCGTCTGGCTGGCGCCGCGGCTTTCGGCGCTTTGTATGCGGTGCTAAGCCTTCTGCCTGGCTTCGGGTTTTTGCGGGGGTTTTTCTGGAGAGTCGTGTTCTGCATGGCAATGGTGTCGGCGGCCTTTGGAGTCGGCAAACGGCAGCTGCGACAGGCAGGGCTCTTTCTGGGATTGAGCTTTGCCTTGGGAGGACTGGCCTATTGCCTGGGCTGTTGGTCCCTGCCGGCGCTGCTGCTGGCGGCGGGGGGCCTATATCTGGCATGCTGCCTGTTTTTGCGGGGCGCTATGACCCATGCAGGACAAGTGGTCCCCGTGCGGATCGCCCTGGGAGAAAAGGAGGTAGAGTTGATAGCGCTGCAGGATACGGGTAACACGCTGAAGGATCCACTGAGCGGACAAAGCGTTCTCATTGCCCAGTATGACGCAGCAAGAAGGCTGCTGCCCTGCAGCCTAAGTCCGGAGCAGCTGCAGCATCCAGCGGAGGCCATGCAGCTTTTGAGCGCGGCTTCGCCAAGCTTGCGGTGCAGGTTGATCCCCTACCGGGCGGTGGGAGGGAGCGGCCTGCTGCTGGCGGTACGCTGTGACCAGGTGACCATTAAAGGCAGGTCCGCCGGGCCTCTGGTGGCGTTTTCACCAGAAAGTCTCTCGGCGGCGGGGGAGTATCAGGCGCTGACAGGAGGGGGACAATATGCGTAGTAAACTTTTGGAAAGAATTTTACAAAGGCTGGGCTTACTACAGCCGGAGAGCGTGTTCTACATAGGGGGCAGCGACATTCTCCCGCCGCCCCTGCGGGCGCCGGAGGAACAGGAGCTGTTGGTGCAGATGGAGGCGGGGGACGAGAAGGCCAAGCAGCGGCTTATAGAGCGCAATCTACGCCTGGTGGTGTACATCGCCCGGCGATTTGAAAACACGGGGGTTAACATTGAGGATCTGATTTCCATCGGGACCATCGGACTGATTAAAGCGGTGGGCACCTACCGCAAGGATAAAAACATTAAGCTGGCAACCTACGCCTCCCGGTGTATCGAAAACGAGATTCTTATGCACATCCGGAAGATTTCCTCCCAAAAGGCCGAGATTTCACTGGATGAACCGATTAACACGGACTGGGACGGCAACGAACTGCTGCTGTCGGACGTGTTGGGCACCGATGGGGATATGATTATGCGCCCGCTGGAGGACATGGTGGATCAGCAGCTCCTGCGGGAGGCTCTGGAACGGCTGCCGGAGCGGGAGAAAAAAATTGTGGTGCTTCGTTTTGGGCTGGCCGGACGGCAGGAAAAAACGCAGAAAGAGGTGGCGGACCTGATGGGCATCTCCCAATCTTATATTTCCCGGCTGGAAAAACGGATCATGACGCGGCTGCGGCGGGAGATTCTCCGTCAAACCTCGTAGGCCGTCAGGATTTAAAATTTCCGTTGCAAATCCAAAACTGGGGTGCTATAATGAAGGAAATTCCCGGTTTGCCGCGACTTTTCGCCTTTTTGCGCGGGTATGGGGAAGAGACTACGAAGCGGGGTGGATTCAGCATGAGTCAGAAAGAGGTTTCCAAATCCGTGCTAAAGCGGCTTCCCGGCTATTTGGCGTATCTCAAATCCCTGCCTGAGGAAGGCCCCGCCAACATCTCTGCCACAGCCCTGGCCGCGGCCCTGGCTATGGGCGAGGTGCAGGTCCGAAAGGATTTGGCCCTGGTATCCGACGGCGGCAGACCCAAGGTCGGTTACCTGCGGGAGCGTCTGATTCATGATATTGAGCAGTTTTTGGGGTACGACAATACCACGGAAGCGGTGCTCATAGGCGCCGGCAAGCTGGGCCGGGCCCTTCTGGGATACGGCGGATTTGCCGATTACGGCCTGAACATCGTGGCGGCTTTCGATATCGACGAGCGCCTGGACGGGCGGCTGGAGTCGGGGAAGCCGATCTATCACATCTCCAAGCTGAAGGATTTTTGCCGGGAACGGAAGATTTTGATGGGTATCATCACGGTACCTGCATCCCATGCTCAGGCGGTCTGTAACCTTCTGATTGCCAACGGCATTAAGGCGGTTTGGACTTTTGCCCCGTCACACTTGGATGTTCCGGAACCAATTTTGGTTCAGTATGAAAATATGGCAACCTCTCTTGCCGTTTTATCCATGCATCTGTCTGCCCAAATCAACGGAAAATGAGAGGAGCATGCAGCGCCTGCCGCAAAAATTTCGCGGCAGGCGCTGTGTTTTTATTGGTGCAATGTAGAATCCAGTGGGGTGGACGGAGAATACCCCAACAAGGGAACAGCCCATAGGGATTCTGTAGGGGCGAGCTGTGCTCGCCCGTTTTTTTGGATAGAGGCACCTACGGCGTTGGCAGGCGACACAGGCGGCCGATAGCCGCCTCGATAGTTTGGGCTATTAAAATGGCCGCCTGTGGGGAGACTATATGACGAAAACTATAACAATCCGAGAAAAAGATATTTTAACGAAAAACAGCGAAAAGAACGTGGAAGTAATCTCACGGAGAGCCCCTTGACAAATCGGAAAAAAGGGGTATAGTGAATGCAAATGGATTAGCACTCTCTAAAGAAGAGTGCTAAAATAGGCGGCCGCCTCAGGTGGCGAAGGAGTGTTGCATATGAATTTTAATCACTATACACAAAAATCCTTGGAAGCAGTGCAGAATGCTCAGGCATTGGCCCTAGAATACAGTCATCAGCAAATGGAGCAGGTTCATCTTCTGGTGGCCCTTCTTCGGCAGGACGGCGGGCTGATTCCGCAGCTGCTGCGCAGGATGGGAGTGACCGTGGAGAGCCTAGAGGCTACGGCAACGGAGGAGTTGAGAAAAATCCCCTCGGTCACGGGTAGCCGAGAGGCGGATAAATTGTATATTACCCATGGTCTGGACCAGGCTTTCCTTCAGGCGGAGAAGCTGGCCGCCTCCATGAAGGACGAATACGTCTCGGTGGAGCACTTGTTTCTCGGTTTATTAGAGGCTGCGGAAGGCGCCGTCAAGCAATTGTTTCATACCTACCAGATCCAAAAGGAGGCTTGCCTGCAAACCCTGCAGGAAGTCCGGGGGAACCAACGGGTCACCACGGATGACCCGGAGCAGACCTATGAGGCCCTGGAGAAGTATGGCTCGGACCTGGTGAAACGGGCGCGGGACCAGAAAATGGATCCGGTGATCGGCCGGGACGAGGAGATCCGAAACGTCATTCGGATCCTCTCCCGGAAGACGAAGAATAACCCTGTTCTCATCGGGGAACCAGGTGTGGGGAAAACCGCGATTGCGGAGGGACTGGCCCAGCGGATTGTCCGGGGGGACGTACCAAAGAACCTACAGGAAAAGACCATCTTTTCTCTGGATATGGGCGCCTTGATTGCGGGCGCAAAGTACCGCGGGGAGTTCGAGGAGCGGCTCAAGGCGGTACTGGCCGAGGTAAAGCGCTCTGAGGGCAACATTATTCTTTTCATCGATGAGCTGCATACTATCGTAGGAGCGGGGAAGACCGAGGGCTCCATGGATGCGGGGAATCTGCTCAAGCCCATGCTGGCCAGAGGAGAGCTGCACTGCATCGGCGCCACCACCTTGGATGAATACCGGCAGTATATTGAGAAAGACCCGGCTCTGGAGCGGAGATTCCAGCCTGTGATGGTGAACGAGCCTACGGTGGAGGACACCATCGCCATCCTGCGGGGCCTGAAGGAGCGCTACGAGGTTTACCACGGCGTAAAAATCACGGACACGGCCATCATCGCCGCCGCGACCCTGTCCCACCGGTATATTTCGGACCGGTTTTTGCCGGACAAGGCCATCGACCTCATCGACGAGGGCTGTGCACTGATCCGCACGGAGATGGACTCCATGCCCACGGAGTTGGATGTGATTTCCCGTAAAATTATTCAGATGGAAATTGAGGAGGCGGCTCTGAAGAAAGAGGAGGACGGGCGGTCCAAGGCGCGTTTGGAAGAGCTACAAAAGGAGCTGGCCGAGGAGCGGGAGCAATTTCAATCTAAGAAGGCCCAGTGGGAAAATGAGAAGAACGCCATTGAGCGGGTCCAGCAGCTCCGGGAACAGATTGAAGAGCTGAACCGGCAGATCGAGCAGGCGGAGCAACAGTATGATTTGGAAAAGGCCGCTGAGCTGAAATACGGCAGACTCCCCGAGGCCAAGCGTGCTCTGGAACAGGAGGAACAGCTGGCCCAGAACGTCAGGCAGTCCAACATGCTCCGGGACAAGGTCACGGAGGAGGAAATCGCCCGGATTGTGGAGCGGTGGACCGGCATTCCCGTGTCGAAGCTGGTAGAAGGCGAACGGGAAAAGCTTCTGCGCCTAGACGAGCAGCTGCATCAGCGGGTAGTGGGCCAGAAGGAGGCGGTCCAGGCAGTTACCGAGGCTATCCAGCGCAGCCGCGCCGGCATCCAGGACCCCAACCGGCCCATCGGCTCCTTCCTGTTTCTGGGTCCTACCGGCGTGGGAAAGACAGAGCTGGCCAAGTCCCTGGCGGAGACTCTGTTTGACGACGAGAATAATCTGGTGCGCATCGACATGTCCGAGTATATGGAGAAATTCGCCGTGTCCCGCCTGCTGGGTGCACCTCCCGGATATGTGGGCTATGAGGAGGGGGGCCAGCTCACGGAGGCGGTCCGGCGGAAGCCCTACTCTGTGGTCCTGTTCGACGAGGTAGAAAAGGCACATCCGGATGTGTTCAACGTGCTGCTGCAGGTCCTGGATGATGGACGAATTACCGATGCGCAGGGCAGGACGGTGGATTTTAAAAATACCATCATCATCCTGACCTCCAATCTGGGTTCCCAGTACCTCTTAGAGGGTATCGGCCCCGACGGCTCGATCTGCCAGTCGGCAAGAGCGCAGGTGGCACAGCTGCTGCGGCAGTCCT
This sequence comes from uncultured Eubacteriales bacterium, assembly GCA_965146675.1. Classification (GTDB taxonomy): domain Bacteria; phylum Bacillota; class Clostridia; order Oscillospirales; family Oscillospiraceae; genus Faecousia. Next base: position 17,413 of record CBCTHM010000012.1, on the reverse strand, counting down.
TCCGGCCCGAATTCTTGAACCGGCTGGATGAAATTGTATTTTACAAGCCGCTGTCCAAGCAGGACGTCACGGCCATCATTGATTTGCAGATGGTAAAGTTGAATCGCCGACTGGAGGAGCAGGAGATCCGCTGCGTATTGACGGAGCGAGCCAAACGCCATATCATCGAGGCGGCCTACGACCCGCAATACGGCGCCCGGCCGCTGCGGCGGTACGTCCAGCATACGGTGGAAACGCTCCTGGCAAAAAAGTTGCTTTCCGGAGACGTGTTGCCCGGTCAAACGGTCACAGTGGACGCCAACGAACGGGGCCTGTTCCTGCAATAATGCCCAAAAAAGGCCACGGCACAACAGTGCCGTGGCCTCAGACTGTCGAAAAACCCCGTAGGGGTTTTTCGACAGAGAAATTACAGCCTGCTGCATGCACTCGCTGTACGCCTAGGGCGTACAACTCGTACACTTGCAGCCTGAGAAGTATTTTCCGCCACGCACATGTCGCGGCGGAAAATGATCCGCATCTTTTCGCCGCCCGCGGGCGGCGAACTCTGTGAGACTTTTTTGACACGCTGAGGCTGGCCTTTTCGGTTGACTGGACGAGGACAGTACCAACCCGCCGCACTTTGATTATTGAGTCAGTTCTGGGTCCGGCAGGGCTTGCCAGGCGTCCGTCCGTTGCAAAAGAGCGATCAACTGCTGACAGGTCTGTAAAAAGGCGTTGCCGACTGGATCCGGCGAGGTGAAGTCCGTGCCGATTGCCGCGCAACGGATGGTGTGCGTCTGGCCGTTGGCGGTAAAGCTGAGCTGCAGGTCCATGGCTGGATTGGTTTCCGCATTACCCGGGTGATAGACCTCCGGATAGCTATCCCAATCTAAGCTGCTGAGAATCGACCATGCCGTTTGCCGCTGCTCCTGGGTCAGCGTAAGTTCGCCCTGGGCCTCCGAGGAATCTCCGTTGCGCAACGCTCCGGCGGCGCTGTTATAGGAGCAGGCTCCGTCCGTTCCCCAGGAGAGGGTGAACACGAAGTCCGTAGGGACTTGCTGATTCTCTGCCGGGCTCAAGCTATTGCTGTACGGTGCCTCCGGGACAGCCCGATTTTCCGCAGCCTCCTGAGAGTCTGAGGCAGGGGGCAGTTGGATGCCGGCGCTGTCAAGCGGGGGAGAACCTAAAATGGAAGAATCGTCGGATTCGGACCTTGGCTGGGCGGCAGGCTCTTGCTTGTTTCCCGGAAGGAAGCTCTGCGGCAAAACTACGGCGGCCAAAACGGTTACAATCAGGCATAGACAGGCGGCAATCAGGCCGCCTGGGATGCGCAGGCGCTTGCGGGGAGGCTCTTGGGCCTCCGCCACCAAGCTGTCGTCCACATCCCCGATGGCGCGAAATAAATCCTTTTCAGTCAATTCCCACGCCCTCCTTTTCCAAATAGACTTTTAGCTTGTTCCGGGTGCGGAACAGGCTGGATTTGACGGCGCTCTCTCCCATACCGTACCGGCGGGCCAGCTGCGAGATGGAGTCGCAGTACCAGTAACGCCGCAGAAACAACGTGCGGGTGCTTTTCGGCAGAGTCCGCAGGAAGTCGTTTAGGAGCTGCGTGAGCTCCAACTGGGCAAAGTCGTCTCTGGGACTGGGGATACACTCGCTGAGCTCGGAGAGCACCAGGTCAAAGGAGCCGGACCGTTTGGCCGCGTGGTGATAGTCCCAGCGGTCCAGGGCCAGATTGCGGGTGATGCGGCCCAGGAAAGCGGAGAGCTTATTGGGCCGTTGAGGCGGCATGGCCTCCCAGGCCCGCAGCCAGGTGTCGCTGACGCACTCCTCCGTGTCCTCCCGGCAGTTGAGAATACCGTAGGCGATGGCCCGGCAATAGGAGCCGTATTTCTGGTCCGTTTCTGAAATGGCCCGTTCCGAGCGCTGCCAATACAGGTCGATAATCAGGCTGTCTTCCACAAAAGCTCCTCCTATTTTATCTAGACGGAAAAAAATGAACAGGGTTGCAGGCTGTTAGTCTTTCGGCGGCTCCTCCAGGTGTACACAAAGATGGGGATAGGTCAGTTCGATGCCGGCGGCGTCGAGCTCCGCCTTGATGTTTTCCTGCAGGGTATAGAAGACAGGCCAATACTGCTCGGCTGTGGTCCAGACCTGGAGCACGTAAACAATGGCGCTGTCGCCATACTCCTTGATGCCGGCAAAGGGCGCAGGGGTGGACAGAGTCTGAGGGGCATTGGCCGCGCGGAGCAGGGCCTTTTTGACCTCTGCCAACGGGCAGGCATAGGAGACGGAGGCCGTCAAGTCCACCCGCCGGGTCCCGGCCGCTGTAAAGTTGGTGATTTGCGCGGTGGTGGCCACGCTGTTGGGTATACTGACCACTTTGTTGTCCGGTGTCAGCAGCTTTGTGTAGGTTACGCCCACCTGTTCAATGGTACCGCTCTGATCGCCAATTTGCACATAGTCGCCGGCTTTGAACGGGTGGGTGGTTAGAAGGGTGACGCCGCCTACAATGTTGGTCAGCGCCCCCTGCACGGCCAGGGAAATGGCCAGAGAGATTACGCTCAGCAGGGCGATCAAGCTGGACACGTCCACGCCCAGCTGGGAAGCCACAATGAGAAGCAAAATAAAGCCCAGCAGCACCTTCATGATGGAGCGAAGCATGCCGTAGGCGGCCCGCTCTAAACGGGAGCGCTTTAGGGCCCGATCGAACAGCCGCAGCAGCAGCCTGATCACTACCAGGCCGACCACAAGCAGCAGCAACACGGGCACCAATTTTTCCCACGTGAGGGAGCCGAAAAAGTGTTTTACCGTCTCCGCGGTGGGCAGTTCTTCCGAGTTTGGAACAGTGGTGAGTACGGGCATAGGCGCAACTCCTTCCCCTGCAGACAAAGTGAGGGTATGCGATCTTCGGCTCCGGACAAAGGGACCGGAACGGAATTCAGACGGTTTTATTATACGGGATTTGAATGGGATTTGCAAGGCGGGAGGGCCTGAAATCAGGACTCTTTGACAACGAATGGCCCTGGACAGGTGACAGGATTCGTTAAAATCGCAAAAATAGGCATTGAAATCCCCTATTGGTTCTTGTATAATAATCTTGTTGTGGTACTGATCCACTGGCCGTGCGCGGGACGATGAGGTGCCACCCTCGTGAAAGGAGTATTGATGTATGTACACTGCTAAGGACATTCGCAATATTTGCCTGCTGGGACATGGCGGCGACGGAAAGTCCGCCCTGGCTGAGAGCATGCTGTATTTGACCAAGGGAACGGACCGCTTGGGCAAGCGCTCCGACGGAAATACGGTCAGCGATTTTGACCCGGAAGAAATTAAACGCGGCTACTCCATCTCCACCTCCGTCATTCCGGTGGAGTACCAGAAATGTAAAATCAACGTCCTGGATAACCCAGGGTATTTTGATTTCGCAGGCGAAGTGGCGCAGTCTCTGCGCGTGGTGGACGCGGGCCTGATTTGCGTCACGGCCAAGAGCGGCATCGGCGTCGGCACGGAAAAGAGCTGGAACGCCCTGGAGGCGGCGGGGCTGCCCGCCATGTTCTACATTTCCAAGCTGGACGAAGAGCACGCCAATTTTTTCCAGGTGCTGGACGCGCTGCAGGCGGCCTATGGTCAAGGCGTCGTGCCGTTTACCTTCCCCATCCTCTCCGGAGAGAAGACCGTGGGCCTTGTGGACGTCATTGGACAAAAGGCCACGAAACCAGACGGCAGCGCCATGGACCTGCCTGAGGAGGCGGCCCAACGGCTGGAGCAGTATCTCCGGGCACTCAACGAGGCCGCGGCCGAGACCAGCGAGGAGATGATGGAAAAGTTCTTCATGGAGGAACCCTTCACGCCGGAGGAGCTGCAGACCGGTATCCGGGCGGCGCTCCGGGAGCGCTCCTTGTTCCCCGTGTTCTGCGGCTGCGCGGTAAGCGGCCTGGGCACGCTGAACCTTCTGGACAATTTGGTGAAATTTGCACCTAACCCCACGGAGGGCAGGCCCTTGCCTACCGCCGACGAGGGCGAAATTAAGCTGGACCCCAGCGGCGTGCCAATGCTCTTCGTCTTTAAAACCCTGTCCGACCAGTATGGTAAGAACTCCTATTTCCGGGTCTTCTCCGGAGACGTGTCCTCCGACCTGACCCTGGTCAACTCCCGTACGGGCGACAGCGAGAAGCTGGGTCGCCTGTTCTTCCCCAAGGGCAAAAAGTACACTGACGCCACCAAGATCTGCTGCGGCGACATCGGCGTAGTGAGTAAGCTTTCCTCCGTGCATACCGGCGACACCCTAGGCCCCGCCGGCAAGACCACCGCGCTGGCTCCCATCTCCTATGCGGAGCCCTGCTACTCTATGGCCATCTACGCCAAGGCCAAGGGGCAGGAGGATAAGATTGCCAACGGCCTGACCAAGCTCAACGAAGAAGACCGCTCCTTCTACTTCGGCAACAGCGCCGAAACCAAGGAAATGGTCCTCTCCGGCGTGGGGGATATCCATCTGGATGTGCTTTGTTCCAAGCTAAAAAACAAGTATAACGTGGAGGCGGAGCTCCGCCCCATGAAGATTGCCTATCGGGAGACAATCAAGAAGAAGGTGGAGATCCACGCCCGGCATAAGAAGCAGTCTGGCGGGCACGGCCAGTTCGGAGATGTCTGCATCCGCTTTGAGCCCCAGCAGGAGTCTGAGGAAATGATTTTTGCGGAGGAGGTTGTGGGCGGTTCGGTACCTAAGAACTTCTTCCCAGCGGTAGAGAAGGGCTTGCGGGATGCTGTCCAGCGGGGCGTTCTGGCCGGATATCCGGTGGTATTTCTGAAGGCTGTCCTGTATGATGGCTCTTACCATCCGGTGGACTCCTCAGAAATGGCCTTTAAGACCGCGGCCAGCCTGGCGTTTAAGGACGGCATTCCCAAGGCTGCGCCTACGCTACTGGAGCCCATTGCTTCTCTGCAGGTTACGATTCCTGACGCCAACATGGGCGATATTATCGGGGACTTGAATAAGCGCCGGGGCCGCGTTATGGGTATGAACCCCAATGGTAGGGGCCTGCAGGTGGTGGAGGCCGAGGTCCCGATGGGAGAGATGAGCAGCTACGCCATCGATCTGCGTTCCATGACCCAGGGCCGGGGCTCTTACAGCCTGAAATTTGAGCGGTATGAGGAAGTGCCTGCCATGAACCAGGCGAAAATTATTGAGGAGGCTAAGAAAGCCGCCGAAGAGTCCTAGGATCACGAAAGACACACCGCCGCGGAGCCTTACGCTCTGCGGCGGTTATCTATGTGCCGGAGGTCATGGGTGAGGCCGAATTGGAAAACCGCTTTCACTGCAGTGGATGCTTGTACCACGGCCAACGCTGCCGCCGGAGAATAGAACGAAGCTGGCCGCCCGCGGGCATGCGAAACACGCCCCTACGGGATATCCGTGGGTGGCGGCTGTAGGGGCGGCCTCTGGCCGCCTGTGGATGCATCGGGTTTCAGAAAGAATAAAAACGGGACAGCCGATAGGCCATCCCGTTGCAGTATTTCAGCAGTTATACCGCGCGCTCAACCTTGTTGGAGCGGAGGCATCTTGTACAGACGTATACATGGCGCGGAGTACCGTCGACAATCGCCTTGACGCGCTTTACATTGGGCTTCCACATTTTGTTGGAACGTCTGTGGGAATGGGAGACCTTAATGCCAAAGGTAACGCCCTTGCCGCAAATATCGCACTTAGCCATTAGCTGCACCTCCAATCCATAAGGAAATCGCCTACACAGTCCAGAAGGACATCGGCTAATATAATACCAGGTTTTGTGGAAAAATGCAAGAGCAAAATACAATTTTTTTATTTTTTTAGAACAGGTTGATATCTGTGTCCCCTTTCGTTATAATGTTTTTACACCAATTTTATGAAAATTGGAATGAGGTGAAAGCATGATTGACACATACAGCGTGCCTCTGGCGCAGTTGGTGCAGGAGTTTAATCTGCTCCCCGCCCATCGGTCCAGCGACTTTGAGGCGATCCGCGTGACGGTGGAGGATGTCTCCAGGCCGGGCCTACAGCTGGCGGGGTACTTTGACCACTTTGAGCCCATGCGTCTGCAGGTGTTGGGCAAGGTGGAAATGAGCTACCTGTATAAGATTTCCAGCGAAGAGCGCTGCATTGTGTTTGACCGCCTGTTCTCCTTTAAAATTCCTGCTCTCATCATCGCCCGGGGCATGGACCCGGATCCCGAGTGTATGGAGATGGCAAAAAAACACGATATCACGGTGCTCTGCTGCCAGGAGGCCACCTCCTACATGGTCTCCAGCCTCATCTCCTATTTAAAAAACGCCCTGGCGCCCCGGATTACCCGGCACGGCGTTCTGGTGGATGTGTATGGCGAGGGGCTGCTACTGGTAGGAGAGAGCGGCATCGGTAAGAGCGAGGCCGCTGTGGAGCTCATTAAGCGGGGGCATCGACTCATCGCGGATGACGCGGTGGAAATCAAGAAAATTTCCTCTACCAGCCTCATGGGAACGGCGCCGGATTTGCTTCGCAACTACATTGAGCTTCGCGGCATTGGCGTGATCAATGTGGCCAAGCTCTTTGGGATGGGCGCCATTAAGGAGGAAAATGTCATTAATCTGGTGATCAATATCGTCCCCTGGAACAATCATGCGGTTTATGACCGCCTGGGCCTGGAGGAGCAGCACATTGATATCCTGGGAGTAAAGGTGCCGCAAATCACCATTCCCATCACGCCAGGCCGGAATCTGGCGGTGATTCTAGAGGCCGCCGCCATGAACAACCGGCAAAAAAAGCTGGGCTACAACGCGGCCCTGGAATTTACAGAGCAAATCAATAAGCACTTCGACGAGACCATGGGCCAGAGCTTTTGAGCCCGGCCTCAGGCTGTCGATAAACCCGCAAGTCGAAGGGATGCGGAGGGAAGGAACGTGTGAAAGGGAACCGTCAGGGTTCCCTTTCGCGTTCAATCAGTGCGTTTTTTAAACTTTTAACAAGTTTGAAAAACGGCCTCAGCCTGTCGAAAAGACTTTTTCGACAGGCTGAGGCCGGGCCCTTTGGGCCCGGCCCAAAAGCCCCTTTGGGGTTTTTGACAAAAGGGTGGCAGTCTACTGCGCGCATGTTTTGTGCGCCAACGGCACACAAAACGCGCCCTTGCAGCCTGAGAGGTATTTCCTGCCAAACCCATGTCGCGGCAGGAAATAATGAGAGCCTCCTTCGCGCCTGGGGCGCGAACTCTGCGAGGCTTTTTCGACAGGCTGAGTCTGGGTCAAAAGAGCCCGGCCTTTTCCTTTCCATTCATAACTGGCAGCAGAAAATTTCCTATCGCGCGCTGGGACAGATTCCTGTTCTAACCCGATTCTGCCGGACATACCTTTTAGTAAACCCATGGCAGGAGCGTGCCTCCTGCCGAGACTGAAGGAGGCAGGATGGCTATGGAAAAATCCATTTACCAGGAGATTGCCGCCCGAACCGGCGGTGATATCTATATCGGCGTGGTGGGTCCGGTGCGGACAGGGAAATCCACCCTGATCAAGCGTATCATGGAGGAATTGGTCATTCCTAATATTGAGGACCCGTACCGGAAGGAACGGGCCCGGGATGAGCTGCCCCAGAGCGGCTCTGGCAAGACGATTATGACCTCGGAGCCGAAGTTTGTCCCGGAGGAGGCGGTGGAGATCTCTCCAGACGGCACAGCCCGGCTTCGGGTTCGGATGATTGACTCCGTGGGCTATATGGTGGAGGGCGCCGTGGGCGCTATGGAGGACGGCGTGCCGCGGATGGTGACGACGCCCTGGTACGACCATGAGATTCCAATGACCGAGGCCGCGGAGCTGGGCACCAAAAAGGTGATGGAGGACCACTGCTCCATTGGGCTGGTGGTGACCACCGACGGCTCTATTACAGATATTCCCAGAGGGGATTACGAAAACGCGGAGGTCCGGGCGATCAGCGATATGAAAGCCACGGGAAAGCCGTTTCTGGTGATCGTCAACAGCAAAGAGCCGCAGGGAGAGCCTGCGCAGAGCCTGTGCCGCCGGATTCAGGAGACCTACCAGGTGAGCTGTGTGCCCGCAGACTGCCAAGCCCTGAGCGCCGGGGACATCGCCGCGCTTCTGCGAGATCTGCTGTATGTCTTCCCCATGCAGGAGCTGCGGGTGTATCTGCCCCGGTGGATGGACGCGCTGGAGTTCGACCATCCGGTGAAGGCCGCCCTGTACGACGCCCTGGCCACCCGGGCAGGAGAGATCTCGGCGCTGTGCCAGGCAGAGAGCACCCTGGCTGCGCTGATGGAGCTGGAGAATGTGGTGGGTTGCCGGATTCGGGATATTGATTTGGGCACTGGAACCGTGTCATGCGTCCTGGACTTCCCCGAGAGCCTGTATTATGAAATCCTCAGTGGAAAAACCGGCTTCTCCATTAACGGCGAGGGAGAGCTCATGGAGCTGCTCACAGAGCTGGCGCAGGTCAAAAGGGCTTACGACAAGATTGCCTCCGCTCTGGACGAGGCCCAGGCCACGGGTTACGGAGTGGTCATGCCGACCCCGGAGGAGATGCGGATGGAGCCACCGGAAATTATTCGAAAGGGCAGTGCCTACGGCATTAAGCTGAAGGCGGGCGCTCCGTCCATCCATATGCTCCGGGTGGATATCGATGCGGAAATCAGCCCCATGGTAGGCGATGAGAAGCAATCCGAGGACCTGGTGCGGCATCTGACAGACCAGTATGAAAATGACCCGGAGAAGCTCTGGGAGAGCAACATCTTTGGTAAATCCGTTTTCGAGATGGTCAACGACGGCCTGACGACCAAGCTGCGCCGGATGCCTGACGATGTGCGGGGGAAATTCCGGCACTCCCTGGGCCGTATCATCAACGAGGGAGCCGGCGGCCTGATCTGTATTATTCTTTAAACCCAAAAGGCGCTGCAATCACTGGTTGCAGCGCCTTTTGCCCGCTGTACGGTGGGGTGAGGGTCGGAGAAGGTCCTGAAACATGGGGAAAACTGCCGGCAGGCCTGTTGCATCTGACGCACGCTTTTTGTATAATAGAATTAAAGATGGGAAGGGCTGACGGCTATGAGCTGCTTGCGCACTGCGGGCATTCTAGGGGGAGCTGGCATGCCGTTATTGCATTATAATTGTAAATGACAAGCAAGAGGCCCACCAGATCATGATCCGAAAACGGAACTGGGAGGCCCTGGGCTTTCAGGTGGTGCTGGAGGCGGAGAACGGTCGGGACGCCCTGGCGAGAGCGGAGGCCAACCCTCTGGTCGAGATGCAGGCCGATATCAAAATGCTTTATATGACGACTTCACCTTGGGAGAGCATGTGATGCGCTCCTATTCCAGTGTGAGGGAAGAGCCATCAAATTAAGGAGGAATCATTATGCATGTGATTTTGATCAACGGAAGCCCCCATGCCAAGGGCTGTACGGCCACGGCTCTGGAGGAGGTGGCGAAAACCCTGCAGGCGGGGGGCGTGCAGACGGAGGAAGTCTGGCTGGGTGCAGGCCCCGTGCCAGGCTGCACGGCCTGCGGCGCCTGTAAAAAGAGAGGAACCTGCATCTATGACGATGCCGTCAACGATATTGTAAGCCGCGCGGACCAGGTGGACGGCTTGGTGGTAGGGTCTCCTGTGTACTACGGCAGCGCCAGCGGGCAGATCACCAGCTTCCTGGACCGGCTGTTCTTTACGGCGGCTGGGCGCTTGGCTGGGAAGGCGGCGGCGGCTGTGGTCTCCTGCCGTCGGGGCGGGGCCACCATGGCCTTTCAGCAGCTCAATCTGTATTTTTCCATGAATAACATGGTCATTGCCACCAGCCAGTATTGGAACCAGGTGCACGGTAATACCCCGGAGGAGGTGCGGCAGGACCTGGAGGGCTTGCAGACCATGCGTACCCTGGGGCGCAACCTGGTTTGGCTGCTCCAGTGCCGGGAAGCGGGCAGGCAGGCGGGCCTGGAAATGCCGAAACGGGAACCAGTGATACAAACCAGCTTTATCCGATAATCCGGACCTGCGCGCCGGGGAGCTTCCAAAAAAAATCTGGGAATTTACTTGCCGGAAGTACCAAAATGAAGTATAATCATAATAGCAGGTAATTTCTGCAATCCAGACCGGGAGGGAAGGAACATGAAAAACGTCGTTATTACCATTGCGCGGCAGCATGGTTCCGGAGGCCGCTTAATTGGCGAATGCTTGGCAAAAAAAATGAATATCGCCTATTATGACAAGGAACTGATTTCCCTGACGGCAAAAAAGACGGGGTTTGCTCTGGATTTTGTCAAGGAAGTGGAGGAAAAGCAGACCTCCAGTTTTTTGTATAGCGTTTATGCGGCCACTACGGTTCCGTCTGTATATGAACAGGCCAGAAATGCGCAGTTTGCCGTGATCCGGGAGTTGGCGGAGCAGGGCTCCTGCGTCATTGTAGGCCGCGCGGCAGACTGCATCCTAAAAGGAATTCCGAACTGCGTGCGAATTTTTATCCATGCGCCGCTAGAGGAGCGGATCCGCCGGGCCAGGGACGACTACAGAGAGCCCATGGACAATCCGGAGCGCGCCCTGCAAAAGAAGGATAAGGCTCGCGCGGCCTTTTACAACACCTATTCCGAATACACCTGGGGCGATATCCGGAACTATGACATGGCCTTAAACAGTACCATCGGCATTGAAAAATCGGCAGATATTATCTGGGACTATGTAAAAGCAAAGTTTTCTTAATAGGGCTAAACCGCAACGGGCCCCGCTTGGGGTCCGTTGCGGCTTTTGTCTGGGATCTGGAGCCTGCGACCAGAGGGGTTAAAACCCGGGCAGGGCTATTTGTCATGGGATGGGCCTGGTTCGCCCTTGGAACAGACGGAAACCGCTTTTCCCAGTATGACGATCGGTGAGATTAGGTTTCAGAATCTTCCCAGAGCTGGATAATCTCCAGGACCAGCTTCTCCAATGCTTGCTGCCGTTCGGCGGGGAGCTGGAGGGCGCGCTTCATGGTCATGTGGAGAAATAGCTCCGCCTGGTTACTTTGCGAGGCAGTGGACAGCAACGCTACGGGGTCTACCTCCAATTGCTTCGCCATGCGTTCGACGGTATTCAGGCTGGGATTCCCCTGGCCATGGAGTATCTGCTGCAAGCAGGAGCGGGCTACGCCCAGCTTTTCGGCAAGATCGGACAGGGTCAGATCTTGCTCCTGCCGGATGCTGTTGAGTGACGCGGACAGATTTCGACGTAGTTGCATTTAAAATCCCCCTTTCTGCCAGAATAAGGGTGTTTTGACGAGAAGTACAGACCGGGACCGTGAAAAACGTACTTTTATTCTGAATCCGCGGTATGGCGCGGCAACAAAAAGACGCCCGCCCGCTTCAGAGGAAACGGGCGGGCGCGCCGCGCGATAGGTCAAGGAGTCAAACCCTGCTCTGGATGTCGGGCAGCGACTACGGAGAAAGCGTCGTCGGCAATGTCCACCGCCAGGGCAATATCCTGGTCGGTCAGCGCTGCATTTAAAAAGTGGTTATGATGGCTGGTGAGAAACAGGCCTCGGCTCACACATTCGGCCACCCATTCCTGGTGGAGCATCAGACTATCGTCATTGGCAATCCGCAGATAAAACAGGGCCGGTTCCCCGGAAACCACCAGGTCAAAGCCATGCGCGGCTCCCGCGGCCTTGAACCCGTCGGTGAGCGTTTCCCCCATTTTCCGAAACAGCTTCGGCGCATCCAGGCTCTTGAGCTTCTGGATGCAGGCGATGCAGGCGGCAAAGGGTTCTGCGCTCATCCAGTAGGACCCAGTGAAGGAAAGGGAGGAAGCGGCGGACTTCAAAAAGTCCCTGCCGCAGACGGCGGACATATTATAGCCGTTGGCCAGAGCCTTGCAAAAGCAGGTCAGGTCGGCCTGAAAGCCGTAATAATGGTCGGAGCCCTGCAGATCCAGCCGGAAGCCGGTCCGAACGTCGTCCAGAATCAGGACGATGCCATGCTTGTCGCAGAACGCCCGCACCGCCGCCCAGTATTCCTTGGTGGCGCAACGGTTGTCCGCGAAGTTCCCGTGATCGTAGGGCTGCGCAATGAGCGCTGCTACGTCGCCGCCGCAGGCATCATAGGCTCGTTCTAAGGCCTCCACGTCGAACCAGGGGAGCACCACGTTGTGGGCCACGTCCTCCGGGAGAATGCCAGGGTAGTCGGCCTTCATTGCCCAGGGATCGTTGCCATGGTAATACCCCCGGAGGAAAAAAACCTTCCGTTTCCGGGTATGGGCCCTGGCGCAGAGCACGGAAAACGTGGTGGCGTCCGTGCCGTTTTTCATGAAGAAGGCCCAGTCCGCCATGGCCACTGTGTCCACCAGCAGCTCCGCGCACTCTACCATTTTAAAGGACGGCGCGGTGGTGCAGTTGGCCACCATAAGCTGCTCCATGGCAGCCCGGTCCACATCCGGGTCCCCGTACCCCAGAATATTGGGACCGTAGGCGCACATCAGGTCCAGATAGCGGTTGTCGTCCATGTCCCAGAAGTAAGCGCCCTTGGCTCGGGCGGCGATGAGCGGCCACTTTTCCAGGGGAAGAAACAGCCCCTCCGAGGGCCCCAGATGCCCATAGACGCCGGAGGGGATGACCTGCAGGGCCCGGTCGAACCAGGCCCGGCTTTTCGTGTGCTTGTATTCGGGATATTTGCTCATTACGCTTCCTCCTATGCCAGGTACACGGCGACCCGGTCCAAAATCCGGTTGATGTTGTCTATCATAGATATCATACCCTGCAGCCGGATGGTCCCCTTGCACATCTCGTTGATGGTGGAGACCCGCCCAGTGAACAGGCCGTAGGCCAGGTCGATATCCGCAAACTCCATGACGGCCCGGGGATGCTGCGCGGGCTCCTTCCGGGTGGTGAACCGGTGGTCCTTTACTTCAATGGTCACTTCCGCCACATCCCGAATTCCCAGACTGACGGCCCCGTCCACCGTGTAGCTGGCGGAGACCTGGGAGATGGGGTCCGTGTTAGCCAAGGCGGAAATGGCGCCTGCGATGGTGTACATGGTGAGAATGGTGCTTTCCTCGAAGAAAGCCCGGTCCCGCATGGCCTCCTCCGTGGGCCGCAGCAGCTCCGTCAGCCGGGCCGTGAGCTGGGAGAAGGGCCCCAGGAGGAAGGAAAAGAGCTGCAGGGGATTTTTACCGGGGAAGCCCGGCTTGTTATGGTCGATCAATGCGTTGAATTTCTCCGGGGAGGAGAACCGCATGCTGCAGGTGCAGTCCTCGCTGCCCTCGGTCATGCGGCAGCTGTACTGGGTGAAGTGCAGGGTGGCGCAGGGCCCGCCTTTGACGGAAAAGCACAGGGACACGGGCCTTTTTAACCCGGACAGGATGTTCCGGGCGGGCTCGTCCAACTCGCAGAGGTTTTCCAGGGCCGCCAGGACACCGTACAGGTTCACATAGGCCATGGCCTTTGGATCTTTCATGAGGAACGCTCCTTTGGGAGAATTATTCTGCTTTAACATGCAGTAGATGAGCAACCAAGACATTTTAGTCATTATAGCACAAAATGAGAAGGAGGGAAAGGATCATTTGATGAATAAAATCCCACTTTGTGATTTTTCTTGACATTTATACTTTGTTAGAGTATACTGTAATGGGGGAGTAAGTAAAACAAATACACAACGGAAGTGAAAGGAGAAAAAAATGAAGTTTTTGGAAAAGAGCTCGAGACTTGTTCTACGTACCATTTGTATTGCGGTTTTTACCCTGCTGCTGGCAGGTGTTGCTTTTGCAAGCGGCATCAGCAGAGAACGCGCGCCCGATACCCTATCGGATGGCGACGTGCTGGAGGCTGCGCAGCCTTTACTTGCGGCGGAAAAAGAATACTACAACATTGAGTCCGTTGAATTGCTCAACATGGAGAGCTACTATGCGGAGGATGGGACCGTTGAGTCGGATTGTACCCTTTTGTTCCATATGTGCCTGAAGGCACAGTCTATGGAAGAGCTTCCCTACATCGCCGGGATGCTGGACGCGGTGGGCGCTTCTACCATAGAGGATTGTACCGGGGAGCAAGTTCAGGCTGCCTGCGAATCTGGCGCTGTACAGGGAATCTCGCTGCCGGCTGACTCCAGTGCCAGCTACGACGAAGCTGCCGCCGCCATTGTCCAGGAAATCGACGGATATTCCGACGATTTCGGGAATATGATTGAATTGGCGTTTACAATTCGAATCATGCATACCCAGGACGGACAGGTGAACGAGGTACTCGGCCTGGGAGATGGAGGACGTACCTTCCCACTGGAGGAGTATTTCCCGGAAGACGCCTCGGTCATGAGGCAGAATGGCCGGAAAAACACCGCGGAAGTGCTGAAGCAGGTGGCAGAAAACGAGTTAACGGTACAGCCCAGAGCCCTTGTTCCCCTTTATTACCGGGTCAGAGCCCGAGACTACGCCAGGACCTATTCCTCGGAGGCGACGTATAATCAAACCTGCCCCCATGGTAACCATTACATAAACCTGAGTAAATACAATTCTTCTTACTCCTATTATTGTCATAATGATTGTGCCAACTATGTGTCCCAGGCCATATTGGCGGGGGTTATTCCAGTTAATTACGGAAGTAGCGGATGGTATATTGGATCGTACAACTGGAGAACAGTAACAGGAATGCGGGACTACTTTTATGTTTCCAATAGCTTTTGGGCAACATCTAACTATGAAAAATGTAACGCGGGTGGTATTATAATTAATAGAAATAGTACGGGTGACTTTTACCATGTAAACATGTGCGTGCAGAACGACACGGTGACTCGTGCATACGCCGCCCATAATAGCGACCATAGTAATAAGGCCTATAGTCAAGGGTATTGGGGGAGTGACACGGTATATTATTATCAATTCACTCGGACTACTACTAACTAAGCCAAAGGGGCCGGGAACTTAGGGGCACTGAGCGTCCCGGAACCCGTGCATGAATAAGAGGGGATTTTTATGAGAAGAAAAGCGTTTGTTTGTCTGCTCGTCTGCCTGCTTCTGTTGTCCGGTTGTGTTCCGCAGCCAGAACCCACCATACCTATTACAACTCCCCCCGCTACGATTCCAATCACAACAGAACCAAGGCAGACGACGGAGCCTACAGAAAACACGACTGCTCCGGAGGGCCCATCCGTTTACGCCCCGCCGCCGGAGGGCTCAATTCCCATCTTGTTATATACGGCCAAGGGTGAGGATGAGGCTGTTGCTAATTACTTAACTTGGGATGTCAAAAATGGGACCTTTTCCGAGTCAGTACCGTGGTATACGGTTAATAAAGAGGGCTTTCTAGATCCCATCGTAGAACTTTGGAATGGCGGCCCCTTTGTGGCGGTGTCCGGTGAACCAATAGATAACGAGCCAGGCATTCAAGTGTCCAGAAGAAAGACGGAGAAACTTCACATTGTATATGGGTCATTTTGTGATATAAACAATTCCGATCAATTCACATGGTATAGCATGGATGGAAGTAAGGAACTCTACGACCGTCCGCCCAC
This sequence comes from uncultured Eubacteriales bacterium, assembly GCA_965146675.1. Taxonomy (GTDB): domain Bacteria; phylum Bacillota; class Clostridia; order Oscillospirales; family Oscillospiraceae; genus Faecousia. The sequence continues at coordinate 1,961 of CBCTHM010000012.1, read as the reverse complement.
AGATGTACCGAAAAATATATACAATTCCACTTTGCCGCGGGAGGCCTATTACGCTACCGTAGATGATGATACTATAATTGCAGCCTATAGCGTTTATGATTTTGATACACTGGAAAGCGATATTGTTTATGTTACCTATCCGGTGGATGATCCAGACGCGGCGGTTTGGAAAGTGGTTCACCTTCCTCTGAAATATGCTATGGACGTGGACGTCAATTGGAACGGCGCCTACTGGGACGGTGTATTGTACATGGCGGCCCTGGACACGGTGCTGGCTTTGGATTTGGAGACTGGCACATGGGAGGCGCTGGAGGCGTTTGATCGAATTCATGCACTGACGCCGGAAGCGACGCAATACGACGTGGACGGAACACTGGAGACTGTCAGGCTGGTAGGTTGCTGGGATGGTATTTTGGTGGCGGCTTACCCGCAATACCTGCCGGACGGTTCCTTCCATTCCTATTTTGTTGCGCTGCAGGATGGTGAACTATTAGGCTTAATCGACAAAAACTTTGGAGAGTTTACCTTTTATGACAGTAGCCTACAAGTTATTGGCGCCAACGATGAGTATGCCGAGACAATCATCTCTTTAGGACTCTATTTTGCCAAGCAGAGTTGATTCCTTGCAACTGTAAACACTATATCTCTGGCGTCACCAAAAGAGAAGCGTGTAAGGGACGTGCCGCAGTGAAACGCTGTGTTGCCATTGTCTTCCTTGCCGCTCTGGTCCTACTGGCTGGCTGTGACAGGAAACCAGTCTCCGCAGGAGGCTCCTCGGAACCCGCCACGGCGCCGGTTTCCACACCGCTGGCCACGGAGCCTCCCCAGAAAACAAAATCCACCGGAAGCGGCGAAGGGACGCAAGCTCCGTCCGTTTATGCCCCGCCGCCGGAGGGATCCATACCAATGCTTATGTATACCACCGGGGACGACGCCTACGTCGTCGGCAATTATACCGCTTGGGACCTAGAAAATGGTACCCTCTCCGCCCCGACTCCGTGGTACAAACTCCATCCAAGTGACAGATTGAAAGGCCGCGTGGTGAGCTGGAATGGCGGGCCGTCGCTGCTGGTCAATGGAAAGGCGGAGGATTGCGCCGCCGGGATCCAGTGCCTGCAGAAGTCTGTATGGCTGAGCTTTGGCCCCATGAATGGCTGCGCGAAGGATTTGTTTTGGTTCGACCAGGACGGTAGCACCGCAAAATACGACTATCCTCCCAAGAATGTCCCGGCAGAGGTTTACGACGCGGCTTCTTTGGGGCAGGTGTTCTACGTGACCTTGGATGGGGATACCATGCTTGCCGCCTACAGCGTCTATGACTTTGATACGATGGAAGGGGATTTGGTCTACGTCACCTATCCCGTGGAGGAGCCCGAGGCGGCGGTCTGGAAAGTAGCGCATATTCCCTTTGCATACGCCGTGGACGTGGATGCCAGTTGGAATGGCGTTTACGGGGCAGGAACTTTATATCTGCCGGCCTCGGATACGATTCTGGCCCTGGACCTGGAGAGCGGCGAATTGGAGGAGCTGGACGTGTTGGACCGGGTCCACGCCCTGACGCCGGAGGCCACCCAAGATACCGTCGCGGGGCAAGTTCCAATTCGCATGGTAGGTTTCTGGGATGGCGTTTTGGTGGTGTCCTATCCCCAGTATTTACCCGACGGCACGTGCCGTAGCAATTACGTTGCTTTGCGGGATGGGGAAATCGCCGGCATGCTGGTGCAGGTGGAGGACAGCTTTACCTTCTACGACAGCCAGCTTCAAGTCATAGGCACGGACGATAGCTACGTGGGGAAACTAGCCTCCAACAGCGGCCTGGTTTTTGCCAGGCAGGGGTAAAAAAGCAGCAGGGGGCTTTCCTTAAAAGCCCCCTGTCATCTTGTTCCGCCATTTCTAGTTGTGGTCTGTAGGGGCGAGCTTTGCTCGCCCGCGGGCGGCCGCAGGCCGCCCCTACAACGCAC
>CBCTHM010000011.1:0-79302 GCA_965146675.1 uncultured Eubacteriales bacterium | reverse complement strand
ACTTTTCGTCCTTTTTGGTGCTTTCTGTCTCACGTTATTCAATTTACAAGGTACAAGAACCACCACTAAATTTTTAGGTGGAGGACAGCCTCTGCGACGGCTTTTGCGATTTTTCGTCAGCCTCGCGAGGCAGCTTTCCTATTAAAGCACAGCTTTGCGGATTTGTCAAGCACCATTTTCATTTTTTTGAAAAAATGCCGCGACCGCAAGCCAAGGCGCCCGGTTTTATCGGGCGCCTGGTTATCTTAACAAAAAGATGTCGATTTGTCAAGCATTTTTCTCTTTTTTGTCGAAGCTTATGCAGCCTTCCGCTTCCTGCGCAGCAGAGGGAGAATGCACCAAAACAGCAGGGCGCCCAGGGCGCTGATCCAGGCGGGCACCATCCGCGCCGGCCCCATGAGCAGAAAGGCCGCCAGGGCCGCAATCCAAACGGCGGGCCTTCCCCAGCTCTCCCGCAGGTTTTCCGCCAAGGTCCCCACCACTGTCAGCAGCAGGCTTAGTAGACAAAACCAGCCCAGAGTCATGCTGGCGGAAACCACGGCCTCAAACCGTTCCGCCACGCCCAGAATGCTCACGCCCCGAATCATCTCAAAAAAGGCCCCGCTGGTCTCGGACGCCACCAGGGGCGACAGTACGCCGGCGGTCAGCAGGGAAATCAAGCCAGCGGAAAGCAGGAACCCCACCGCCCAGCCCCAGGGCGTTTTTCCCCGCTCCCGGGGCAGCAGGCCCGCAGCGGCCGGCAGCAGCAGTACCGCTGCAGCTACCGCCCCCTCCCCACGGTTTTGGGGCATCAGCCATTGGGCCTTCACGTCCGGCACGGCGAAGGCAGCTAAAAACAGGAAAAGGCCCGCCAGCACCCAGAACAAGACCGTCCCGCAGCGGGCCCCGGACCGGCAGCCCCGCTCCGCCGCGCAGGCGGCCAGAACCAGCAGGAAAAAGGGGATGCCCCAGCCGCTTCTGGCGGTAATCCAGCAGTCACCACAATAGCTTGCAGCGGCGGATATGGCAAACACCAGCCAGAGAATCTGCAGGGCGCTGACCAGCTTTCCGCTGGGGCCCCGGGCCGCCGCCGCCGCAGTGCAAAGCCACAGCGCGCCGGCGGCGAAGCCTATGACCAGCGTCCAATGCCAGGGTACGGAGCCCAAAAACTGCGCCATGGGCGCGGAAATGGCCGCCGCGGTCCAAGCCCAGAGGCTGCTGTCTTCAATCTTTTTCCGGTACAAGCAGATACCTCCCTCCCACCTGGGTCAGCCGGGGCAGCTGCACGGGTTCGTCCGCCCGCAGCGCTGCCCGCAGGCTGCGCAGGGTATACGCTGGCTGATGCGCCGACAGGTATTTCCCCACCGTTTCCATGTCGATTTCCTCCGCCTGTACCAGGCAGAGGGCACAGGTGGGACTGAAGGTATCATCCGCGGCCAGAACCGGCAGAAGCTCCTGTGCGCTCTCATCAATCAGCAGGAAGCTGCCGGTGCCGTAGAATACTGCGCCGGGAGCCGTATCCTCCAGGTTCTTTCGCGTCTGCTGCCAGGTGTTCCCCAGGCCGCTGTCGCCGGTGTCCGTGGTCATACAAATTGCATCCCGCTGCATCCAGATCAAAGCGGTCTCCACCGGCTGCAGCTTACCGATATCTTGATTCCGAAAGGGCAGTGCGCCCGCAATAACGACCGCAGCGCCGGCGGCCAGATAAATTTTCCAGTGCTTCATGCCCTCACCTCTGGTTTCGCGCGTCCTGGGGCGCCAAGTTGGGGTTGCGGAGCTTCTGCTCCTTCAGCCGCCGGCGGAAAATCCCCAGCCGTTTTCCTCGAGAAAAAGGGGCCAAATACGCCACGTCCAGGCAAGTCAGACCCGACAAATGGACCAGCAGCGCAATGAGACCTACCGAGAGGCCGAACAGGCCCGCCAGGCTGGCCACCACGGTGATGGCAAACCGCCAGAGGCGAACGGCGTCGGCAAAATCCCGTCCCGGCAGAGCGAACCCGCAAATACCCGCTACAGAGACGGCGATGAGCGCCGCCGGGGAAATGAGTTTTGCTTCCACCGCTGCGGTGCCCACTACCAAGCCTCCAATGATAGACACCGTCTGGCCGATGGACTGGGGCAGATGGATACCCGCCTCCTGCAACAACTCAAAGGCAACCAGAAGGCCCAGTACCTCGGCGATGGTGGGAAAGGGAACCGACTCCTTGCTGGCAATCATGGCCTGCAGCAGCGGCAGGGGAATCATCTCCTGATGAAACGCGGCCATGGCCACATAAAAGCCCGGCAGCAGCAGGGAAACGATCAGCGCGGCGTACCGCAGCACCCGCACCGCGGAGGCGGACAGGTAATCCATGCCCCGGTCCTCGGGGCTGGTCATGAGATAGCCCAGATCCGCCGGCGCCAAATAGCCCAGGGGCAGGCCGTCCACCAACAACCCCACCCGGCCAGCCAAAAGCCCCTGGCAGAACTTGTCCGCCCGCTCCGTAAACTGCAGCAGGGGGAAGGCGGTAGGCCGGGAGCCGGTGACGTACTCCTCCACTGCCGCCGGGGACAAAAAACCGTCAATATCGATGGCGTCCAGCCGCTGCTTCATCCGCTCCACCAAAGATGGGTCCGTCAGGCCCTCGATCGACGCCACCGTCACGTTGGTCAAGCTCCGGCGGCCCACTTGGGTCTCATACAGCCGCAGATCCGGGGTGCGCATGTGCCGGCGTATGAGACTGGTGTTGGTGCGCACCGTCTCCGTGAAGGCGTCTTTGGGCCCCTTGACCGTATTTTCCACTTCCGGCGCGGACAGGCTCCGCTTTTCGCCGGTCTTGACCTCAAAGGCGATGGCCCCCGCGCCAGGAAACAGCACCACGCAGAAGCCGTTGACCAGCTTCATTGCCGCGGTGTTTAGGTCCTGGCAGGGGTCCGCCACAGCGTTATATACCGTCCCGGACAAAGCCGCGTTATACAATTCCTGCATCGTCTGCCCCTGGAGACTCTCGGCAATGGGCCGGAAAATGTACTCGGAGGCGTCGCCGCCGGAGACCAGCCCGTCGATCATATAGGCGTAAAGGGTCTGTCCCGCGCAGCGGAGCTGCCGGGTTACAAAGTCCCCGGCCCCCTGAAACACACCGGTGATGGTTTCATGGGTCACAGGGCCCGGATATAAGGGGTCCGGTCTTGGGGTTGGCTGCTGCATATTTTTCACCTCGCAGGTAGTCTGCCCCAGGCAGCCTTTGGTATGCGTGGCGCCGGGCATATCGACGAAAATCCCCCCCCAAATCTTGACAAATTTTTACAAATATGCTATATTTTACTTAGCAAAAGGGAGTCGTTTTATTGTGCGCGCCATGCGGCCCTGCTGCCGCTGCGGTCCCCGGTCCGGCGGGGGACAAGTTTTGAACCCAGATTATACCAGACTTTTATTGCAACTCCGTTTGCGATAAAAGTCTTTTTCTTCCCTTTTGTATACGCGCAGGTTGCACGCACATAGATAAAATGTAGGAGGTAGTAGTATGCAGGATTTCTTTCTCTCGCCTGGCTTTCTCATTGGAGCCGCCGCATTCGTCATCGCCGTCGCTCTGCTGGTATCGGGCTATCTCAAGGCGCCGCCAGACACGGCGTACATCATCTCCGGCCTGAGCAAGCGGCGCATCCTCATTGGCCGGGCCGGTTGGCGCGTCCCCTTCTTTGAGCGGGTGGACAAAATTTCCCTGCGGGTAATGCAGGTGGACGTGAAAACCACAGAAGCCGTCCCCACCAACGAATTCATCAACGTCAGCGTAGACGGCGTGGCCAACGTCAAGGTCTCCTCCAATCCCGAGCTGCTGCTGCGGGCCACGGAGTCCCTGCTGGGAATGCGGCAAAACGAGCTGATCTCCCTGGTCACCCAGGTGCTCGAGGGCAATATGCGGGAAATCGTGGGTTCCGTAGGCCTGAAGGAGATGGTGCAGGACCGCCAGGGCGTCGCCAAGAAAATTACGGAGAACGTGGTGCCCGATATGCAAAAGCTGGGCATCGAGGTGGTCAACTTCAACATCCAAAGCTTCCGGGACAACGCCGGCACCATCGAAAACATGGGCATTGATAACGTGGAGCAGATTCGGAAAAACGCGCAGATCGCCAAGGCCAACGCCCAGCGGGATATCGCCATCGCAACCGCCGAGGCCCAGCAGGAGTCCAATGCCGTTCAGGTGGAAGCGGAGAAAAAAATTGCCGAGCAGAACGCCGCTCTGGCGGTGCAGCAGGCGGAGATGCAGGTCCGGGCCGACTCCAAAAAGGCCGAGGCGGACGCTGCCTACTCCATCCAGCAGGAAAACCAGCGGAAAACCATTGAAATTACCCGAGCCAACGCGGACATCGCCCGCCGGGAGAAGGAGGCGGAGTTGGCGGAAAAGGAGATCGCTTTGCAGGAGCGAAAGCTGGACGCAGAGATACGCAAGCAGGCCGACGCCATGAAGTACAAAGCCGAAAAAGAGGCGGAGGCCGACCTGATAAAACGCCAGCGGGAGGCGGAGGCGCAAAGATACGAGGCTTTGCAGCAGGCGGAGGCCCGGAAGGCGGAGGCGGAGGCCCTGCGCTTTGCCATGGAGCAGGAGGCCGAGGGCATCCGGGCCAAGGGTATTGCGGAGGCCGAGGCCATCGAGAAGAAGGCGGAGGCTCAGAAGAAGATGGGCGAGGCCTCCATTCTGGAGATGTACCTGTCTGCCCTGCCCGAGGTGGTCAAGAGTGCCGCCGCGCCCCTGGCCAAGACCGACAAGATCGTCATGTACGGCGACGGCAACTCCACCAAACTGATCCGAGATATTATGTCCAGCGCCAGTCAAGTGGCCGACGGGGTAAAGGAATCCACCGGCATCGACCTGCAGGCCCTCGTGGCCGGCTATGCCGGGGGAAAGGCGGCCCAGGAGCGGGAGTACAGCCCGGTATAACCCTCCATAGCCCTTGATTTCAGAGGCTGCAACATTCCAACCGGTTTGAAAAACTTGGATTGCACGGGAAAGGGAACCGTGACGGTTCCCTTTCCCGCTTTTCTTCCCTCCAAATCTTTCAGCTTTCTACAGCTCCTGCAGGAGCAGGATCGACAGACCTCCTGTAGGGGCGAGCTGCGCTCGCCCGCCAAGCCCCTACAAAACCGGAGGACTTTCCCAGCGGGCGACCACAGGTCGCCCCTACAGACGCATTATCGTATAGATATCCCGTAGGGGCGAGCTGCGCTCGCCCCTACATTTATTATCAAATCTCGTAACCCAAACCAAAGCCCAACGACCTGGGCTGCCACCAATATAGAAGTAGCCCGCCGCGAAATCGCGGCGGGCGTCAAATAGGACTGGGGAACCGCAGCCGCCAGACGCGCTGGGGCTGCGACTGAAAACTCAATCAGCCACGTAGGGCAGCAACGCAATCTGCCGGGCGCGCTTGATGGCGATGGTCAGCTGGCGCTGATGTCCCGCACAGGTACCGGTCGTACGGCGGGGCAGAATCTTGCCGCGCTCAGACAGGTAACGGCGGAGCTTCGCGGTGTCTTCGTAATCAATATGGGACACCTTGTCCACGCAGAAGCTGCAAACCTTTTTGCGCTTGCGGGGACGGACGCGATCGTTAGCCATGGTAATCCTCCTTCGTATCGGCTTATTGGAAAAAATTCAATCGGTCAGAACGGAAGCTGGGCGTCGTCGTCCTCCAGCATAGCAAAGTCGGACACCGGCGTGCTGGCCGGGGCCGCATAGCCGGCGGAGGGAGCGGGGCTGCTGTAGCCGCCGCGGTCTGCCCCGGCACTGTAGCCTTCGCTGTCCCGCTTGCTGTCTCCAAAGTAGACGTTGTCCGCCACCACCTCGGCGGAGCGGCGCTTGTTGCCCTCTTTATCGTTCCAGTTCCGGATTTGGAGCCGACCAGAAACCACCGCCATACGGCCCTTGGTGAAATACTTGGAGACAAACTCCGCAGTATTGCGCCAAGCCACGATGTCGATGAAGTCCGTTTCCTTCTCGCCGGTTTCCCGGGAACCAAAGTCCCGGTCCACAGCAACGGTGAAGGTCGCCACGGCAATTCCGCTGCCGGTGCGGCGCAGCTCCGGGTCCCGCGTCAGGCGGCCCATGAGAACAATGTGGTTCAGCATGTGACGGCCTCCTTACGCTTCCTCGTCGGTGATGATGTGGCGGATGACGCCTTCGGTGATGTTGAGCACGCGGTCCAGCTCCGCGGGAAACTCGGGCTTGCACTCGCAAATCATCCGCACGTAGTACCCCTCGGGCAGGTCGTTGATGGGATAGGCCAGCCGGCGCTTGCCCAGCTCATCCAAGCTCAAGAGCGTACCCTCCGCTTCTACCATCGCCTTGAATTTTTCCACCAGCGCGGCGATACTCTCCTCCCCAACGGCGGGGTCGAGAATGTAGATCACCTTGTACTTCGCGGAAATCTTAGCCATGTTTTTGCACCTCCTTTTGGACGTTTGGCCGCCGGTCACGCCGGCGGCAAGGATTTGCCCATATTTTTACAGGCCCAACTACTATATAAGAAAAGATTCGGTTTGTCAAGAAAATTATAAAAAAAATCAGCTATTTCCCCGTTTCACCCTGGGTTCTTTTTCCCCAGGCTGCAATTTCGCCCATGGAATCCGCCAGCAGCTCCACCTCCTCCCGGGTGGTATACCGGCTCAGGGAGACCCGGAAGGCCCCGTCTATCACCCCAGACGGAAGGCCCATAGCCTCCAGCACGTGGCTTCGGTGGCCCTTGGCGCAGGCGGAACCTGCCGAGACGCACACGCCCCGGTCCTGAAGCAGGTTGATGGTGTTCTGCACCGGAAGCCCGGGGATGGAGGCCAGAAGAATGTGGGGCGCCTCCCGGGCGCCCAAAAGGACTAAGCCCTCCAGGGTCTCCAGTCGCTTTGCGCAGGCATCCCGAAGCGCCGCCTCCCGGGCGGCGTCCTCCCGCCAGGTGGGCAGAGCCGCGGCGCAGGCTGCTGCAAACCCAAAAATCGCGGGCGTGGCCTCCGTGCCGTTGCGCAGGCCGCTCTCCTGTCCGCCGCCCAGCAAAAAGGGCGGCAGTTGCAGGCCCTTTCGAATATACAGGGCGCCGGCCCCCTTGGGCCCGTGGACCTTGTGGGAGGAAATGGAAATCAGGTCCGCCCCCAGGGTCCTGGCCTGGAAGGGCAGCTTGAGAAACCCCTGCACCGCGTCGGTATGAAACAAAGCGTCCGGGCAGCGCCTGTGGGTCAGCCGGGCCATCTGCCCCACAGGCATGACGGCTCCGGTCTCGTTGTTCACCATTTGAATGGAGACCAGTACGGTATCCGGCCGAAGTGCCTCCTCCAGGGCCTGGAGGGAGACTCGGCCCTGCCGGTCCGGCTGCAGGTATGTGACGGAAAAGCCCTGCTGCTCCAGCTTCTGCATGGGATGCAGCACCGCGTGATGCTCCACGGCGGTGGTCACCACGTGTCTGCCCCGTTTTCCCATGCGCTCCATGGCGGAGAAAATGGCCCAATTGTCCGCCTCCGTGCCCCCGGAGGTGAAAAATACCCGCTCCGGCTCGGCCCCTAAGGCCCGGGCCACCTGGGCCCTGGCCTCCCGCAGCCGGGCGGCGGCCGCAACGCCGAAGCGGTACAGGCTGCTGGGGTTACCCCAGTCCCGCTCCAGGGCCTCCGTCATGGCGGCTACAGCCTCCGGGCAGGGCCGGGTGGTGGCGGAATTGTCCAAGTATGCAAACATGGGTCTCCTTCTTTCTTGCGTTTGAATTTCGGGAATAGAGCGGAGCGGCCTATTTCCCCACGCAGAACCGCTCGAAAATCCGGTTGGTGATGTCCTCCCGGACCGTTCGGCCCGTGACCTCCCCCATGGCGGCCATGGCCTCTTCCACGTCCAGGAGCACAGCGTCGGGGGTCAGGCCGGTCCGCATACCCTGCATGGCCCGCAAAATGGCCTCGTAGGCCCGGCGGATGGCGTCGTATTGGCGCTCGTTGGTGAGAATGGAGCCGTCGCAGGGCGCTTCGTCCCCAAACATGGCATCCACCGCAGCAATAAACTGGCTCAGGCCGGAGCCGTCCCTGGCGCAGACTTCCACCACCTGGTCAAAGGGCAGGTCCGAAGGCGCCACGACGCGGCCCAGGTCGATTTTATTGATAAGCGCCACGGCACGGCGGGCCTCCAGGCAGAGCTCCATCACCTGCCTGTCCTCCGCCTCCAGAGGCCGGGAGCCGTCGCACACGAAAATCGCCAAATCCGCCTGCCGAAGGGCGTCCACGGAGCGCTCCACCCCCAGGGCCTCGATCCGGTCCTGTGTGGGCCGGATGCCGGCAGTGTCCAGCAGGCGCAGCAGCGTGGAACCCGCCTGCACGGTCTGCTCCACGGTGTCTCGGGTGGTGCCGGGAACCTCCGTGACGATCACCCGCTCGAAGCCCGCCAGGGCGTTGAGCAGGCTGGACTTGCCCACGTTGGGCTTGCCCGCCAGCGCCGCCTGCACCCCCCGGCGCAGAATCCGACCCCGGCCAAAGCTGTGCAACAGTTCATACAGGGCCTTGGCGTCTGCCCGCAGGGCGCCGGCATAGGATTCCAGCTGGAACGCCTGAATGTCCTCGTCGGGATAGTCCAAAACCGCATGGAAATGGCTGCACAGGTCCGTCAAATGATCGTAGACCGGGGCCAGCTTCTGCCGCAGGGCGCCGGCCACCTGGCCTGCTGCGTTAGCGGCGGCGTCAGTGGTCTCCGCCTCAATCAGGTCGATAACGGCCTCCGCCTGGGTCAGGTCCATATGCCCGTTTAGAAAAGCACGCTTGGTGAACTCCCCCCGTCGGGCGGGCCGCGCCCCCGCCTGGTACAGGGCCTCCAGCCCCGCCGCCAGTACTGCCGGGGAGCCGTGGCAGTGGAGCTCTACCGTGTCCTCTCCGGTGTAGCTGTGGGGACCCCGGGTGTACACCGCAAGCCCCTGGTCCAGGATCCGGCCCTGCACGTCCTGGAGGGCGCCCAGCATCAGCTTCCGGTCCGGGGCCTCCCACAAGGGGTTGCCGGAGCGGAGCTTAAACACCTGCCCCGCCACCTGGGCGCACCTGTCCCCGGACAGGCGCAGAATGCCGATGGCGCTGATTTGATTGCCGGTTGACACGGCGGCGATGACGTCGGACATGGAAATCCCTCCAAAACAACGAAAATGAGGTTCGGCGCGGCGTTTCCAGCCCGCGCGTCCTATTATTTTTTCAATATACCACGACGCGGCGAAAATTGCAAATCGGTTGCCACGGCAGGCGAATGCCGAATCCCCAATATCCAAGCGGCGAAATTGTTTATCATCGACAAACTTATTGTCAATTTTTGGAATAATATTGACACAGCAACCAAACATGGTATACTGTATTGTAGTACTCTGATATAGTGTAAGGGTTTCGTAGCAGCCGGAAAAAGGGGCGGCCCCGATGTTCTAAAAATACATGTTATATTTCGCAAGATAGAACAGATAGGAAATCAAAAATCGCGTTTTTTGAGGAGGGGTATTACAGTGAAACGCCTGATATCGATCGTTTCGGCTTTTTTAATGATAGCCGCCATGATTACCATCATATCCGCTACGGAAGTCACTTTTACCAAGAAATATGTGGACAGCAATCAATTTACTTACGTTACACAAGCTGTGAAACAAACCAATTCTGATACCGCCGCCGTTAAAATCACAAATATGTATAAAGAGGATGGAAGCGATAGCAATTACTGGCGGTTTTATGTGAGACCTACCCTGACAGGAGGCCAGTACCTGATCCAAAAGGATAAGTGGTATGATTTAAGGATTCCTGCTACGATGCAAAATGCTGGAACAACCGTACAGTTATACGCCATGGGACATGATCCCTCGTTGGATTGCCGCGTCAGCGGATACTGGAACGTGCATTAAGCCACAAAAGGAGTGGGATGGTTTGAGACGGATGCTGCGTTTTCAATTGGCGCGCATGGTGCGAAGCCGGGAGTACCGGGCGGCCCTTCTGCTGTCCGCCCTGTGCGCGTGCGCCGGATTTTTATACGAGGCCGACGCCGCCGGGGTTCTGGACCGGTCCCAAATCCTCTGCGCCAGCGAGGTGGCCAGCGGCTACGGCCTGAGCTACGGCTGGGGCTTCTTCTCCGCCCTGTGGCCCTTTCTGGTGGTGCTCCCCTTCGCCACCTCCTTTATCTCCGACAAAAAGCAGCAGTGCATCGCCCCGGCGGTGACCCGGAGCTCCTACCCCGCGTACCTGCGGAGCAAGCTCCTGGCCTGCGCCGTCGGCAGCGCCACGGTGGTGCTGCTTCCCCTGCTGTTGAATCTGGCCCTGTGCTACCTGTTGTTCCCCAACAATCACAATCTGATCTTCAGCGGCTATGAGGGCCACATGTATCCCCTGATTCTGCTGGGGCAAAACAAGATGTATCATTCTGTCAACAATGGCTACCCCTTTTTGCGCCTGTATCTGTTCAGTCCCCTGTTGTATCAGCTTTTGTACCTGTTCCTTTTGAGCGGGTTCAGCGGCCTGTGCGGGGCGGCGGTAGGGGCCCTGTCCTTCCGTTTCTCCCGCTGGAAGCTGCCATTGTTTCTGCCTCTGTACGCCATTGTGGTCCTCACTTTGCGGCTGCGGACCATTTTCCTCAATGCCGCAATCCGGGGGGAGATGACCTTTTTGGACCCCTACTGGCCAAATCTTCTGGCGCCTATGGCGTCGGATAACATCAGCCTCTGGTACATCGGCGGGATTTGCGGGCTGCTGGTTCTGTTCTGCCTGCTCACCCTGCGCTGGGCGGGCCGGCGGGAGCTGGAAGCCCTGCAGGGGTAACGGCCATGGGCGGACGGAACTGGGCCTGGAAGTGCCTGTTGGCGGTCCCCTTGGTGCTGGTGGAACGCAGCCTGGAACTGTTCGGGGAACGGCAGGCCGGCCCGGTGGCGGGGCGCCTGCTCCACGCGGTTTTGGGGCGGGTCACCGCGGGCGGCGTCAGCTCCTTTGTGCTGGCCGTGGAGCAGGTCGTGTTTCTGCTGCTGTTTTTGCTGCTGTTCGGGGACTGCATCGCAGACCTGCAGCGCACCGGGGCAGCGTACCTGTTCTCCCGAATGAAAGCCCGGGGCCCCTGGTTCCGGCGGCAGTGGGTTCGTCTGGGCCTGTACGCTGGCGCTTACTGCGGCCTGTTTCTTTTGACGCATATGGGAATCTGCCTCATTGTTTCCATCCGGGCAGACCGCGCCGGGCTGGCAGCCACTGTTCTGGAGCTGTGGGCCCTACTGACCCTGGTGGCCTGGCTGCTTTCCCTGGGCTGCAACCTGCTGTGCGGCTGTCTGGGAACCGCCGCCGGAATCACCGTGGGGATGTTGCTGTGCTTCTGCCTGGCCGCCCTGTCTGTGCGGGTCGGCATGCCCGGCCGGGTGCAGGTGCTCAATCCTCTGTCCTTCCGGGAGGAGGTATTCGCCGGCGGCCTGGCCTTCGGCCGGAAATGCCTGGCCCAGGCGGGCGCGCTTTTTCTGATCACCATCGCCTCCGGCCTCTATTTTTGCCGGAAGGATTTTTTTGCCGCTGAGGGGGAGGGATGACCATGCCAATGCTGGAAGTGCGGCATTTATGTAAGGAACTGGGGGGAACCCCCGTCCTGCGGGACGTGAGCTTGTGTCTGGAGGGCGGAGCGGTTTACGGCCTCATGGGGGACAACGGCTCCGGCAAAACCATGCTGATGCGGGCCATCTGCGGCCTGATTCGCCCCACCGCCGGGGAGGTCCTGTTTGACGGGAAAACCAGGCGGGAGGCCGATCCGCAGATTGGCGTCATGCTGGAGAACACGTCTTTGTACCCGGACCTGAGCGGCCTGGAGAATCTGCGGCTTTACGCCAAAATCCGCCGGCGCATCAAGGACGAGGAAATTCGCCGGGCCATCTGCCGGGTGGGCCTAGACCCGGCGGACCGGCGGGCCTTCCGCAAATACTCCCTGGGCATGAAGCAGCGGCTGGCCCTAGCCCAGGCCATTATGGAGCCACCGGAAATCCTTCTTTTGGACGAGCCCACCAACGCCATCGACCGGGATGGGGTGCGCCTGGTGCATCAAATCATGCAGGAGGAGGCGGAGCGGGGGGCCCTGGTCCTGCTGGCCAGCCACATCGACGTGGACATCCGGGCGCTTTGCCGCCGGGTTTATCTCATGGATCACGGAGTTTTGACCCAGGAGGTGCGGTCATGACAGGTTGGAAATGGTGGTATGTGGGCATCGCATGCCTGTTCGTGCTCACAGGGCTTACCGGCGCGCTGCTTTTGAGCCGGGCGCCGGACGCGGGCCTGACACAGGTTCATTCCGTGGAGGACTTACAAAGCCGGACCGTGCGCCTGGAATGGGCCCAGGGGGACCCGGTGGACGGGGCGCCCGACGCGGACCTGAGCCTGAAAAGTCTGATAGATAATGAGCCGCAATTCATAGAACAGGCTACGCAGGCGGACTTTGCGGTGCTGGCCACGGCCACGGGGAAGCTGCAGGTGACCAGGGATACCCTTGGACAGGAGATCCGGGTGGAATCGATTGTAAAGGGAAATCCCGGGACCGCACCGGGGCAGACCTGCTATGTTTGGAACGGCTATGGCCTGCAGGTGATGGGCGGGGAGATCGTCTATCGCAACATCCTGAACCTGATGCAGCCGGGAAAAACCTACCTGGTCTTTCTGCAGGATAACCAGCTCAACGATCTGCGCAGCCGGAAGGCCTACTACCTGGCCGCAGACAATTTCGCCTATCTGTCCGTGCCGTTTCAGGCATTCACCGCTCTGCCCACGGATAATCGAACGGCGCCATATTCCCAGTGGGCGCCCTACGGCGCCTTTTTGTCCACCCAGCAGATCGCGGCGCAATGGAATCACATCGCCCAGGAAATCCTGGAAGCTTACCATTTGGCCTGAACTGCACAGCGATCCCCGCCCACGGAGGAAAGCCGCCTGGAACCTATTGTTTCCAGGCGGCCCAGCCTGTCAAAGAAGTTTTACGGGACTTCTTTGACAGGCTGGAAGACTTTTTGAAACAATATAAACGTTTCAAAAAGTCGGCTTATTGCACGTGAAAGGAAACCCTGACGGTTTCCTTTCACACTATCTTTCCCTCCGAAACCTGCGGTTCTTGCATTTTGGGGGCAGTCCAAGCCGCCTGGAACCTATTGTTTCCAGGCGGCTTTCTGATTGTGACGCACCAGAAAGGGCGAACGCGGTCAGTCGGGAAAGACCGGCTGAACCGGCTCCATCCAGTAGGCGGACCCGTCCACCGTGCGGCCCAGAACCCCCAGGTCGCACAGCTCCCGGCGCAGGGTCACAGGGTCGTGATAGGTATGCCGGGCATCCAAAAGGTCGTTGACCTCCCGCTCCGTATAGGTCCTGCCCGGCTCAAAGCAGCCGGCCAAATAGCGAAGGGCGTAAAGCTGCTTCTTTCGCTTGGCAGGGAAGGCAATCAGCCTGCCCTGGTCATCCAAGAAGCTGCGCAGCGCAGCGGACGGCTCTATGGGGCCGCTCATGATTCTTGCTCCATAGCGGCACAAAGAAGGCCACGGCTGTAAGATCGTATCATACCAGGTTCCTCCGATTCGTTTCGTTCTATTTTAGAATATCACACATGCTGCATCCATACAAGGGTGTTTCGGCGGTACAGGCCCGCGACCGGAGGAGGGAGCCTGCAGCGCTGGCAGATACACGCGGACGACCACAGGCCGTCGCTATATCCTCTGGTTTCAAACACACCCCGTAAGGGCGTGCTTGCACGCCCGCCATTGGTAAAAATTCTTTAAAACCCAGCAGGCCCCATCCCAACAGGTTTGCGGGCGGGCATGGGGGCGGGGCGGTCTTCGTCTGGCCAATGTAGGGGCGAGCTGTGCTCGCCCGCGGAACGGTCAAAGACCGTTCCCTACAGCTGGAAATCTTTCCAGGCGGGCGGCCATTGGCCGCCCCTACGGCAAAACGACATTCGGTGTGATATAACGTTTATTCTCCCAGCTCTACCACCAGGCGGACTGGGTTGTGGTCGGAATGGGCAAAGCCCAGATCAAGGGTCTCCACAGAGGACACCGTCACGTTGGGCGAGACCAGAAAGCCGTCAATGATATAGTACTGGGTATCCTGGGACGCTGGGTCATAGGGCTGATTCAAAAGGCGGCAGGAGGGAAGGGCCGTGTCGTAGGCGAACCGCCAGCCCTCCGGCAGCACGCTTTCCTCCAGGGTCCCCGGGGTCCACAGGTCCGATTTGACCACAGGATAGGCCTCCAGGCCGCCGGGAAATGTCTGATTGAAATCTCCGCCGGCAATCACGTAATTGCCCTTTTCGTACTCCTCCTCCAAAACGGACAAAAGGGCCTGGGTCTGCGCTGTCTTGCCCGCGCCGTCGTCATAGGCCTCCAGGTGCAGGTTCACCACCACCAGCTCCCGCTGGGAACCCTCCACGGGAAAACGGCTGAGCAGCAGGCATCGCTTGAGGTTGGCGGTCCGTACCGGCCAGAAAAAGGGATTGGGCAGGCTGACGCGGATGCTGTTTTCCGCCATGCGCACATGAGAAAGCGTGGCAACGCCGGACTCCACCCTGCCGATGGGCTTGAGCGGATAGGGAACAAACTTACAGCGATAGTTGACCCCATAGGCCCAACTCATGCCGGTGGCCTGGGCATAGCGGTCCAGCTGATCCACCCCATCGGTTCGGGCGCTGTCCCGGTCCACCTCCTGAAGCAAAAACAGATCTGCTTGAGTCTGCTGGAGCCAGTCCTGTATTTCAGCCAGATTCTCCTCCACCGACTTCTGGCTGGGGGGGCTCACCATGTCCCCGCCATCCATAAAAAAGTCCGCGTCCGCCCCCAGACCGGCATAGCCCGTGTTCCAAGTGAGCAACGTCACCTGCTGCCCCGCTACAAGAGCAGGTGCGCCGGTATCCAGGGATTCCGGGGCCAGCGCGCGGTCCTCTGGCTTATATTCCGTAAAGGACAGGTACCCCACCAATCCCACCGCCAAAAGGAACAGGACGGATAAAAGGCCGCCCAGAAGTTTGAAAAATCCTCTCATAATCATACCTCCCGTTTGCATTGTCCGGCCGCCTTCTTGGAAGCCAGTCCGCGGCGCCAGATCTTTGAAATTAAAGCCTGCGGAACGCCGCCATTTTCTCTAGCCTGTCCACCGTCTCGGAAAGAAGGGGGCCAAAAACGCAGAAATTGTCCGCCCGCGGAACGGCTTCCGGAGCGGACCCTTTTGCGCCCACAGGCGGCATCCACGGCGTTCAAAGCGGTTTGCCGCACGGGGAAACCGTTCTGAGGCCGGGAATTCCGCCCTTCTTTTTTATCAGGAGAGTCAGTCCTCCAGGTTCATGTTTTGCTGACAGTAGCGCATGATGGATCTCCGGGTTACAATGCCGATGAAAGCGTTTTTATCATCGATGACCGGAACAAAGTTTTGTTCGCTGGCGCGGGCAATGAGGTCTTGCATGCTGGTTGTCACGCTGACGGGCACGTTGTCCCGCCGGTGGGCAATTTCCATGATGCGGTGTTCCTCGGTCTGCCGCAGATCCATGCCGCATAAATTCTTGACGGCCCAGAGCATATCCCCCTCGGTCAAGGTACCGCAGTATTCACCCTTTTTGTTCAGGATCGGAAGCGCGGCGTATCCGGCGGCCTCCATCCGCTCCAGGGCCTGCCGCAGCGTGTCGTCATCCTCTAAATAGGAGCACATTCCCTTCGGCGTCAAGAAGAATAAGATATTCATGGACTCGCTCCTTTTGTGGGCCCAGTAGGAGCCCATTTTTTGCGAATTCATTATAGCACAGATTGCGGTCAAATGATATTAAATTTCTATGAAGTTGATACAGAATCACGAGAAAAAATCCGTCCAATATTGGTTAAAATACACAATATTTTCCGAAATACACCCATGCTTACAGGGAAAAAAGCGCGGCCTTTATCGCTAGCGGAACCACCAAAAGCCGTTTCCTACGCCCCCGAATTGGTCCGCGCCCAGTCGGGGCGAGCTGTGCTCGCCCGCAAAGCCCTACAAAACCGGAGGACTTTACCCGCGGGCGACCACAGGTCGCCCCTACAGACCACCATCGGGAGATTTCCTGTATGGATACCCAAAAACCAAACCGAAGCCCAGCGCAGCGGCTTCGGTTTGGAGAGGAGGGGCAAGGGAGCGGGCGCAGGTTTCCCGTACAGGGGAACTGGAGCGCAGCGGACTTTGACCCGACGATGACGCCCCTCCTTGGGAATCCTCCCTCCGGACCCTGCTGGACAGTCCGGCCTCACGGTTGGCCAGGGTGCAAGCGACCCTGGCCCTGCCGAAGCCTGTGTTCATTGCGGGCTCATTGAAATCTACAACTGCTGTAGGGGCGAGCTGCGCTCGCCCGCGGGCGACCACAGGTCGCCCCTACAGACCACCATCGGGAGATTTCCTGTATGGATACCCAAAAACCAAACCGAAGCCCAGCGCAGCGGGTTCGGTTTGGAGAGGAGGGGCAAGGGAGCGGGCGCGGGTTTCCCGTACAGGGGAACTGGAGGGCAGCGGACTTTGACCCGACGATGACGCCCCTCCTTGGGGATCCTCCCTCCGGACCCTGCTGGACAGTCCGGCCTCACGGTTGGCCAGGGTGCAGCGACCCTGGCCCTGCCGAAGCCTGTGTTCATTGCGGGCTCATTGAAATCTACAACTACTGTAGGGGCGAGCTGTGCTCGCCCGCGGGCGACCACAGGTCGCCCCTACAGACCACCATCGGGAGATTTTCTGTATGGATACCCAAAAACCAAACCGAAGCCCAGCGCAACGGCTTCGGTTTGGAGAGGAGCCGAGCCGCAGCGGGCAAGAAACCGCTCCCAGTTGGGTACGGATTTGCGGAAGCATAGTTCCTTGCGACCGGGCGCGCGCAGAGCAAAGGCCCGCGGGAGCTACCCGCGGGCCTTTGCAGAAGGGTCAAATGGTGGGCTGGTTGGCAGCCTCAATAATTTTCACAAACTTCTCCGGGTCCAGGGAGGCGCCGCCGATGAGGCCGCCGTCGATATCCGGCTGGGCCAGCAGATCGTAGGCGTTGGTCTCATTCATGGAGCCGCCGTAGAGAATGGAGATAGCCCGGGCGTTCTTGGAGCTATAAAGCTTGCGCACCACGGTGCGGATGCTCTCGCAGACCTCCTCCGCCTGCTCCGGGGTGGCGGTTCGACCGGTGCCGATGGCCCAAATGGGCTCGTAGGCAATAATCACTTTGCGGATCTTTTCCTCCGGCACGCCCTGTAGACACATTTTGATTTGCATGGTGATCCATTCGTTGGTCACGCCCGCCTCCCGCTGCTCCAGGGACTCACCGCAGCACACAATGGGAATCAGACCAGCCGCCAGGGCCGACAAGACCTTTGCATTCACATCCGAATCGGTCTCGCCCATGGCCCGGCGCTCGCTGTGTCCCACGACGACATATTTACAGCCGGCGTCCAGCAGCATATTGGCGGCAATCTCCCCGGTATAGGCGCCGGAGGGATTGGCGTTGCAATTCTGCGCACCAATGCCCACGCGGGTCTCACGCATGGCGCGGACGGCGGCGGGAATGCACACGGCAGGTACGCACAGGGCCACGTCGCACCAGCGCCCCTTGGGCATAATACCCTTGAACGCAGTCATGAATTCCTTGGTTTCGCTGGGGGTTTTGTTCATCTTCCAGTTTCCGGCAATCACGGTTTTGCGGTATTTTCTGTTCATGTTCTAGCGCCTCCAGATAATCTCTTTATGTGATATGTCATGATTTATAGGTCTTCCAGGCAGGCGATGCCAGGCAGTTCCAATCCCTCCAGGAACTCCAGGGAGGCGCCGCCGCCAGTGGAGATATGCGTAATGCGGTCGGCAAAGCCCAACTGCTCACACGCTGCTGCGCTGTCGCCGCCGCCCACGATGGTCACGGCCTGCGCGTCCGCCAGGGCCTGCGCCACGGCTATCGTACCTTGGGCCAAAACAGGATTCTCAAATACGCCCATGGGGCCGTTCCAAACCACGGTTTTTGCGGATTTCACTGCCCCGGCGAACAGCGCCTGGGTCTTCTCCCCAATATCCAGCCCCATCTTGTCCGAAGCGATGGCATCGGACGCCACGGTTTCCACATGGACCGGCCCATCTATGGGATCGGGGAACGCATCGGCCACCACCACGTCCATGGGCAGCAGGAGTTTCACGCCCCTGGTTTCCGCCTTGGCCAACATCTGTCTGCAATATGGGACCTTCTCTTGATCCAGCAGGGAAGTACCCACGGAGTACCCTTTGGCGGCCAGGAAGGTGTAGGCCATACCGCCGCCGATGATCAGGGTGTCTACCTTGTCCAGCAGGTTTTGTATCACGCCCAGCTTGTCAGAGACCTTTGCGCCACCCAGAATCGCCACGAAGGGCCGCTCGGGATTGGCCAGGGCCTTGCCCATGACGCCCACCTCCTTCTGCACCAAAAAGCCGCAGACCGCGGGCAGATACTCCGCCACCCCGGCGGTGGAGGCATGGGCCCGGTGGGCGGTGCCAAAGGCGTCATTGACAAATAAATCCGCCATGCCAGCCAGTGCCCGGGCCAGCTCCGGATCGTTCTTGGTCTCGCCCTTCATGAACCGGACGTTCTCCAGCAGCAGCACCTCGCCATCTCGCAGCGCGGCGGCCTTGGCCTTGGCATCCTCGCCTACCACGTCCTTGGCCATCTGCACCGGCGCGCCCAAAAGCTGGCAGAGCCGGTCCGCCACCACCTGCAGGCTCAGCTCCTTCTTCCACTCTCCCTTGGGCTTGCCCAGATGAGAGCAGAGAATAATCCTGGCGCCATGGCTGCGCAGATATTCAATGGTGGGCAGCGCCGCGACAATCCGCTTGTCACTGGTGATTGCGCCGTCTTTTAACGGTACATTAAAGTCGCAGCGGCACAAAACCCGCATTCCGGCAACCGCCACATCCTCTACAGATTTCTTGTGATAATTCATCCAAATACCTCCCACGGTTCGTTTGGCTGGGTCTCTTGAGGCCGGGACCGCATGCGGCCACAGGCCTGCAACCCGGGAAAGTCCAGCTGCCGCAGGGCCTCGTATACGGCGATGGCTACGGAGTTACTCAGATTCAGGCTCCTGGCATCTGGCCGCATGGGGATTCTGAGACAGCTTTCCGCATGCTCGTTTAAAAAATCCTCCGGCAAGCCCCGGGTCTCCTTACCGAACAGCAGATAACACCCGTCGTGAAAGCGGACCTGCGTATAAGACCGAGGCGCCTTGGTGGACAGGCACCACATTTCCTGAACGTCGTTTTTGGAAAAAAAGTCCGTCAGATTATCGTACACCCGCACATCCACCAGATGCCAGTAATCCAGACCGGCGCGCCGCACGGCCTTCTCCGAGATATCGAATCCCAGCGGGCGGACCAAGTGCAGGACAGCGCCTGTGGCGGCGCAGGTTCGCGCGATATTGCCGGTATTGGCTGGAATCTCCGGTTCCACTAGAACCACATGGAGCAAAGCAAGCACCCCCGCTTCTGTCTGCATGACTCGCCTAGCTTGAATATTGTAAGTCAAAATACCCGTAAAATCAATCTAAAAAATCCAATCTTCTGGAACTTTTCATAGTATTCACATAAATCTCGATCCAGCCTGCGGAATTTTGTTGATTTTTGTGAAAGACGCACAAAAGCTGCTCCAATTTTTACTTCTGCAGCAGGCTCGTTTTTCTAAAAATCTGGTTGGAATCTAAGAAAATCCAATTTTTTACTTGGAAACAGATGGAAGCGCCCGCTTGGCAAATGCGCCTGCCGACGGAATAGATTGGCTTTGCAGGGGCAAGCTAGGAAAAAGACAAATGCGAAAGGATGCAACTACCATGGAAGTCAAATATCCCTATTCATTACCTCCTCTGCCCTACGAATATGACGCATTGGCGCCCGCGCTGGGCGAAAACACGCTCCATTTTCATCATGACAAGCATTTTCAGACCTATGTGGACAACTTAAACGCCGCACTGGCAGACTGCCCGGACTGCCAGAGCAAGCCGCTGCAGGAGCTGCTGCGGGACCTGGGCAGTCTGCCGGAGAGCAAGCGTACCGCCATCTGCAACAACGGCGGCGGCGTATACAATCATGCGCTGTACTTTTCCTGCCTAGCGCCCAACGGCGGCGGGCAGCCCACAGGCTCCCTGGCCCAGGCGATCCAGCGGGACTTCGGCTCTCTGGAGGCGTGGAAAAAGCAGATGAAGACGGCGGCACTGGGCCAGTTTGGCTCCGGCTACGCTTTTCTGGCGGCGGAGCCGTACGGCTCCCTGCGCATCGTAAAGACCGCAAATCAGGACTGCCCCCTGTCCCAGGGACTCAAGCCCCTTTTGTGTGTGGACGTGTGGGAGCATGCCTATTACCTGGATTATCAAAATCGCCGGGCCGACTACGTGGACCGGTGGTTCGACGCCATTTGCTGGAAAACCGTGGAGGAAAACTACGCCGCTCAGTGAGCACCCCGGCAGCAGCCTGCAGAAGTCCTGTAGGGAACGGTCTTCGACCGTTCCGCGGGCGAGCGCAGCTCGCCCCTACGGGTTCTCTCTTGGCGATACGGCAGGGGCGGCCTGTGGCCGCCCGCTGAGAAAATTCCTTGGTTTTGTAGGGCTAGGCGGGCGTGCAAAGCACGCCCCTACATAATTCTTATAATCATCGTTACGGGAGGGAGCAACGGCCCCGCCTAGCTTCTTCCGGCTAAACAGCACAGGAACGCCGCAGCAGGGCGCATTTGCCCTGCTGCGGCGTCTGCCTGACGTTTGTCTGCTCAGGCAAACAGCGGTATCAGCTTCCTGCAGACCGTTTCGCGCAGCAACCGGTGTCCTTGGGGCGTGGGATGGATGCCATCAGCACAGAGAAGGCGCTCAAAATCGTGGCTGATCATAAAATCTGTCCGGGTGTCTACCACAAAGCAGCCCTGCTCCCGGGCCACCTCCATGGCCACGTCGTTGTAATGCTCCTGCCAGCGATAGAGGATCCCCACATCCCCCAGCCAGCGCAGAATGCGCTCATAGCTGTTGCCCCGAGAAATGAAGCCCATAAACTTATTGGAATCCAGCGGCGTCAACGTACAAACCGCCACGGTATGGGCAAACTGCTTGGCCTTGGCGATAGCCCGACGGTAGCAGGCGACAAATTCGTCGATGGTGACAAATGGTCTGTGCTCCCGCTCCGGCGCCTCAGATACAGACTTCCAATCGTAATTGCAATCGTTGCCGCCATATTCCAGCAGCGCCACGCTGGGGCCCGGGACCGCGGGCAGCCGGTCCAAAAGCTTGAGTCCCTCCCGGATGGTGGCCCCCATTTTGGAACGGTTTTCCACCGTCACGCCCTGCTGCTCCAGCGGGGAAAAGTCCGCCTCCCGGCAAAGGTGGTAACGATTTTGTTCCTGATCGAAGACCACGCCCTTCAGAATGGAATCCCCAAAAATCATCAATTCTTTCATGCTGGTCACCCCTTGACTCGATATGATATGATAGTAGCATAAGTCGCGCCGGTTGGCACCCTACCCGTGTTTTTGCTGCCCTACCGGCGCATTCATTTCGGTAGAGCCTTCTACCGGCCGCTCTACTGACAGTAGAGTTCACGTTTCAGGAGCTGTTTCTATGGATAACGACCTGGTAAAACGTAATATTTCCAATAATATTGTGATAAATCGAAAAAGGCTTCAGTTGACCCAGGCGGACTTGGCGCAGCGTCTAAACTACTCGGACAAAGCTGTTTCCAAATGGGAACGGGCGGAGTCCGTGCCGGATGTGACCACCTTAGTACAGCTTTCGGAGCTCTTTGGCATCACGGTAAACGATCTGCTGGCCGAACCGGGGGCGCGTTCGGCTGCACCGGAGTCAGACTCTCCTGTCCAGGCTGAAACAGTCCAGCGGCCTGTGAACAAAACGGTCATCGGCTGGCTCTCCTCCATCCTGGTCTGGTTTATTGCGCTGCTGGTGTTCGTGGTGCTTTCGTACTGCGAGGTGTCCGGCTTCTGGATTGGCTTCGTGGTGGCGGTGCCGGTGAATGCGGTGGTGCTGCTTTCGTTAAACTCCGCCTGGCGGAACTACCGGTGGCATCGTCTGCTGATTTCCTTTCTCATGTGGGGACTCTTATTGACCCTGTTTACGGTCCTGGCGGTGTATACCAAACTGTGCCTGCCCCGCATTTTTCTTCTGGGGCTTCCCGGTCAGTTGGCCATTGTGCTCTGGTCCCGGCTCTACCGGCCGTCCCGATCCAGAAAGCCCCGGGAGCAGAACGGTCCATAGCTTTTCCAGTGGGCGTCCCGCGTGCGCCCGTCCCGGGGCCAAACGCCCCGCCGGGAACCCATTTGGGAACCATTCGCGTTACAGTACAGGAGGAAAGATGGACAAACAAGCGCTCCGCGCCTGGGTATCGGCCCGAAAGAAAGCAATGCGCGACTCCCAAATCGAGGCCTGCAGCCGGGACCTGGCGGCCCAGCTGGAGGCGTGCCCGCTATATCAGCGGGCACGTTCGCTTTACGGATACCTGTCCTTCAATCAGGAGGTCCGCACCCCGCCCATCCTGCAGCGCGCCCTGGACCTGGGCAAGCGGGTGGCGGTGCCCAAGGTGTATGGGCATACCATGCGATTTTTATGGCTGGAAAGCCTGGATCAGGTAGCGCCCAGCTCCTACGGTATCCCGGAGCCGCGGGCGGACGAGCCTGAGGCGGACGACCCAGCGGCGCTGGTTCTCCTACCCGGTCTGGCTTTTGACCGGCGGGGCCATCGGGTGGGCTACGGCGGCGGCTTTTACGACCGGTTTTTGGCTGGAGAGCCTTCCCACCCCACCCTGGCGCTGTGCTACGACTTTCAGGTTTTTGACCGGCTGCAAACCGAGGCGTTTGACATCCCCGCCGACTTGGTGCTTTCCGCACGGGTTCCGGAGGATGTGTGATGCAGTATCTTTTTCTGCTTTTTTTTGCAGGGCTTGTCTTGGGCCTGTGCTTTCTGATTGACCGGGGCATAGGCCGTCTGCACCGCCGTCTGGCGAAGGCCCCGGTGGTCCGGCCCCCGCTGGGGTATCCAATCCTGGCAGCGGTTTTGCTTTTGGCTGCAATTCCAGTGGCCTACTTTAGCCTTCGGGCGCGTCAATGGCTGTTTTTCGGCGTCGCCGCCGTGTTTCTCCTCTTTGCTGGCTACGCCATATATTTATTTTGCAGCGCCGCGATTTCCTATACAGCGGATACCTTCACCCTGCCCGGACCCGGCAAAAAAACCTACCGCTATGCGCAAATTCAGGGCCAGCGAGTGGGTATCTCCCGACGCGCCGTGTGTCTGGTGCTGTGCCTGGGCCAGGAAGAGGTCGTCCTGCGGGGGAATATGCTTGGCTTCCTCCCGTTTTTGGATGTGGCCTTTGCGGGCTGGTGCCGGCAGAAGGGTCTGGACCCTGCCGCACAAACCTGGCATGACCCGACAGCCTATCAGTGGTTTCCGGACCAAAGCCCGCCGGAGCCCCCACGGAAGGAGGACTGAGCATGCGGCACATTCCCAAGGGCTCCACAACAGAGGTGGAGCTTCTGCCATTCCCGA
The DNA here is from genome assembly GCA_965146675.1 of uncultured Eubacteriales bacterium. Lineage (GTDB taxonomy): Bacteria > Bacillota > Clostridia > Oscillospirales > Oscillospiraceae > Faecousia. The sequence continues at coordinate 55,836 of CBCTHM010000011.1, read as the reverse complement.
CCGCTCTGACCGCCGCGCTGCGTCCGAGTCCCGACTTTGACGCGGGCCGCTGGCTGTACGTGCCCAACGCCTATGGCGAGTACCGGTATATCCTGGGAACCCAGGGCCGGCGTCCCCTTCTTTGCGTGGGCGTCAATCCCTCCACGGCGGCGCCGGACCATTTGGACAATACACTGCAGTCTGTAGAGCGGGTTGCCCTGCACAACGGCTACGACAGCTTTCTCATGTGCAATCTTTACGCCCAGCGGGCCACGGATCCGGACAGCCTGGAGCGAAACTGCAACCAGGCGCTGCACCGGGAAAACCTAGCTGCGTTTCAATATCTGCTCACCCGACACCCCCGGCCCGCCGTCTGGGCCGCTTGGGGCGCAATCATCGAGAAACGGGCATACTTAGGACAGTGTCTGGGGGATTTTATCGCCTTGGGGGCGAAATATCACGCGAGGTGGTATTGCGCGGGTCCCCTCTCCAAGAAAGGGCACCCACACCACCCCCTCTATCTGCGCAGGGATGTCAGATTAGAGCCCTTCGACGTGCAGCAATACGGCGCGGCGTGCTTCGCTGCCGCACGGTAGCTATCCATAGCCTTCCCAGTTGGCACATGCGACATAAGCGGGTGAGCCAGATTTTACGGATAAAAAAGGCAGACCGTAGGGGCGTGCTTTGCACGCCCCTACATTTCCAGGAGGTCCCCCATGGCCGTTCCCGCATTCCCGAGGCGGGCGCCTCTGTGTAGGGGGGAGCTGCGCTCACCCGCGGAATGATCGCAGGTCGTTCCCTACGTCCCATTTCTAAAACCACCTGTATGAGCATGCTTCACTTACCTGCGGGTGGCCAAAGGTCGCCCCAACCTGACATTTCGTCAGGTTGGGGGCGGTTTTTCAAACCAGTTTAAAAAACCACGGATTGCACGCGAAAGGGAACCCTGCCGGTTCCCTTTCCCTCTTTTCCTCCCTCCGAATCGTATGGCCAACTCCTGTAGGGGCGAGCTGTGCTCGCCCGCCAATCCCACAAAACCGTTAAATTTCCTCAACGGGCGACCAAAGGTCGCCCCTACATTTCAGAACGTGCCCTTGGCGGGCGGCCAAAGGCCGCCCCTACATTTCCAAACGGTCTCTTCGGTCGTTCCCTACGGCCCTTTGAGTCTAACCCTATTCCCTCACGACAGAGCCCCGGAGCAGCCATTGCTCCGGGGCATTTCGTCCGTTTCCGTTCCGCGCCTGGATGGGTCCGCAGTTACCTACCGAAAAGCCAGTACAGCGCCCTGCCCCGCGCCGCATGCCACTTATGCGCCCCCAGGGACCGAGTAGGCAAAAGCGGTGGAAACCATAGAAAAAATCTTTTATACTGAGATGGAAACAGGGAGGTGACGGCATGAAAATCGAAATTAAACTGGACGATTCCTGCCAAGAGCCCAGCGTCATCATTCTGGCGAATAAAATGACGGACGAGGTGCGGGCCCTCGTCAAAAAACTGTCCGACGCTGCGCCGCAGATGCTGACCGGACTCCGCGGGAATCAGCTGGAAATTTTGGATCAGCAGAGCATCATCCGGATCTACGCGGCTTCGGGAAAGGTGTACGCCAGTACGGAGGACGGAGAATACGCCCTGCGGCTGCGGCTTTACGAACTGGGCGACCGGCTGGATCCAACCAGCTTCGTGCGGATTTCCAATTCGGAAATCATCAACCTGCGGAAGGTGAAGGGCTTCGATCTTCGCTTTTCCGGTACGATTTGCGTTTCTTTTTCCAATGGAACCGTGACCTACGTCTCCAGACGGTACGTTTCCAAAATCAAAAAAATCTTGGGTATATGAGGTGACGCAACATGAAAAAAAAGGTACTGCTGCGCTGTCTGATCGGCGCGCCCCTGGGCCTGGCCATCAGCACTACGATCACAATTGCCATTTCCCTCACCGTAGGGGACGGCAGGTTTTATCCAGTTGTCCCGGAACTGGTCGCAGACTGCGGCAATGAGATGAACGCGGTGCTGCTGCAGGCGGTCTGTTCCCTGCTCTACGGCGCCGCCTGGGCCGGCGCTTCCGCCGTTTGGGACAACGAGCGCTGGGGTCTCCTGCGGCAGACCATAACCCATCTTCTGGTCTGCTCCCTGGCCACGTTCCCCATCGCCTATCTCATGCGCTGGATGCCCCACAACATAAAGGGCGTTCTTCTGTACTTCGGCATCTTCTTTGGCATTTATTTGGTGATTTGGGTCGTGCAGTACGTCATTTTAAAAGGGCGCGTGCGGCAGATTAACGATCGCGTTCAAAAAAACGGAGGCCAGAAAGGCGACTGATAAAAGACGCGGAACGGGACGCTGCGCGTCCCGTTCCGCCTGTACTATCTCATTTTCTCTGCTGCCTCAAACGCCGCAGTCTCTTCTCCGCCCTTTGGCTCCAGGGACATCCTGGGGTCCAGTAGGGTTTCGTCGTCAAAGACCCAGTCCTGGACGTTGAACACGCAATAGCGGCCATTGGAGTTGCGGACTACCATCTTGCTCAGCCCGGCGTTGATAATCATGCGCCGGCACATGGGACAGGGGTCCTGCTGCTCGATAAGCTGGCCTGTAGCGGTGTCCCGGCCCACCAGGTAGATGGTTCCGCCGATGCATTCGCTTCTGGCGGCAGAAATGATGGCGTTGGCCTCGGCGTGGACGCTGCGGCACAGCTCATACCGCTGGCCGCTGGGGATGTTCCACTGCTCCCGGATGCAGTAGCCCAGATCAATGCAGTTGGCCCGGCCCCGGGGCGCGCCGTTGTACCCGGTGGAGACAATCTCGTCGTTGCGCACGATCAGGGCGCCATAGTGGGCCCGGCGGCAGGTGGACCGCTCCATGACGGTCTCTGCAATATCCAAATAGTAGTTTTCCTTGTCAATGCGGCTCATAAGATCCCCCTCCCCCGCCTGGCAGGTTTTTCTGCATTATACCCCATCTCTTCCAAAACTTCAAGTATTTTTCGGAAATTTTTACACTTGGCCCCTTAATTCGACAATATTTTCACCTTTTCCCTCCACTTTTACCCCCGCCCGGAGTCGGAAAGCACTTCTGCGCACCAAACGGTCTGGATTCTTAGGTCGCCGCCAGCCCGCCGGGACTGGGAAAACGGCATGGGCCGGGCGCCGCTATCCGCGGCGCCCGGCCGCAAAGAAGTGCTTATGCGAAAGGCTGGCCGGCTTCTTACTGCCGGTCCAGATAGACCCCCAGCGCAAGACTCAGGTATCTTGCCGCGCCGGGCCCATATTTTTGATCGGTGACGCTGACAAACGTCGGGTTTGACCCGTAAAATTCAGCCATATACCGCCAGTAATTTTCCCCCACATCCATGCCTTTATTGCTTTCATCGATAGAGCGGACCAACTCCTGGACAATCTCCTGAATTTCCGGGGACGCAACATCCTTGCTGAGATCCGCCGTGAGCCTCTTGGTCAGGGCCTCTGTCTTTTCGACGCGACCGCTCACCTCGGATTGGGGAATTGTGGGGCCATGGGACAAAAAATTTTGTACGTTTTTCTCCGCCGCCTTGGTGTAAGCCTCCAGGCTGCCGTACTGCTTTTCCGCCATCGCAAAAAGCTCTTTTTCTTGGGCTCTTAATCCGTCCACCATCTCATCGAAGCATTCCACACTTCCCAGCCGCTGCACAATTTCGTCCGTGTGGGTCTTCTTAAAATCAGTCAACATGCGAAAGTACTCCCTCAAATCGAATTCCTGAAACTCCATACACGTTTCTCCTTTAATTTGTTTATCCAGCAGGCCCAGCAGGCGGTCATATCGATCCCGCTTGGCCTGGAGGAGCTCCCGCTGCTTTTCCATGGCGGCTCTTCGGTCAAATTGCGGGCTCTCCATAATCGCCTTGATTTCCTTCAGGGTGAAATCAAGCTCCCGAAAAAATAGAATCTGCTGCAACACCTCCAGGGCCTGCTGGTCATACAGCCGGTAACCAGCCTCCGTTACCTCTGTGGGCTTTAGTAGGCCAATTTCGTCATAAAACCGGAGTGTCCGAATGCTGACGCCCGTCAGCAGGGAAACCTGTTTTACCGTCCTCAGATCCATCCCATTGCCTCCTGTCTTGACTGAACGAGTCCCGCCGCGTACCGACCCATCCGTGGGATTTCCCCGGCGGCCTCCCTTCTGGCATCTACGATACACCATTCCGTAACGGGAGAGTCAACCCATTTTTTAGTTTTCATATGCATTTAAAAATAAAATACCCATAGCAGCTTCCGCTCCATGGAAAGACCATGGGCGAAAGGCCGCTATGGGTATGGATGCTTTTACCAGGCCGAACAAAAATTGCAGGCGGAAACGTCGGGCAGACGTAGGCTCAGAGCCAGCCCAACTCCCGGCGGAGATAGCGGCCCTCCGGCTCCGCCACCAAGCGGCCCTCCTCCACGGCCAACTGCCCCCGCAAATAGACCTGACGGATGCTTCCAACCGCCTGATACCCCTCCAAAGGCGTGTAATCGGCCGCACTGGCGCTGTCCGCCGCGGTAATCACGGTGCGTCCCTGGGGGTCGAAGACCACCAGGTCCCCGTCGAAGCCAGGGGCGATGGCGCCCTTCCTACCCCACAGGCCATAGAGCTTTGCGGGATGCTCGCACAGGACCTGCACCATGGTCTCCAGAGAAATCCGGCCCGCCGCCACGCCCCGGTCGTAGAGCAAAAGCCCCCGGGTCTCCACACCGGGCATGCCCCCGGGAATTTTGGTGAAGTCTCCCCGGCCCGCATCCTTTTGCGCCAGGGTGAAGCTGCAATGGTCCGTGCAGACGGTTTGCACCGCGCCGTCCGCCAGGGCGCGCCAGAGCCGGTCCTGGTCCGCCCGCTTCCGCAGGGGCGGGGAGCACACGTACCGCGCTCCCTGAAAATCCGGCAGGCTGTAGACGCTGTCGTCCAGACACAGGTACTGCGGACAGGTCTCCACCCACACTTTTTGGCCGCGCCGCCGGGCGGCCTCCACCTCCGCAAGGCCGGCGGCGGAGCTCAGGTGGACAATCATCACCGGCGCCTGGGCCGCCTGGGCCAGCTTCAACAGCCGTCCCACCGCTTCCGCCTCCGCCACGTCCGGCCGGGTTTGGGGATGGGCGGCGGGCTCCGTCCGGCCCGCCGAAAGGGCCTGAGCCTGGAGGGCGTCGATGAGACCCGCGTTTTCGCAGTGGACCCCCACTACGGCTCCCAGGGCCTTCAGCTGGCATAGCGCCAGATACAGATCCCGGTCCCCCAGTATCATGGCCGGATAGATCATGTACATCTTAAACGAAGTCACACCCTGGGCGATCATGGTGGGCAGCTCCCCGGCGATGGCAGGACTCCAGTCGTCGATGGTCATATGAAAACCGTAGTCGCAGGCGGCCTTACCTCGGGCCTTTTGGTGCCACAGGTCCAGACCGTATTGCAGGCTCTGGCCCTTTTGGGGGCAGGCGAAATCAATAACCGTAGTGGTACCCCCCCGAAGAGCGGCCCGGCTTCCGGAGGCGAAATCGTCGGCGGTGGTGGTGTTGGACACGTCTAAATCAAAATGGGTGTGGGCGTCCACAAAACCGGGCAGCAGCAGCATGCCCGAAACGTCCACCGTCTCCGCCTCCGGGCAGTTCAGATTCCGGCCCACAGCCTCTACCCGTTCATCCTGAAGCAGCACGTCGGCCCGTACGGCCCCTGACCCGGAAACCACTGTGCCGCCCTGAAACAACCGTTTCATAAAGATCCCCCTTTGATCGTTTTTTCCCATTGTAGCACGGCTGGGCCGAAAAGGAAACCGGAGGATGGCTTACGGGCCAAATTTCCCCGTGTCTGAACGCCGCCCTTACAATCTCTGCAAGCTCATTTTGAGGGCGCAGGGGCGGCCTGCGGCCGCCCGCATGTGGGTACCGTTTGTATCGCAGGGTTGGCGGGCGAGCGCAGCTCGCCCCTACAAGGTCTCCTCAATCGGTCTGCGGGTTCGATTTACGGGCGTAGACGCAAAACCGATAGGATATGCCCCGTTCCCAGGCGACCGGTCCCTCCTGGACGCAAACCCAGTCCGCCGATTGGTCCAGATTTTCCAAAAAAACGTCGGAATCCGGCCTCGCGTCGATCTTGGTCACATACACCCGGCTGCACCAGGGCAGCATGGCCCGGTACACCGCCGCGCCGCCAATGACAAAAACCCTGGGATATGCGGCGGCGGCCCGGACCGCCGCCTCCGGGGTGCGAACCACCTGCCCGCCGGGCACCTCCAACGCCTGCCGGGAGAGCACCAGGTTCATCCGGCCGGGCAGGGGCCGGCCCCCGGGAAAATCCGCCAGGGTTTTCCGGCCCACAATGACGCAGGACCCCGCTGTGAGGGTCCGAAACTGCCGCCGGTCGGCAGACAAAACCAGAGGCTGCATGCCATCTCGGCCCAGGCCCCAGTCTGCGTACACCGCTACAACCGCGTCCATGGCGCCTCCTCTCCGCCGCCTTAGACGGCCACGGGAATTTTATCCGGGAAGGGCGCGTATTGATAGCCCTCCAGCCGGAAAGAATCCTTTGTAAACCTATAAAAATCCTTAATTTCTGGGTCCATCCAGAATCTGGGCGCCGGATGGGTGGGGTTTTGGAGCATTTTTTCCACCAACGGGACGTGCCGGTCATAGATATGGCAGTCCGCGATCACATGTACCAGCTCTCCCGCCTGAAGCCCGGAGACCTGGGCCAGCATGTGCACCAGCACCGCGTACTGGCACACGTTCCAATTGTTGGCCGTGAGCATATCCTGGGACCGCTGGTTTAAAATTGCGTTGAGGGTGCGTCCTGTGACGTTAAAGGTCATGGAATAGGCGCAGGGATACAGGTGCATCTCGCTTAAATCCTGAAAATTGTACAAATTAGTGAGAATCCGCCGGGAGCCGGGATTGTGCCGCAGGTCGTAGAGCACCCGGTCCACCTGGTCAAACTCCCCCTCCGGGTATCGGTGCTTCAGACCCAGCTGGTAGCCGTAGGCCTTGCCAATGGAGCCGTCGGCGTCCGCCCAGCTGTCCCACACATGGCTGCCCAACTCCCGGACGTTGTTGGACTTTTTTTGCCAAATCCACAAAAGCTCGTCCACGCAGCTGAGAAAAGCCGTGCGCCGCAGGGTCATCACTGGAAACTCATCTTGTAAGTCATACCGGTTCACCACCCCAAATTTTTTGATGGTGTGTGCCGGAGAGCCGTCATCCCACCGGGGCCGCACCGGACGGTCCGTGTCCCAGACTCCGTGCTCCAAAATGTCCAGACAGGTTTTGCGATAGATCTCATCCGCTTTGCTCATGGCCGCCACCTCCGCTTATTTGCTCCATTGTAGCATAATTTCGGCAAGAAGGAAACCGTTGCCACAGAAAATCTGCTTACCGTCGGTCCTTGGTTGCAAAGTACGGGAAAATCTGTTATAATTTTTTAAAACATCACAAAGAAGGAACATGCGAATGGCAGATATAATTACCTTTCAAGACCTGGGGCTGTCCGAGGCGATGCAGAAGGCCCTGGAGCAAAAGGGTTACGGCTATCCCACCTCTGTGCAGCGGGAGGCCATCCCGCCCCTGCTTTCCTGGCGGGATGTAATCGCCAAGGCCCCCACCGGCACCGGCAAGACCTTTGCCTTCGGTATTCCTATGATCGAGCATATAGACCCTGCATGCCCCGGGGTGCAAGGGCTGATTTTGGCGCCCACCCGGGAACTGGCGATCCAGATCTGCGACGAGCTGCGCAGCCTCCTGCCCTATTTCCCCGGGATCCGCGCGGCAGTTTTGTACGGTGGCGCGTCCCTGTCCACGCAAATCCGGAATTTGGAGAAGAAGCCCCAAATCGTCGTGGCTACTCCAGGCCGGCTCATGGACCATTACAATCGAAAAAACATTCGGTTTGACCAGGTCCAGACCGTGATACTGGACGAAGCGGACCGGATGCTGGATATGGGCTTTTTTAAAGACGTGACCCGGATTGTGGAGAAGGTGAAGAACCGAAAGAACCTGGGCCTGTTCTCCGCCACCATCTCCCAGGAGGTCATGACCGTGAGCTGGATGTACCAGCGGGACGAGGTGGAGATCACCGTGGAGCCCAAACTAGAAGACAAGCCGGACATCGATCAATATTGCCTTACAGTCACACCCCTGTCCAAAGAAGAGACCTGCCTGCGCCTGATCCGCACCCAGGGCTTCGAGCGGGTGATGATCTTCTGCAACACCAAACACATGTGTCAGCGGCTGTGCGACGACTTTCAGCGGGCCGGCGCGCAGGCCGAGTGCATCCATGGGGACATCAAACAGAGCCTGCGGGAGAAGGCCATGCAGCGATTTCACGCCGGCCAGCTTCCCATCCTCATCGCCACGGACGTGGCCTCCCGGGGCATCGACGTGGACGACGTGGACTGTGTGATCAACTACGACGTACCCGAGGAAAACGAATACTATATCCACAGGATTGGCCGGACCGGGCGGGCAAAGCGGAAGGGTGTGGCATACTCTATTCTAGGAGGCTTCCCGGAGAAGGCCAAGCTGGATGAAATCGCCAAATACTCCAACTTCAGGATACGCCCCATGCTTCTGGGCGAGGACGGCACTCTCACGGAGGAGACGGTGCGGGTCCCGGTAATTAAGAAGCGGTTTCGGTGACCCCCCGGGAGGCCGGCTTCCTGCTTCTGGCCTCCAGCTTGGGTGACCCGGGGCGCCGGCCCCTGACCCTGGCCCAGCTGCGGACCCTGGGACGCCGGGCGCTGACCCTGCGGGACCAGCGCCGGGACCGGTCCCTCTGCGGGCAAGACCTGGCCCAGCTGGGCTACGGGCCTCAGGAGGCCGGCCGGATTCTGGCGCTGCTAGATCAGACGGCACAGCTCAGCGCCTATCTGGACCGGGCCAGAAGCCTGGGGATCCGCTGCCTGACCCGGATCAGCCCCGGCTATCCCAGCCGGCTGCTCCGCGCCCTGGGGCGGGAAGCGCCGCCGGTCCTCTGGCTTCTGGGCGATGCCGCCCTACTGCAGTCTTCCTGCGTCGCCTTGGTGGGCAGCCGGGAGCTCCGGCCGGAAAACCGGGCCTTTGCCATGGAGGTCGGGGCGCAGATTGCCCGGCAGGGCTTTACCCTGGTTTCCGGGGGCGCCCGGGGCGCGGATACCGCAGCCCAGGAGGCCTGCCGCCGGGAGGGGGGCGCCGCCGTCGTCATCCTGGCCGACAGCCTGGCCGCCCGCGCAAAAGCGCCCCTGGCCCCGGGCCTTCTGTATTGCAGCCTGGACAGCTTCGATCTTCCCTTCTCGCCCCATAGGGCCCTGGGACGCAATCCCATCATTCACATTCTGGCGGAAAAAACCCTGGTGGCCCAGACGGCTCTGCAGACCGGCGGCACCTGGGCCGGGACGGCCGACAATCTCAAGCACGGGTGGAGTCCCGTCTTTCTCAACGACGACGGCTCCGCCGGGGCCAGGGCGCTGCTGGAGCGGGGCGCCGTCCCCGTCACGAGAAAGCAACTGACGGACCTGCGGTCTTTGACGCCCGCGCAATGCGCTTTCTTTGCACCTTGACGGCCTGGGGATACAGGTTTCCCAGGCCGTCAAAAAATCGCGAAATTAGCAGTTGATTTTTGTACACAAAAAGTTGTATAATGCAAACATGTCTGACAGATGCAGAATTTGGCGCGCCAGGCATACTCTGGATTTGGAGGTTTTTATCCATGTGTGGAATCGTTGGTTACGCCGGCCATCAGCAGGCCGCACCCATTTTGCTGGACGGTCTGTCCAAATTGGAATACCGGGGCTATGACTCCGCTGGTATCTGTATTCACGGCCCGCAGGGGCTGGAAACCGTCAAGGCCAAGGGCCGGCTCCAGGTTTTACAGGAAAAAATTCAAGACGGCGCTGCCCTGCCGGGGCTGCTGGGCATCGGGCACACCCGCTGGGCCACCCACGGCGCGCCCTCCGATCAGAATTCCCACCCCCATACCTCCTGCGACGGAAAAATCGCGGTGGTACATAATGGAATCATTGAGAACTATCTGCAGCTGCGGGAGCGCCTGCTGGGCAAGGGCATGCAGTTTTGCTCCGACACGGATACGGAGGTGGTTTCCAACCTTATCGCCTATTACTATCAAAAGCACGGGGATTTTCTCTGCGCCATCCGCAAGGCCGTTTACCGCCTGGAGGGCAGCTACGCCCTGGGCATTTTATGCCTGGACTGCCCGGACACCGTAGTGGCGGTGAAAAAAGACTCCCCGCTGATCTTCGGCTTCGGCCAGGGCGAAAATTTCATCGCCTCCGACGTGCCGGCCATCTTAAAGTATACCAGACAGGTGGCCTATCTGGACGACGGAGACATGGCGGTATTCACCGCCGATTCCGTCCAGTTCTACAACGGCGTAGGCGACCCGGTGGAGAAATCGCCGGAGCACATCGCCTGGGAGATGTCCGCCGCGGAGCGGGGCGGATACCCGCACTTCATGCTTAAGGAGATCCACGAGCAGCCAAAGGCCCTGCGGGCCACCCTCTCCCCCCGCATTCAAAACGGCCGGGTGGCGCTGGACGACGTGAAACTCTCCCGGGCCTATCTGGAGGGCCTGAAACGAATTTACATCGTAGCCTGCGGCTCCGCCTACTATGTGGGCTGCCTGGGCAAATACATCCTGGAGCGGACCTGCCGGATTCCCGTGGAACCCATCCCCGCTTCCGAATTCCGATACTCGGACCCTGTTTTGTGCGGGGACACCCTGGTGGTTATCATCAGCCAGTCTGGGGAGACGGCGGACACCCTGGCCGCCCTGCGGGAGGCCAAGCGCCGGGGCGCGCAGACCCTGGCCATCGTCAATGTGGTGGGCAGCGCCATCGCAAAGGCCGCCGACCAGGTGATTTACACCTGGGCCGGTCCCGAGATCGCCGTGGCCACCACCAAGGCCTACTCCACCCAGCTGTCCGTTATATACCTTCTGGCCCTGTACATCGCCCAGCAGCTGGAAACCCTGTCGCCCCAGGAGCAGGACGACCTGCAAAGAGCCCTGGTACAACTGCCGGATCTGGTGGAAAAGACCCTCTGCCACGAGAATATCGCCAAGTCCCAGCATTACGCCTCCCTGCTCTTCGACAATCACGACGTGTTTTACATTGGCCGGAATCTGGACAGCGCCATTTGTCTGGAGGCCAGCCTGAAACTCAAGGAAATCGCCTATATCCACTCGGAGGCCTACGCGGCTGGGGAGCTGAAGCACGGCCCCATCTCCCTCATCGAGCACGGGACCCTGGTCATTGCCGTGGCCACCATCCGCAGCCTGTTTGACAAAATCATGTCCAACGTCAAGGAGGTCAAGGCCAGGGGCGCCGACGTGCTGTGCCTCACCCTGGACTCCCTGGCTCAGGAGGCGGAGAAGACGGCGGACCACGTGCTGGCCGTGCCGGAGACCCATCCCCTGCTGCAACCCAGTCTGAACATCGTCCCGCTGCAAACCTTTGCCTACTATACGGCTCTGGCCCGGGGGTGCGACGTGGATAAGCCCAAAAATCTGGCTAAGTCCGTCACCGTAGAATGAGGAAACCAATTTAAAAGCAGTTCGTCAGGCTGGGCCGTGTTTGAAGCGTTTTGAAAAATAAAATGCGAAAGGGAACCGATATGGGTTCCCTTTCGCACATTTTCCCCCTCAAAATCTGTAACCGCTTCGTATCACAACGCCTTAGGTACAGCCCAGCTTTTCAAGGGCATTGGTGCATTCCATAATAAAAATTTTTATCCCTCTCTTGCATAGATTGAAATTCTTTTCCCGCCCATTGCTCTTTTATCATCTGGGCCGTCCTCCGTAAATTCGCTTAATTCACTATTTTCAAGAATTGCTGGACGATTCGCTTTGTATTTTCCGCAATGGATTTTGTGCCCTCAACCTGGATCACCGGGCAGAGGGGCGTTTCCGCCCATCGTTCGATCCCAGATACAGAACGCGAAGCTACAAAATCTAAAAACCGCAGATTCTGTTCGAACAAATCCCCGCCCGCCTGGACGCGCGCGCCGTCCTACTCCCAGGAACGCCGCCAAATTCGTTCCAGCGGGTTTCAAGGGGCGTTGATATCCATACCGCGAGTGGAAGCATCAATGAGATTTCCTCTTCAAAATTTCCGGGCCGCCAAAGGCGAACCTCCGGCTTTTGAGCGCCTAGGCCCAAATTCAGGTGCGATACCGCTCCTATTCTAACATAAAGCGGCTCCTGCGTCCAGCTAGTTCCCGCCGCTCCCGGCTATGAGGCAGGGCCCTTCCCTGGAATAAGAAATTTCCTCGCAGAAGCTCTGCAGCCCCTTGCAAATTGGTCGAAAAAGCGGTAAAATAGTCGCAGTTTGACGTTTACCACCCCGGCGCGCCGGGGCGGAGGGGAGGCAGCATGTTTCAAGGTTTTTCTCCAGAGACCATTGACTTTCTCTGGGGTATTCGCTTCAACAACAACCGAGACTGGTTCGAGGCCCATAAATCCGCCTACGTAGAGAATCTGTACAATCCCATGAAGGCACTGGGACAGGAGATCTTCGCGGATTTTCGGGACATTCCAGGTCTGGTGCTGAAGGTCTCCCGGATTTACCGGGACGCCCGGCTGCACCCGGATACGCTTTATAAGGAGAGCCTCTGGCTCTGCATTCGCCAGGAGGTGGATTCCTGGAGCCAGCACCCGGCGCTGTTTTTTGAAATCAGGCCGGAGGGCGCCAGTTACGGATTCCTGCTCTGGCAGCCCAGGGCCGCCGCCATGGAGGCCTTCCGCCGGGACTTGGAGGGGCGCCCCCAGGAATTCCCCCGACTTTTGGGGCAGGTACAGACCGCCGCAGGCGTCCGGCTGACCGCCGGGTCCTACCGCAGGCCCAAGCCCGCCCCCGACCCGGCGCTCTTGCCCTATTACGGCTGGAAGGACAGCCTGGAGGCCTCCATCTCCGTGCCTGCCGGACCCGAGCTCTACGACAAGGATTTGGCCGGCCGGGTGCGCGTCGCTCTGAAGGCACTGCTGCCGCTGCACACCTATTTTCAGGCTCTGACTCTTTAATTTTTGCAGCAAATTGCAGCCTTTTTTTCTCATTTTTATCAATTTTTTCTTATCATGCCGCCGCTGCCTTTTGGCTGCGGCGGTTTTTGACACGGCATCAGGAAATCGCGCATGTTTTTTCTAGGACATGGCACGACTGAATTCCCGGCTTTTCGACATATTAGATATTGCGAAAGCAATTGATTTGAAAGGATGGAGAAAATGAGAAAATTTGGAATTCGCGCTGCTTGCGCAGTGCTTCTCATGGTAATTCTCAGTGGTTCGGCCTTGGCCGCGGAGCTCCTGGTACCTGTGGGCCGCACCATCGGTCTGGAGCTAGAGGCCAACGGCCTGGCGATTGCAGATTTTGATGCGACGCTGGGTGAGAACGCCAAGAAGGCGGGACTCAAAACCGGGGACATTTTAATTAAGGTAGACGGTCAACCCGTAGAAACAGCGGAGGATTTGCAAAAGGCCGTGAGCCAGGCTAAGGGAAACGTCGTACTCACCGTCCGGCGAGGCCAGGAGGAACTGAACATCACCCTGACTCCCCAGGATACCCAGGACCGGCAGAAACGTCTTGGCATTTACGTCCGGGAAGGCATTGCCGGTGTTGGCACTGTCACCTACTATGATCCGGATTCCGGCCGCTTCGGCGCCCTGGGCCACGGGGTCAGCGACAGCGAGGGCAATCTTTTGCCTTTAAAATCCGGGAACGCTTTGGACGCGGAGGTCGTGGCCGTGAAAAAAGGCAAGGTTGGCGCGCCAGGCCAGCTTCGGGGCGCATTTCAGGAGGAAAATATTATTGGCACGCTTTCCGCCAATACAAAATGCGGCATTTTCGGCACCTCTTCTGCAGGTTGGAAGGGGATTGCTTTGCCCGTTGCGGAAATTTCAGAAATTCATACCGGCCCCGCCACCATTTTATCTAATGTGAGCGGCACGGAGGTTCGGGAGTATTCTGTGGAAATTTTAAAGCTCTATCCCGGGGAAAAGGCCTGCGGCCGGAATTTGCTGCTGCATGTGACGGACACCGCGCTCCTAGATGCCACGGGCGGCATTGTGCAGGGGATGTCCGGCAGTCCCATATTGCAAGACGGGCGCTTTATCGGCGCCGTGACCCACGTCCTGGTCAACGATCCCACCACCGGCTACGGCATTTTTCTGGAGAATATGCTGCAAGCCGCCAGCAGCTCCCTGCCTGAAACGGGCGGCCGGGCGGCTGCATGAGCGAACTCCACTCAGCCCAGAGGCCGTGTCCATGGACACGGCCTCTGGGCTGATAAAATTGTTTAAAACTAAAATTTGAAAAAATGCCGAGAAATGGTCGCATCCGGGGCGGCAAGCCGCCCCGGACACAAAAGGAAGGAGATAACGGAAAAAGGCAAGCGTTATTGCAGGAACAGGCTATTCACTACAATTCCGGTGCCGATTTCGCCAACACCAGCGATATCCGCGTCGCCCAGGTTAAACTGGTACAGGAAGGAACCGGAGCCCGTATCCCGTACGGCGTAAACCTGACCTGTGTACGGATCCCGCAGGAAGCTGCGACCGTCTTCCGAGTCTCCCCAGTAGCCCTGCACCAGGGATTGCTCAATGATAGCCTTTTCCTCACTGTCGAGGTCGCAGCGCTTGAGGATGCCGGAAACGAAGCAGTCCACCATAAAGGCCATTCCATCAACGACCAGCAGGTTACCAGGCAGTATCACATCCGAAGCCAGAACCTCCTGGACCTCTCCGGTGCCTGGATCCACCACGCCGATTCCGGCGTAGATAAAGTTGCCATCCTCGTCCACCCCAAAATAGACCGCGTACAGGGTCCCGGTGGCGTCGTCATAGCTCATATCCACCACGTAGTAGTCGCAGTCAATGTCCACATCGTTGCCCAGCCAATCCACGCCGGAGAAGGTACAGGTCTTGCCGTACAGGCCGTCGCTGATCTTGGTCCGCTGGAAGGTCTTCGGATCCACGGAGTAGAAGCGTCCATCCACGTCGTAGGAATAAAGCGTGCCGTCGCAATAGGCCGAGGCCTGAATTTTGGACTCACCGGCGGCGTCCTTGCGCACCACGGTGCCCGTGGTATCCTCTGCAGAGAAGCTGAGCCACTGCCGGTTGGTCTCATCGTAGGCATAAAACTTTCTGGCCTCCGCGGTGACGTAAATCTCACAGACGGCCTGCTTGCCGTTGGAGGTCTTGGCGGTGATGGTGGCCGAGCCGGCGGACACGCCGGTCACCACGCCTTGATTGTCTACCGTGGCTACGGCAGGGTCGCTGGAGGTCCAGGTCAGCTTCTGATCCACCTGGGTATCGCTCAACGGCAGCACCCGGGCCTGCAAGCCAACGGTCTGACCCACCACTGCGGTATTTTGCGCCTGCAGAGCAACGCCCTCAGGGGCTACCGTCTCCGGCAGCTTGGGCTCGGTGTTCGGAACCGTGAACATAGCGGTCACGGCGGCGCCATAGGGGCCTACCATACCCAAAGAGGTGGTGACGCCCGTGTCAAGGTCCACCAGGCGCAGGCTGCTGCGGGAATCTGCGTCCACCTGGGACCAATATACGTTGCCGGTGTTGTAGTCATAGCACATGCTCTGGGCATAATGGGCAGTGACGCCGGTGTTGCCAATCAAGGTGGCGGCGGCCGTATTCTTTTCAATTTGATACAGGTCGCCCTTGTCGTCAATGCCGTAGATTTTACCCTCCGGCGTGGCGCACAAAGTCACCATCTCCAGATCCGTGTCCGCCACCGGAACAATCTGACCGGTCTTTAGATCCAACTGCGCCAAAGCGCCTTTATAGATGCCGCCGGTGATCAGGGTGTACATGGCGCCGGTGGTGTAGTCGAAGGCCATATCCAGCACGGTGTAATCGGATTTGGTCAGTACCTCATAGGTATAATCCGCGGGGTTCACCTTCAGCACCTGATACTTGTAATTGTAGTTCTCATCGCCCTGGCCCACGGCGTAAATGAAGCCGTCATAGTACGTACCGGCCATTACGGTGAAGGGGAAGAGGTTGGAATCTATATTGACCGCACTACTTGGGTCCGTATCCGGGATGGAAATCCACAGATCGCTGCCGTAGGCGAAGTCCGTCATCAGGAACCCAAAGAGGTTACCCGTGGACTTGGACACCTGCACCGGCGCCACCAGGGTTTCGTCCCAGCCCTCCACCTGAACGGTGAGCTGCGTAACGCCGGCCTTGAGGCCAGTAATTACACCGTTTTCATCCACTGTGGCGATGGACGGGTCCGCGGTTGCATAGGTAGCCTTGGCAATCGCATTCCAGGGCATCACGGATACTTCCGCGGCCGTGGTCCCGCCCTCCAGCACCAGGTAGCTTCTGGGGATGGACACCTCGGTCACCGGAACCTCCGGCACCTGGGGCTCCTCCTGAGGCTCTACCCACAGGCTCATGCTCACCATTTCACCGGGCTGGCCCTTGCCGATGGGGCCCACGGTAATCGCCTTGACGGCCTCCATGTCGCTGGGATCCAGCCAGACCAGCTCTCCGGATGCGGAGTTGGCCCAGAACAGGCCGTCGTTCTCCTGGCTGTAAACCAGCGCGGAGAAATCATAGAGCTCATAGCCGCTGATGGGGCACGTCTCGGGCTGGGAAAGCGTGTCGCCCGTGACCGTGAATTGCACTAAGGTCGCGGCGTAGGTCTCGTAATCCAGGCTGGCAAAGTAGAAGTTGCCGTCGTAATCAATGGCCATGCCGCCGATGGGCTGGCCGTAGGTCTGCAAATCCAGCTCCTGCACCCGGGCCAGCTGCCCAGTGGACGGATTGACCCGCACCAGATAGAAGATAGCATCCCAGCCCTGGGTGACGTATTCCAGCCCATACAGGTAGCCATCCTGATAATTGAAGGCCATGGCCACCACCACGGAGCTGGCGGCGCCCACCTTGGTTCCCTGTAGGGTCTCTGCGTCCAGCTTGTAGAAGGCGCCGTTGTAATCAAAGGCGTAGACCCAGCCGTCCCGGTAGGCGGCGGACAGGAACGGCGACGAGGCCTGAATCGCTTCGTCCACATAGGCTACATGCTCCGTATCGGCCGCGTTCTCCATCCGGTACCAGGCCATGGCCTCTCCCGTATCAAAGCCCGTAAGCGCGCCGCTGAATTTGCTGACCTGCACGGTGCAGGTGGCAGAAATCCCCTCGCCGGCGGAGACGGTCACCGTGGCGGTGCCCTCCTGCAGGGCGGTCAAAACCCCGTCTTTCACCTGCAGCACCTCCGGATCCAAGCTGGTCCAGGTGAGCTCCGGCAAGGCGCTGTAATACGGCAGCGGCCGGCACAGCAATTTGCCGGTTCTGCCCACAGACAGATACAGCTCATTTGCAGACAGCCACAGGCCCGTGAGCTCCGTCTCATCGGGGAACAGGCTCTCTTGAACCTGATAGGGCTTAAACAAGGCCGTCATCTCAGCGTTATGCTGCATATCGGATACCTTGGTCAGGTCCCCCGTGGCTTTGTCCACCTGATAGAATACGCTGCTGCCAGTGTAGCCCTGATAGGCCGCCCAATACAGGGTGTCGGTCTCGTGGTCTACAGTCATGGACTGGGTAAACTGGGGGGCATAGCCGGTCTCGCCCACGAAGGTGGCGGCGGCTGTCTGCTTGTTCACGGTATACAGGGCGCCAGTGGTATAGTCGATGGTGTAGAGCACGCCCTGATTGTCACAGGCCAGGCTCACGCCCTGCGCCGTTTCACTCTTGATGCCGGACAAAACACCCACGTCGGTCACCTGACCGGTGAGATAGTCCACCTTGACCAGATGCCCGCCCTCGCCAGCCACCAGCTCGTCGGTCAGGCAGTAGAGGGTCTTCGTGGTGTAATCAAAGGCCATATCCAGGGCCGGATAAACCTGACCGTCCAGCGTCAGGGTCCCCAGCTCCACCCGGGTCCAGTCTCCAGCCTTCATGGTGAAGATGCTGCTGTTTTTGTCGACGCCAATGATATAGCCGTCGATGTATTCCGCCGCGGAGACATCAGGCGCTCCAGAGTCAAAGGCGGAGGTGTGCATCAGCATGCTATCCGCATTTTGGAAGGAGTACCAGCCATTGTAGGCCGCAGTGGCATACAGGTTATCTCCATTGGGAATCACGCTGTACTGGCGGTAACCATAGAAGGAGTCAAACCGCACGTTGCTCTCGCCGGAGAACGCAACCTCGTAATAGGTCTCGTTGCAGGCGTAATCGCAAACCGCAATTTTAAAGGTGGAATCATAATTGGACACGTCGATGGAAACCAAAGTCTTTTTACCCGGCTCCACCTGCACTGGGATGTACTCGATGGGCGAGCCAGCCTCGGTCAGGGTGACCACGGCGGCGATGGCCTGGTTGTCCGATACGTAGAACTCCACCCGGCGGCTATCCGCATAGGGATTGTACAGGTAGGCGATCTCGTCTGTGTACAGCTGCGGGGCCTCGTTGTCCAGGGTCACGGGGATGGTAATGCTCTGGTCCTGCCGATCGTCCCCGTCGTCTAAGTACCCGGTGATGGTCAGCTCCAGCTTGGTGTTGTTGGGCAGGGGCTTACCGGTCGAATCCAGGAACTCGTACTTGGCATTCAGATAGTTGCTGTAAACGAAGGGCATACAAATACCATAAGCATTGTAATAATAGCTTTTGCGGACATACTGGGCCTGGGCCGTAAAGTATTCCTCACCGGTCTGCTGATTGGTCCAGGTGAAATCAATGGCTTTTGCGTTGCGCATCATGCCCAGATAAATCTCTGCAATGGTATCTTGATAGCCGTCCCCATTGGGGGAGAGCATATTGTGGCTGGGATCGTAGGGCTCCTGCAGATACGGGTTCAGGCCCAGGTTGGAGTTGGAGGCGCCAAAGTCCGTGAACAGCACGTTGGGATACCGGTTGTACTCCATCTCGTCCTGGTTTTCGTAATACCAGCCGCTGTCAAACATGGAAGAGGCGCTCCAGTCGCCGTAAAACGCCAAGAAGGGCAAACTCAGGTCCACGGCGCCCTCGTCTTGGGCGTAGCAGCGGACAAAACCGTCCACATAGATACCGTTCTCGTAGTAGGTATCCAGATACGCTTTATCCTCCGCCGTCAGGGTCACGCTGACTGTGACGGTGACAGAGCCCTTGGCGGGCACTTCCACCAGGGTCAGTTCGGCCAGGCCCTCGGTGATCTTCACGTACAGAATCTGCACGTCGGCTGTGTCCAGTATGCCGTCGCCGTTGAGGTCAAAGGCCTCTTGGACCGCCTCGCTGAGCTCCTCCAGACCGTTCACGCCGTCCAACAGATACTGCACGTCGTTCAGGTCCACCTTCCCGTCGCCGTTGGCGTCGTAAGACAGGGGCAGAGACCGCTTTTGGGAGCCGAACTGCATCTGTGCGTCCAGCTGCCTGGAGGTCTCACCCATGAAGGAGTAGCCCTGGGCCTCGTAGGTCAGGTCCACTTGGTCGGTGAGGACCGTTCCATCCAAAGCATAGGTCAGAGGCTCATCGGTCAGGTTGTTGATCTCAAAAGAGAAGGAATAGGAACCGGCCTTTTTGTCGTCATCTCCCAAAGAGACTTTGGGAGTCTTACCGTTTACGGTGAGATATGCCGGAGAGGTCACCGCGTCATAAACGTTGGCCGAGCCCGCGCCCTGCTTCCGGGGGGAGTAGAAAATCCCGGAGGGCTCCACCACGGGCTTGGAGGTGCTCATGATCAGCGCCTCGGCAACGGTGTGCAGCTGGGCCTCGGTGAGCTGGTAGGTGTCCTTGAGATACTGGAGCACCAGAGCGCCCATGCCGGCGATATGGGGAGCCGCCATGGAGGTCCCGCTCATCATCCCATATTTACCGTTGTTCAGTGTAGAGTAAATCTGTCCGCCGGGAGCCGTCACATCGGGCAGCAACTCCAGGTTGGGGGACACGCCCCAGGAGGAGAAGTCACTCATGGTGCCTGCGGCTGGATTGGGAATGGTCACCATATCATCCGCTGGCATGACTTCCAAGGTCCCGACACCGTTTTTGACGTTGGCGGCCAGGAGCTTGCCTCCGGCCAGGGTCACGCAAGCATTGGGCAGTACGCCCGCGTCCTCCATGTTCAGCAGCGCCTCGTCCACATTGTCGTAGACGATGCAGGCGATTGCGCCGGCGTCATAGGCGTTCTTCTGCTTTTCCGTAAACGCCAACTCGCCCCGCTGTACCACCGCGACCCGGCCCTTTACGTCCAAGCCCTGGTAATCGGAGACGGCGCCCAGGCCGGGCACCATGACGTACTCCAGCTGCTTTCCAGCCAGGCCCGTGAAGGCCATAGCGGCCACATCGGAGAAAGGCACCTGCTCGCCGCCCACCATCATATAATTGGCCTTTAGGGAGGTGTTCTCCAGGCTGGCCACCACCGTAGCGCCGGCATAGGTGGCCGGGGAGGACATGATGCCGTTGTCCGGATCCTGCGTCAGATTGGTGTTGGTGCCATAGCCATTCATATAAGCCGCGGAATAGCTGTTGCCCGCGGAAATGGCCACCACCATGTCGCTGCGCTCAATGGTCTCAAAAATATTGTCGATGTACTCAGACTCGCTGGAAAAACCGCCGGGAGAACCCAGACTCATGTTCACGGCATCCACATTCAGCCGGAAACAGTCCTCCAATGCGGCCAGGATGTCGTCAAAGTAGGCCCCGCCCTTCATGCCGAAGACCTTCATGACACAAAGCTGCGCGTCCGGGGCTACGCCGATGGCGTCGGTTCCCTCGGTCTTGTTGGCCGCCACAATGCCGGCCACGTGGGTGCCGTGGTCGCCCTGC
Organism: uncultured Eubacteriales bacterium; assembly: GCA_965146675.1. Taxonomy (GTDB): domain Bacteria; phylum Bacillota; class Clostridia; order Oscillospirales; family Oscillospiraceae; genus Faecousia. The sequence continues at coordinate 35,119 of CBCTHM010000011.1, read as the reverse complement.
CCGTCCTTATCGTGGGTGACGTCCAGGCTGGCGTCCACATAGTTGAACGCGTAGGGAATCTTGGCGCTGCGGTACAAGCTGTCTTCACTGAGCTTCACAGCGCTGCTCTGGGTATAAGCCGCGTAAGCGTTGAGCGTCTTTAAGACCCCGGCGATCTCCGACTTGGTCAGAGAGCTGTCCGTGGTCTCTGGATCCGCGGCGAAGGAGGGGTGATCCAAATCCAGGCCGGTATCCACCACGGCTACCCGCATGCCGATGCCGGTATAGCCGGTCTCCTGCCAGGTCTGGGCGGAACCAAAGCCGCCGGAGGTAGCGTACGTCAGGGGATCAGCCACCTGGCCCCGCTGGACCTGCTCCTCAGGCAGGCTGTAGACCGGCGCTGCGAAGGCCGTCTTTACCCCCTCCAGGGCCCGGATCTCCTCCAGGGCTCCGTAGGGCGCCTCAATGGCAAGGCCGCTGATGGAAACGTTGTAATGATATTTGACCTCCAGGGTCTCGCCCTCCAGGACCTCAGTCTCAATGGTCCGGGCCAGGGCGTCCTGCTGCTCCCGCAGGGATTGGACCTGTTTCGCGACCTTCTGCCCGCTGCCGGCAATGTCGGCAACGGAGCAGCCCTGCTCCAGCAGAGACTTGCTCTCCAGCACCACAATGATGCGGACGGTCTCCTCCGCGGAATAGAGATCTTCCACCTCTTCCGACTGGCTGGGGTCCTGCTTGAGGTCCACGCCGGGATTCTCGATCGGCTTTGCCGTAATCTGTCCGGCTTCCAGATCTCCGGCCTGCTCCGGCCGGTTATCCTCCAGCGCCTGGGCCAGATCAGAAGCCGGGGATTCCAGGGCCGGATGCTCCGCAGCCTTGTCCACGGTCCCGCCGGGTGTCAGGCCTGGAACGGAGCTGGGGTTCACGGTGACCGGCTCCGCAGCCAGGGCGGAGACTGGCGCCAAGGTCAATATCAGGCAAAAAGCCAACAGGAGGGATAGGATACGATTTTTTGTCTTCATTTTCATTCCTCCCTCGCTCACAGGCCCGCGTAGCGGCAGAAAATTGTCGCCGCCTGGGCCCGGGTCGCTTGATAGCGGGGCAGCAAGCTGCCGTCTTTATAACCCACCAAAATCTTTTGGGCCACTGCCCACTGCATGGCCTCCAGGGCCCAGCCGGAAATCTTGCCGGCGTCCTTGAAGTCCGAAAGGTCGGCCCGGTCGGAGACGTCTTCGCCCGCGGCCTTGGCATACCTGTAGAGCATGGCGGCCATCTCCTGCCGGGTAATCCGCTTGTTGGGGGAGAAGGTGGTCTCGCTGGTGCCGTTGGTCACGCCCTGCTCAAAGGCCCAGGCCACCGCAGGCGCATAATAGCTTTGGCTGGGCACATCGGTGAAATTGGTGCCCTTCTCCACGGTGGGCTCCCCAGCCAGCCGGTACACCACCGTCACAAACATGCCCCGGGTGACGCTCTCATTGGGGGCAAACTTGGTGGGGGTGGTTCCCTTAAACAAGCCTGCGTGATACGCCCGCAAGATTTCCGACTTGGCCCAATGCTTTTCGATATCCGTGAAGGGATTGTAGACAATGGTCAATTCATCTTTCGCCGCCTGCAGCGCCACCTTATTTCCGTCCGCATACAGCTCCGTATTTTGGACGGTGTAGCGAACATCCTCCTGGGCGCCAGACACCGCGCTGAACCGCAGGGTCAGCATCAGGGTCTGCTCCGCGGTAAGCTGGCTGGCTACCCAGGCGAAGGAAACCTCGCCCGCTTCCTCCCGGTTGACGCTGGAAACCCAGCCGCCGTCAGCCACTGCGGCCTCCTCCAGCTGCACCAGCTCGGGATCGTAGGTAACCAAGAAGCGGCCGTTGGTCACGTCCTGCGCTCCTGCCAGGGTCACCTGCAAGAGGGTCGTTCCGGCGTGATACGAAGCTGTTAGGGCAATTCGCGCCCCCTCCTCCGCATTGCCCCGGGCCGCACCCTGTCCATCGCCGCCCGCCGCTAGCGCGCACGGGACCGCGGACAGAATCAAGGCGAGGGCCAGGAGCAATCCTATGACTCGTTTTCTCACTTCACTCTTCCTTTCTGTGTTGATTTTGATACAAAAAGCCGGCGCCTCAGCGCGCCGACGAGTACCCACGCACAGGCCGTCCCATGAAATGGAAGGCTCTCCCCCACGGAAACCCGCATGTGTCTACGCAGCAATACATTCAAATAAACTTTTGAATGTTGTAAGGTCTTACTGAGAGAATAGCAAATTTCCCTATTTTTGTCAATATAATTTTTCGTTTTCCCCTGATATTAGATGATGTTTCAAATATTCTTTTTATACCATCGAAATAAAGCTTGCTTTATGTGGGATTTTGTGGTAAACTTTTTGACAGGATTTCTAGGGGGTATCTTATGGAAATTACATTTGAGACGCAATTGAACCCGGAGTTGGATTGCGTGCTGCTGCTTTCCGGGTATTTTGCAGGTCGGCCAGACGCACTTCCGGTTTCCAGAAAGCTGGCGGAGATCGCATCGGAGCGTGGGCTGCCCAAGGAGGAGTTGGAGGCGCTGGCGGCGCCTATCCTAAAGCTGGAATCCTATATCCTCTCCAACCTGACCGTTCCGGAAAAGTTGCTTCGCTTCTACTTTCCCGCGGAAGAGGACTGCGCGGGAACACAGGGCAGCGAAATTGGCGAGGCCTTCTGGTCCCTGCAGTACGAAGGGGTCCGGTTCCGTGACCTTCCCCCGGCGGAACGCCACCGGGAAAAAATGCGATTGATCGACATGATTTTGACGCCGATGCTGAAAAATAGTCTCCCGGAGGTGCCGGACCTCTCCGCCCTGCTGGAGCTGCTGGATTCCCTGGACTGCAAAGATCATATTGCACGGGTGTGCATGAGTATTTTCCGGGACCCCGTCTCCCACCAGGAGAACTTTGAGCGAATCATCCGAGAAGCGGCGGCGCTCTACCGCCAGCAGATGTACCTGCTGCCCGCTGTGACGGAGGCGTGGATTGCTTTTCTGAAAACCAAGATACGGGTTGACGGGGACAAGCTTTACGTCATGAATTTTACCTTTCCCCTGGATACCAAAATTATCTTCCGGCCCTCCGCTTTTGAAATGTATCACATGCGGGTCTACGATGTAACAGCACCGAACCCGGTATGCTTGGCAGTGGCGGGAATTCTGGACGAACAAATTTTGGATATCATAAACCGCTATGACTGCAGCGTCCCACAGCTGGTCCAACGCCTCAAGACGGTAGCGGATTTGCGCAGAATGGAGATCATTGCCGCGCTGCAGGCCGGCCCCCTATACGTAGAGGACCTCACCGACCGGCTCTCCATGTCCCCGGCGCTCATCTCCCACCACATCTCCTATCTTCTGCACGACCAGCTCATCAAACTGGAAAAGGACGGGGCCAAAAACCGATACAGTTTGAATTACGCCCAGATTAACCAGTTTCTTCAGAATCTCCGGCGTTTCATGCGAAATTGATTGGCAAGTTGAAAAATGCGGCGGCACGCAGCCGTCAGATCCCAGCGCGCCCGCAGCATGCAAATTTCGCCTCTTCTGGCCTGGAAAAGGACGTTTCACCGGGTAAAAATTATGAGCCGCTTCGCAGTGCGAAGCGGCTCTCAGACTGTCGATAAACCCGCAAGCCGAAGGGATGCGGAGGGAAGGAAAGTGTGAAAGGGAACCGTCCGGGTTCCCTTTCGCGTTCAATCAGTGCGTTTTTTAAACTTTTAAAAAGTTTGAAAAACTGTCCCAACCTGTCGAAAAGACTTTTTCGACAGGTTGGGGCCGCTTCGCAGTGCGAAGCGGCTCTATTTTATCCGATCCGGAAACCCACACAAGCGGTCCGAAGTCGTTCTCTCCCGGTTTTACGTTGGCGCCCTTGAGATAAAAATCCGGCGCCGCGCAGCAACGTCGGAGTGTCCTCTCTTTCAAAACAAGGCCCTGCGTTCGAAGCCAACCACTCCGCATTTGCCCCACGTTCACCCAATTGCACAGCGGCCTGTATCCTCGGCGCGCAGTATCATTCTGCCCATCTCTTGTTTTGACGGATCCCTATGCAGGCGGGTCCTTCAGAGACTCCGCTGGGCTCTCACCGATTGACTCCAGGCCACGCTGAATCAAAAACCGAAGCATCTCCGCCTCCGGTCTGTTGTAAAACTGCGCCTGCTTCAACTTATCCAGGCTGATTTCCAGATCCGGGGGTAAGGATATCGTAAAACGCTTTCGATTTCCGTCCATCTCTGCACCTCCTTGCGGTTCATTGGTTCACTGCACGTTTTACCCTATTATAGATGTTCACCGGTTCACTGTCAATCCATTTTTAAGAATTGGAAGAAAAAGTATGCTTTACATTCCTGGTTCACTGATGTATCATATATGGTGGAGGTGAATTGGAATGGCAACTGAAAGACCCAGATACACCGTATCCGTAGACAATGAGATGTTTCAGCAAATTGAAGATTTCCGGTTTGAAAGAAGATTCAATACCCGATCGGAAGCAACGGTCGAATTGATTCGCCTTGGTCTCAAAGCCTTAAATCAGGAACAGCAGGCAACCTCGGAAATCGACGGCCCTGCGCTCAAATAGCGCAGGTGCAGCCCGGGGACTGGTGATCGGACAATCGGAAAGCGCCGCGGCAATTGACCTGAACGCGGCCGTCTTTTTTCTAGGCCAGCGATTCCATATTTCCCCAAGACGGGTACAATCTGGTTGCCCTTGCGCATCTGAGTTTGCAGTCCTGTCGGCCTCGCCTTTCCCTCAGGCGCAAAGAGCCGGGGCGAGCCCGGCGGACTGCGCTCAAACGCACCTTTCCCCCTTTTGCACTTCACCGACTCCTATGCCGGAAACCATCTAAGGCCCTGACGCGCGGCGCGCGTCAGGGCCTTAGATGGTTTCACCGCTACAGCAGAAAGCCGTAGAAAATGGGCTGATTTACGAAATGTGGGAAACGACCTGGGGTCGTTCCGCGGGCGAGGAAAGCTCGCCTCGTCGCAGAGGATTGCGCTGCAGCAAATAATTATATCGGTTTCGCCTGTCATAAGCGCCCAACCAGGTATCGGTAAACATTCCTGCAATATTTACAACATTCTCAACACTGTTCATGGGTTCATAATTTGTCCACTTCCATACTGCCGGATCGCTCCAACAATTATGAAATGTTTGCGCATTAAATACTTCCTTTTTACACGCCAATCTTCGGGCCGGGATTTTTGTCCGCTCCGTCTCTGCTCTCTCCAAACTGAACCCGCGAACGCTGGGCTTCGGTTTGGGTTTTTTATTCTCGCGGCACCCTTCGGTAACAGATTGTAGGGGCGGCCTGCGGCCGCCCGCGGGCGAGCAAAGCTCGCCCCTACAGGAGCCGGGCCACCACCCCGGCGCACCGGGGGCAAAGACCCTCTTCGTTCGCCTGCGTGCTGTGCATCCAGCAGCGGGGGCACCGGGTCCCCCGGGCCTCGGTGACGCCGATCATCAGCCCGGGGTAATTCATCCCCGAACCCCGGGTGGCCTGCTCCGGAGCTTCTTCCCTGGCGCAGGAGGACACGATGCACAGCTCCGCCAGATCCAGCCCGTCCACAGTCTCCAGGGTATCCTGGGATGCCTGGTCCATTGCCTCCAGAGACACATGGGCCTCCAGAGCCTTGCCGATGCGCTTTTCCGCCCGGGCAGCCTCCAGGACCCCGTTGACGTCCTGCCGGAGCCGGATGGCCGCGTCCCATTTAGCCATGGCCTCCTGGGGCAGGGCGTAGGCGGCGCAGTCCTCCGGCATCCGGTTCAAAAGGATATTCCGGGGATCGTCTCCGACCCTGCGGGGCATAGCCTGCCAGATCTCGTCGCAGGTGAAGGCCAGGATCGGGGCGAAGAGTTTCGCCATGGCGTCCACGATGAGGTACAGTGCGGTCTGCGCCGAGCGACGCTTCAGCCCGTCCCGGTCCTCGCAGTACAGCCGGTCCTTAAGGATATCCAGATAGAAGGCGGACAGCTCCACCACACAGAAGTCGTTGATTGCGTGGGAGACCACGTGAAAATCAAAGTCGTCATAGGCCCGCAGACAGGTCCGGATGAGCGCATCCAGCCGGGTCAGGGCCCACCGGTCCAGCTCCAGCATATCCCGGGGCTCCACCAGCCGGTCCGGGTCAAACCCGTTTAAATTGCCCAGGCAGTATCGGGCCGTGTTGCGGAATTTCAGGTAGTTCTGGCTCAGCTGCCGGAAGATATCCTTGGAGCAGCGCACGTCGGCATGGTAATCCGAGGAGCCGGCCCACAGGCGCACCAGGTCCGCGCCGTACGCCTTAATCAGCTGGTTGGGGTCCATGCCGTTGCCCAGGGATTTGTGCATGGCCTTGCCCTCGCCGTCCACGGTCCAGCCGTGGGTGATCACCGTCCGGTAGGGCGCGCCCGCGCCCAGGGCGCCCACGGCGGTGAGCAGACTGGATTGGAACCAGCCCCGGTACTGGTCCGCCCCCTCCAGGTACACGTCCGCAGGCCATTGCTCCGGATGGTCCCGGCGCAGGGAGGCGATGTGGGTGGAGCCGGAGTCGAACCAGCCGTCCAGGGTGTCGGTCTCCTTGCCGAATTCCCCTCCGCCGCAGTGGGGGCAGCGCAGGCCCGCCGGGACGAGGTCCATAGCGTCCCGGTCGAACCAGACGTTGGAGCCCAACTCCCCAAAGAGGCGACTGATGTGATCGACGGTCTCGGGGGTGCAGACGGGCTTGCCGCAGTCCTTGCAATAAAACACAGGGATGGGCAGTCCCCACCGGCGCTGCCGGCTGATGCACCAGTCCGCCCGCTCTCGGAGCATGGCGATCATCCGGTCCTTGCCCCAGGCCGGGAGCCACCGGACGGTCTCGCAGGCGGCCACGGCCTGGTCCTTAAAGGACTCTACAGAGCAGAACCACTGGGGGGTGGCCCGGAAGATGATGGGGCTCTTGCACCGCCAGCAGTGGGGATAGGAGTGGACCATTTCTTCGGACGCGAACAGGGCCCCGGAGGCCCCCAAATCCTTCACAATGGCCTCGTTGGAAACCGCGTAGTACAGGCCCGCGTAGGGGCCTGCGGCCTCCGTCTGATAGCCCCGGTCGTCCACGGGCACCACCAGGTCGATCTGATATCGCCGGCAGGTCCGGTAGTCGTCCGCACCGAAACCCGGGGCGGTGTGCACGCAGCCGGTGCCGGAATCCATGGTGACGTAGTCCGCGGTGACCAGAAGGCTCTCCCGGTCCAGGAAGGGATGCCGGGCGGTCATATACTCCAGGAAGGCCCCGGGGAACGAGGCCAGCGTCCGATAGCTTTCTACGCCTCCTGCGGCCATGGTCTTCTCCGCCAGAGCCTGTGCCACCAGATACCGCTCTCCCCCCGCCGCCTCCAGCAGGACATAGGGTTCCGTCGGGTTCACGGCAATGGCCAGGTTGCCGGGCAGGGTCCAGGGGGTGGTGGTCCAGATGAGGACAAAGGTGTTGGCTGGACCGCCGTAGGGGGCCAGCTTCCCCTGGTCGTCTCCCAGGGCGAATTTTACATAGATGGACGTGCATTTGTCGTCGGCGTATTCGATTTCCGCCTCGGCCAGGGCGGTCTCATCCTTGGGGCACCAGTACACAGGCTTGAGGCCCTTGTAGATGTAACCCTTCTGAAACATGGCGCCGAATACCTTGACCTCCTGGGCCTCAAACTCCTTGCTCATGGTCTTGTAGGGATGCGCCCAGTCCCCCACCGCGCCTAAGCGCCGGAAGCCGGCCATCTGCCGGTCGATATAGTCCTGGGCAAAGGCCCCGCAGGCGGATCGGAACTCCGGCACGGGCATGGTCTTATGATTGAGCTTGTTTTTCTTGATGATGGCCGACTCGATGGGCATGCCGTGGTTGTCCCAGCCGGGGACATAGGGGGTGTAGTAACCCCGCATGGCATAGCTGCGGACGATAAAGTCCTTCAGGGTTTTGTTCAGGGCGTGGCCCATGTGCAGGTCCCCATTGGAGAAGGGAGGGCCGTCGTGAAGCACGAACCGGGGGCCGTCTGCGTTCTTCCGCAGGAGCTCCCCGTACAGGTCCTGCGCCTCCCACCGTTCCAGCATCTGCGGCTCCCGGTTGGGAAGTCCCGCCTTCATGGGGAAATCGGTTTTGGGCAATTGGATGGTCTTGTTGTAATCCATGGGTGTTTTCCTCCAATCCATGCATGGTGAAAATATAAATGCAGAAAAAAACGCCCTCTGCCTCCAAAGAGACAAAGGGCCGAGCCTCTGCGGTACCACTCTTCTTCCGGGTCGCCCCGGCGCTTCTGGACGGGATATCGGCCGTCAGCCGGCCCGGCTTACGCATCGGGGCTTACGCCCCGGTTTCCGCCAGGCTGCTCCGAGGGGATACGACGGACCCGCCGCGCTGCCTCGCACCATCCGGCAGCTCTCTTCAGACGGGTGGGGACCGTCGCCTGTCCTCATCTACGCATTGATCCATATTCCGTTTCCGCCTCACCGCTTGGTGGGGTCGTAGTTTTTTCCGAATTGTAGGTTGGCAAAGCGGCTGGTGGTGCTGCTCTCCGTGCGCAGGGGCCGTATGTCCGGCACAGGCTCTTTGTCCTCCGAGGGACCCACCAGCTTCTCCAGATTCTGAGCGATTTCCTTGGCCACTTCATCGTCCGGCGCTTCTGCCTGGGGAGAAGTCGGGGCGGGCTCCGCCTTCGGCTGGGGGGGTTGCTGCGTCCGCAGGGCCTCCAGCTTCTGCAAGATTTCCCGAAGCTGGGCCTCCAGGGCGGCGATGCCCGCCCCGGCCTCCGCCCGGGCCTGCTCCAGGCGCTGCCGCTCCGCGGCCGCCTGCGCCTCTATCCGGCTGTTGTCCGCTGGGCGGCTTTCCTTTTGGGACTGGGCCTCGTGGAGCATCTGCACGCACTTGGCCTCCGCCTCCCGCACCATGCTGTCGCAGGTGCGCTGTGCGGCCACCAGAGCCTCCCGCACGCTGCTCTCGTTCTTGCGGTATTCCTCCAGCTTCTCCACCAGCACCCGCATTTTGCTCTTCAGGGTGGCGTTTTCCTTATATAGGGTCTCGTAATCCTGCAGCAGCGGCTCCAGGAAATCATCCACCGACTGCATATCGTAGCCGCCGAATACCGCCCGGTCAAAGGAGATCTGATCAATTTGCTGTGGTGTAAACATAAGTCTATCCCTCTTTATCGGCGTTTAAAAGTACATGCCGTTATTTTCCAGCTCCTCTACCAAATCCCCCACGATCTCTACGTTGAAGGGGGTGATCAGGTAAGCGGAAGCAGCCACCTTTTTGATCTTGCCGTCCAGGGCGTACGCGCAGCCTGACAAAAAGTCCACCAGGCGGCGGGCGATGTTGCGGTCCGTGTTCTCCAAGTTCAGCAGCACCGCGTGCTTGTCCCGCAGGTGATCGGCAATCTCCGAGACATTGTCGAACCGCTCTGGCTTCACCAGCACCACCTGCAGCTGGGCTGTGGTATGGATGTTCACAATTCGGCTGCCGTCCCGGCGAGTCTCCAGGCTGGAGGGGCTATAGCTGTAGCCGGAGGATTCGGAGGACGACGCGGAGCGACGGGACGAACGGGGGGCAGGCGCCGGCTCCTCCGCTTCCTCCATCTCGTCGTCGTAATCGTCAAACTCGTCCTCATCGTCGTCGGCATAAGGCTTGGTCAGTTTCTTCAGTTCATCCAGAAATCCCATTTTGGTCTTTTCCTCCTAGTATCTATTACAATCATACGGGATGATAATTGCGCGGGCCAAAGATCGCGGTGCCAACCCGGATCATGGTACTGCCGCAGGCAATGGCGTCGCGGAAATCGTCGGACATTCCCATCGACAAATGCACCATAGTGACATTATCGTATTTTTCTCTACTTATGTCAACAAAAAGCTTTCGCATTTTTTGAAAAAACCTGCAATTATCTCCCGGATGCTGGCTCACAGGGGGAATTGACATGAGTCCCAGGGCCCGCAGATGGGGATAGGCCCCAAAACGGGCGATTTCTTCCAGCAACGTCTCCGGAGAAAAGCCGGATTTGCTCTCCTCCATCCCGATGTTGACTTCCAGCAGCAGGTCCTGCCGGATCCCCTGGCGGGCGGCTTCCCTTTCCAGGGCCTCCAAAAGCCCTCTGCGATCCGCGCTTTGAATCAGGTCCACCTGGCCCACCACCTGTCGGACCTTGTTGGTTTGCAGGTGACCGATGAAGTGTACCGGGCGGCCCTCGTAGGCATTCTCCCCGGCTTTGGCGGTCAGCTCCTGCACCCGGTTCTCCCCGCAGCAGTCCACGCCGGCGGCAATGGCCTGGCGCACAGCTTGGGCGTCGTTCATTTTCGTGGCGGCGCACAGTTGGATCTCCCGGGGGTCCCGCCCCGCCTGCCGGGCCGCCTCTTCCATGTTACGCCGCACCGCGGCCACCCGTTCCGCTATGGATGCCATGTCAATTCACAACCTTTCCGTCGGACAGGCCGTTGGTGTCCAGAATAATGAGATCGCCCGGCCAAAGATTGCTGGTGGTGCTCTGATCCAGCTTCGCCAGATAGTAGGACCCGCCGTCGTACAAAAGCTCCACGTCCTTCCAAACGGCCTTGGCGCCGCTCAGGATATAAACCCCGGCGGACCCGGTCTCCTGGCTGTAACAGACCGCCTCCTTGGGGACCCGCAAGCCGGAATAGGCGTGGAACACAATGTCCGCCCGGAGCCGCCGCAGGGCGGAAACGCAGTCCAGCCTGCGATCTGTGGTTAAAACCAGCAGACCCGATTCTCCATCGCCGGAGTCCACCCGGACCACGGACATCTCCAGCTCCTGCGGCTGCTCCCCCTGCAGGGACACCGTCAGTAAATCCCCTTTGGAAATTTCCTCCAGATTCGCGCTGTCCACCAGCGCCGCATAGTACCATTGGGAGGAGGTGATGAGCCGGCCTGCCGTCTGGTTGGGGGCCTGCACGGACCCGTCCCAGAGCGCATGAAACTGCTCCACCGACAACGACTCCAGGACCTCCGGGCTTAAAATCTCCTCATACCCGTCGGTGACCATGGAGTAGTACCCCGCCTGCTGGGCCAGGATCGGCTCTGTGTCTGCCGAAGCCTCCTGCCGCAGGGTTTCCAGCGCCTGCCGGGTCCCGTCGATCTGCTTTTGCAGGCTGGCGGCGCTCTCCCCGCCCACCGTCTGCCGCAGTACCAGAGATTTCAGGGATTGCCCGGCGCTCTGGGCGGCAGACAGGTTTCCCTGGCTCACCTGGGCGGAGAACGCTCCGGCGGTCTGGCAAATCCGGTCCGCCAGGGCGGCGCCGTCGGGAAGCTGGCTCTGATAGGACAAAGCCAGCTCCAACTGCGCCAGCTCTCGCTCCTTCTCCTGGATCTGGTCCTGGCGGGACTCTGCGTCCTTGCTGCGCAGACTCAGGGCCACCTCCGTGCCGGCGGACACCTTCGCCCCCTCCGCCTTGGTGGGAAGCACCCGGTCATAGGCCGCGGAGATGGGCGACTCGGACCGGACCACGAAGCCCTCGGTGGCCACGCCCTCGGCAGAGGTGTACAGCACCGCTTGGGCCGTGGCCAGGCCCGAACTGGCCGATTGTACAACATTATATAAAATATAGCTGGCGATGACAAGTGCCAATACCAGCATAATCAGCTTGACATAGCTTTTGCCCTGCTTCATGGGGGAACAATCCTTTCCATGGGTATTGCGGCGCGTCCGCCCGGTGCACCACGCGGCACGGTCTCCGGCGGCGCGTCTGCGCCGCCGGAACGCCAATGTTCCAATCTCGCCGGGCAGCTTGAAGCGTCAGACCGGATTGCCGGCCTTCACCGGTCGAGCGGGCACCAGGGTGGAGATGGCGTGTTTATAAATCATTTGCTGTTTTCCATCAGTGAGCAGTACCACCACAAAGCTGTCATAGCCTGTGATGACGCCGCGGAGCTGAAACCCGTTCATCAAAAATAGCGTAACGGGCAGCCGCTCCTGCCGGACCTCCTTTAAAAAGGCCTCTTGTAGATTCATGGACTCGGACATAAGTACTCCTTCTTTCTTTTGGGATACTTATATCTTATCACCGCCCGATGTCGAAAAATGGGATTTCCGCCGCCGCCCGGGCGAAGACGCTGGAAAAATCCTCTTCCTCCCCCCGCAAGATCCAGTGCATCTGCGGGTTTCGCCGGAACCAGGTGCGCTGCCGCTTGGCGTAGCGTCGGGAGGCCTGCTGAATCTGTGCCACGGCCTCGGCCAGGTCCGCCCCCTGCGTCAAAACTGCCAAAAGTTCCTTGTAGCCGATGGCCTGCAGCGCCGTGGCGGCGGGGGGCACGCCGGCGTCCAGCAGCGCCCGGATCTCCTGGAGCAGGCCCTGCTCCAGCATTCGCTCCACCCGCAGGTCGATCCGCCGGTACAGCGCCGCCCGGTCCTGAAAATCCAACCCCAGCCAAACGGGATGAAACCGGGCCGGCGCGGCCTGGGTGGCCAGGTTATGGGCCGTGATGGTCCGCCCGGTCTCCAGATACACCTCCAGCGCCCGGATAATCCGCTTGGCGTCGCCAGGGGGAATCCGGGCCGCCGCCGCCGGGTCTATTCTCTGCAGCTGCTGGTACAGAGGCTGCAGGCCCTCCGCCTGGGCCCGGGCCTGCAGCGCCTGCCGCCGGCCCGTGGCCGGGACAGGCGGGAAGGCATTTCCCCGGACCAAGGCGTCCAGGTAGAGCCCCGTGCCCCCGGCCAGGACCGCGGTCTTGCCCCGGGCCAGGATATCCTCCACCAAAGGCCCCGCCAGGGCCGTGAACTTTCCCACGGACATGGGTTCGTCCGGCTCCGCTACGTCCAGCATGTGATGGGGCACGCCCCGGCGCTCGGCAACCGTAGGCTTGGCGGTGCCGATATCCATGCGGCGGTAAACCTGCATGGAGTCACAGGACACCACCTCCCCATCCAGGGCCAGGGCCAGGGCCACCGCCAGCTCCGTTTTGCCGGTGGCTGTGGGGCCGGCGATGCAGATAATCTTGTTCAAGGACATCCTCCTCTCCAGGGACGTACGCGCCGGTATTGGGTCCGCGTGCGCGCCGCTATGTTCTGCCGAACTGCCGCTCCAGCTGCTGTTTGGTGAGCCGGATGCAGATGGGCCTTCCGTGGGGGCAGTACTTCAAATCCTCCCGGCTGAGCACCTGCCGCACCAGGGCCTCCCGCTCCTTGGGGTCCGTGTGCCAGCCGGCCTTGATGGCCGCCTTACAGGCCATGGTGTGCAGCAGGCGGTCCCGCAGCTCGTCCCGGTTCTCCCGTTGGCCCTCCTGCAAATCCAAGGCCAGCTGGGTCAAGCACTGTTCCGCCTGCTCCGGGTCCAAGTCCATGGGAGCCCGCCGCAGGAGCACCGTTCCCTCCCCGAACTCCTCCACGCCGTAGCCCAGCTCGTCCAGCAGCGCCTGCCGGGCCAGCACCAGGGCCGCGCCCTCGGGCCCCAGGCGGCATGCCCGGGGCTCCAGCAGACTTTGGGAGGCAATTTCCTGGGGCTGCCCACGAAATTTCTCAAACAGTACCCGCTCATGGGCGGCGTGCTTGTCAATGAAAAAGGCTTCCTGCCCCTGCTGGACCAGGATAAAGGTGTTGAAAAGCTCTCCCAGCACGGTGAAAGATGGTGTCTCCGGCAGCGATATGCTCTGCTGCTGTGCAATATCCGGCGCAGCGTCCGCCGGTGCTCGCGCCGCGGCGGGGACCTTTGCGACTGCCACCGGCCCGGCCTGCGGCGCCACCCGATTCTGTGCCAAGCAGGGCTGGCTCCGCTCCGCCAGGGAATCCAGGGTCCGGCGGGCTTGCTCCGGTTCGGGCCTGGGCCCCTGGGCCAGGGCGGCGGCGAAGGTCTTGTATTCCTCCGGCGTCATGGTCCGGTAAAAGTCCTGCTTGGGGGCGGCCTGGGCCCGGTGTTCAGCCGGGGCCTCCGCCTGGTCGGGCAGCCGGACCTGAGGCCGGTCCTGTGTCTTGTTCAGCGCCGCCAGCACCCCGTAATGCACGCAGTCGAACGCCTGCCGCTCCTGCAAAAATTTGACCTCCGTTTTCGCCGGATGCACGTTCACGTCCACGGCGTTGGCAGGCACCTGCAGATGCAGCACGCAGGCCGGAAACCGGCCTGTCATCAGCTGATTGCGGTAGGCCTCCTCCAAGGCCGACTGCAGCAGCTTGGACTTTACCGGTCGGCCATTGACAAAGAAGAGCTGAAAGGTCCGGCTGGCCCGGGCTTCCGTGGGCTTGGAGATGTAGCCGGTCAGGGAAAACCGCTCCCACCGGCTGTCCACGGGTACCAGCTTGGCCGCCTCCCGGCCATAAATTCCATAGATGGCGGACAGGAGCTTCCCATCCCCCGGGGTATTCAGCACCTCCTTGCCGTCTCGCAGCAGACGGAAGGCCACCTCGGGATGCGCCAGGGCCTGCCGCTGCACCGCGGCCGTGGCGGCGGCGCCCTCCACCGTGTCCGATTTCATGAATTTCATTCGGGCGGGGGTATTGAAAAACAGATCCCGCACCACCAAGGTAGTGCCCACAGGACAGCCGGCCTCGCCGGTTTCCACCACCTGTCCCCCCTCCAGCCGGACGCTGACGCCCGCCACGGCCCCCGCGGTCTTGGTCAGAAGGTCCACCCGGGACACCGCCGCAATGGCGGCCAGGGCCTCTCCCCGGAAGCCCATGGTGGCAATGGCCGCCAAGTCCTCCGCGCTATGGAGCTTGGAGGTAGCGTGGCGTAGAAAAGCGGTTTTCGCGTCCTCCGGCTCCATGCCACAGCCGTCGTCCGTGACGCGCAGGAAGGTCATGCCCCCGTCTCGGAGCTCGGCCACCACCTTTCCGGCGCCTGCGTCCACGGCGTTTTCCAGGAGCTCCTTCATCACAGAGGCGGGACGCTCCACCACCTCGCCGGCGGCAATCAGGTTCGCCACATGAGTGGAGAGCTGGGAAATTTTCGGCATACAACCCCTCCTTTTCAATAAAAAGCGAATTACGCGATTCCAGTGGCCCTAGGAAGCTTCCCAAAGTGGCCGCACCCATAGGGGAGCCCGCGCCTCCGGCTAAAAAAGGCCGGCGGACAGGCTGTACACGGAGATGGCGTTGACCAGCGTGTGGATGAGAATGGGGGCGAAAATCGTGTCGCTCTTCTCATAGGACCAGGCCAGGGCCACCCCCGCCGGAATATACTCCAAGGCGCATAGCAAAAGCGTCAGCGCATCGTAATGGCCCACATAGTTCACCACATGAACCAGGCAGAAGGCCAGCGTGGACAGCAGGTAGGCCCCCATCCGGCTGCGGGCGTACAGGCCCTGAAACAGAAGACCCCGGAAAATGCATTCCTCCGCCACGGGCACCAGCACCACCGTGCCCACAATCATAATCTGCCGGCTGGCCCGGGTCATGGAGGCGATGGCGCCGTCGTTTACGTTTTGCAGCCACGGGAAACAGTAACCCAGGATAAATAACAGCGCCCAGGTGAGAATTTGATACATGGCAAGGCCCAGAATTACCGCCTGCACAAAGCCCCAAAAACGCCGGCCCACCTGGACCAGAGAGCGCAGCAGAAACCGGTGGTAAATCACCAGCGTGGCCAGAAAATTGACCAAAAAGAAAATTCCGTTAATTCTGGCAGCCACCGCCGGATCCTTCACATCCTGGCCGAGAAACAGAAAGACGGCGTTGAGCACCAGGGCCAGTGCTACGAAATAGACCGGCGTATACAGCCAGCCCCAAACCCGCTCCCTATGGGTCATGGAGATGGATAGCCGCTTAGAATGGTTCATGGGGCCTCTCCTTCCCGCCCGGCATGCCGGGCGCCAATGGGTTTATTGGCAGCGGCCTGGGACGCCGCCTACGCCGTCCGGGCGGCGCGTGAGAATTGTTATTCCGTTGCGTCCCCGTCCGGTTCGGGGATAAATTTAAATAATCGGTGTATGTTACAGCTTTATAATACAGCTTTATAGTACATTTTTTTGATATATACATCCCGCTTATAAGTCTGTATAATACACAGTATTCATAAAAAGGGCAGGTGAACAAAATGGAAAAAATATTGCAGTCTCTGTATTATGGCGAACTGTTACCGGCAGAACAGTATCTCCCCAGGATTGCGGAATTCAAGGAAATGCGCCAGAACCATTATCGCCACTATGAGGAAATTCATGGACGCGCTGAAAAAGCTGGACGGGCGGCTGGTGAAACAATTCATTGAAATCATGGACGAGCAGTTCGACGAGGTTCCCTTGGAATACGCCGCGCTATTTATCGACGGGTTCCAGCTTGGCGCAAGGATGATGATCGAAGTTTTTTCCCCGGAGTAGGGAACGGTCTTTGCCCGTTCCGCATAGCCCCCTTGCGGTCTCTCTCCATGGCGCGTCTGTAGGGGCGGCCTGCGGCCGCCCGCCTACGGGATGTCCTTCAATGTTGCCCTGTAGGGGTGTGCTTTGCACGCCCGCTGAGGAAATTACACGGTTTTGTGGGTTTGGCGGGCGAGCGCAGCTCGCCCCTACAGAGTGCAGTGTGGTTTCGGGGGTGTAGAGGCGGCCTGCGGCCGCCCGCGGGCGAGCGCAGCTCGCCCCTACAGAGTGCAGTGTGGTTTCGGGGGTGTAGAGGCGGCCTGCGGCCGCCCGCGGGCGAGCACAGCGCACCCCTACAGAGTGCAGTGTGGTTTCGGGGGGTGTAGGGGCGGCCTGCGGCCGCCCGCGGGCGAGCACAGCGCACCCCTACTGAGTGCAGTGTGGTTTCGGGGGTGTAGGGGCGGCCTGCGGCCGCCCGCGGGCGAGCGCAGCTCGCCCCTACATTGTCGGAGCAAAGCTGCCCCTACGGGGATCCCTTTCCCTGTGCGCTGCAGGAGCTTGCTGCTCAAAGCAGCTGCTTCAGCTGATACAAAAGATTGAGGGCCTCGATGGGCGTCAGGGTCTCCAGCGCCACTTTGGACAAAGCCGCGCAAACCTTTTGGGCGGACACGTCCAGCAGGGAGACCTGATCCGCCGGCTCGGGCGCTGCCTCCGGGGCCGGAGAAGCCCCGGCCTGCTGCTCCAGCTCCTGCAGGAGCCGCCGGGCTCTTTGGATCACCGGGGCGGGCAGACCGGCCAGCTTGGCCACCTCCACGCCGTAGGAATCGTCCGCCGCGCCGGGGATTATCTTCCGCAGAAAAATCATGTTCCCATCCCGCTTTTTCACGGCGATGTTGTAATTTTTTACATTGGGAAGCTCCGCCTCAATGTCTGTAAGCTCGTGGTAGTGGGTAGCGAAGAGGGTCTTGGCCCCCAGCTTTTTAGGGTTGGCCACGTGCTCCAGTACCGCCCGGGCGATGGCCATGCCGTCAAAGGTGGAGGTGCCCCGCCCGATCTCATCCAGAATCAAAAGACTTCGGGCGGTGGCGTGCTGCAAAATTTGGGCCACCTCCGTCATCTCCACCATGAAAGTGGACTGGCCGGAGGACAAATCGTCGCTGGCTCCAATGCGGGTGAAGACCCGGTCCACCACGCCAATGCGTGCGTATCGCGCGGGCACAAAGGAGCCCATCTGCGCCAGAATCACAATTAGAGCCACCTGCCGCATGTAGGTGGACTTGCCGGCCATGTTGGGCCCCGTGATGATGGCCACCTGAGCCCCGGGAATCCCCAGCTCCGTGTCGTTGGGGACAAACAGGCTATCCTTGAGCACCTGCTCCACCACCGGATGCCGGCCGTCCCGGATGACAATTTCCGGCCCCTCCGTGATTTCCGGACGGCAGTACCCCCGCTGGGCGGCCACCGCCGCCAGGGAGCACAGTACGTCCGCCGCCGCCACCGCCCCGGCGGTATCCTGGACCCGGACGGCCTGACCAGCCACTTGCTCCCGCAGCTGGGTGAAGAGCTGGTACTCCAGGGCCGTAATACGGTCCTTTGCCGTTAGGATGGTGGATTCCAGCTCCTTGAGCTCCGGTGTGATGTACCGCTCGCAGTTGGCCAGGGTTTGCTTGCGGATGTAGTGATCCGGCACCTGACTCTGAAAGGACTTCGACACCTCGATGTAATAGCCAAAGACCCGGTTGTAGCCCACCTTCAGGGTGCGGATACCGGTTTTCTCCCGCTCCTGGGCCTCAATGGAGGCGATGGTGCCCGCTCCGCCGCTGATGATATCCTTCAGCCGGTCAATTTCCGGGTCCGCCCCGGGCCGGATCAGACCGCCCTCCCGAATGGTAAAGGGCGGCTCGTCCACCAGAGTCCGGTCTATCTGCTCCCGGCAGTCCTGCAAAGTATCGATACCCCGGCAAAGGCGTTGCAGCATGGGACTTTGCAGCCTGCCCAGCTGCTCTTTTAGACCGGGCAGGGCCCGGCTGCCCTGGGACAGGCTCACCAGGTCCCGGCCATTGGCAGAGCCCGTGACGATTCGGGTCATAACCCGCTCTAGATCGGAGATCTCCCGCAGGGCAGCCTCCAGTTCGCCCCGAGCTATGGGGTCTGTCACCAGCTCCTCCACCGCGCTCTGCCGCCGCCCAATTTCCGCCGGGTCCAGCAGGGGCTTTTCCAGCCAGCTCCGCAGGAGCCGGCCCCCCATGGCGGTCTTGGTCTTGTCCAGTACCCACAGAAGGCTTCCCCGCTTTTCCTTGCTCCGCATGGTCTCCGTGAGCTCCAGGTTCCGCCGGGCGGTGAGATCCAGCTCCAGGAACCTGCCTGTGGTGTAGTACTGGAGCTGGCGGATGTGGCACAAATCCGTTTTCTGCAAATCCAGCAGGGTCCGCAGCAGCGCGCCGCAGGCGGCAATCACCACCGGCTGCCCCCCAAGGCCCAGGGCCGCCGGGTCCTGGCCGAATTGGCGCTGCAGCAGGTCCTCCGCGGCGGTCAAATCAAACAGCTCCGGCTTTCCCTCGTCCACACAGCAGGACAGCCGCTGGAACAGAAGGCTCTCCAGCTCCTCCGCGTCCACGCCGACCCCGCCTCGGATCACCTCCGACGGGGCGAAACGACCCAACTCCCCTGCCGCCCGGGACACGGCCTCCGGCCCCTGGGCGCCTGTGGCGTAAAAGGCCCCGGTGGATACGTCGCAGAAGCAAAGGCCAAAGGCCCCGTCCAGGCCATACACGCAAGCCATATAGTTGTTTTTGCTCTCGTCCAGCATGGAGCTCTCCGTGACCGCGCCGGGCGTGACGACCCGCACGATATCCCGGTCCACCAGGCCCTTGGCCGTGGCGGGATCCTCGGTCTGCTCGCAGATGGCCACCTTGTAGCCCTTGGCCACCAGCCGGGCAATGTAGGATTCGGCGGAGTGGTAGGGCACCCCGCACATGGGTACCTGGTCGTCCTTCTCTTTGCCCCGGTCCCGGGTGGTTAGGGTCAAATCCAGCTCCCGGGAGGCGAGCCTGGCGTCCTCCTCGAACATCTCATAGAAGTCGCCCAGGCGGAAGAATAAAATGCAGTCTTTGTTGCGGTCCTTGAGGTCCAGGTATTGCCGCATCATGGGCGTCAGTTCTGCCATGCCGTTTCCCCCTCTATCTGTTTACGGGTCTATT
The DNA here is from genome assembly GCA_965146675.1 of uncultured Eubacteriales bacterium. Classification (GTDB taxonomy): domain Bacteria; phylum Bacillota; class Clostridia; order Oscillospirales; family Oscillospiraceae; genus Faecousia. The sequence goes on along the minus strand of CBCTHM010000011.1, from coordinate 15,695 downwards.
TCCTAGGGCTCCGCCAAAGCGCCCGTCAGGCTCCAGGTGGCGGCGCCGTCGATGCGCACATTTCGGAACTGGCCCACCAGGGCCGGGTCCCCGGGCAGCCGCACCAGGCGGCCCCCCTCCGTCCGTCCCGTGAGGCCCCCGTCCTCGGCGCCGTCCAACAAGACTCGCAGGACCTTACCCACATAGGCCTGGTGTTTCTCCAGGGAGATGCGGTTTTGCAGAGCACAGAGCTGGTCGAACCGCCGGTTCTTCTCCGCACGGGCGGCGGGGTCCGGCAGGGAGGCCGCCGGGGTCCCGGGCCGGGGAGAAAAAATAAAAGTAAACAGGGCGTCGTACCGGACCTCCTCCACCAAAGACAAGGTCTCGGCAAACTCCGCCTCCGTCTCCCCGGGAAAGCCCACAATCACGTCCGAGGTCAAAACCAACTCCGGCATGACCTGCTGGGCGTACCGCACCAGCTCCAGGTACTGGGCCCGGTCGTAGTGCCGGTTCATGGCCCGTAGCACCCGGTCGCTGCCGGATTGGAAGGGCAGGTGCAGCTGCTTGGCGATTTTGGAAGACCCAGCCATGGTGTCAAAGAGCTTTTTTCCCGCGTCCCGGGGGTGGCTGGTCATAAAGCGCAGCAGAAAGTCCCCGGGGAGCGATGCCAGCCGGTTCAACAGGTCGGCAAAATCTATCCCCATCCCCAGGTCCTTGCCGTAGGAATTCACATTTTGGCCCAGCAGGGTGATCTCCCTGTAGCCCTGGGCGATGAGGTCTTTGCACTCATCCACCACCGCCTGGGGGTCCCGGCTCCGCTCTCGGCCCCGGACATAGGGCACGATGCAGTAGGAGCAGAAGTTGTTGCAGCCGTACATCACGGAGACCCAGGCCTTGAGCCGGCTCTCTCTAGCCACCGGCAGTCCCTCCGCGATGGAGCCCGCCTGGTCCTGTGTAGAAAATACCCGTCCGCCGGTACGCAGCACCTGGCGCAGAAGCTTCGGGAACTCCCAGAGATGATGGGTGGAAAACGCCCCGTCCACGTGCGGATAGCTGGTTTTGATCCGCTGTACCACCTGGGGCTGCCCCATCATACAGCCGCAGACGAAAATTTTTTGCGCCGGGTGCCGCCGCTTGGTGTGGGTGAGGGCCCCCAGGTTACCGAACACCCGTTGCTCTGCGTGCTCCCGGATGGCGCAGGTGTTCAGCAGGACCAGGTCCGCCCCCTCTGGCCCGTCTCCCAGGGTATAGCCGCAGGCCTGCAGCAGGCCCCGGAGCCGCTCCGAGTCCGCCTCGTTCTGCTGGCATCCATAGGTCTCCACATAGGCCACAGGCGTCCGGCTCTGGCCGTGCCAGTATGCCTCTATCTCGGCGCAGGCCGCGAACTGTTCGTCCAGCTGCCCCTGCGAAATCACCGTAGTCGTTTGATCCAAAGTCTTACCTCCGACAAATTGGTTTCTTAATATTGTATTGTAGCATTTTTCAGCCGTTTTTGCAAGGGAGGACGTTGGGGCTTCCTGCTGTAAATCAGTATGGATTGGCAAGCTCGCCCCGTACGGGGCTTTCCAATCCCGGCTTATAGAGAACGCTCCTGGGAAATTTATTTCCCCCCAGCCGGTCCGTGTACCGCATTTTTGCGTCAATTTTCTCTGAACGGCTGGAAAACGCTTGCAATGGAGGGCTTGTCGTGTTAAACTAAAAAAAATATACCCCAAGCCCGGTCCCGTCCGCGCTCCAGGGAGAAAAGAGGTCAACCAATGAACTGCAAGTACTGTCAAAGCCCCCTGGAGGACGGCAACCCCATTTGCCCCTTCTGCGGCCTGGACAACGGGGAGGACCCGCCTGCGCCGGAAGCGCCGGAAGCGCCGCAGCCGGCAGAACCCGCATCTGTAGATCCTACGGAAGTACCCACAGAAGATCCCACAGAAGATCCTGTGGAGGAATCCATGGAGGAACCCGCGTCCCAGGAGGATGCGGACGCCTCCGAAGAGACCGGCCCCACCGAAGCGGCATATGAGACAGAGCGTCCGGAATCTGAGCAAGACGACTGGGCGGATTTTGCGGCGGAGCCCGCGCCGGAGAAACCGCAGAAAAAACCCATCAACAAAAAAAAGTTGGGCATTTTGCTGGGCGCCGTAGCCCTGGTGGCAGTCCTGGCCGTGGCCGCTGCGCTGCTCATTCCCCGGTGGCAGGAGCTAAACGCCATGGGTGAGGGCGACGTGACCCTGCGGGATTCCTATACTCTGGAAGACTCCGCCCTGACGTCCAAGACGCTGCAAAAGGTAGTGGCCAAGCAGGGAGACGCCACGCTGACCAACGCTGTGCTGCAAATCTACTACCGCATGGAGTATTACAACTTTTTGCAGAGCTACGGGAACATGGCTTCCTATTTTGGCCTGGATACCAGCAAGCCTCTGGGGCAGCAGACCTGCGGCATCGCAAACTCCGAAACCCCCATGACCTGGGAGCAGTTCTTTCTGGACAGCGCCCTGAATTCCTGGGCCCGCTATCAGGCCCTGGTGCAAGAGGCCCAGGCTGCCGGCTTTACCCTGGGCGAGGATTACCAGAAGCAGCTGGACGAGGCGCCGGCGGGTTTGGAGTCCTCCGCGCAGGAAAACGGCTTTGACTCCGCTCAGGCTATGCTGGAGGCCGACTTCGGCCCCGGCGCCACCCTGGACGCCTATATGGAGTATCTGCGCCTTTATTACACGGGGTACAGCTACTTTTCCGGGGAATATGACAAGCTCAGCCCCTCCGAGCAGGAGATCTCCGATTACTACGATGCCAACGCCGAAGAGTTTGCTCAAAGCGGCGTGAACAAGGATGAGACGCCCGCCACCGTGGACGTGCGGCACATCCTGATCCAGCCCGAGGGGGAAAAGGCGGGCGAGGATGAAGAAGGCAACGCCGTCTATTCCGAGGAACAGATGAAGCAGGCCAAAGAAAAGGCCCAGAAGCTCTATGATCTTTGGAAAACCGGCCCGGCCACGGAGGACAGCTTCGCCGATCTGGTGGAAGAAAACTCCGCGGATACCGGCTCCAGCTCTAAGGGCGGGCTTTACACCGGCGTGACGCCCGGCCAGATGGCCGCGGAGTTCAACGATTGGTGCTTTGATCCCGTCCGGAAGACTGGGGATACCGACCTGGTGCAAACCAGCTTTGGCGTTCACATCATGTATTTTGTCAGCGCCAGCGAGGACACCTATTGGCACGCCGCCGCTTATGACAAATTGATGAGCCAGAAGAGCACCGAGCTGGTGGACAGCGCTTTGGAGGCCCATCCCTTTGTGGTCAATTATAAGGCCATCGCCCTGGGTGAAGTGGTGGAAAACGCCGCGTACTGAGCCCGGGCCGGATTCGGCATTTCGCAACGCCCGCCGCAGGGGACTGCGGCGGGCGCTTTCGCTTTGGCGGGCCCCCTTACCGGGTAAAGCAAGCGCGCCGCAGAGGCTCATGCGCCCGCAGGGGAAAATAATACCGGGATGCAGGCAACGGATCTGCGGTCGCCCGCGGTCGAGCGTGCACAGCTCGCCCCTACAGGGCAGGACGCAAGAAACGGAACCGGAGGATGTGGGGAATGACCCGCGGTCGCCCACACGGGCGCGAATTGGGTCTATCCCTTTCCCCACATCCCCACAAAAAGCCCCTGCCCGGGCCGTACGGCCCGGGCAGGGGCACTTTTTATCAACTGGGGTCAAAAAGCCCGCTCTTGTCCTTCCAATCAACGGTGCGCCCCTCCATACAGGCCCGAAATTGGGTTCCCGACATGGTTTCGTGCTCCAGCAGGTAGTCCGTCACCTCCAGGACCTTGTCCTTGGCCTGGGTGAGAATCTGGCTGCACTGGGTATAGGCCCGGTCCACCAGCGCCTTTACCTCCGCATCCAGGTCGCTGGCCACCCGCTCGGAATACGACTTGGTCTTCTCATAATCCCGACCGATGAAGACCTCCTCGTCATTGCCGTAGGCAATGGTCCCAATCCGCTCGCTCATACCGTACTTGCTCACCATGTCCCGGGCCAGCTGGGTGGCCCTTTGAATATCGGAGGAAGCGCCGGTGGAGATATCCTGCAGAAACAGGGCCTCTGCCGCCCGCCCGCCCAGAAGGGAGACGATGGTCTCGTACATCTGGTTTCGGGTCAAGTGCTCCGAATCCTCCTCCGGCAAGCTGACGGTGAGTCCCAGGGCCTGTCCCCGGGGGATAATGGTGATTTGATGCACCGGGTCATGGTTGGGCAGATGGTACATGACCACCGCATGCCCGGCCTCGTGAACGGCAGTGACCCGCCGGTCCCGCTGAAGCTGCACCCGGCTGCGCTTGGCCGGGCCGGCAATGATTTTCATCATGGCCTCGTTCAGGTCCTCCATATCGATCATCGTACGATCGCGCCGCACGGCCAGAATGGCCGCCTCGTTGAGCAGATTTTCCAAATCCGCCCCGGTGAAGCCGGAGGTGGCAAGGGCCACGGTCCGCAACGCCACATCCTCCCCCAGCCGCTTGTTCCGGGCGTGAATTTTTAAAATGGCCTCCCGCCCCGCGGTGTCGGGAACGCCGACATAAATCTGCCGGTCGAATCGCCCCGGCCGCAGCAGCGCCGGGTCCAGAATGTCCTTTCGGTTGGTGGCGGCCATAACGATGACCCCCTCGTTTTTCTCAAAGCCGTCCATCTCCACCAAAAGCTGGTTGAGGGTCTGCTCCCGCTCATCATGGCCGCCGCCCAGACCGGCTCCTCTGTGCCGGCCCACAGCGTCGATTTCATCGATGAACACAATGGCGGGTGCCACCTTTTTGGCCTGTTCAAACAAATCTCGGACCCGGCCCGCGCCCACGCCCACATACAGCTCCACAAAATCGGAGCCGGAGATGGACAAAAACTGCACGTCCGCCTCACCGGCAACCGCCCGGGCCAGCAGGGTCTTACCAGTGCCCGGAGGGCCTACCAGCAAAACACCCTTGGGGACCTTCGCCCCCATTTGGGTGAATTTATCCGGTTCCCGGAGGAATTCCACCAGCTCCTGAAGCTCCGCCTTTTCCTCCTCCGCGCCGGCCACGTCGTCGAAGGTCACCCGCTTGCCGCCGGTGCCCAGATTGGTCCGGGCCTTCCCGAAGGCGCTCATGGGGTTGCTGCCAGCGCCCGCCCGGTTGGCCAGGAAGACCCACAGGATCAAAAGCACAAAGCCGGACAGCAGATACGGCGCGGCTTTGGTGAAAATAGAGGGCTTTCCTTCCGGATAGAAGGTGTATTCCTGCAAAACGCCGCTGCGCAGCTGCTCCCGGAACAGTTCGCCTAGATCCTGCCGGAATGCATCCGTGCTGGACAGATAGGAGATCTGCTTGGTAGAGCCGTCCAGCTCCTGATAGAGCTCCAGATGCAGGGTCCCGTCCCGCACCGTGAAGGACTTGACCTGCTCGTCCTCGAACAGGGAGATTACCTGAGAATAATCCAGGCCCTTGGGCTGATTGGCCCGGATCAACGCCATAATTAAAAAAAATAGCAACGCCAGCACCGCCGTATAAGCCAGGATGCTGAGGGATTTTTGTCGTCTCAAAGGGAGTTCTCCTTACCCAATCATTTGGAATACGCCTCGGGCTTCAGAATGCCCACATACGGCAGATTTCGATATTCCTCGTCATAATCCAGGCCATAGCCCACCACGAACAGGTTCGGGATGGTGAAGCCCACATAGTCCGCCTCCACCTGGGCCCGCCGACGCTCCGGCTTGTCTAAGAAGGTGCAGATACGCAGGGAGGCAGGGCCCTTGGCCAGCAGATGGTCCACGGTGTACCGCAGGGTCAGGCCGGAATCCAAAATGTCCTCCAAGATCACCACGTGCCGGCCAGCGATGTCCGTGGAGATATCCTTTTTCAACTGGATGACGCCGCTGCTCTGGGTCCCCGCCCCGTAGGAGGACACGCACATAAAGTCAAACTGACAGGGAATGGGAACGGCCCGGACCATATCCGCGAAAAAGACCACCACGCCCTTCAACACGCCCACAAAAATAGGCTTCTTATCGGCGTAATCGGCGGCCAGCTCCGCGCCCAGCTCCATGATCCGGGCCTGAATCTGTGCTTCGGATAGAAGGACACGTTCAATATCTTGGTGCATGGCAAGCTACCTCACTTCCTGTATGTTCCAAGCAAAGCGCGATCTCCAGCGCCCGGCTGCCGGGCTCGGCCCTGCGGTCTAAATTGACGCCGACGCCGAAAACCGCCAGAACGCCGGCCGCATCCGCCACCACCGGAATCCGGTCCCGCCACAAGGCGGGGACCTTCCGGTCGATAAGCAGCTTTTTCAGGCTCCTATGCCCGCCGGGGAGCCGGATTTGGTCCCCCGGCCGCCTGGGTCTGAGCCAAATAACAGGCCTTTTTATTGTATCACAGCCGACCGTAAATGTGAACGCGTTATTTTCAATTTTTTCATCTTCCCCCGGAAACCTGCATCGCACCTCCATGCCCAGTTGGGGGATCGCAGTGCATCCAGGCACCTGCAGCCGAATTTGGACAAGCGGCTCTCCGGCGGGGGGGCAGACCAAGGAGCCATAGCGGCGAGCCAACACCACGCCCCCGGGAAAACGCGCCCAGGCGCCGGGGCGGCTGGAGCGTACCAGCGCCTCTGCCTGGACGATGTGGGCGGTCTGGGGCTCCTGCACCCCGGCGCGCCGGAGAAATCGCTCCAGCACTCGGCTCCGCAGGGCCGGATGCTGATTCAGCAAAGCCTGGCAATCCAGGCCCTCCGGGGTTCGGGCCTGCTCCAAAGCCTGCTCCGCCAGAGTCTGGAGCAGGTCCTCGTCCTGTCGCAGCCGAAGCGCGCCGGCGCTGACGCTTTGGATCAGGCGGGGGTTTTCTTCCGCCAAAGCGGGAATGATCCGGTGACGCAGGCGGTTGCGCAGGAAATCATCCTGCCGATTGGTGCCGTCCTCCACATAAACCAGATTCCACTGGTCCAGAAAGGACAAAACCTGAGCCCGGGTCACGGACAGCAGGGGCCGGATGATCCGGCCCCGGCGGGGCGGGATGCCCCCCAAGCCCCGCAGGGAGGTCCCCCGCACCCAGCGCAGCAGCACGGTCTCAGCGTTGTCGTCCGCGGTGTGGGCCGTGGCCACCTTGGCCGCCGGGTCCACGGACAAAAGAAAGTCGTATCTAGCCTGCCGGGCCGCGTCCTCCAGCCCCCGGCCCTGCCGCCGGACCTGTCCCCGGCCCACGCAGAGAGGAATGCCGTGGCGGGCGCAGAACGCCCGGACAAAGGCCTCGTCCCGGTCCGCCTCCGGGCCCCGCAGCCCATGGTGAAAGTGAGCTGCGGACAATTGTAGCTGCATAGGCTCCTGCAACAGGTGCAGGCACCACAGAAGGGCCATGGAATCTGCGCCGCCAGACACCGCGCAGACCACCCGGTCCCCGGCCTCCAGCAGCCCATGGCTCCGGCAGAAAGATAGGACCTCAGTTCTCATGATGCCGCCACTCCCGGTCCGTAAAGGTGGTGTACTGAGGTAGCCACTGCAATCGAACCGTGCCGGTCTCCCCGTGCCGGTTCTTTGCGACGATGCACTCAGCCACGTTCTTTTCTTCCGTGTCCTCGTTATAGTACTCGTCCCGATACAAAAACAGCACCTCGTCTGCGTCCTGCTCGATGGCGCCGGACTCCCGCAAATCCGAAAGCATGGGACGCTTGTCCTGGCGGCTCTCGTTGGCCCGGGAGAGCTGGCTCAGGCAGATCACAGGGACGTTGAGCTCTTTGGCCATGATCTTCAATGCCCGGGAAATCTCCGAGACCACAGTCACCCGGTTCTCCCCCCCCCGGCCGTAGCCGGAGCTGGTCATGAGCTGCAAATAGTCGATGACCACAAGGCCCAAATTGTCCAGCCGGCGGCACTTGGCGTTCATCTCCGCCACGGTGATAGACGGGTTGTCGTCCACCCGGATATCCGTCTGGCTCAGGGCGGCGGAGGCCAGGGCCAGCTTGCCCCACTCCTCCTCGCTGAGCCGGCCGGTCATGAGCTTCTGATTGTCAACAAAGCCCTCCCCGGACAGTAGACGCATGGTAAGCTGCTCCCGGGACATCTCCAGGGAGAAAAAAGCCACGGTTTTGCTGTATTTTTTGGCCACGTTCAGCCCGATGTTCAGGCCAAAGGAGGTCTTTCCCATAGCCGGCCTGGCGGCGATGAGCAAAAGGTCCGACTTATTCAAGCCGTTAATCTTCTGATCCAGGTCCCGGATGCCGGTGGATAGGCCGGGAATCTCGCTGTCGGACTGGGCCAGCTCTGTGAGCCGGTCAAAGACCTTCTGCAGAATCAGCCCCACATGCTCCAAACTGTCCCCCCGCTCCCCCTTCCGAAGAGCGTAAATCTTCTTCTCTGCGGCCTCCAGGATCTCCGCCGGGGTCCCCACGCCCTCGTACACGGTCTGCCCGATTTCCTCCGCCGCCCCGGCCAGGTTCCGCAAAAGGGCCTTGTCCCGGACGATGGCAGCGTATCGGCCCGCGTTGGCTGCGGTGGGGGTGATCTCCATGAGCTGCATGATATAGTCCGTGGAGCTCTCCTGCCAGAGCCCCCGCTCCCGCATTTTATCCAGCACGGTCACAGGGTCGACGGCCTGGGAGAAGTTAAACATGGCATAGATGGTCTCGTAAATGTCCCGGTTCTGGGATAGATAGAAATCCTCCGGCCGCAACATGCCGATCACGTCCGGGATACACCGGCTGTCAATGAGCATAGCGCCCAAAACGGACTGCTCCGCCTCCAGGGAGTGGGGCGCCTGCCGGGCCAATAGGGCTTCATCCATGGTTTTCTCTCTCCTTCCAGGGCCCCGCCGCCCGCCTGGGCGGAAGCCTGGGCTTGTTACGCCTCTTGAATCCGCACAGCCAGTTGGGCGGTGATCTCAAAGCCCAGCTTGCACTTGACGGAATAGGTGCCCACGGTCTTGATTGGCTCGTCGATGACGATTTTCCGCTTGTCCAGGGCGATGCCCGCCTGGCTCTGCAGGGCGTCGGCAATCTCCTGGTTGGTGACGGAACCAAACAGCCGCCCAGCGCCGCCGCCCTTGGCCGTAACGGTGAGGGTCATGGCCCGCATCCGCTCCGCCAGGGCCGCAGCCTCCGCCCGCTCCCGAGTCCGCCGTTCCTGTGCGGCCCGGTCGTTCATGCGCATGGTGTTGATGGCGTCGGCAGTGGCCTCCATGGCCAGCTTCCGGGGCAGCATGTAGTTCCGGGCGTAACCGTCGGAGACCTCCAGCAGCTGGCCCTTCTTGCCCTTTCCCCTCACATCCTGCAATAGAATCACTTTCATATTCGCAGCCTCCTTATCGCTTTTGCTGAGCGCTCCGGCGTAATTCGTTTTTCCATGGGGCGCCCCGCCGGAACTGGACCAAATCCCACAGATTTCCATATCAATCGTGAAAAACCGCTACCGTACCCATATTCGGCTTCCTTGGGCACCCGAACAAAGACCACGCGGCCTCCGACAAGGACTAGTAATCTCGCCGAAAATCATCAGATTCCAGAAGCAAAAATACCCTGCCTCCCATTGGTTGCCCATGCATTGGACCGCTCCGGCCCGGACGATCAGCGCACGTGCACGATAGACTGCACGCGCTCCTTCTGATTCCAATTCCACTGCCACAATTAGGTCTCATAATACTGGTCAATGGCGGCCACCAGGCGATCCAGGGCGGTTTTCACATCGCAGTCTGGAATCTGCGCCCCGGCGGTGGCCGCGTTGCCCCCGCCGCCCAGCGGCTCCAGGATCACCTGCACGTTGGCCTCCCCAATGGAGCGGGCGGAGATAATGACCTCGTTCTGGCTGGGGTAGAGCACAAACGAGGTGAGAATTCCCTGAATGTTCAGCAACTCATCCGCAGCCTGGGCCGCGATGGTGCGGGTGGTGGTGGTGTTCAGTGCGGCGATGGCGATCTGCTCCTTATACAGCCGGGCGGACTTGATGATCTGATACCGGGCCAGGGTGGCCTGGAAGTCGTTTTGCAGCAGCTTTTTGACCTCCACCGTGTCCGCCCCCAGCCGTCGGAGAAACGCCGCGGCCTCAAAGGACCGCTCGCCGGTGCGGACGTTGAAGTTTTTGGTGTCCAGCACAATGCCGGCCAGCAGCGCCCGGGCCTCAATCGGCAGCACGTCGGTGCGCTCCACGGAATACTGCAGCAGCTCCGTCACCAGCTCGGAGGCGGAGGAGGCATAGGGCTCGTGCAAGTTGACTACCACCGGGTTGATATAATCCGCAGCCCTGCGGTGATGGTCCACCACACAGACCTTGGAAATTGCCTCCAAAAGCGGCTTGCACTCCACCTGATCCGGGCGGTTGGTGTCCACCACCACCAAAAGGCTTTTATTGTCCGCCAGCAGCAGCGCCTCCTGCCCGGAGACGATGCTCTCGGCGTACTCCGGTGTCCCCTGGAGTTGGCCTATAAGCTTGCCCGCGGCGCTCTTTTCCACATCCAGGACGATGCGGGCCCGCTTGCCCTTCTTGCGGCACAGGCAGCAGATGCCTACCGCCGCGCCTACAGAGTCCAAATCCGCATTTTTGTGTCCCATGACAAACACATGGCTGCTCTGGCTGATGAGCTCCGACAGGGAGTTGGCGGTGACCCGGGAGCGGACCTTGGACCGATGGTCGGTCTCCTTGGTCCGGCCCCCGTAGAAGGAGAAGTTGTAACGGTCCTTAATGACGGCCTGGTCACCGCCCCGGGAAAGGGCCATTTCGATGCTCAGGGCGGCGAAATCGTAGGCCTCCTCAAAGCTGGCGCCGTCCCGGCCCACACCCAGGGAGATGGTGGCCGCCACGCCCGTGGGGCTCACCACCTGGCGGATGTCCTCCAGCAGGGGAAATTTACTTTCTATGGAGCGTTTGAGGTCCCGGAGCTCAAACACGAATAAAAACCGATTCCGCTCCAGCCGGCGGAGCATGCCGTGATAGCTCTCAATGCGCCGGGTGATGATGTCGTTGATCTGAGCGTTGAGGTTGGAGATGGCGCTCTCCGGCAGGTTCTTGGTGAGCTCGTCGTAATTGTCCACCAAAATGATGGCCACCACGGGCCGGGACCGGATGTACTCGTCCCGGACCTGATACAGCTCCGTCAGATCTGCCAGATATAGGGTTGCCAGCAAGGTTTTGGCCGGGTCGTCAGCGTGGTAGGTGGAGCCGTACACCCGATAGCGCCGGTCCCGTAGCGTCAAGTCGTAGGGGCACTCGGGCTTGCCGGCCGCCAGCCAGTCCGTGGAGAACGATGGCAGCACATTGCCGATCTTCTGCTCAAATAGGGTGTCCCGCATTCCGGAGACCTGGGAAAAGCGCCGGTTGGTCCAGATGATCTCCCCGTCGGCCAGGCGGATCAGAGCCGTTGGCAGAGGCATATCCCCCTTGGAGGCGGTCTCCACGGTATCTGTGGCGGACTGGATATAAGCGGCGATTTCCCGGCGGCGCCGGACCTTATTTAGCTGATAGAAGGCAAACAGCAAGGTGGTGGTACCAGCCTCCGCGGCGGCCACAATGGGCTGATTCAACACAAATGCCGTCACGGCAAAGGCCAACATGACCACAAAATACAGGCCCATTCCGGGCTCAATGAGACGGCCCAGCTTTTTGTTCACGCAATCCACTCCTCCCGGTTCCCGGACCGGACTCCGGGCTGAAATTGGCGCGGTCCCAGGCGCGCCGGCCCTTTTTGCAGGATAGGTTAAGCTTTATTATAGCAAACGCCCCCGCCTTTATCAAGGCAAATTCCAAATCTCCCCACGCTTTCTGCGTAAAAGCAGCCTTTGTGCCCACCCAGCGGCTAAAAAGCCAAAATTTAGGTCCCAATTCTTTACTCCAGAATTTAGCAGCCTACATTTTGAAAAAAGAAGTATACTTTCTCGGAAAATTGTGGTATACTGTATTCTAATGGAGCGTATTTTTGACGCGAAACGGGTTCGGCGTATCGTGCGTTTGCACTGGATATAGTTTGTGATCGCTGGTGATTGCTTTTCTGAATGAGGGCGGAAGCAGGCGTTTTCCCGCAAAAAGGCGTATCGGGGCCTTACGGCGGGCAGGCGGTTGCTTGGTTTTGTTGCGCCTTTTTGGCGCCGGCTCGTTTTTAGAGTCCATAAGGCAAAAATTCGGGGTATTTTCCCCAAGGCCGGTTCAGCCCGGCTTTTTATTGAACAAAAGGAGTTGTGATATCATTTGGCTGAAAAACTGAAAATTATCCCCCTGGGCGGCTTAAACGAGATCGGAAAGAATATGACGGTCCTGGAATACGGCAAGGATATGATTGTCGTGGACTGCGGTCTGGGCTTCCCGGAGGACGACATGTACGGCGTGGATTTGGTGATTCCCGATTTCACCTACCTGGTTAAGAATCAGCAGAAGCTGCGGGGATTCTTCATCACCCACGGACACGAGGACCACATCGGCTCACTGCCCTACGCGTTAGCCCAGGTGCTGGCTCCGGTGCACGGCACCGCCATGACCAATGGCTTGATCCGTCTGAAGCTGGAGGAACACCGCCTGGCCGACAAGGTCAAGCTGCTGACCCACAAGCCCGGCGACGTGGTCAAGGCCGGCTGCTTCCAGGTGGAGTTCATCCATGTCAACCATTCCATCGCAGACGCGGTGTGCTTCTGCATCCACACCCCGGTGGGCAAGGTGGTCATGACCGGCGACTTCAAAATCGATCCCACTGCCGAGGGCGGCATGATGGACCTGGGCCGGCTGGGCACTTTGGGGCAGGAGGGCGTGCTGGCCCTGCTGTGCGATTCCACCAACGTGGAGCGGGCGGGCTACACTCCCTCGGAGCAGCTGGTGGCCGAGGGGCTGGACCGGCAGTTCAAGGGCTGTAACCAGCGCATCATCGTCACCACCTTCGCCTCCAATATGCATCGGATCCAAGCGGTGCTGCAAACCGCCCACCGGTACGGTCGCAAGGTGGCCGTAACCGGCAGGAGCATGGAAAACATGCTTAAGGTGGCCACAGACCTCAATTATCTCAAGGCCCCGGCCAACACCATCGTGGACATCAGCGCCATCAAGAGCCTGCCCAAGGACAAGATTGTAATCGTCTCCACGGGCTCCCAGGGCGAGAACATGAGCGCCATGTACCGTATGGCCTTTTCCACCCACAAGCAGGTGGAGATTCAGCCCGGAGACCGGATTATCATTTCCGCCTCCGCCATCCCCGGCAACGAAAAGGCCATATCCAAAATTATCAACGAGCTGTACCGGAAGGGGGCGGAGGTGCTTTATGAGAAGTCCGAGGGCCTCCACGTCTCCGGCCACGCCTGCCAGGAGGAGCTGAAAATCATTCACGCCCTGTGCAAGCCCCGGTTCTTCATTCCAGTTCACGGCGAACAGCGGCACCTGCAGATCCACGCCAAGCTGGCCAAGCAGATGGGCATGAGCCCCAAAAACATTTTTGTCTCGGACATCGGTCAGGTGCTGGAGCTGTCCGGCAAGAGCTGCAAGCCGGGGGGAACGGTTCCCGCCGGAAAGGTCCTGGTGGACGGCACCGGCGTGGGGGACGTGGGCAGCGTGGTGCTCCGGGACCGGAAGCACCTGGCCCAGGACGGCATGCTGGTGGTCTGCGTGAATCTGTCCAGCCAGGACGGGTCCATCCTATCCGGGCCCGACATCATCACCCGGGGCTTCGTCTATGTGAAGGAATCCGAAACTCTGATGGAGGATTTGCGGCTTCTGGCCATTGAGTCCATTGAAAAATGCAGCCGGAAGAGTGTCCGGGACTGGGCTACCATCAAGTCTTCCATCAAAAGCGATTTGTCCGGCTATCTGTTTAAAACCACGAAACGAAATCCCATGATTCTGCCCGTCATCATGGAGATTTGACCACCCGAACTAAAAAACGCAGCCCCGGCCGTTTTGCGGCCGGGGCTGCGACTATTTAGGGGCACCGCCGCTCGCCCCTACGGGATGGGTATCGACGATGCGAGTGTAGGGGCGAGCTGCGCTCGCCCGGGCGCATTTTGCGATTCGGCGGGTGCCTCCCTGCGGGGGACGGGCGAGCACAGCTCGCCCCTACGGGATGGGTATCGATGATGCGGGTGTAGGGGCGAGCTGCGCTCGCCCGGGTACGTCTTGCAAATTTCCCGGGTGCCTCCCTGCGGGAGCGGGCGAGCACAGCCCGCAAACCACCTCTCATATACAAATTACGAAAATCAGATCGGTTTCCTGCCATAAAGCACATGCTTATGGCAGCTTTTTATCTCGGTCACATCGTTAGCCGGAACATTATAGATCGAGAATCTCATCCAATACGACGTTCTCGTCTTCCCATATCTCAGGACAATCGGCTGTCGCTAAATACCAATCCTCTGCCTCCGTCTGAGCGCGGTACAGAATTTCCCGCGCTAATCCATAGTTTTCTGCTTCTAACTGTCTAGTTGCATCCGTAATGGAGTTGAACAACATGTAATAAAGTTTTTTATAATCACTCATTCTATTTCATCCTTTAAAATATCATGAGCTCATAATGAGCTCATTTCTCCATTTAAGTATAATGCTGCACTATAATTTTGTCAATACTTAATCATGGAGGTGTCATAATGAAGGATGAGGTTGGCTTCACCTTACGCGTATCTCGAAGGCTGCTTAGCCGATTTGGTTACGTTGCAAAATTTAATGGCAGAACTAAAAACAAGGAATTAGAACAAATAATGAAACATCACATTGCAGAATTCGAACGAGAACATGGCCCCATAAAACAAGAGGATTTAGATGGTTCTACGGAAGAACAATAGAGATTGTTATAAACGTCCCATGCGGATACCGCAATGACTTTACTTCCAATGTGTCTATACTTTTTATACGATTTGAGAGGAATTGTGTTGAGAGATAATAGAAGTCAATTTACACTAAGAATTTGTCGGGAATTGCTAATAAAATTTGGCTATGTAGCAGAATACGAAGGCAGGTCTAAAAACAAAGAAATAGAATGGTTAATGAGAAAACACATCAAGGAATTTGAGAAAAAATATGGAACAATCCCGTCTGAACTATTAAATATGTAAAAAACTTTTCTCCATTGAGGCCGGTCACAGGGCGACAAATTATGATTTGTAGGAGCGAGCTGCGCTCGCCCCTACGGGATGGGTATCGATGATGCGGGTGTAGGGGCGAGCTGCGCTCGCCCGGGTACGTCTTGCAAATTTCCCGGGTACCTCCCTGCGGGGGACGGGCGAGCATAGCTAGCCCCTGCGGGATGGGTTTCGACGATGCGGGTGTAGGGGCGAGCTGCGCTCGCCCGGGCGCATTTTGCGATTCGGCGGGTGCCTCCCTGCGGGGGGACGGGCGAGCACAGCTCGCCCCTACGGGATGGGTTTCGATGGTGCGGCTGTAGGGGCGAGCTGCGCTCGCCCGGGTACGTTTTGCGAATCGCCGGGTGCCTCCCTGCGGGGGGACGGGCGAGCACCGCTCGCCCCTACGGGATGGGTATCGATGGGGCGGCTGTAGGGGCGAGCTGCGCTCGCCCGGGTACGTCTAAGTTTCCCGGGTACCCCCCTGTGGGGGGGCGGGCGAGCACAGCTCGCCCCTACGGGATGGGTATCGACGATGCGAGTGTAGGGGCGAGCTGCGCTCGCCCGGGTACGTCTTGCAAATTTCCCGGGTACCTCCCTGCGTTGAGGCGGGCGAGCACAGCTCGCCCCTACGGGATGGGTATCGATGGTGCGGGTGTAGGGGCGAGCTGCGCTCGCCCGGGTACGTCTTGCAAATTTCCCGGG
>CBCTHM010000010.1:0-96919 GCA_965146675.1 uncultured Eubacteriales bacterium | reverse complement strand
TGGGCAAGGATGCCCAAGCCCTGGTCACCAACTACAGCAAACTGACCAAGGCCGAAGCGGCTCTGGCTGAGCTCCTGAAACCCATTCAAGCGGTGATCGACCTCATCGACAAACTGCCCGCCCCTGAGAAGGTCGCCTGTTCGGACCTGCAAGTGATTCTCATGACAGTACGCGCCTATCGTGCACTTTCCGCGGCGGAGCAAGCATTTGTTACCAACTATGCTCACCTTACTGCCGTTGTCAAAGCATTCCACGCTATGGATCCCAAGGTTCTTCCCAATCCTTATCGGGATGTTGCAGGGCATTGGGGACAGGATAGCATCCTGCTGGCTACGCACATGGGCCTGTTTACCGGCTTTGAAAATCAGCTGTTCGTTCCGGAGAAAACCATGACGCGGGCCATGCTGGTCAGCGTGCTGTATCGGATGATGGGCTCCCCCAGCGTGGAGGGATTGCAGAATCCGTTCCTGGACGTGGAGGACAACCGCTGGTACACCGACGCAGTGATTTGGGCCGCAAATAATGGACTCACCGAAGGCATAGAAAAGGATATGTTTGCACCCACGCATGCGCTGACTCGGGAGCAAATGATCACGTTCCTATACCGCTATGCGGAGCAGAGTGGATGTGACATAACTGTCACCGGAGACCTGTCCGGCTTTGCCGATGGCGGGCGCGTCAGCCCATTTGCCCGCACGGCTATGGCCTGGGCTGTGGAGCATGGTATAATTCTTGGCGTAAGCGAGCAGGTTTTGGCACCTGCCGCAACGGCAACAAGAGCCCAAGGCGCGACCATGCTGATTCGGTTCCTGTACGAAATCCTTCTCTAACCCGACACGCATACGGGATGGCGTCTGACCGGCGCCATCCTTGTATGACGCGCGAGACAAAAAATCCGGCCTCAATGGCATTTGCCATTGAGGCCGGATAGGTTATCAAGGTCATTTTTACGACCAGATTGTTTTTCAAGCATCTGAAAAGTTTCAAATATGCTTCATGAGACAGGAAAGGAAACACCGACGGTCCCCTTTCACCCTTTTCTTCCCTCCGAGCCCTTTCGCATACAGGCTATTAAAAGGTTTTTTAAGGATGCGGTAAATCTGCCTCACAGGCCGGGAGCGTTTTCTGATAAAAGTTGACAACGCTTCTGGGATAGAAGCTCTGCATGGTTTCCGAGGAGACGCCGAAAAACAGGTAGTGTTGTTTAGACATTCCGGCATCCCAGGTTGAGTCGAACAGATAATACGCATCATCGACGCGCGCAATGTTCCAGGCGTGCCAAGCGGTGGCAGAGGTCTCCGGATCCGCCATATATCCAGTCACTAAGATGCACTGGATATCCGCCAAATTGTACAGGTAAAACAGGGCGTAAGCATAGCCGGCGCACACCGTATTGTGAAGAATCAGCGCATCATAAATGAGGTCATAGTCCGTGTCATAATAAGAATGAGGATCATCCACGTCAAAATAATTCACGGTACTGGTAATGTACTCATACAGATAAAGCGCTTTTTCGTATTCGCTTTGGCAAGATTCCGGAATACTGCCGACAATTCGGAGAGCCTCCTGGTAGGCTTGCTCCCGTTTGTCCAGGTCTATCAGCTCCATCTCCGGAATGGTAACCAGGTTAAAATACAAGGTTTGCCCCTCCTCCAGCTGGAAGGTTCCAACACTTGCGCTGGAATAACCGAAGAGAAACGCCTCCTCTACATAGGCCCTTGCGCTTAAAAGTGCCTCCCCACCAATTCCATTGGTGGAAGGAAAGCAAAAACGGGTGTAGCCGTTGGCCACAGCATACCGCATACACTGTAAAAAAGGTCGCAACGACTCGTCCAGGAATTGATCATAGTAGGTGGTATAGGCCAACTTCCCCAGGTCATCAAACTCCAGGACCTCCGCCATTTGCACCGTTTCATAGGTGCCGTCCCTGAAAAAACATGCCATACTGCGGTCAATCTTGCCGGCGGGTGCGTCCTTGGTTCGAAAGGCCTCCGCATAGGAAAGGGTAATATCGTCGACGGGTTCTGAGGCTGTTGAAGATGGCGGAACAGGTGCCGTTTGCTCTTTCCGTTCTGAATAAGAACCGGTTTGCTCCAGGTTAAGAGAAGGATTTTTGTGCGTAAATAAAGAACACCCTGTCAGCAGCAGAACACAGAGAAGACCGACTACTGATACGCGTCGTTTCATTGTAATCCCTCCTAAAGTGGAAAGCAAATAAAACTTCGGAATACCCGGGCCTCTGGGAACTGGACTCTCTCGCCTGAACTGGCGAGAGAGTCCGGTTTCATGGTTACCGAATTGCCTTCAGTCTTGCCTGGCTTTCCTGAAGCTGGTTCATCAGTGCGCGGAGCTTCTCAGCCTTATCTCGCTCTGCGTTCACCACCGATTCGGGCGCCCGCGCCGTAAACTTCTCGTTGGCCAGTTTTGTCTCCACAGCGGATAGACCTTTTTGCGTTTTCTCTAGCTCTTTGTCCAGCCGCTCCAGTTCTTTTGAGATATCTACCAGCTCCCCCAGCGGAATAAATAGCTTGGAATCTGCCGTCACACAGGAAATCATAGCTTCGCTATGTGCCGGCGCATCCGCGAGAACCTTCACACGATCCGCATAGGCCAGGCGCTGCAGAAATGGAATTCCAGCAGAAAAAACCTCCGGCAAGGCCGTGACCACATACAGCGCCGCCTTTTTGGAGGGCGGCACATTCATTTCCGCCCGCCGGTTCCGAACGGCGCGAATCGCCTGCATGACAGATTCCATATGCGCTTCCTCCATGGGATAGGACCGTTCGGCAGAGGCCTCCGGCCATCGTGCTACGATCAACGCATCGCCCTGGTGAGGAATGGACTGCCAGATTTCTTCGGTAATAAAGGGCATAAAGGGATGCAGAAGCCGCAGCGTCTGGTCCAACACATACACCAGAACCTGAATAGCCGCTTCCTTGCTGGCCGCTTCATCGCCATACAAGCGGGCTTTGGTCAACTCAATATACCAGTCGCAATAGGAATCCCACAGAAAATCATATACCTTTTGTACTGCTACGCCCAGCTCGTATTTTTCCAGGTTGTCCGTAACCTCTGTAATAAGTGTATTTAGTTTACTGAGAATCCAGCGGTCCGCAGTCTCCAACCGCTCCCGCGCCGGCAGCACCCAGGGACCTTCCCCAGACACATTCATCAGCACATACCGGCTGGCGTTCCAAAGCTTGTTGGCAAAGTTCCGCATGGCCTCGCAGCGCTCAGTATAAAAACGCATATCATTTCCCGGGGAATTCCCAGTGAGCATATTCAGGCGAAGCGCGTCACTGCCGTACCGATCAATCATCTCCAAGGGGTCAATCCCATTGCCCAACGACTTGGACATCTTCCGGCCCTTGTCGTCCCGGATGAGACCGTGGATCAGCACCGTATGGAACGGAGGCCGCCCCGTGTGCGCGCAGGCGGAGAAAATCATCCGCGCCACCCAGAAAAAGATAATATCATAGCCCGTGACCAAAACGTCTGTTGGGTAAAAATACGCCAAATCTTCCGTCTGCTCTGGCCAGCCTAAGATTTCAAAAGGCCACAGAGCCGAGGAAAACCAGGTGTCCAACACATCTGGGTCTTGTTCAATATTTTTACTGCCGCAGGCGGCACAGCAGACGGGGTCCTCCCGAGAAACTGTAAGATGGCCGCAATCCCCGCAGGTCCAGGCTGGAATCTGATGCCCCCACCAGAGCTGTCTGGAAATGCACCAATCCCGTACATGCTCCATCCAGTTTAGGTAGGTCTTCGTAAAGCGCTCCGGAACAAACTGCGTTTGACCCTCCTGCACCACCCGAATGGCCTCCTCTGCCAACGGTTTCATTTTTACAAACCATTGGGCGGAGATAATAGGCTCCACATCATTGTGACAGCGGTAACAGGTGCCAACACTGTGAGAATAGTCCTCCACTTTGACCAGATACCCCTGCGCTTCCAGGTCCGTGACAACGGCTTTCCTGGCTTCATAGCGGTCCAGGCCCTGATATTTTCCGCCGTTTTCGTTGACCTTGCCGTTATCGTCCAGAACCCGTATGACCTCTAGGTTATGTCGTAAGCCAACCTCAAAATCATTGGGATCATGGGCCGGGGTCATTTTCACACAACCGGTTCCGAAGTCCATCTCCGCGTAGTCGTCTGCCACCACGGGGATTGTTCGATTCATTAGAGGTAAAATCACCTGCTTACCAATCAAAGCCTGATACCGGAGGTCTGCAGGGTTCACACAGACGCCGGAATCTCCCAGCATGGTTTCAGGCCGGGTGGTGGCCACCACAACAGAGCCGGAGCCATCCGCCAGTGGATACCGGACATGCCACAGGTGCCCCGGCTTATCCTGATACTCCACTTCTGCGTCAGACAGCGCTGTGACACAATGCGGACACCAGTTGATAATACGGCTGCCTTTATAGATCAGGCCCTTATCATACAGGGAGACAAAGACCTCCCGCACCGCCTTAGAGCAGCCGTCATCCATGGTAAACCGGGCCCTGTCCCAATCACAGGAGGCCCCCAATTTCTTTTGTTGCGCTAGAATGCGATCGCCATATTGCCGTTTCCAATCCCAGACCCGCTCCAGGAAGCGCTCCCGACCCAGGTTGTAGCGAGTCAGTCCCTCCTTGCGCAGCTCCTCCTCCACCCGAATTTGGGTGGCGATGCCGGCATGGTCCACACCCGGAACCCACAGCGCCGCGTACCCTTGCATCCGTTTGAAGCGAATCAGGGCATCCTGCAGGGCCGCGTCCATCGCGTGGCCGATGTGCAGCTGGCCTGTTACATTGGGGGGCGGCATGACGATGGTAAAGGGCTTTTTTTGCGGGTCTCGCTGAGCGCGAAAATAACCGCCCTCTTCCCACATCTTGTAAATTCTGGCTTCCACGTCCCCCGGCTCATACACTTTGGGTAATTCTCTGGCCATGGTTGACTCCTCCTTTTATGCTTGTTGCAAAGTTTGGTTCCGGAAAAGGTAGATCAGCTGATTTGAGCCGTCCTCGTCCTGCAGGGTGCCGAAAAGCGAGGCACCGCAGGCCTGCGCGACGTGAATAGAGGCCTGATTCTCAGTGTGGCAAACCAAATAGATATTGGGTAGCTGATATTGCCGCAGAAGACCCAGTGCAGCCTGCAACAGCTTGGTTCCATACCCCTTTCTCCATTGAGAATATCGAACTGCGTAGGCGACATGCCCCCAGGTTTTGGCTTCCTCCTCCGTCAGGTAGGGACGAATCTGCAATTCTCCTATGAAGGTATCCCCCTCGACGCCCCATCGGGTGATGGTGCGGGGCAAGCCAGCCGGCAGGTCCTCTCCCTTTTCGTAGCGGGCATAAGCGTCTAAGATATTAGCCTTCCACGCGTCAAACCGATCTAATTCAAATGGCATCCATTCCGTAACTTGGTTTTCGTAGGACTCTTTGCAAGCCTGATAGTACTCAGAAAAGTATTTTGCATCCGGTTTAATAATCTCCATTTCTTTGCCCCCAGTCGTTTGATCAGCCGTCAAAAAGGGTGTAAAAAAACGCCCAGAACCACTTGGTTCAGGGCGAAAAACTCCGCGGTACCACCTGAATTCCCGGCCAAATGCCGGACGCTTAAACTCTGTAACGGGAGGGCCCGTACAGACTTACTGATTTTCGGTCTGTCCGCTCAGAGGCGACCATCCCACTGCCTCCCAGATGCTTGCACCCACCGCATCCTCTCTGCCGGGTTTTCCCGTGGGAACCTCCTCGTCACTGCGTTTGTAGCTGCATTATACCTCAAAACGCCGATTTTGTCAATGCCGGATGTTAAGACGGAGCACGGAACCACAGTTTCGTTCTTTTCCTGCCATTTTGACGGTTTTAATCTGCATTTCCCTTGACGCTCTGTGTTTTCCATCATATAATAGTGTTATAATGGAATAGAATCCGGATCTTAATCAAAAAAATGGCTATAGAAACAATTCAGGTGATGAAAATGAAACTATCCCTTGTTGTGCCCTGCTTCAATGAGTTAGAAAATGTGGCTGCCTTTCAGCGCGAGGTGCTACAAGCATTCGACGGCTGCGGGTATCCCTACGAAATTATATTTGTGGACGATGGCAGTACGGATGGAACCCTGCTGGAATTAAAAAAACTCTATCGAGAACAGGCCTGTCCGGTCAGCATCATAAGCTTTTCCCGGAACTTTGGCAAGGAAGCAGGAATTTACGCCGGTTTGGAGCACGCATCCGGCGAGTATATAACGCTGATCGATGCGGATTTGCAGCAGCGGCCCGGTGTCGTTCGAAATATGGTGGACATTCTGGACCGGCAGCCGCAGTACGATATCGTGGCGGCTTATCAGGATAAGCGTGGCGATGGGAAAACGCTTAAATTCTTTAAAAACGGCTTTTACCGCCTGATTAATCAGGTCTCTACGGTAAAGCTCCGCCCGGATGCAAGCGATTTTCGAACCTTCCGCCGTCGAGTAGCGGAGAGTATCCTGGCCCTCCCGGAATATCACCGGTTTTCCAAAGGTATTTTCGCCTGGGTCGGCTATGAGACCTGCTTCATCCCCTATACCGCCTGCGAGCGGGCGGCGGGAACTACCAAGTGGTCCTTCAAGAAGCTGTTCCGGTACGCCATAGATGGCATTATCGGTTTTTCCACGGCGCCGCTGCGGATTTCTACCTTCATTGGCTTTCTTTCCTCCATCGCCGCCTTGATATACCTGTTCATCGTGGTATTACAAAAACTTATTTGGGGCATCGCTGTGCCAGGTTACGCCACTATCATCGTTTTGATTCTGTTTCTGGGCGGCATGCAGCTGTTTTGTTTGGGGCTCATTGGGGAGTATGTAGGCAGGATCTTTGAACAAGCAAAGCGCAGGCCTGTTTATTTGGCCAAAGAGACTCTGCTTCACGATGCGGCGCAGCGCGAACTAGAGCGTTAACAAAAAATGACGCCGCAAATGCACTATGCATGTTGCGGCGTCTTTTATCTCAATCCGCGCGCCTGTTGATCAGACAGGCGCCGGCGGAATTACAAAGAATTTTGTCTTGCTATGTCATGCAGTATACCTGCAGATTATGAAGAAAAACAAAACAAACTGAAAATGCTTTGTAACAAAGCTGTAAAATTGCGGAAAAGCCGTTGCGTAACACGCAGCGGCTTACAATCTATGAGGTATAGAAAAAGGAAAAGCGTGTTGAAGAAGAGAAAAGGGAGCCGTGCCGGCCCCCTTTTTTATCTATTTTATCCGCACCACAAACTGCGCGACGGCAGGCTTAGCGTTTTCCCTTCGCAGCCTTTTTCTCTTCTCTGGCCCGCTTTCTGGCCTCCGCTTCTTTCCTGGCGTTGGCCTGGGCTGCCTCATTTACCGTATCATTGGAGGAAATGGCCCACTTGGCAAACTCCACACGAACCCGGTCCGCACTGGTTTCAATTACGATTTTGTCATCTTTTACGTTGCAAACGACACCTACAACGCCACCAATGGTAGTGATTTTATCACCGACCTTGACAGCATTTCGCATCTGCTCGGCTTCTTTTTTCTTCTTGTTCTCCGGACGGATCATAAAAAGATATAAAAGGCCGAACATGAGCACCAGCATAAGAATCATGCTGCCCATTCCACCAGCTGCAGACGCAGATTCAGTCAGAAAAAAATTCATTGGCAATTCCTCCGTGTTTTGAGTCAAGCCTATTATATCATTTCGGCAAGAATTTGCAAGGATAAATTTTCAAATTCTTTGCGCCAAACGCTGGGAGTATTCCCGGCGAAACGCTAAAAAGGTATTGGAATCCAAAGCTTGACGAATACGCAGCATTAGTTCATTATAAAAATACAAATTGTGCAATACAGATAGTCGCATCGCCAGCATTTCCTCCGCCTTGAACAAGTGCCGTAAATACGCCCGGCTATATCTACGGCAAACCGGGCAGTCGCAACCGGGATCGATGGGCAGACTGTCCCGCTCGTATTTCGCGTTTTTCAGGTTAATCGCGCCATCCCAGGTGTAAAGCCTAGCGTGCCGAGCATTGCGTGCCGGCATAACACAGTCAAAGAAGTCCACGCCCCGGGCCACGCCTTCAATGATATTGCTGGGTGTTCCCACACCCATGAGATAGCGCGGCTTCTTCTGGGGCAGGTAGGGTTCTAAGGCCTCGAGGATCTCATACATTGTCTGGGTACTCTCCCCCACCGCCAGACCGCCGACCGCATAGCCGGGCAGATCAAGCTCCGCAATTTTTTTCATATGCTCCACGCGGATATCTGGATAGGTACCCCCCTGGTTGATCCCCCAAAGCATTTGCTTTGGATTCACCGTGTCCGGCAATGCATTGAGTCTTTCGTTTTCCATTTTGCATCTGAGCAGCCAGCGATAGGTCCGCTCTGCGGAGGCTTTGACATACGCTCTGGGCGCCGGATTTTCCACGCATTCGTCAAAGGCCATGCAAATATCGGATCCCAAATGGGATTGAATCCGCATACTTTCTTCTGGTCCCATAAAAATACGCCGCCCATCAATGTGAGAGGCGAAATAGACGCCCTCTTCTTGAATTTTCCGAAGACTGGCCAGAGAAAACACTTGAAAGCCGCCGGAATCTGTTAGGATCGGCCCGTCCCAAGTCATAAATCGATGCAGACCGCCCAAGTCCCGCACCACCTGATCCCCAGGCCGTAGGTGCAGGTGATAGGTATTAGACAGCTCCACCTGGCAGCCGATGTCTTTTAAATCCTTCGCGGACAGCGCGCCCTTGATTGCCCCCTGTGTGCCAACATTCATAAATACCGGAGTCTGTACCACGCCGTGGGCGCAGGTAAATACGCCCCGGCGGGCCGCGCCCTCCGTTTTTAATACCTGGAACATAATGACCTCTCCACTTATAAAACTTGTCAGTCCTTAAGCATGGACATATCAGGCATATGAACGCTCTATTGGTTGAACCCTTGGGTGTACCAAGCGTCCTCCGGCGTCTTCAACTGAAATAGGTTGCTATCTCGACCCTGCGGGACCTCACCCTCCACCAATATTTGGATTTCGTCCACCCGCACAATATTCCAAATAGTGGCGGCAATGGCCCGGACTGCCAGAGACAGTTCACTACTCTCCTGCATACTGAGAAATTCCTTCGTCAAATCCACACAGCAGCGATTGTCTGTCCAACTGATCGAACGCAAGGACGTCCCTACCGGAACAGGGTTTTGATATCCATTTTTTTCAGGGAAGGATAGCAATGCCTGTACGACTAATTCCACCTTTGCATCGTTTGCCGTCTGACGAATTCGAACCGGGAGCCGAGAGAGCAGGCCGCTGTCCCCAATGGTAACAAAAATATCGGCGTCAAACTCATTGAGCCCGGTCCGCACAGGACCAACTGCACCCTCCTCGAAGAGCAGCGGCTGGCTCAGGTCCATCTTTCCATATCTACTAAGCAGCTTCCCCTCCGAATATAAAACCACGGATTTCACATTATCTAACTGACACAGCGTGTTAGCCAAGGATAAAATGGTCATGCGCTGCGCCAGCTCCGTTCTGGGGGCGTTCGAAATAAATTCAGAGGAAAAATCCACATTGCAGATTCCATCTGAGATCTGCAGGTCCAAAATCCGGGTTCCCAGAGGAATCGTCTCCGCCAGGCCGGATTCGGATGGCCCCTCCATCAGCCGCTGGAGCAAATACCGTGGCAAATTAGCCTGTTCTTCCTTCCCTATTTTGATTTCTTCTCCAATGAGATACCGATTTTCTGTATCGGAAAAATATAATGCAAACACAGCGCTGGTCCGCTCTGCGTCAATATCCTCCAACAGCAGGTTCTCTCGTTGTAAAAGAATTTGGTCCTTGCCGTCTAATAAGGCCCCGTCCGCTTGAATGCATACTGTATCCACTCCAGCCAGCTCCAGGCAGGTCAGGGTAATACAGCAGCAAGCCAAGTATAAATCCACGCCGGAGAGCTGCGCTAAGTCCCGGCTCACCCGGACCGTTATTTGCGCTCCCTTGTGTTCGACAGAAACAAGAGACGTAGATCTTTGAAAGGGCGCAACCAGATCGTTGGATTGTGGGCCGGCAAAATACTCAGACAGCAGCCAGGGCAAATCCGTCTCATGCCCAGCAGTCTCCCGCAATTCAAAGTCCACTGCATACTGGCTCTTGCCATAATCAGCGTCCAGAGTCTTATAGTAAAAGCGACCGGGACTCTTCAGCTGCTCTGACTCCGCCTGACGTACGCAGCCAGTAAAAAGAAGGCACACAGCCAGAAAGCCGGCCCAAACACGTGCTCTCATTCTGTTTCCTCCTCTAAATCAAAGGCGGGAAATTCCACGGTAAAACAGGAGCCTCCGTCCTCCCCGGACGAGACCGTAATTGTGCCGTAATTCCGTTCCACCATATCGTGCACAATGGACAGGCCCAATCCGCTGCCGCCAGCCTGCCGGGAGCGTGCTTTATCCACCCGATAAAACCGGTCAAAAATATAAGGCATCGACTCCTCCGGAATTCCAACTCCGGTGTCCGCCACGGTGAGAATAAAATCGTCCTGCTCCCGCCGGAGCGCAACCGTCAAGGCCCCCCCTGGACGATTATATTTTATGCCGTTCTCCACAAGGTTAAAAATAATTTGATACAGGTCGTCTTCCACTATGAGAACTGTCGCCCCGAGCGGTGCTTTGTTGTGCAGAGCGACCTGCTGCAGCTTTGCCAACGGCGAGAGCATTTTCAGCACCTTTTCCACCGTTTGACCGACATCGGCAATTTCCCGCTCGTCTCCCTTTCCGGCATCCATCTTGGTCAGCGATAGCAGCTTTTCGGACATGCGGGTCAGGCGGTCCGCCTCGCTGCCAATGTCGTCAACAAATTCGCGAACCGTCTCTATCTCCATTTCATTTTGAAGAATGGAGTCCGACAGAAGCTTAATAGAGGTAAGCGGCGTCTTTAGTTCATGCGACGCATCCGAGACGAACTGCCGCCGCCGCTGCTCAGAGGTCTGAAGGCGGTCCGTGAGTTCGTTGAACTCACTGGCCAAAACAGAGAGCTCATCCTTTCCCCCGAGCTTCATTTTGTGAGAATAATCTCCCGCTCGAATGATACGGATGGAGGCCAGAATCTGCCGCATCCGGCGGGAAAACGCCTGGGAAAAGGCCAGGGAAAAGAGAATTACCGCAAGCTCCAGCACAACGGAGATTCGAAGAATATTATTCTGCAAGGTGGAGATCAAAGCACCTTGGTCCAAATCGTATTCCATTAAATACACGGAACCAATGAGATGGCTGTAATACACAATTGGTATTGCGGTCCGGCTCTCCAGGATTCCGTTTTGATATGCACAGTAAAATACATCGTTTCCCTCCAGAGCCATAACCACCTCTGGAAGCAGGGCAAGCTTTCCAAGCGCTGGTGCGTCCTCAATCGAGTCAAACAGAACCGCTCCGCCTGCGTCCATCACCAAGACCCGGGTGACATTCAAACTTCCCATTTGCGACATTGCCTGTTCCGCGTTGGCCGCACCGAGCACATTGAGATCGGAAAATGCAGCGGCGGCAAGCTGCGCCTTGTCCTCCATGGAGGCCCGTTTGGCCTCAAAGATCAGGCTGCGGATGGTGGAGGCAGTATAGAGATTTAAAAACAGCAACACTACGGAGGTGATGAGGACATACATCAAGGCATATTTTAACTGCGTCCTGCTGAACCGCAGGCCATGCCGTTTTTTACTCTTTGAAATAGTATCCGACCCCCCATTTGGTCAAGATGTGCTTGGGCTGCGCAGGATTTTCCTCCAGCTTCTCCCGCAGGCGGCGGATATGCACGTCCACCGTACGGATATCACTGCGGTACTCATAGGCCCAAATGGTGTCCAGCAGCGCCTCCCGGGAATAAACCCGGTTGGGGTTGCGCATCAAAAATTCAATGAGGTCAAATTCCTTCGCCGTTAGGTCTGCCAGCTCTCCGCTCCGATAAGCATTGCGAGCATCCGTATCCAAGGTAATGGAACCAGCAATCAACCGGTTGGCGCGGTCCTCCTTTTTTGGTTTACCGGACCGGCGCAAAAGCGCACGGATTCTGGCTTTTAGCTCCAGCACATTGAACGGCTTCGTCAGATAATCGTCTGCTCCGTGCTCAAAGCCCATGAGCTTATCCATATCCTCGGTTTTTGCCGTCAGCATTAAAATCGGGATTTGAGAAAACTCACGAATCTTTGCACAAGCCGCGAATCCATCCATTTCGGGCATCATCACATCTAAAACCATAAGACCGACTTCCGGATCTCTGGCCAGGTTTACCGCATCGATGCCGTTGGCGCCGGTCACAACCTCGTAGCCCTCGTTCTGCAAATTAAAACGAATGCCCTTTACCAGCAGCGCCTCATCGTCCACAACACCTATTTTCATCTCATCTCACCCCACTGTAGCATAATCCCAGACTCCTTCCAGTCGCTTTTCCCCAATTCCGCTGACTTCCGTCAGATCCTCCAGAGAACGGAACGGGCCGTGCTTCTCTCGATAGTCCACAATTCTCTGCGCCAGTACCTCTCCGATCCCAGGAAGCTCCATCAATTCCGTGACACCGGCAGTATTGACATTGATTTTCCCACCCAAAGGGGCCGTGGGGGCGCTGGTCGGCACGGGTTCGGTTCGGTCTGTCTGAATAGGCGCAGTGGTCAGCTGCGTCTGAGTAGGAATCTGCGGTGCTGTCGGAACAGGCCCAGCCGGCACTGTACTTTCCACGGCGATACACAAAGTTTGCCCTCCTGTATTCCGCCCGACGAATAGGCCCACAAGGAAACCGGCAAATACACCAACCAAAACCAGCAGGAGCATTGGAAATTTTATACGTCTCATGGATGGGAATTCCTCCCTTCACGGATTGACACCGCCACCAGACAACTGCTATAATCAATTTCATCAGGTACCCAGTCCATGCCGTTTGTTTACAGATTCATTATACACGACTTTGCGCCGGCGGGCAAGCCAGCGCCCCAATATTATGGTGAAAAAGATGAAGAAGTTTCGAATTCTGTCCCTTCTCCTTGCGGCGCTGATTCTACTGCCGCTCGGCGCCCCGTCCGTTTTGGCCTCGGAAACTGAAGATACCATTACGGAAGCAGGGCCTTCCAGCAACCCAACTGATTTTTTGGAATCGACCAATCCACAGCGGACCTTCGTGGCTGAAGATGGCGATTTCGGTGTGGATGCATCCCTCGCCTTGGCTGGCCCGCAGGATTTAGAGGTGGATGGTGCGGCGGTCCTACTCCTGGAGCTCAACTCCAATACCATGGTCTACGCCAAAAACATTGATGAGCGCCGGGAGCCTGCCAGTCTGACTAAAATCATGACCTGCCTGCTGGCCCTGGAACACGGAACCCTGACAGACCAAATCACTGTCAGCGAGTCCGCTCTGGCCGATATGGACCCGGATGGCAGCAGCGCAAATCTGATTGCCGGGGAGGTCTTCACCCTGGATCAACTCCTATACTGCCTGATGATTGCCTCCGCAAATGACGCCGCGCCGGTAATCGCTGAATATGTGGCGGGGACCCAGTCTGCTTTTCTGGAGATGATGAATCAGAAAGCCAAAGAACTAGGCTGCGAAGACACGCACTTCTCCAATACTCACGGCCTGCACGCCGACGATCACTACACCACCGCCCGTGACCTGGCAAAAATTACCCTGGCTGCGCTGCAGTACGAGAAATTTCAGGAAATATATGCCACCACCCGGTATGAGCTGCCTGCCACCAACCTTTCAGAGGCCAGGACGCTTGTCACTACCAACTATCTGATCAGCTCCATTGTCACCTCAGACTACTACGACGAACGAGTGATCGGCGGAAAAACCGGCTTCACTACGCCCGCTGGCCGCTGTGTTATTTGCGTGGCGGAGGATGCGGGACTGCGGTACCTTTGTGTGGTCTTGGGTGCCAGCAATACCGTGACAGAGACCTATACCACCTATGGTAGTTTTGTGACGGCTTCCAAAATGCTGGACTTTGGCTTCGACCAGTTCACCTTTGTCCAGGTGTTGTCTCCTTTGGACCCTATTGCCCAGCTCCCTGTGCAAAAGGGGACAGAATCGGTCGTCGTCACGCCAAGGGAAAGCATCACCACTATGCTGCCTGCGGATTATGAGGAAGACCAATTGACAACCTCCTATGACCTGCTATCCGAAAATGGCTTAGAGGCTCCGCTGGAGGCGGATGAAATTGTTGGCGTTGTTCGGAAGTATTACGGCTCCATTTGTGTGGGGGAAACGGATCTTGTCACAGTCACTGCGGTGGACCGCAAAACCCTGGTTTCGGTTCCAGAGAAGACGGTACAAGAGATCAAGCAAAACCCTTGGCGCGGCGTGGTGATTTTTCTGGTCGTTCTGTTCGTTCTGGTGTTGGTATTGGCGGTTTGGTCCGCGCTTCGGCGCCGCAAGCGCAAAAGGCGCCGGCAAGATAGAAAGGAGCGCTGATCATGCTGGAATGGCCACAGCTAGAGAAGGCTTGTCAGAGCTGCACGCGCTGCAGCCTGTGTGAAACGCGGCACCATGTGGTATTCGGCGTGGGACCAAAGGATGCGGATGTGATGTTTGTGGGCGAGGGACCCGGGCAGCAAGAGGATATTCAGGGGGAACCATTTGTTGGAGCAGCGGGACAGCTGCTCAACGATATGCTCCATATTGTCGACCTGGGCCGGCACAACTGCTATATCACCAACATTGTTAAATGCCGTCCGCCGCAGAACCGTGACCCACTCACTGTGGAGCAGGACGCCTGTATCGATTATTTACGGAATCAGGTGGCCTTGATTCATCCGAAAATTATAGTCTGTTTGGGCCGTATTGCCGCCATGCGGCTGATGAAGCAGGATTTTCGGATTACCCGGGAGCATGGTCAATGGGTTGAAAAGGGCGGCATCTGGATGTCCGCCACCTTTCACCCCTCCGCGCTTCTGCGGGATCCCAGTAAGCGTCCGGAGGCATTTCGGGACTTAAAAGGACTGCAGAAAAAGATCGTGGAGCTGCATGTGCGTGCTGAATGATTGAAAGTGATAGGGGAAAATACCTTTTGGGTACGACGGAAAAATGGCAGCATTATACGATAGAACAGTACAATCAGAGGATAGTAAGGTCAAAGAGCCATAAAAAGGGCGCGCCGCTGAACTCATTTGCTCAGCAGCGCGCCCTTTTTATTATTCTACAGTTGCTTCCGATTTGCAGAGTTCCTTTTCCAAGGACTGAAAAACAATGATATGCTGTTTCTCATCCAACAAAATCCGGCGCAGATTTTCTTGGATTCCCTCGTCCTGAATCCAGCCAATTTGATGTTGGTACTGTTGAATTGCGGCTCGTTCCCCCTCGATGGCGTTTCGAATTAGCGGCAAAACCTTTTGCGGATACTGGTTGCAGGCTGGTGACCAATAGCGTAAACGCCTGCGCGTATTGCTCCAGAGTCTCGGATCTGCCCCCAGCAGCAGTGCCAGTTGGCCGAAAATATGCAGGTGGCGCATTTCCACGATACTGACCCCGTGGAAGCAGGAGGCCATATCCGGATATCGCTCTGCCAAAATCAGGCTATTATAAAAATACAGGCTTACCGCCGATATCTCCGAGTTGCAACTGGCAAGATTGGCTAACATGGCCGAGGCGTATTGGGCGTTGGGCCGGTCCACGCGGATAGGCGGATAGGGCGTTTCTTTCGAGAATTGAAACTGCTGTTCCACTGCGAATTCCTCCCCAGATTTTTAGTAAACCCTATGCTGTGAAACCCATTCGCATACCCATTTTTAGTCGGCAATCGGCTCAAGCATGGATGCCAGTTACAAAAGCCGAAGCTCGCTTCAGCAAAAATTAACTTGTGGAAAACGGTCGACGCAAACGACGCTCCTCCCTCTTTTTCGACAAAATAACTGTATATTTTCATGTTGCCGTTCTATTTAAGTTTACAATAATGTGGAAAACAGACCGTTCATCATGCAGTTATGCACATTCTCCACAGGTTTCTCCACAGGAATGCACAGGAGAAATTTCTCTCTTATGTTACGAAAATTTCAAAAACTGTAACCATTTGTTGTTTTTTTCTATGAATTTTTACTCACCTTTTAATTGACATAATTTCCATACATAGGATTGACTGAATAACCTAAGGTTTCCCAAAAAATTCCAGACAGCTTTCGCGCTCCCAGCTTCTCCATCGGTGGAAAAAGCAAGATTGCGCGGGACAAGCTTCATGTCCCGCGCAACGCTTTATTACCCATGACCTGACGTCGCTGTCAGTGGGTTCTTTCTCACACCGACTCACCAACCAACGTCTTAGTGGCGTAGGCATTCAGTCTCATATCCGCTGTGTGGCCTGACTGATACTCAAAAAAACCCTGAGCGGCAACCATGGCGCCATTATCTCCGCAGAGGGCCAAAGGTGGCAGGTACACGCTGGCGCCCACCTGAGCTGCAGCCGAAAGCAAGTCTCGGCGAATCTGTGAGTTCGCGGCTACACCGCCCGCCACAGCCAGTTGATGATATCCTGTCTGCTGGAGCGCGGTGATCGCTCTTGGAATAAGGGTATCGGATACCGCCGCGGAGAAGGCTGCACAGAGGTCTGGAACACAAATCTCCTCCCCCACCTGCTCAGCGTGGTGCAGCAGATTGATGGCCGCGGTCTTTAGACCGGAAAAGGACATATCCAGCGGATTCTCCCCAGCATGAGCACGGGGCAATCGATAGCGGCTTGCGTCCCCGTCCCGCGCCGCGCGGTCCAGAGCCGCTCCACCGGGGTACGGCATACCCAGCACCCGGGCAACCTTATCAAAGCACTCCCCCGCCGCGTCGTCCAACGTGCTGCCCATCACCCGCATTGCGGTATAGGTTTGGACATCCACCAGCATCGTATGGCCCCCGGAGACCACCAGGCATAAAAACGGCGGCTGCAAGGCGGGGTAAGCCAAATAGTTTGCCGCAATGTGCCCTCGGATGTGATGCACGGGAATCAGAGGCCTGTCCAGAGCCAGGGCCGCCGCCTTGGCAAAATTCACGCCAACCAGCACCGCGCCGATGAGGCCGGGGGCATAAGTCACAGCAATCGCGTCGATTTGCTCCCTCTGAAGCCCCGCCTCGGCCAGCGCCCGATCTGCCAGGCCATAGATGACCTCTATGTGTTTCCGGGAGGCGATTTCCGGCACCACGCCGCCGTAGACCTTGTGCAGTTCCACTTGCGAAGAGATGCAGTCCGTCAAAATACGTCTGCCGTCCTCTACCAAGGCCACCGCGGTCTCATCACAGGAGGACTCCACGCCCATCACAATCATAACGTCCACTCCTTTCGGAGAATCCGGGCATCCTCCCGGGGCTCCAGATAATAATTGGGCCGCAGGCCGACCTGCTGGAACCCAAGCTTTGTGTAAAGCGCCAGGGCGGGGGCGTTAGAGTCCCGTACCTCCAGACTGAGGCGGCATACGCCCCGGCTGCGAAGCCGGTCTACCAGAGCCAACACCAGGCGCTCTCCCACGCCCTGGCGCCGGTACATGGGCGCCACTGCCAAGTTCATCATATCCGCCTCGTCCAAGACGGACTGGCTGCCGATATAAGCCGCTACCTCTTCCCCGTCCAGCGCCACCAGCCAGAGGCTCAACGGGTTTTCCAACTCAGCGGCAATGCTGCGCACGCTCCAGGGATCGGAAAAACAAATTTTTTCTAGCGCCGCTATTTGCGCCACATGGGCTGGCCTCATCTCCGCAAGCTCCATCATTTTGCCGCGTACCAGCTCTCTCCGGCCTTGGCTTCTGCGGTCAGCGGCACGGTAAGGTCCGCCACCTGCTCCATTTCCCGCGTGACAATGCGTTTGACTTCCTCCGTCTCCTCCGGCGGGCATTCTACAATGAGCTCATCGTGGACCTGCAGGACGAGCTGTGCCTCCAGACCGGCCTGGCGTAAAGCCTCGTCCACATGAATCATGGCCAATTTAATTAAATCCGCCGCCGTTCCCTGAATCGGCGTATTTAAGGCGATTCGTTCGGCGCCCTGCCGCAGGTTGTAATTGCTGCTTTTAAGCTCTGGAATGTAGCGCCTGCGGCCGTAAAGCGTGGTCACATACCCTTGGGCCCGGGCGGTGTCCACAATGTCGTGCATATAGGTTCTTACGCCTGCGTACCGCTCCAAATAGCTGTCAATATAGGCTTTCGCCTCCCAGCGGGAAACGCCAATATCCTCGGACAGGGAGAACTCCGAGATGCCATAAACGATTCCAAAATTAACCGCCTTTGCATGGCGGCGCTGTAGCGGCGTCACCGCCTCCGGCGGCACGCCGAAGACCTGGGAAGCCGTTACGGTGTGAATGTCCAGACCACTCTGGAAGGCTTGGCGCATAATGGAATCGCCTGCGATATGAGCTAAAACGCGCAGCTCAATTTGGCTGTAATCCGCATCCACCAGCACCCAGCCGGGCCGTGGAACGAACATCTTCCGGATTTCACTACCCAGCTCCGTCCGAACGGGGATATTCTGCAAATTGGGGTCTGTGGAGGACAACCGGCCCGTGGCTGTGACCATATTTTGAAAGGTAGTGTGAATTCTGCCGTCGGATCGGATTACCTTCAGCAACCCGTCCGCATAGGTGGATTTCAGCTTGGTCAGCATCCGGTATTCCATAATTTGGCTGATGATGGGATGCCGGTCCGCCAGCTTTTCCAGCACCTCCACATTGGTGGAGTAGCCGGTTTTGGTCTTTTTGACAGGCGGAAGCCCCAGACGGTCAAACAGGACCTCTCCCAACTGCCGCGTGGACTGGATGTTGAACGCTTCGCCAGCGTAAGTGTATATCTGTTCCTCACAGGCGGCAATCCGCTGGGAGAGAATATCCCCGAATTGGGTCAGGGCGTCCCGGTCTATGGCGATGCCGGTCCGTTCCATGCGGTATAGGATGGGGCACAGGGGCATATCAATTTCCCGGTATAACCGCTGCGCTCCCTGCTCCTGCAGCTTAGGCTCCAGGATGCCCGAGAGTTGCCACACAGCCACGGCCAAATCGGCAGGCTCCCGCGAGAGCTCCCTCCCCAGGTATGTGGCAGCCAGACGAGGCAGGCTGTAATCACCCTGGGAGGGATTCAAGTCATAGGCGGCCAGGGCCGTGTCAAAAACTACATTTTCCGCCGGGAGGTCCAACTCCTCCAGCCGGTGCAGCAGCGTCTTCCAGTCGTGGCAGACCTTGGGCGTACCAGGGCCCAGGAGGCCTCGCAGCGCCGTTTTATCTTCCAGCGGCGCCACGGTGCATACCCCACTGTCCCAGGCTACAGCTACCACTCCGTCATCTCCCAGCACCAGGGCGCAGCGCGTTCCGGGCTCCGGCAAACACGCGCAGGCCTCCGGTGTTTTACACGGCTTTGCCGACACGGGCTTTACTGAAACACTTCGCAGGCCGTAGCGATCTATGAGCTTTACAAATTCAAGCCGTGTAAATAATGCATACAGCGCCTGTCTGTCCGGCTCCTGAATCAGAGCATCGGCAGGGCGAAAATCAATGGGCGCCTGACAGCGGATGGTCGCCAAATCATAGGACAAGATGGCGCTCTGCCTGCCAGCCTCCAGCTTCTCCCGGAGCTTGGGGCGAATGGACGGGTCCTGCAAATTCTCATAAATTCCCTCTAAGGAACCAAATTTCAGCAGCAGCTCCGTAGCCGTTTTGGGACCCACGCCGGGAACGCCGGGGATGTTGTCGGAGCTGTCTCCCATCAGGCTTTTTAAATCCACCAGAGTCTTGGGCGCAAAGCCATACTCAGCCTGGAAGGTTGCTTCATCATAAACCGTGGCGTTGGTCCTGCCCGCCTTGGTCACCACCAACTTGACCTGTACATGCTCGTCAATCAGCTGCAGGCTGTCCCGATCTCCGGTGGCGATAACGCAGTTCCAGTCGGACTGGCCGCAGGTTTTCGCCACTGTGCCGATGATGTCGTCTGCCTCCCAACCCTGGCACTCATAAATGGGGATGTTCATCGCCTGTAAAATTTTCTTCATCCAGGGCATCTGCTGCGCCAGCTCCTCGGGCATGCCATGCCGCGTGGCCTTGTACCCCTCGTACTGCACATGGCGGAACGTGGGGCCGTGCAGGTCAAACGCCACGCATACCGCGTCCGGTCGTTCCTCTGTTTCCAGCTTTTCCAAAATATTTAAAAAGCCGTAGATTGCGTTGGTAAACAGGCCGTCCCGTGTGGTCAGCGGGCGGATGCCATAATAGGCCCGATTGATGACGCTGTTTCCATCCAAAATCAGTAGTTTCATACCCGTCTCCATTTCGAACCCTGGGGCGTGTCGATGATTTCGATTCCCTGGGCCTTGAGCGCGTCTCGAATGCGGTCCGCCTCCACCCAATTTTTTACCCGCTTCGCTGCGGTTCTGGCCTCCAACATGGCGTCAATCTTCGGGTCTGATTCCAAGTTCGCTTGCTCCTGGTTGCTTTCCAGCCGGATTTTATCTGCTGCAGCCAAAAGATTTAGACTCAAAACTCGGTCAAAATCAGCGATAGCGCGACGTTTTGTCGTATCGTTGGTCTTAGCCTTCAGCACATCATACACCGCCGTCACCGAAAGGGAGGTGTTCAAGTCTCCGTCCAAGGCCTTGGTAAACCGGTCCTTTAGCGCCGCAAACGCTTCATCGTCTACCTTCTCTTCCTCCGATGGGTCCAGTGCCGCAATCTTTGCAATTAGCTTTTGGTAGGCCGCAGCCGCATTGTCCAGGTTTTCCCAGGAAAATACCAAATTCCGGCGGTAGTGGGATTGTAGGCAAAAGAAACGGTATGCCATGGGATCGTATCCTTTTTCCTCCAAAAGAGATACCGTCAGGAACTCGCCCTTGGACTTGGACATTTTCCCTGTCTCCGTATTGAGATGGTGGACATGGAACCAGTATTTGCACCAGGGATGGCCCAAACAGGCCTCTGACTGGGCGATCTCATTGGTATGATGGGGAAACGCATTGTCCACGCCGCCGCAGTGCAGGTCTAAATCCTCCCCAAAGTGCTTGAGGCTGATGCCGGTACACTCAATGTGCCAACCGGGATAGCCTTCCCCCCAGGGAGACTCCCATTTCAGCGCCTGGTCTTCAAACTTTGACTTGGTGAACCACAGGACAAAATCATTTTTATTCCGTTTATTCCGGTCTTCCTCCACACCCTCCCGGACGCCTATGGCCAAATCATCCTCCTTATGATCGTGAAACACATAGTATTTCTCCAGCTTGGAGGTGTCAAAATACACATTACCGCCGGCTAGGTAGGCGTTGCCTTGTTCCAAGAGATGGGAGATGATTTGAATAAACGTATCAATGCAGGCGGTGGCCGGTTCCACAACGTCTGGCCGCTTAATGTTTAATTTGTTACAATCAGCAAAGAAGGCGTCCGTATAAAACTGGGCGAGCTCCAGAACGGATTTGTGTTCCCGCTTTGCGCCTTTCAGCATTTTATCCTCGCCGGTGTCCGCGTCGGAGGCCAGGTGCCCCACATCCGTGATGTTCATCACCCTGGTCACTTCGAATCCCAAGTAGCGCAGATACTTTTCCAGAATATCCTCCATGATATACGTCCGCAGGTTCCCGATATGGGCGTAGTGATACACCGTAGGACCGCAGGTGTACATCTTCACCTGATTTGGATGATTGGGCACAAAGGCTTCCTTTTTATGGCTGAGGGAGTTGTACAGGTACATGGTCATGATTCTCCTTTTGCAGTTGTTGTTCCAGCACATCCAGCCGACGGTGCAGTTCTTGGAGCTCCAGCTCCACGGGGTCCGGAGTGTGCACGTGGTCCAGCCTCTCGCCGTTGACACGAACAATTTTTCCTGGGACGCCTACCACCGTGGAGTTCTCCGGGACATCCCGCAAAACCACGGCATTGGCCGCCACACGTGCATTATCGCCAATTTGTATGGGGCCCAGTATTTTAGCCCCACAGCCTACCATAACATTATTCCCCAAGGTGGGATGCCGCTTCCCTGTGGAGATCCCGGTGCCGCCCAGAGTAACGCCCTGATACAGCAGACAGTCATCACCGATTTTTGCCGTGGCACCGATGACAATTCCGGTCCCGTGGTCGATCACCAGCCGATTGCCAATGGTAGCTGCAGGATGAATCTCAATTCCTGTGGTCCATTTTGCATGCTGAGACAGCCAGCGGGCTAGGAAGCGGCAGCCGTGGCAATAGAGCCAGTGGGAAATACGGTAGTAGATGGTGGCGTGTAAACCATTGTATAATAAAAATATTTCCAATGCCGATCTGGCGGCAGGATCGTTTTTTTGATAGGCGTGAATTGTCTCACGCAGCCTCATGGGGGTTCCCTCCGAATTATAAACTAAATTGGGGACCTTTTATGATCCCACAACTCCGTTTATCTTATGAGAAAAACCCACCTCTTGACCAATCCAAGAGGCGGGCATTCGCTCGCGGTTCCACTCCGGTTTCTCACTTTCAGCCTTTACGCGGCCAACGGGGTCTCCCCTCACTCCCGGACGCACTTCTCCCTCCCGCATACCGCCCCGCTTCCAGCCGCGGCGGGACTCTCTGTAGGCGCGCATAGGGTTACTTCTTCCGTTCCACGTGATATGAATTTTCTATATTTTAACACCCCCTGGTAGCAATTGTCAAGGTCGGTTCTCGATCCTTCCCCAAACGAGGCCGGCAGCTCTGAAAAAGGGCCTGCGAATGATTTCGCAGGCCCTTTTTCTTATTTCACCTCGATGATGCGGATGTCTGCCAGGGAGATGTCAGCCTGGGTCATCACGATGTCGGAAATCAATGCCACGTCGGTCTCCTGCAACCCCTCCTTTGGAGCCGCTACCGCTACGGAGATGCCACCGTCGTTCATGTAAGCCACGCAATCGTTATAGCCCTTGGCAATCACCAGGCTCTCAATCTGAGCCTCACATAGCGCGGTTTCCACAATACCTTCCAGTTCCTTGGAGGCGGAGGTGGTGTCCGCATCCTCGCCATAGGAGATCGTTTCCTGCAGCAAGGACACCGCGCTGTCTCTGGACTGCTGTCGGCTCAAACGGACTGCCGCAAAATAGTCTGTCACATTTCCGGACGCCGGATCCAGGTCCTCTCCGGCTGCGTCAACCGGCAAATTATCGTTTTGGCTCATGACCAGCGTGGTACTGCCTAGGATTTTCTCCTGATTCAGGGTGTCGACGAGATCGGTGGTCTTCGTGTCCTGGGTATACAGCCAGTTCAGGTAGATCCCGGCACAGATAAACACCAAAACCGATGCCACCACAGCGTTTTTCTTCCAGGTTTTCATGAAAGTATTCCTCCTCAATTCATTTCATTTTTACAACTGTGATCTGGTCCGTGCCCAGACCGGTGACACTGGAAACTGCCTGCACCAGCGCCAGCTTGACCACTGGGTCGTCCGCCCCCTGGCAGACTACTAGAGCCCCCTGATAGACCGGCGCCACCACCTGCCGCACGAGGGCAGACTGGTTGCCGCTGCCTTTGGACAGTAAGACCGTGGAATCCTCCTGCCGCACGCTCTCGTCTGTATCGCCGCTGTTGGTCTGGAGTTGGGTATCGGATTGGTAGAGGACCTGCTCCCCGGACTTTAAGCTCAGCATTACCTGTACCGACCCGGCCCCGCGAATCTGACTCAGGAGCTCCGCCAAGGCATTCTCTTGAATGGTCAGGGAGGTCTGTACATCCACGTTGCTCTCCGTCTCTGGTTCCGGCGCCTTTGTACTGCTTTTCCCGGGTAGGAGCAGCAACAACAGGCCCAAAAGCAAAATCAGAATTGGAAATTTGAATTTTCCCAGCTTTTGTAAAAAGCCGGAGAATCGCTCCCGAAGCGTGCTATCCCCCCTCATCCGTACCACTCCTGTCGTGCAGCCGGAATTCCAAGATCCTCCTCCAGGATGGCGGATAGACGGGTTTTTGCATAGGGGGAAACCGAACCGCGTAGCGTGACCCGCCACGGCACAGCCTCCTCGTTGAGCTCCACCTGAACATCCAGCTCCATTCCCAGAGCATCGGCTTTGTCCAA
Organism: uncultured Eubacteriales bacterium; assembly: GCA_965146675.1. GTDB lineage: Bacteria > Bacillota > Clostridia > Oscillospirales > Oscillospiraceae > Faecousia. The sequence continues at coordinate 72,958 of CBCTHM010000010.1, read as the reverse complement.
AATATATGTGGCGGCTTGCTCCGTTATGATAGAGTCCAGCCGAAGTTTTGTCTCCGCGGCGGCCTGTGCGGTTGCGGTCTCCGCTTCCGTGTGAATTTGTCCAGTGAAGTCGTCCAAATCCGGCAGATGCAGAGACTGAACGGGAGAGAGCGCTGTGGCCAGCAAAAACACGCCGCAAATTAGCCCTAAAATTTTCTGTTGTCCTTTTTGCCCAATGGTGACCGACTTGACCAGCGCGCAGAGCATGGCCGCCGTGGTCACTGCAAGAATATAGCGGCGCAAGGCGTCCATCAAATTACCCCCTTCATAAAACATACTGTGCTGATGAGTAGGAGCAGGCAGCAGGTTCCCGTCATCGCCAGCAAAAGGCCCATTGCCTGCGCGAAGTTTTCCGTCAAGGCAGCGTGGTTTTTATTTCCCACAACATTGCAGAGCGCCGCTGTCAGCTTCAGGAGCAGATATTGGATTCCGATTTTTAAAAATGGAACGGCTCCCGTCGCCAAAATAGCCAGCATGCCGAAAACCCCTGCCGTGCCGCGTACCGCCGTGGCGCTGAGCACAACGGCTTCCGATGCGTCCGATATGATACCCCCAACCACAGGCACCACCCCCGAAAGGGCCAGCTTGGCCGCTTTGACCGCAGCCGCGTCGGCGGACCCGCTGATCACTCTGGTAATGGTCATATAGCCGATAAAAACGTAAACAACCAGCTTCAGTCCCCAGGTGGCGATGTTCTTTATGAGATCCCGCACCCGATTCAATAGGTCGCTGTCCATGGCGGAACTCGCCATAGAAACCGCCAAAAACAAATAAATCATTGGCGTTAACAGCCGGGCGATCAGGGTAGTCAGAATACTGTCAAAAAAGGCGGTTCCCAGATAAAGGGCCGATGCCGTGGTCGTCCCGCCGGAAGCAACCATGGCTGTGGACATCACCGGCAGCAGCAGCTTGCCATAGTCGCTGAGCTCTTGGACCGTAGCGATACCCTGCTGAATCAAGGTGTCCATCGGCTGGAGCATCAGCGATGCGATGGCAATGGCCCCGATGATATCCGCCGCCGGCGATTTTCCGGAGGGCTCCGCACTCTTGAATAGGGCGCAGAGGACTGCGGCGGCAATGACCGCCACGCAGGAAACAATGGCCTCCCGCATGCCAGGTAGCACTGTTTCCAGCGCCTTCCGGACCAGTTCCAGAAAGCCGTTGAGAAAGCCGGTGTTCGTATCCGGCATATAGGAGGCGGCGGACTCCGGAATTCCGTCCACGACGGGATCCATATCCACCACCGGCTCCGTCTCCGACGCCAAAACCGGCAACGCCAGCAGCGCCACGGCCAGAAGTAAGATCAGCAGTTTCCGCATTTTAACCCTCCAGCATGGCTTGCAGCATGTCCAACACCGCTGTAAGCAGAGGCAGCGCCAGATAGAGCGCCGCGGCGCTGCCGCAAACCCGTGCCATTTTCCCCAGGGTGGCCTCTCCCGCATCCTCGCAAACCGCGCAGGCGAGCTCCGTGATGAGGCCGACGCCGGCGGTTTTCAGCAGAATTGTGACCATCCCGTCATCCAGTTCTCCTATGAGCCGCAGCCGAGAGACAAAGTCTAAAATTGGCTCCAAAAACCAGGCGCCCAGCGCCAAAATTGCGGCGCTGCAGGCGATCACCAGCAAAATAGAGAGCTCTTTTGTCTGCTTTCGCAGCACAATTGCCAGGATAGAGCCAATCATGGCAAGGGCTGCCGCCTGTAAAAAGTGTTCCATACCTAAAATTGAAACAGTGTCTTGACCAACTCGAACAGGTCCGCAATTTTTTGGGCCAAAATCATCAGCACTACAACCAAGCCAGCCAAAGTCGTCATGGTGGCCTGCTCCTCGCGCCCGGAGCGAACCAAGACCTGGTTCAGGATGGTCACAATGATCCCGACTGCGGCGATTTTAAAAATAAGGTCAATTTCCATGGTTACAGCAGCAAAATTGCCAGAGCGGCGCCGCCGCAAAGGCCCAAAGCCCGGTAACTGCGCAGCCGCCCTCCCTTCTCCGATTCCATGAAGGCCAGCTCCCGGGCGCAGGAGTCTTTGGCCGCCGCGATTCCCCGCAGCTGTCCGGACAGGTCGTACTGACCCAGGGTTTGTCCAAGCTGCAGCAGAATATCCCGGCAGCGGGCGGGTAAATCTCGGGTCCGGGCCATCGCCAGGCAAAGGCAAGTTGATGCGTCACCAGCGTCTGGCTTTCGCAGCTCCTGTCCAAACGCTCCAAATAGCCTGCCCACAGGCCCGCTGCATGCTTTCTCCAGGATGCCGCAAAGCTCCGGCAGCTCCGTGAGCTGATATTCCATTTGGCACTGCATCATCTCCAGCGCCGCCTGAAGCTGGCGCAACGCCCGCTGAATTCCGGTATAGCTGGCAGCCATTGAAAAGCCGCAGAATCCGCAGGCGCCTATGATGCAAATCGCTCCAATCCATCGAATCATCACGCATCCAACCTCTCCATTGTAAAAGTCTGGTCAGGCCGCAGGACCACTGCCTCGGTAAACATGCCGGTCTCCAAGAGCCTTTTGTACACAGGCCGGCGGCGCAGGTCTTCCAGGTCGCCTGCGTGGGCTGTCGCCAGGAATTGCGCGCCGCAGCAGCCACACTGCTCCATCACAATGCAGTCCTCCAGGCAGGTAATCTCATCTACTGCAATCCATACCGGCCCCATGGCCCGAAGCACCAGCTCCATTCCCTCTCGTTTTCCGCAGCCGGTGAGCACATCGGTCCGGCTTCCGGTCTGAAATTGGTGCCGCCCGCCCACCACCGGAAAGATCTCTCCTCGTTCGTCCACCACACTGATCGTCTGCCGCCGAATTTCTGATATCTGTCGGATGAGGTCCCGCAATAGCGTGGTCTTACCACTGCCTGGCGGCCCTAACAGCAGCACGGAGCCGCTTCCCAAACGTCCAACCAAACTGGAAGCCAGCCCAGGCAGGTCTCTGGCCACCCGGACACAGAGGGAGTTTAGCTCCTTGAGGGCGGTGATTTTTCCGTTCTGGACCACTGCGGTTCCACATAGGCCGACCCGGTGCCCGCCCCGTGCCGTCAAATAGCCCTTGGCCATTCCGATTGCCGCGTATGGGGAAAATCGGGAGACTATATTGATAGTAAAGGCCAAATCCTCCGGCCCTACCCGGCGGCAGGTGGGATACCGCTCACCGGATCCCGTGACAAATTGGGGCATCTGCCCAACGCGCAAGCGTATCTCGCGCAAGTGCTTGCCCTGCTCCCCTGCTTCCGCCGGCTCCCGGAGCCAGGGCGGCAGTAGGTCCAAGAGCTCTCTCCAGTAACAAATCATATTCTCACTCCCGCTATACCATATGAGACTTGTCCGTCTCATATGCCAACGCAAAAACCCCGCCTTGCGGATTCCGCAAGACGGGGTGCAGGGGTTCATTTATGAGCCGCTCTTGGCGCGCTCCCGCGCCTCCAAGCGGTCAAAGCTGTGAAGCCAGTCCGCTTTTAAAAAGTAAATCAGAAAAATGACGGAACTCAGAAACCAGGTCAAGGGGTAGGCGGAAAACACAACCTCAATTTTGGGAACAAAGCGTATGACAGCCGTAATATATGCGATTCTGGTCAAGCACCAGGTGAGCAGCATGGTGAACATGGGCACCGTTGCCTTTCCGGAACCCCGCATAATCCCCGCGATGCAATGGGAAAACGCCAGGAACAGATAAAAAAGTGATTCCAGCCTGGCCTGCCGTACGCCGAAATCCACTACCTGCGGACTGTCATTAAACAGGGCTATAAGCCGCGGCGCAAATAGGAAAATGACGACTCCCACCAGCTCTGCCAGGCATACCGAGCATAAAATCCCAAATCGCACGCCTTTTTTCACCCGGTCATATTGCCTGGCCCCCAGGTTTTGGCCCACAAAGGTGGAGAGCGCCATGGCAAAGCAGGTAATGGGCAAAAAGGCGAAGCCCTCAATTTTCGAATAGGATCCGCATCCTGCCATGGCCTCTTTACCGAAGCTGTTGATGTTTGTTTGGACGATCAGGTTAGCAAAGGCAATGATGGAATTTTGGACGCCGGAGGGCAGGCCAAAACGCACCACATTTTTTAAGCTAGGCATGTGAAACCGGATTTGACGCGGAAACAGCTGATAGACCGTCTCATGCTTGGTCAGACGGACAAAACACAAAATGGCGCTCACACCTTGGGAGATGGTAGTGGCCAGAGCGGCGGAGGCAACTCCCATGTGAAAGACTCCTACAAACAGCAGATCCAACACCACGTTAAGCGCCGAAGAAAGAATTAAGTAATAAAGCGGACGGCGGCTGTCACCCACAGCTTGCAGGATGCCCACAAAGATATTGTACATGACAATAAACAGGGCGCCGCAGAAATAAACGCGGAAATAGGCAACCGAGTTGGGCATGACCTCTTCTGGCGTTCCCATCCATCTGAGAATGGTGGGCGTAAAAATAACGCCCAGAACGGTAAGTACCACGCCGGCTGTTAAGCCGAACGCGACATCCGTGTGGACGGCCAAGCGCAGATTCTGATGATCCTTCGCTCCGAAATACTTGGAGATCACCACGCCCGCGCCCATGGCGATGCCGTTAAAAAAGCCCACCATCATAAAAATCAAGCTGCCGGAAGAACTGACCGCCGCCAAAGCGGCATCACCCAGGAAGTTCCCCACGATGAGGGAATCCACCGCATTATAGAGCTGCTGAAATACGTTTCCGAAGAAAATCGGCAAGGCAAAGAATAACAGTTTTTTCCAAATCACGCCCTCCGTCAAGGCGTTGCGGTCCGTTTGCAAAGCATTCACTCCCACATAATAAAGATTCCTTAACACGACCGGGTTCTCTGATACTTATAGCGCACCTCATTATAAAAGTCAAGGCCCGGAATCATTCCCATTTAAAAAATCGCATTATATGATAATGAAGAAGATAAAAAGGTCTGGTGATAGGATTGTTTTTTCGCCGCGAAGCATGGCTGGCCTGGCGAAACATTTTTTGTCAGGCTGCGCTGCTGATCAGCCCGTTGAAGCATTAAAAACAGATCTGATAAACAAAAGAGGGAACCAGAACGGTTCCCTCAGCGTGTCAAAAAAGTCTCGCAACGTTCGCCGCCCGCAGGCGGCGAAAAAATACAGATTCTTTTCCGCCGCGACAGGTGCGTGGCGGAAAATACTGATTAAGCTGTATGTGCACGCGCTGTGCGCCATAAGCGCACAGCGCGTGCATGTAGCAGACTGCAATTTCCCTGTCGAAAACCCCCTATGGGGGTTTTCGACAGGGGGCATAGTGTTCCAAGGCCGAAACGTACGGCATGACAGGCTTATTGTTCTCAGGCGTCTTGCAGCCGCAGGGCTGTGCATAATCCCTTGCTAATCGCGGTACCCAGAAACGCCGATAAAAGGGCCTCTACCAGCCCCTGGACCCCCACAAAGGCAAACACAAATGGAATGACATGCATGCCGCCCTGCAGGTCCAGAATTACTTGCGTCCTACCGAAGCAGATCATCAAGGTTGTCATAAATAACGCGGTATTTAGCAAGGCCCCCGCCAAGCTGGCAGCTGCAAATGGCAGCAGCCGAAAACGACCGGACCGATTGATTGCCCGGAAAATCAAGCCACAAAGCCAACCCATGAGGATTCGAGTGGGAACACAGACTAAAAATGTAAGAAAGGGGTTGATTCCCAACAATAAGGAACCAAAATAACTTTTTCCAAAGCACTCCCAAAAGCTGATGAGTCCAAATACGCCGCCCAGAGCCGCCCCGGCCAGGGGGCCCATTGTAATAGCGCCGATGATAACGGGGACCTGTAATATGGTCATTTCCAGGACGCCGATTTTAATTATGCCGAGCCCGACTATCTCCAGGACCAGCATAATTGCGATGAGCGCCGCCATTTGAACCAGGGTCTGAATTCGTTTGTGCTGCTTGCCAGTTTGCTTCATGTTTATTATCCTCCTTTGCTGCCGCTCCCCTTTTGGGGATGCGGCGCATCCAAAAGGCTCTCGTGCCCAGAGGGTGTTCTCCTCTCAGCAAAAGCGCCCTTTTTACGGGATATCCTCTGGAACCGGCTCACTCCATTCCGGCTCCTCCAGGGTCATTTGGCCTGACTGCATCTGCTGCCACTGCTCCTTGGTGATGAGAATGGACCTGGGCTTAGAACCGACGAAGGGGCCGACGATTCCCTTTTCCTCCATCTCATCCACAATCCGTGCCGCTCTGGCATATCCCAGTTTCAGCCGGCGCTGCAGCATGGAGACCGAGGCCTGCCCAGTCTCTAAAATCACATCCACGGCGGCAGGCAGTAGCTCGTCTCCTTCCGCGACTGCGTTGGACAGTTCGGAGCCCGGGTCGGACTTTCCGCTCTTCCCGCTCTGCTCCGCCTTCCGCTCAATTTCCTCCATTACCTCCTGGCTATAGGATGGGTCCGCTTGATTCTTCACAAAATCCGTGACCGCTTCCACTTCTCTGTCACTGACGTAACAGCCTTGAATCCGCCGCGGTTTTCCCTTCCCCAGGGGGGCGTAGAGCATATCGCCCTGTCCCACCAGCTTTTCCGCGCCCTGGGTATCCAGAATAATCCGGGACTCCATGGCGGAGGACACGGCAAAGGCAATCCGACTGGGGATGTTGGCCTTCATCAGGCCGGTGATCACGTCCGCAGAAGGCCGCTGGGTGGCAATAATGAGATGCATCCCGGCGGCTCGTCCCATTTGTGCAATCCGGCAGATAGATTCTTCCACTTCCTTGGCCGCTACCAACATCAAGTCCGCCAATTCGTCGATAATTACAACAATCTGCGCCAGATGCTCCCCTTCCTCACTGTGGTCGACTATATGATTGTAGGATTCTAAATCCCGAACGCCGGCATCGGACATGGTTCGGTAACGGCGCATCATCTCCGTCACTGCCCACTGCAGGGCGCCAGCCGCCTTTTTGGGGTCCGTGACCACGGGAATCAGCAGATGCGGAATCCCGTTATAAATGCCCAACTCCACCATTTTGGGGTCCACCATAATGAGCTTGACCTCGTCCGGCATCGCTTTGTACAGAAGGGAGATGATAATGCTGTTCATACAAACAGATTTGCCGGAGCCTGTGGTGCCGGCAATGAGCATGTGGGGCAGCTTGGAGATATCTCCCACTACACAGGCGCCGCCAATGTCCTTGCCAACGGCAAAGGAGGACTTCGACTTGGCCCGAATAAACTGCGGGGAATCGATGACCTCCCGCAGCGCCACAGTAGTCACCAACTTGTTGGGAACCTCAATTCCAACCACAGCAATTTTTTCCGGTATGGCGGAAATTCGCACGCCGGTCGCCCCCAGCGCCAGCGCGATGTCGTCCTGCAGCGCTGTAATCTTCGCCAATCGGACACCCTGCGCCAGCTCAACTTCGTACCGCGTCACAGACGGACCGCGGGTCACGTTGCAGATTCTCGCTTCTATTTTAAAGCTCTGCAGGGCCTCATTCAGGCGCTTAGTATTTTCCCGCATTTCGCTTGTTCCATCGGCAACGGCGCCGGAGGGCGCTTTTAATAGTCCAACCGCGGGAATCCGATACTCTGGTTTCGGCTCCTGTTCGCCGCTGGCAATTTCCTGTGCCACCTCCTGCGCGGATTGTCTCGCCTCCTGTGCCGATACTTTTTCCAGGGGATCCGGGGCGGCCTCCGGAGGGGCCGGTACAGCTCCCACAGACTGCACCACCGCTTCCTCCCACCCGTCATGCAATTGTTCTTGCGGTTCCGGTTCCACGGTAACCACTGGAGCGTCCAATTCAGCCTCTGGCTCGGTCTGCTTCAAAATGGGTTCCACCGCCGGTGCAGGGGGAATCACAGTGTCTCCCGTAATGGGCTCCCCGTCAAAAACTTCAATCGGCAGCTTCTCCTCCGGGGGCCGGGCTGCCAGCTGCGACTCCAGGAATTCATCGGGAGATTGCACCGCAGCCTTCCGCAACCGCTCCTTTTTGGCGGTCCCGGACAATGGAGCCGACGGCTCCTCGTCCAAGGGTACATCGTACTCCGACGCACGTTTTTTTCGTTCCAAATGTGCAATGCGTTTATAGGCGAAATGGTTTACCACCACAGTGGCAGGGTCGTCCCGCTGCCGTTCCGGCTCTTTGAAATCCGGGCGCGGTCGGTTTTCAATGGCACGAATGATGCTTCCAATCGTCACATCCAGGGATGCCAACAGCGCGATCAAACCTAAAATGCACAAGACGATTATGGCCAGTATCCGGCTGAGCGCCAACTCGAACGTAATTGCCACCAGGCCGCCCAGGACGCCTCCGCTCCCCCCTGCAATTCCCGATTGATACAGAGCGCCTACCAGTTGGATACCATTTGGCAGGTCCGGCTTGGAGGAAAGAAGATGAGATACCGCTCCCACGGCAATGACAAACAGAACTGCGGACAGGCACCGCGTCCAAACTGGATGCTTGCGCTGAAATACCAATAAAAAAAACAAATAGAATAGAACCGCCGGCATCAGATAAAAGCCAGCCGTTCCCAACAGGCCGCACAGCACGTTTTTTAATGCCGACAGAATGAATCCCTGGGCGGCAAAGCAGCCGAAGAGAGAGAAAACAGCCAGGAGCAGGCAGATGCCCGCGCAAATTCCGCGAATTGGCACCGAAGTATCTGCGCTCGCGCTCGCCGCGCGCTTTGCCGCCGAAGGCCTTCCGGATTTCGTGGCGGCGCTTTTCTTTTTTGCCGTGTTTTTGGATATAGAGGACTTTTTCTCAGCCATGATACGCTCCCTCTCAACAGGTCAGATACAGAATAAAGGCAAGAAGGCCCGCGCCCCAGCTGCCGTAGGCGAGGCTGCCGAAGGCATTTTTTCTGGCCACAAACCGCAGCAGCCGCAGGGCAAAATAGCCGCAGAAGGCTGTCAGAACCATACCCGCCAGATACTGAGGCCGGAACGCCGTGTGCCCCAGCCGGAGAGCTTCGATCAGTTTGGAAGTGGCTGCCAACAGCAGGGCCGGTATTCCTAAAAGGAAGGAAAAGGCGACGCTGGTGCTCTCATCCATTCCCTGAGCAATTCCAACCAGAACCGTCAGACCTGTTCGGGATAGCCCGGGAACTGCAGAAATTGCCTGGGCCGAGCCCATGAGAAGCGAATCGGCCATGGTGGCCGCGCGCACTTTCCGAGTACCATGGGCAATTCGTTCGCAGGAAAAGAGCAGAAGCCCATTCAGTACCATAAAACAGGCCGCAAACAGAAGACTGCCGCGCCAGGATGCCAACAGGCCCTGCGCAGGAAGCACCAGGAGCAGAGGCAAAGCTCCCGCAAAAACCAGAAGAGCAAACCGGCGCAAAAGCCCGTTTCGATGCTTCCGGCCCTCCGGTTTCCTCTGGGAACGATTTTCCCCGCCCCCAAGGGCGGCGCGAAATTCTTTTCGAAACACCAGCAGGATAGGGAAAAGACAGGAGAGGTACAACAGCCCTTCCAGCAGCTCTAAACCTGACCCATCTAGGGGAAGGCCCAATAACTGGCATAAAATCATGCGAAAGCCCGTGCTGGAAAAGGGGAAAAATGCGGTAAAGCCTTGGACGGCGCTTAAAATGATGGTCTGTATCCAGCTCAATCCCTCAACATCCCCTTTCCACCCGTATGCACACTTCATTATAATATGATAGCACAAATTACAGGCTATTTCTACCCTTTTCTTTCGCCCGGTTTTGGCAGTTCAGATAGGTCCGGTCGAATGCGACTTTTTTAAAGCAATGGCCGGGCCGCTGCCAATCGGCAGCGGCCCGGCTTGTTCCTTTTTTAGGATAGACGTTGCTCCGCGTCAGACTTATTTTGCCTTCTCTGCCGTTTCCGGTGGGAACCGTCTACCATTTTGTGCAGGCACTCCAATGCGTCGCTGAGTCCACCCAATTTGTCGATCAGCCCGGAGGCAACTGCTTCCCGCCCATACAAGATGGTCCCCACATCGGTGGCCATTTCACCAGTGGCCATCATATAGCCTTCAAACTCGGACCGGCTGATCTTAGAGTTCTCCGTAACGAAATCCACAATTTGCTCCTGAATCCGGTTAAAATACCGGAAAGTCTGCGGCGCGCCTACCACTAAGCCGTTCATTCTCACCGGGTGAATCGTCATACTGGCGGTGGGCGCAATAAAGGACCTTTTTGCCGAAACCGCCAGGGGTACGCCGATGGAATGCCCGCCGCCCAACACCAGGGAGACCGTGGGCTTGCGCATACCCGCAACCAGCTCCGCAATGGCAAGACCAGCTTCAATGTCACCGCCTACAGTATTAAGCAGCAACAAAAGCCCGTCGATTTCGTCGCTTTCCTCAATTCCGGAAAGCAGCGGTAAAACATGCTCATATTTGGTGGTTTTTGCTGTCTCCGGCAGCGTTTGGTGCCCCTCCACCTGTCCAATGATTGTCAGCGTATAGATATTGCCGTGCTTGCCTCTGGTCAGGTCGGAACCCAGCTCTAAGACCTGCTCCCGATTTTGTTCCACCAAATCCGGATTGTTTTCCTCAGATTGCATACAGGCGCTCCCTCCGTTTTTTTGCTTAGTATGACCGGAACCTTTTCAGATATCCGAAATCCCCGCGGAAATCCGTTCATTTTCGCTTGCAAGACGGAGGAACCTGACGTATAATATGGCCGGTAGGTGAGGATATGGCCAAAACAAACGCAATTCGTCTGCTGGCGCAGGCCGGGATTCCCTGCCGGGAGGCCTTCTATCCATTTGACGAGCGAGATGTAACGGGCCTTCGGGCCGCGCAGGCTATCGGACTTCCGCCGGCACAGGTTTTTAAAACCCTAGTTGCCCGGGGCACCCGTGGTAACGTAGCGGTTTTTTGTATTCCTGTGTGTCATGAGTTGGATATGAGAAAGGCGGCCGCGGCCCTGGTTGATAAGAAGGTAGAGCTGGTTTCGGTGAACGAGCTCCGGGGCCTGACCGGTTATGTGCGGGGCGGTTGCAGCCCAGTGGGTATGAAAAAACAATATCCAACCTTTTTGGACCAAACAGCAGGCCAATACAAGGAAATCGCAGTCTCCGCAGGGGCCAGGGGCCATCAAATGCTGGTGCCCCCCTTGCAGCTGGCCTCGCTCGTGCAGGCGGAGTTTCGGGAATTGATAAAAACAGATGGAAAGGGAGACAATAGAATGCAGTACACATATCAGACTAAGGGTACCTGTTCGCAAGAGATTCAGTTTGAAATCGAAGACAACAAGCTGAAGCACGTCGTGTTTCATGGCGGTTGTAACGGAAACCTGAAGGGTATCAGCACCCTGGTAGAGGGAATGGATGTAGATGAGGTCATCGCAAAAATCGACGGCATTCGCTGTGGCGCCAAGGCGACCTCCTGCCCCGACCAGTTGGCGCAGGCCCTCAAAGCCGCAAAAGGTCAGGACTAATCCGCCAATCCGGGGCGCCGTATTTTGAGGCGCCCCGGTGGCCTTTCCGTTTGCCGCGCTCTTGGGCTCCTAAATCAAGATTTTTTTGTTGCGCCGGTTCCATTTATTTTTAAAAATATTTCGCGCCGTGCAACCGCAGACAGTCCGCTCCCGTCTAAGTAGATGAGCCGTACGCTTCAGGCGGTGAAAATACATGCAAAAAATGAATTGGGAGGAACCTTATGAAAAAGTTCATTGCTATACTTCTGGCTGCGACGCTGGCCCTAAGCCTTGCTGCTTGTACCACAACCAGCAAAGACCCCATTCCATCAACAGTTCCTACGTCTCCATCAACGTCTCCATCAACGTCCCCATCAACAGCCCCAACCACAACCGCCTACTCTGGCTCTTTGGTTGAACTGATTCAAGCAATTTATGACAAGCAGCCAGTGGACTTGATGCTCTCTGAGCCCACGGCCATCGATGTGGCGGACCCGGACGCGCTGTCCTATTACTTTGGCCTGGAAGACGGGAGCAAGCTCAGCGAGGCCATATATAGCGAGGCTTTGATTACGTCTCAGGCCTATTCCCTGTGCGCGGCCCGGGTAGCGGACGCAAAGGATGCCGGGGAGGTCGCGCAGGAAATCCTAGAAAAGGTAAATCCCAATAAGTGGATCTGCGTGACTGCCGAAAATGTACAAATCGGCGTGTCAGGCGACCTGATCTTACTGGTGATGGTCAGCGACAGCCTCTCGGAAACTCTGGCGGATGATCTGATGGCCGCATTTACTGAGGTTGTAGGCGGTTCCTTAGATACCACGCTAAAAAAATAACCCATATACCGCCGCCCCTGCGGAATGGCAGCCATGCGCCATATTCGCCGGGCGGCGGTCAGGAGTCTATATGGTTTTTTCGAGCCTGATATTTCTCTACGCTTTTCTGCCCTGTACGCTGCTTTTGTACTTTGTAGTACCGAAGTCCGGAAAAAACCTGGTCCTTCTTGTGGCCAGCCTGATCTTCTATGCCTGGGGAGAGCCACGATACTTGCCTCTGATTTTGATATCTATCCTTCTGGGCTATGGGTTTGGGCTTGCAATTGAGCATTTCCGGGGCCGGCGCGGCGCACGCGTCTTTCTCGTGCTGTCCGTGGTTGCCAGTGTGGGGATTCTGGCTTGTTTTAAGTATGCCGATTTTCTCCTGGAAACGGTAAACGGGCTATTCGGTGCGAAGCTGCCCCTTTGGAAGCTGGCTTTACCCATAGGAATCAGCTTTTACACCTTTCAGATTCTCAGCTATACCATCGACCTATATCGGGGTGCGGCAGCCGTGCAGCGGAATCTTTTGGACTTTGCTACCTATGTCGTGCTGTTTCCTCAGTTGATTGCAGGACCCATCGTTCGATATCGAGACATCTCTATGGAGCTTCGCAGCCGGAGGCATGCGGTTTCAATCGTCAGCACTGGGGCTGAACGGTTTGTCCTTGGGCTGGGCAAAAAAGTTCTGTTGGCTAATAACCTAGGACTTTTATGCCAAGCTTACCGGGCAACCGCTGAGCCCTCCGTCCTGTACGCCTGGCTCTATGCGGTCTCGTTTACGCTACAGATTTACTTCGACTTCTCTGGTTATAGTGACATGGCCATTGGACTTGGCGGTATATTGGGGTTCCATTTTCCAGAAAACTTCCGATATCCGTATATCGCAACCTCGATAACGGAGTTTTGGCGAAGATGGCACATCAGTCTGAGCAGTTGGTTTCGGGATTACGTCTATATCCCCTTAGGAGGAAACCGGGTCAGCAGGCCTCGATGGATGTGGAATATCCTGGTTGTCTGGGGCTTAACCGGGCTCTGGCACGGTGCAGGCTGGAATTTTTTAGCTTGGGGACTGCTGTTCGCCCTGCTCCTTATGGGAGAAAAGCTGCTTTGGAAGGGGCCCTTGCAAAGGCATCCCTGGTTTGGCCATCTCTACGTGCTCTTTTGGGTGATTCTGAGCTTCGTACTGTTCAATGCGGAATCGTTTTCGCAGGCAGCGGCGGACCTGGGCGCGCTGTTCGGTGCTGGCAATCTCTCCCTTTGGTCAGTGGAAGGGGTATATGTGCTGCGAAGCAATTTCATCTTGCTGCTTCTGGCTGGCCTTGGCGCGACTCCCCTGCCAAAGCTTCTGGTTCAAAAGGGGCAGGCCTCCCGGGTTGGTGCAAGTATTTTGGCAATAATTCAGCCTCTTGTCATGGTGATTCTCCTGCTTGTTTCCACTGCGTATCTGGTGGACGGCTCGTTTAATCCATTCCTCTATTTCCGCTTTTAAGGAGTATCCTATGAAAAGGCAAATTATCACCCTGATTCTTTTGGCCGCGCTTCTTCTGACAGGCGGCGTCGCCATGCTGTCCAGCAATCACTCTGTTTCAATGAGTGAACGGCGCAAGCTGGCGCAATGGCCCAGCCTGCACTGGCAGGCGGTGCTTACCGGCTCCTTCCGCGAGGAGGCGGAAAAAGCGGCATCGGATCAGTTCCCACTTCGGGATTCATTTCGCCGAATGAAGGCATATGTTCAGTTTGGCCTGCTGGGTCAGCGGGACAACAACGGCATCTATATTGCCCATGGAACCGCCTCAAAGCTGGAATACCCGTTGCGGGAGCGCTCCGTGGAACGAGCGGCGGAGAAGATACAAACAATTTGGAAATCCTACCTCTCTGAATCAGATGTAAAATGCTACTACAGCATTATCCCAGACAAAAATTATTTTTTGTCCCGTCAAAATGGTTACCCCACCATGGACTATGATAAACTTCGTCAAATCATGGCCGATGGGCTTTCCGGCTGGACCTATTTGGACCTATTTGACAGTCTTAGCATAGAGGATTACTACACCACAGATCCTCACTGGCGGCAAGAACGGCTGCAGCCAGTTGCACAAGTGCTGGCCGATGGGTTGGCGGTTCCACTCTCCTGGGACTATGCCTCCCATGCCATCGACCCATTTTACGGCGCTTACTACGGACAATCTGCCCTGCCGCTGCAGCCGGATCGGCTGATCTATCTGACCAACAGCAACCTGGATGCATGTTCTGTTTACAATTTGGAAACCGACTCCTACGGAGCAATCTACGATCTGGAGAAAGGAGCTGGCCGGGACCCCTACGAGTTGTACCTCTCCGGCGCGGCGGCCCTTCAGGTTATCGTTAATCCCAACGCGCAGACCCAGCGGGAGCTGGTGGTGTTCCGGGATTCCTTCGGCAGCAGCCTCATCCCCCTACTGGCCGACTCCTATCAAAAAATCACCTTGGTGGACCTGCGGTATATCAGCAGTTCGCTTCTGGGTCAGTATCTGGACTTCCAGCAGCAGGATGTGCTGTTTTTGTACAGCACCCTAATCTTGAACAACAGCACCGCTTTGAAATGAGCTTTTTTACCAAAATTTCCATTTTCTATTTACTGGGCGTTATTTTGATGGTACAATAAAACGGAAATGCCGCAAAGGATGGTGAATTATGGAGTTAGCTCGCAGAGAAAAGCCCGCGAAGAAATACCTGGCGCTGTCGTTTTTCTTGCCCTTTTTGGGTTACGTGCTGGTCATGCTGGCCAGCCAATACAGCCCCTTTGGAAACTCTTCCATTTTATACTCGGATATGTATCATCAATACTATCCCTTCTTTGCAGAATACCGCAGGGTGCTTCGCGCCGGCGGTTCCCTGCTACACAACTGGAATTTGGGGATGGGCGTGGATTATTTAGCGTTGATCTCCTACTATCTGGCCTCTCCTCTAAACCTGTTGTCCGTACTTGTGCCGGAACACATGCTGCTAGGCCTGTTTTCTCTGCTTGTTCCTATTCGGTTGGGACTGGCCGGACTGTTTTTCGGTATTTTTCTACGAAAAGTTTTTCGTGCCAACGACTGGTCCGTCCCTTTGTTTTCCTGCTTTTATGCCCTGTGCGCCTGGGCTCTGGGGTATCAGTGGAATCTAATGTGGCTGGACACCTTTGCCTTGCTGCCTCTCGTGGTACTGGGTATGCTCTCCCTTTTGCGGGAGCGTCGTTTCGTGCTGTATACCATCACCCTGTTTCTCTCAGTATTCAGTAATTACTACATTGGTTTGTTTACCTGCATTTTTGTGGCTCTAAGTTTTATTTTGTATGAGATTTGTTATGGCAAGGGGTTCCGTCGTTTTTGGGGGGATCTGTGCTGTATGCTGGTCTTTTCCGCGCTGGCCATCGCTATGACTGCGATTCTGGAGTTGCCGGCCTATCTAGCCTTGGCCAATACCAACTCCAGCGTCAATCAGTTCCCCACCGGTTTCAGCCTCAATATTGCAAAATCCAGCAATTGGAAGGGCTTACTGGACGCCATGCGCCAAGTGGCTGGAAACACTGCCGGAGGCCTGGAGCCCAGCTACAAGGAAGGGCTGCCGAATCTCTACTGTGGTGTCCTGTCCCTAATTCTGGCAACTCAGTTTTGTCTGTCAAAAAAGATTCGTTTACGGGAGAAGCTTTGCAGTGTAGGACTTCTGCTCTTCTTCATGCTCAGTTTCATTGTCCGGCAGCTGGACTATATTTGGCACGGCTTTCATTTTACCAACATGATCCCCTACCGGTTCAGCTTTCTGTTTTCCTTTGTAGTGCTGTGTATGGCGTACCGGGCCTATCAGCTTCGGGAGGAGTGCAAGCCATGGCAGATCATGGCCTCTCTTCTGGTTGTTCTGGGCCTTACCGCCTGCTCGGACCAACGGTTTCAACCGGTATTTCTGGCCTATAATCTGACATTTCTTTTGCTTTACGGCCTTCTGCTGCTCTCCCGGCAGCGCCCCAAGCTGGAACCAAAGCCAACGTCTGCGTTGCGGGACCCTGACATTGCCCTCGGGCAGCCTCAGCCAGTTGAGCTGGAGCTGGTCCCCCTGACCGCCGCGCAAAAGGGAAAAAATCAAAAGCTCTCCCTCCTGCTGTTAGCCGCAATGATTCTGGAACTGGCTGCCAATCTGGTGAATTTTGGCGTTACCTTTACTGGAACCGGGATTTCCAATTACCCCAAAGGGAAACAGGATACCGCCGATGTCATTGCCTATATGAAAGAGCGGGAAGCGGGGAATCCTTTTTATCGGGCGGAGTTCACACATACGCAGACCCTAAACGACGATGCGCTGAACGGAATCAGCGGAATTACCATGTTCTCCTCCTCCGCAAATGTGCGTGTTACCCGGTTTATGGCCGCCCTGGGCTATGGGGCAAAACCCAGTTACAACCGCTATAGCTATGAGGAGGCCTCCCCCGTTTCGAATCTTTTCTTGAATTTAAAATATATGATTTGCCGGGATGGTAATGTCCTGAATAGTGCCTTTTTTGATTCGATTTATAATTTGGGAAATGTGTATCTACTGGAAAACAACGCCTACCTTCCCCTGGGCTTCATGACAAACTCCAATTTAGCCGAGATTTCGGTAGAGGATTCCACCGCGGGTAGCTTTGATTTTCAGAATCTGCTGTTCCGCGCCGCTACGGGAATGCAGGATCCTCCTTACACCGTTATTGAACAGTACAAAATGGAGGCGGATGAGGATATTACCGTCACGCAGCGTGCCGAGGGCGGCTACTGCTCCTATGAAACCAAGGAAAAATCCGGGGATCTCACCGTTTCCTTTTTGGTAGCCCAGCCTGGTTTTGTCTGCTTGGATCTGTCTGCCTCCAAGAAAAACGGCATTACCATCTCAAAAAACGGGGAGACGCTGTACACCGAAACCATGAGTCTGGACCAAATGCTCAGCGTGGGCGATTGTGTTTCCGGCGACTTAATCGAAGTTACGTTCCGCTGCAAAGCCAATGAGAAGGGTCGCCTAGAGCTCACAGGCGCGGTTCTCGATCCGGCAGCGCTTCGCAGCGGCGCGGAGCGGCTGCAGCAGGCAACCCTGCAAATCAAGGACTTTCATGACACCCGAATCACAGGGACCGTGGAGGTGGATGACGCCACGCTTCTCTACACCTCTATCCCCTATGACGAAAACTGGACTGCGACTGTGGATGGGGAACCTGTGGAAATTACACCCATTTTAGACGCCATGATCGGTTTGCACCTGACACCCGGAAGCCATACTATTACGTTTTCTTATCATAATCGCGGTTTTGATTTGGGTTGGAAAATCTCTCTGGGCGCTCTTCTAATTTTTTTGGCGATTGCAATTCCAGTTTATTGGCCCCGCCGCAGACGAGGCAAGTATCAGGCCAAGAACCCAGAGAAATAATAAGCACCAAGGCCTCCGGGCATGTCCCGGAGGCCTTTTTCTGTTTCCAATCTGCAATTTTAAAATAGTGGAAAATGACCGTAGTAACCGCACAAGGCGGGACAGAAAGTTTTTTCAACGACAGGCGCAGCCCGTTCATTTTATGGCCGATCAGGTCCGCTGGCTCTGCTACGCCAGACCAGGCCGTGGATTCTTCGCCTGTGAATGGGGTAAGGAAGGTCAAGCTGTAACCCTCTTGGTTCTATCTTTTTAAGGGTGACATGGTTTCTATGATTTTAAGGTTGCCCGGACACGCTAAACGCAGAGGAAAGACGGCTTTCAAAAATGGATACCGAGCATTGTTCAGGCCCGCAGCAAACCGCGGCGCAGCAGCTCTGCGCGAACCGTGGGATAGCGGGAAAGGTCAGTGTGCGGGATGGCCTTCGCCGCCGTCATCCGGTCAATAAAGTTCGCCACCTCGCCAAACTGCACATACTCCATCTCCGCGAGAACTCGCTCCAGTTCTTGCAGAATCTCCCGATTGCACAGCAATTTTTGTGCCCCCTCCAAAGAGGTATTGCCCGCGCTGACGATCTTATCCCGAGGAATATCCGGATACAAGCCGATCGTCACAGCCGATTCCTTGTCAAGGTAGGTTCCAAATGCCCCTGAGACATAAAATTTTTCCACCTGCTGCATCTCAACTCCCAGCGCGTCCAACATATACGCCACCATGGTATTAGCCGCAGCTTTCGTCTGCAAAAAAGCGTCAATATCGCTCTGCCAGAACATGAGTCCGGGACCATAGCAGATGCCGAGCTCTCCCTCCTGCTCCACAACGCCCGGCGCCTGCGGGACAAATTTGCCCCGTAGGTCGATAATTCCATGCAAAAAAAGCTGCGCAATCATATCCACGATGCCGCTGCCACACAGCCCCTTTGGCTCACCGCCCCCCAAAACGGTTAAATGGAAACGCCCCTCATGCAGCTTGACGTAGGAAACTGCCCCGGGCAGCGCCCGCATACCGGTTTTCACGACGCCGCCTTCCAGTGCGGGGCCAGCGGCCCCGGCGCCTGCCAGTAAAAACTCCCGGTTTCCCACCACCAGTTCCCCGTTGGTGCCGATGTCCAAGAACACACAAATGCCCTTTTGCCGGTGCAGCTCCGTGGAGACAATACCGCTGATGATATCGCCCCCCAAATAATTGGCCCGGCATGGGTAGAAGGTCACATAGCCGTCCATGGGGATTTCCAATTCCCTGGCTGAAAAGCTTCCGAACTGGGTTGCCCTGGGCGCATAGGGTGCGGCAAAAAGAGAAAATGCGTCCAAGCCCAAGAGGAAATGCATCATAGCCGTGTTCCCTGCCACCGTCATAGCCCCGCAGGTAGAAACATCGAATCCGCTTTCTTCCGTCAGGCTGTGCAGCACCTCCTGCAAGGAAGCTACGGTTGCCAGCCGGAGCTCCTCCCGCCGCAGAGGGCTGTCCTTGCAATAGAAAACCCGGCTTAAAATATCCTCACCATAGGAAATCTGCCGGTTATAGGTGCTGCTTTGACAAACCACCGCCCCAGTTTCCAGGTCTACCAGCCGCATGCAGACCGTGGTACTACCCAAGTCCACACAAATCCCGTAGTTGTGATTCGCGGTGTTCCCCGGCATAATGCTGGTCACCACCCATCCGGCTCCATTCCAGGACAATGTAACAGTAACGCGCCACTGGGACTCCTGACATGTAGGATAGAGCTGTCGCATGGCCCGCAGGCTCATCCGGACCTCTCCCAGCTCGGCAGGCAGCGCTTCCAAAATCCGCCGTTCCTCAGACCGCTGATCTTCCTCCGATGGCGGCGTCAGCTGTAAAAACAGCCTTTTACTCAGTGCTTCCAAGACTTTCCTCCTCTGCGGGACTTTCCGGTAGAGAATCCGGCTGGTATGGGGCGGATTCCATCACCTGTGGGATAAAATGTCTGGCCAGCTTTCCCTTGCCCTGACTTTTTACATAGAAAAATCCTATGATGGAAAACACCACGGCCCCGATGAAATTAACCAACAGATCCGTCATGGTGTCGATCAGGCCAATATCCAAATAGCCGCCCAGGCCCAAGGCGTGCTGGGAGCCGTCCGCCTGTACGACGATTACGTCGGTGATATTCTTTAAATGGAAAGGAATGTTTCGCCCCTCCGGGTTCAGGCTTACTGAATTGAGTAGATGGACTACAGTGTCCTTTTGCATATCCGAGTGAAACAGGCTGTCTACTCCCCATTCAAAGAACTCCCAAAGCACGCCGATGGTCATTGAAAAGCAGAAGGCCATGGCAGCCATATAAAAAGGAGACAGATGAACGGTAACTCGCCTATCCCGATTTAGAATATTGACCAGCGAAAAACCAATTGCCGCAAATAAAAAGCCGTTGAGGGTATGGAGCAGGTCGTCCCAGAAAGGGATGAACACATAATACTCCTGAATCTCGCCTAAAATTTCCGCAGCGTAGATAAAGAGCAGCACAATAATCTCCAGAGTGTCCGGCAGATCAATGTGCAGCTTTCGCTCAATGATGGATGGTAGCATAAACAAGACTAAGACCAGCACGCAGATATAGACGTTCTCGTAGTTTCCATTAAATATCTGGGCAATCATTGTTAAAATTACCGACACACGCAGCAAAATATATACTGTGGTTATCATCTTTTTGTTTTGAATGTGTCGATACTTCTGCTCCTGGTCCCGCACTGCTTTCCGTTTTTCTTCCCGTTTCATATTCGGCACCCCCTGCATTCTCCCTGATTATGACCATCCGAGTCTTATATAACATGAACCCTCATAGAGACGAAAGCCGAAGTCCGCGGTCGGACTTCGGCTTACAAATTAAAATCCGAACTGATTCAGCAATAAAATTAGGGGCGGAACTGCCAGCGTTACCACAGAAATCAGCCACGGATAAAACACCTTGCGGGAGGAAAACATGAAAATTAGGCAAAGTCCTGTCAAAATCAATGGGCCGAATATTGCCTGCTGCTTAGAAACCAGCAACGAAAAATCCCCGCTGGCCGCCAGAATCAATCCCACCACATCCGGAAGCTGCGCTGCATTGGAGCATGCCATCCAGATTGCTACAACCATTACGGGGATTGCAAGGAAAATTTTACGGAACCGGAAGACAAAGCTGCCCGCTTTCCTGAAAAACGAACCGATTGTGTTCATAACCTTCATGCGCAGCCTCCTCCAATTGCCTGATCTGCCGTCATAATATCATATTCTGACACAAAGTGCAAGATTGCCGGCTGAGAAATCTCGTTCCCAGCGGCAGCTATTGACGGTAGGCGCACCTTGTGTTATGGTATCAATAGATTATAGTACGAAAGGAGATATTTATGGACGATTTTAACAGCAGCATCGCCCTAAAAACCCTGTGGGACCTAGAGGCCAAGCTGTCCGCCTATATGCATGCCCTGGGTGTTTTGTCCCTGGACGCAGCGACCGCCGCGCCGAAAGGCTCCGCTGAGGGTCGTGGGTGCACCATGGCCGTGCTCAGCGAGGCCTTGTATCAGCTCTTGGCCAATCCGGAAAATGCGACTCTTTTACGGTCTCTGGAGGCGCAGCGGGACGCGCTGGATGCCCGCGCCGTCCGAGAAACGGAGTTGCTTCGTAAAAATTATGACCAAATCACCCGAATTCCCCCGGACGAGTACGTAGCGTACCGCGTTCTGGTGAACAAGTCACAAAGCGTCTGGGAACAGGCGAAGCACGCCAGCGATTTTGCTCAATTCGCTCCTTATTTGGAAAAAATAATTGCCTGCAATCAAAAGTTCGCCCGATATTATGACCCTGCTAAGGCTCCTTACGATGCGCTCCTGAACGAGTACGAAGAGGGCATGTCGATGGAGACACTGGATCAGTTCTTTGCGCAGCTGCGGCAAGCCCTGGTCCCCTTGATCGCCCGGGTGAAAGCCGCACCGCAAATTGACGACAGCTTTCTCCATCAGATCTACCCCTTGGACCGGCAGCGTCAGCTCTCCGAGTATCTTCTCTCCGTTCTGGGCCTCGACCCCAATTACTGCGGCATTGCCGAGTCCGAACATCCATTTACTACGAGCTTTCACAATCAAGACGCCCGCGTCACCACACATTACTATGAGACTGATATGGCGGCTTCCCTATACTCCATCATCCATGAGGGCGGGCACGCCATGTATGAGCTGGGCTGCCGGGAGGAATACAATCAGACCTTCCTTTTCGGCGGCGCCTCCATGGGAGTTCACGAGAGTCAAAGCCGTTTCTTTGAGAACCTCATCGGTCGCTCAGAGTCTTTCCTGACCTACATTTTCCCGAAACTTGTCGAATTATTCCCGGATCAGCTTCAAGGCGTCACGCCTCATCAATTCTGGAGGGCCGTCAACAAGGCCGGTCCCTCCCTCATCCGCACAGAGGCAGACGAGCTGACCTATTGCATGCACGTCATGGTGCGATACGAACTGGAAAAACAGCTGATTGCCGGCACGCTTTCCGTCCAGGATCTGCCGGCGCAATGGAATTGCCTCTACCGGGAATATTTGGGCATCGAAGTGCCTGACGACCGGCGGGGCTGCCTTCAGGATTCACATTGGTCCGGCGGTCAAATCGGTTATTTCCCCTCCTATGCCCTGGGCAGCGCGTACGGCCCGCAGATGCTGTACTGTATGCAGGCGCAGTTGGGTGACATTTGGGGTCCGATTTCCCGTGGGGACCTGTCCCAGGTCAAGCAATGGTTGCACACCAATATCCATCAGTTCGGTCGGCTCTACGCGCCTGGAAAACTTTTTGAAATGGCCTGCGGAACCTTTGATGCAAAATACTATACGGACTACTTAACGGAAAAATACACGAAGCTGTACAATCTGTAAGACACCTAGGCAAAAAGTCTGCCCGCCGGAAACCTGGCGAGCGGACTTTTTGTTATGAAAATTCAGGCGAAAAAAGCGCATTTGACTTTTTTAAAATCCGCTTTCTCGCCTGCACAAGCAATTCGCCGCCAGAGCTCACCCCGGGTTTTTTTTATTCTCCCGATAGAGCGCCGCCAGGCCCTTGATCAGCAGGTCTCCATCATAAGTCATGGCGGTCCGGCACAGGGGCATCACAAACTTCCCTATGCCTCCGGTGAGCAGCACCGTGGATTTGCTTCCCAGCTCCGCCTCTATCCGTTCAATGAGGCCGTCCAACATGCAGGCCGTTCCCAGCATAATACCGCTTCGCATACAATCTATTGTATTTCTTCCAATCACCCTGCGCGGTTGGTCCAGGCTGATGCCCGGCAGTTGTGCGGTTCGGGTGGTCAGCGCTTCCATGGAAATTTTAACACCCGGACAAATACATCCCCCCACCAAAGAGCCATTGGCGTCGATCACTGAAATTGTGGTTGCGGTCCCCATATCCACAATAATGAGGGGAGGCCGGTGTTCCCGCAGAGCCGCCACCGCAGCCACCACCAAATCCGCGCCGGTCTGCGCCGGGTTGTCAACCAGAATATTTAGACCGGTCCGAATACCAGGTCCCACCACTAAACTTGTTTTGCCGGTGAGTTTTTTAATTGCGGTCACGAACGAGTTGAGCACCGGCGGTACCACGGAGGAAATAATGACGCCCTCTATGTCTCTCACATCCACGCGAAACAGCTCCAGCATCGTCTTGAGCTCCGCGCAATACTGGTCCGAGGTTTTGATATGGTCCGTAGCAATTCGCGCCTCAAATAAAATCTGCTCCTCTTCCACACAACCTAACACCACATTGGTGTTGCCAATATCAATGGTTAAAATCAATTCTTTTCCTCCTGCTCCATATCCCGCAGACTGCGAACCTCACATTCTACGGTCTGATTTTCAATCGTAAGAATTGCATAGGTTCCGGAGCTGCTGCCACAGGCCCCCGGATTGACCAGCCAGAGCTGTCCAAGCTGCTGGCAATGGCTTCTATGTGTGTGCCCGTAGAGCGCAACCCGCGCCCCAGATTCCTGTGCCGCCAGCTTTAGGCGCAGCAAGCTCCATTTTACATGGTGTAAATGCCCATGCGTTATATAAACGGGGACTTCGTTAAATGACCGCACCAAGATCTCCGGTGTTCCTGGCCGGACCCGACCTTGGTCGCAGTTGCCGGGGACCCGAACAATCGGCAGGTCCGGAAAGTCCTCCTGGAGGCTTTCTACATCCGCCCAAAAATCGCCCAAATGAATCACCGCGTGGGGCTGCTCCCGTCCGATGGCCTCCTTCATTGGCCCTGTGCAGCCATGGGAGTCAGAGAATACCAACAGTTTCATGTTGCACCATCCACCCTCCGTTCGCATATAGTGTACCAAAGGCAAGTTACCCTGCGCTTTATTATAGCAGGCATCTGAACAGGAGGCAATCAAAATGCAGCAAAATTCCGGATTTTCTATGCAAGACGCCGCCAGACTGATGCGGTCCCCGGAGGGAAAGCAGCTTTTACAGCTGCTACAGCAGGATGGGGGCGCCGCCATGCGGCAGGCTGCGGCTGCCCTTTCCGCCGGCAACCCGGAGCAAGCCAAGTCCATTTTAGGACCCATGGTAGGAACGCCGGAGGTCGCCGCACTGCTGGAAAAACTTGACGGGAGGCGATGATGCTTATGGCTGATATGAATGACATGTTTTCACAAATTCTGAGCAACCCCCAGGCTATGCAGCAAATTATGTCCATGGTGCAGTCGATGGGGTTACAGGGGAATGGGCAGGCTCCCAGCGCGCCTCCCCCGCCGCCCCAGCAGCCACAGTACGCTCCACAACCGCCCCAGCAGCAGCAATACGCTCCGCCACCGCCCCAGCAGCAGCAGCGGTTTCAGCAGCCCCAAGGCGATCCAAGCCAGCTATTACGAAACCTGATGAACATGTCGCAGCAGCAGCCATTGCATGGGGAAGACCGGCAACTGGCCCTGTTCCAGGCGCTGAAGCCGTTCGTGGGGCCGGATCGGGCAGCCAAGTTGGACAAAGCGCTACAGGTAGCACGTATCTCACGGATGGCAAGTACCGCATTTAGTCAAATGGACACCAAAAATTTCTCGGGCAGGTGAGTTGCCATGTATAATCGTTATAGTCCACAAAAAGATGGTACCTATCGTCGAAGTCGTGTGGCGGAGAACATCCCGGCCCGGCCGGCCCAGCCAAAACCCCACCCACCAGCGCCGGCGGCCGCCCCCGCCTGTCCCGCTCCGCCACCAACGCCTGCGCCGGAAGAGCCTCCTTGTCCCCCTCCGGAGCGGTCGGCTCCTCCGAGCCCTCCGCCCCCGGAAAGGCCAGCCCCGAAGCCTCCAGGGCTCCCGCACCCAGAACGGCCTATCCCACTTCCTCCGTGCTCTGCGCCTCCGGAACCTTGCAGCAGCCCGGACCAGGAAACGCCCTGCGATCCCCCGCCACCGCCCTGTGCACCTCCACCGGAGCAGGGTTGCGGCACAGGAGAAAACGCTCTATCCTTCCTCAGCGGCTTGCTCCCCAAGAACATGGACACGGGCGACCTACTCATGCTAATGATTTTACTGCTGCTCATCAACGACGGTTCGGAGGACGCCCCCTCGGCACTTCTGACCATCGCCCTGTTTTTTCTACTGCAGTAAGCCAGCAGTACATAGAAATCGACGTGTTTTACGTAGCTGCGTAAAACACGTCGATTCTTTCCGTCAATGTCTTAAACACCCTGAAAATCCAGCGGACGCGTTGTACGCATTCCAAAATGCCAGGCGATCGCATCGGCAATCCTGCTGCATGCCCGGCCGTCTCCATAGGGGTTTACTGCGTGCGCCATTTTATGATAGGCCTCCGGGCTATGGAGAAGCTCCTGGGCCATGGACAAAATTGATTCAGTCTCGACTCCTGCCAGTCTGACGGTACCGGCCGCCACAGCCTCCGGACGCTCCGTTTCCCGCCGCAGAACCAGCACAGGTCTGCCCAAAGCCGGTGCTTCTTCCTGGAGCCCGCCGGAATCGGTCATAACCAGATAGGAACGCGCCAGCAAGTTATGCATTTGTTCCACATCCAGGGGCTCAACCAGATGAATCCTGGGGTTTCCTCCCAGATACTGCTCGGCGCAGGACTGGACTGCCGGACTCAGATGGACAGGGTCCACTACTTCAACATCTGGGTTTTTCTCCACCAGAATCCGAACCGCCCGCATAATTTGTTCCATGGGTTTGCCGTAATTCTCACGGCGATGACAGGTCAAGGTGATGATTTTTCGTCCAACGAAGTCCAGTTCATTCAAGACGTCGGTGGAAAATTTGTAATCCTGCCGCACAGTCGTGCGCATCGCATCAATTACGGTATTGCCGGTTACAAATATTTCTCCCCCTACGGTTTCCCTGCGTAAATTTTCTGCATTGGACCTCGTTGGGGAAAAATGCATTGCCCCAAGATCCGAAACCAGCGTCCGGTTCATCTCCTCGGGGTAGGGAGAATACGGGTCAAGCGTCCGCAGACCCGCTTCCACATGCCCCACAGGAATCTTCTGATAAAACGCGGCCAACGCCCCGGCAAGGGTTGTGGTGGTATCGCCATGGACCAAAACCAAATCAGGCTTTACCTCTTGCAGTACCTGTTCCATTCCCAGCAGCGCCTTTGTGGTAATGGACGACAGCGTTTGCTGCCGCTCCATGATGTTCAAATCAAAATCCGCCTGCAGACCGAAGATTTGCAGAACCGAATCCAGCATTTGCCGATGCTGCCCGGTCACACAGCAGATGCTCTCAAAGTCTGGCCGCCGGCCGAGCTCCTGCACCAAGGGCGCCATCTTTATTGCCTCTGGCCTCGTGCCAAACACCGACATAATCTTTTTCCTTGGCATTCAACATTCCGCCTTTTCTTTGGATTCCTCCGATTCCGCAGAACCGTCGGGAGGCGCGGCTGGCAGGGGCCCACTTTCCTGCTGCTCCATTTCGGAAGAATCAGCAGGCGGAGCTTCCACAATGCCGCGGCTGAAAATCAGGCGAAACCCGATTGCACCTACCACAAAGATTGCGCCAATTAAAATCAGCGCCCGAATCTCTCCGGAGGAGGTCAACACCACAGCAGACAGGCCTAGGATTGCCGTAAGCATATAGGTGATGGCCACTGCCTGCTTCTGAGAAAAGCCCATATCGATGAGCCGGTGATGAATATGGCCTCGATCCGCCTTCATGGGATTCTGACGTCTGGCCAATCGACGGATAATGGCAAAGCAAATATCAAAAATTGGAACGCCTAAAATTAAAAACGGGACGGCAAAGGAAATAATGGCGTAAAGTTTAAACATGCCTTGGATGGATAGAGAAGCCAGAATAAAACCCAAAAAGGTAGAACCGGTATCTCCCATAAATATTTTAGCCGGGTTGAAATTATAGGGCAAAAAGCCCAAACATGCGCCTAAAAGGGCCGCCATAATGATGGCGACATTCCCCTCCGCTACTAAAAGCGCAATCACCAGAAGCGTCCCTGCGGAAATCGCAGACACACCGACGGCAAGCCCGTCCAACCCGTCAATGAAATTGACTGCATTGGTGATCGCCACAATCCAGACTATGGTCACCGGCACAGACCAAGCGCCCAAATCCAGATAATGGGTGTCACTGGTGAATACAGGGTTGGAGAGATAGCGAATGGTACAGCCATGGTGTACTACAATGTAGGCTGCAAAAATTTGGACGAGAAACTTAAACCAAGCCCGCAGCGTCAGGCAATCATCCAGAACGCCCAGCACCACAATCGTCACAGCACCCAGGAGAATTCCCTTGGTTTGATAATCTACATCAGCCAGCAGCATTACCGTCAAAAGAAAAGCGATGGCAATGGCTAACCCGCCCAAACGGGGAATCGGCTTATTGTGCATCCGACGGCTGTCCTTGGGTATATCAATTGCCCCTACCTTATAAGCCATTTTTTTAACGAGGGGCGTAATTCCAAATGAGATCGCCGCTGAAACCAGCAACGACAGCAGCAATAAAACGCCAAAAGAAAGTGACTTCATACCGTTACCTCGGATATGGAAGAAATCTGGCCCAAAATAAGCGCCGTGCGCCAGGCAAACCCAGAATTATTGTCGACATTTTTTGCGTGTCTATCCACGAAAAAGAAAAAGAAAGCATTTGCTTTCTATGGAAGTCACGGCCAGAGACCGCGCCCTTCGACACAGTGTGATTTAGTTTACCATACTTTGCAAGAAATGGCAAGGATTTGCTTTCTTTTGTATAGCAAACCGGGCAGGCAAATGGAAACCGGCGCGTCTTGCGGCAGGTTCCGCAAAACGCGCCCAGTCTCTATCCGTTCTTACACAACAGCTTTTCAAGAGCAGCCTGTCTGGCACACAGGCAGAATATTTCCATTGCCATCTCCAGCTCCGGCACAGGCGGGAAACTGGGCGCTATTCGAATGTTGCTGTCCGACGGGTCTTTGCCATAGGGATAGGTAGCGCCGGCTCCGGTCATCACCACACCGGCTTCCCGGCACAGCTCCAAAGTACGTCTGGCGGTGCCGGTCATGGCGTAATAGCTGATAAAATACCCGCCCTTTGGACGGCGCCAGGTTCCAATTCCTCTGGGCGCAATTTCCCGGTCCAGCAATTCCAGTACCTTGTGAAACTTGGGCCGCAAAATGGCCGCATGCTTTTGCATGAGCGCCAGGGTGTGCGCGCGGTCCTGTAAGTACAAAACATGCCGCAATTGATTGACCTTGTCATAGGAGATGGTCTGCACGCTCAAAAGCTTCAGCAAGTACTGAATATTAGCCTCCGAGGATGCCAGAACGGAAATACCCGCTCCAGGCAGAGTGATTTTGGAGGTGGAGGCGAACTCAAACACCATGTCCGGATTCCCGGCCTCCCGACACAGCGTAAGAATATCTGGAATCGGCTGAAACGGCTCATCGAACTCATGCACGCAATAGGCGTTGTCCCACAGAACCGTAAAGTCCGGGGCTGCTGCCCGCAGCGATGCAATGCGCCGAATGGTGTCCTCCGAATAAACAATTCCGTCCGGATTGGAGTATTTCGGCACACACCACATTCCCTTTACCGCCGGGTCCTCCACCAATCGCTCCACCAACCCCATATCCGGCCCCGTTGCGGTCATGGGGATAGCAATCAGTTCAAAGCCAAAGGACTCCGTAATCTTAAAGTGGCGGTCATAGCCGGGCGACGGGCACAAAAACTTTACCCGTTCCAGCTTGCACCAAGGACTCAGACTATGCAGCAGGCCATGCGTAAAGGCCTTGGAAATGGTGTCATACATCAAGGTCAGGCTGGCATTTCCGCCGACGAAAGTCTCTTCCGGCTTACAGCCCAACATGTCCGCCCAATACCGGCGCGCCGCCGGCAGACCGGCCAATTCTCCATAATTCCGGGCATCCAATCCTTCCATTACGCACTGCTCCGGGCTGTGCAGTACCGTCAAAATATCACTCACCTGGTCAAGCTGCTGCCGCCCAGGCTTCCCCCTGGCCATGTTCAGCTTCAGGTTCTTGGCACGGTAAGCTGCCAACGCCTCTTTTACAGCCTCCAGTTCACAAGCCAACTCTGCGGGACCTAAATGCTCGTACGATTCCATACGACAATCCTTTCTCCTGCACACATTTTGCAGGCATGAACTGCTCTGTTGCCTATTATATGGGAAAGCGTGGGGAATTTCAATCTGACTAAAAAAAAACATTCACAAATTCAATTCCAATATCTTGTATGAATTTAACAACGGCGATGCAGAATCTCCCTGTAATTTCATTTACTTTTCCCCGTTGCAATCATCCAGAGATGTGAATAGAATTTGATACATAGAAACGATATTTATGCAAATTAGGCCGTATTGCTCGCTTACGGCGGTTTCCTGGGAAGGATCGCCGCCTGCCCCCCCAATGGAGGCCAGCACATTCTCTGCCTTCAAAGGGCTTGACGAAAGGAAGGATTCCGATGTGTGAAGAAAACACCGCCCTACCCGCGCTCTTTGGCTGCGACGTGTTCAACGAGGCTACTATGAAACAACGGTTGGAGCCAGAGGTCTTCTGCGCCTGGAAAACCTGTATTGCAGAGGGAAAACCCCTGGAGCTTCCGGTCGCCAACGCCATAGCGGAGGCAATGAAGGTATGGGCAACGGAAAAGGGGGCCACTCACTATACCCATTGGTTTCAACCCATGACCGGCGTCACTGCGGAAAAGCACGACAGTTTCATTTCCCCCGCCCCGGGAGGAAAGATTATCCTGGAGTTTTCCGGTAAAGAACTGGTCCGGGGGGAGCCGGACGCCTCCTCTTTTCCCTCCGGCGGACTGCGGGCGACTTTTGAGGCCAGGGGCTACACCGCCTGGGACCCCACCGCCTTTGCTTTCCTCAAGGATGGAAGCCTTTGCATCCCCACCTGCTTCTTCTCCTATACTGGCGCTGCTCTGGATAAAAAGACCCCTCTGCTGCGGTCCATTGATGAGGTAAGCCGGGAGGCGGTCCGAATTTTACGCCTGTTTGGAGATAAGCAAACCAAACGCGTCATCCCCTCCGTGGGACCGGAACAGGAGTATTTTCTCATCAGAAAGGAGGATTACGCCAAGCGGGAAGACCTGCGCCTGACCGGCCGAACCCTCTTCGGCGCGCCGGCCCCCAAAGGCCAGGAGCTGGACGACCATTATTTTTGTGCAATCCGTCCCCAGGTGGCCGCTTATATGAAGGATCTGGACAGGGCGCTTTGGCGGCTGGGCATTCTCTCCAAAACCAAGCACAATGAGGTTGCGCCGGCTCAGCATGAAATGGCACCCATTTATACGGACGCTAACACGGCGTGCGACTCCAACCAGCTGGTGATGGAGGTCATGAAAAAAACTGCGGAACGGCATGGTCTGGTCTGCCTGCTGCATGAAAAACCCTTTGCTGGCGTCAACGGCTCCGGGAAGCACAACAACTGGTCTTTGTGCACCGACGGAGGGAAAAATCTGTTCAAGCCAGGGAAAACGCCCAGCCAAAACGCACAATTCCTCCTTTTTCTCGCCGCTTTTATCAAAGGCGTCGACGAATACCAGGATTGGCTCCGGTGTACGGTTGCCTCTGCGGGGAACGACCATCGCCTGGGCGCCAACGAGGCGCCGCCCGCCATTGTCTCCATCTTTCTGGGTGACGAGCTGGGGGCGGTGGTGGAATCCATCATTCAAGGAAGCAACTATACCGATCCTGGGAAATCTGTGATGCGCATTGGCATAGACGTCTTGCCCGCTATTCCCAAGGATACCACAGACCGCAATCGCACCTCTCCCCTGGCCTTTACTGGCAATAAATTTGAATTTCGGATGCTAGGCGCCTCCCAGTCTGTTACCGGTCCCAACATTGCGCTGAACACTATCATGGCTGAAGAGCTCAAGTGGTTTGCGGACCGTCTGGAGTCCTCCCGTGATTTTGACGGTGATCTGCAGGCCCTGATCTGCCAGGCCCTGACAGAACACCAGAGAATCATTTTTAATGGAAACGGCTATGACGCCAGTTGGGTCCAAGAGGCGGAGGCCCGAGGACTTTCCAATTTACGCTCTACCGCCACGTGTATGCCTGCATACATTGCACCCAAAAACGTGGAGCTTGCAACGCGGCACGGTATCTTTACCCAGGAAGAATTTCAGGCGCGCTATGAAATTCATTTGGAGAGCTACTGTAAACGAATCAAAATTGAGGCTCTGACCATGGTGGATATGATCCAGCATCAAATCATCCCGGCAGCCTCCTCCTATAGCGCCACTCTGTGCAACACCGCGCTTGCAAAACAGGCCCTTTCCCTCCCCTGCAACACGGAAAAGGCCCTGGCCGCCAGACTATCCAAGGCCACAGACGATCTGTTCTCCCACTGCCAGGCATTGGAGCAGGCGCTTAACAGCCTGCCGGACCGCGCCGCCGCACAGTCTGCGTATGACGACAAAATCGTACTCCCCGCCATGCAGGCAGCCCGGGCTGACGCAGACCTGCTGGAGCAGCTGACGGACAAATCTTTCTGGCCTTTTCCCACCTACAGCGACTTGCTTTTCTATTTATAATCGCATATAATAACAAAAGGAGCCAAAATCCGTTCCTCCGGCGCCCCGCCGCGCCGGAGGATTTCATTGTGAGGTGTGCCGATGCAACCCGAAGAAATTCGCGACATTCTGGTCCGAATCAGTCCACACTGGGAAGGACAAGCTTTTTCGGCCACCCGTTTCCGCCACGAGGATGATGGAGAATTCTACGATGTATGGCTAATTGCCTCGGACCAATCGTACTCCATTCTCAAGCGGACCAAGGATATGGAATGGAACGTTTACAACACCTTTTTTCTGAAGAGCCCGCCCTACGTCCCCAAGCTGCTGGGCAGTACGGAAGTGGAGACGAATCGTTATTTGCTCTTAGAATACATTTCCGGGAACAATCTGCAGCGATGCACCAGGCCTGAACTGACTGCCGCGCTTCGCAGTATGATCGCCATGCAGGATGCGTACTGGGGGAACACGACGCTGGCCGGGGCGGGCTACACATATCCGCTTAGCTTTACCGACCGAAAAAAGCGGGAAGAATATCTCAATCACCCCATCTTACAGCGTGTCTACCGAGAGTTTCTCTCGCTTTATGCCGTGACGCCTCGCACGCTCTGTCATGACGATTGCCTTCCCTTTAACGTCTTGATGCATGACGATCAGGCTGTTTTCATCGACTGGGAATACGGCGGTATCCTCCCCTATCCGGTTATGCTGGCGCGGCTTATCGCACACGGTGGCAGCAATCCGGCCGACCTTTTCTATCTGCTGCCGGAGGACCGGGAGTTTGCCATTTCTTATTATTATCAAAATCTGATTCAAAAAAAGGGGATATCCCCGCAGGCGTATCGGCGAACCCTGGATTACTTTCTCTTTTATGAGTACTGTGAATGGATTTTTGTGGGGAACCGATACGACGCAACAGACAGCGCCTATTATCAGAAATACTTGCCCATTGCGCTTGCCATGGCGGAACGGCTTTTAGACGACCGTCTGGAGCACTCGGGCAACAATGTTTGACCGAACCAAGGAAATCAAATTCGGAGGAAGAAGGACATGAAATACATTTTTGTCACCGGCGGCGTGGTATCCGGCCTTGGCAAGGGCATCTGCGCGGCATCCCTGGGCCGTCTTCTAAAGCAGCGGGGCCTCCGCGTCCAAAATCAGAAATTTGACCCCTATCTCAATGTGGACCCAGGTACGATGAGCCCCTATCAGCATGGGGAGGTCTTTGTCACTGATGACGGTGCGGAAACCGACCTGGATCTGGGCCACTACGAGCGATTTGTGGATGAGAGCCTCACGGCCAATTCCTCCGTTTCCGCCGGGAAAATTTATTGGTCCGTGCTCAACCGGGAGCGGGAAGGGGGATATCTGGGCCGAACGGTGCAGATTATCCCGCATATCACGGATGAAATTAAGCGCCGGATTTATTCCATGGACGGTCCGGATGTGGATGTGGCCATCACAGAAATCGGCGGGACCGTAGGCGACATTGAAAGCCAGCCCTTTCTGGAGGCCATCCGTCAGGTGGCGGCGGAGCAGGGCCGAAAAAACGTGTTGTTTATCCATGTTCCATTGATTGTCCAAATCCCAGGCAGCGACGAACTAAAATCTAAGCCCACGCAGCATTCCGTCAAAGAGCTTTTGAGTCTCGGGATTCAACCGGACATTCTGGTCTGCCGCAGCGACTTGCCCTTTACGGAAGAGCTCCGTCGAAAAATCAGCCTGTTTTGTAATGTGGAGCCCGCCTGTGTGATTCAGAATTCCACTGCATCGACTCTGTATGAGGTGCCTTTAATGCTGGCCAAAGAGGGGCTGGATCAGGTAGTCTGCGAGAAACTGCAGCTGGATACGCCAAAGCCAAATTTGGAAAATTGGGCCGCGCTGGTACGCAAAATCAAAGGCGCCAACCGCCATGTGCAAATCGCCCTGGTGGGCAAATATACCCAGCTCCACGATGCCTATCTCAGTGTGGTGGAGTCCCTGTTCCACGCTGGCACCGATAACGACGCAGTCGTCTCCATTCAATGGGTCGACTCGGAGGAGGTCACGGCAGATAACGCCAAGGAGATTCTCTCCGGCTGTGACGGGATTCTGGTTCCCGGTGGATTCGGTGATCGGGGGATTGAGGGAATGGTGGCTGCTGCCAGCTATGCCCGGACTAGCGGCATTCCCTATCTGGGCATCTGTTTAGGCATGCAAATTGCGGTAATTGAATTTGCCCGGCATGTCGCCGGCCTCACTGGCGCTCATTCCGCAGAATTTGATCCCTACTCCCCTTACCCGGTGGTGGCTTTGATGCCGGACCAGGTCAATGTCACGGCAAAAGGCGGCACCATGCGGCTGGGAAAATACCCCTGCGTGTTGCAGCCTGACAGCCGGGCCTTTGCGCTCTACGGGACAGGGGAGATATCAGAGCGTCATCGGCATCGGTATGAATTTAACAATGAGTTCCGCAAGGTCCTGACGGAAAAGGGATTGCGTCTGGCCGGTCTTTCCCCGGACAGCAGACTGGTAGAAATCGTAGAACTTCCCAATCATCCCTGGTTTGTGGGCTGTCAGTTCCACCCGGAGTTCAAGAGCCGACCGGACCGGCCGCATCCTTTGTTTTTCGGCTTTGTTCAGGCCGCTCTGATGCACGCGGAGCCGCAGTAATCGAAGAATTTGTAAACAGCCACCGAAGATTCTCTTGGGCGGCTGTTTTTACTGATCGAAATCGACGCTTTTTATTTCCTTGAACAGAAGGCGCTTGCTTCCCACTTCAAAAGGCGATACAATAAAAGCATCTTTTTCCATAAAGGAGCGGTGGCATGACATATCACGAAATTTTGCGCAGTGCCAGAGAGCAAATCGGCCCATACTGTAAGGCATGCCCGGTTTGCAACGGCGTGGCCTGTGGCAGCAGCATTCCGGGGCCCGGCGCCAAGGGCACCGGCACCGTTGCGGTGAGAAATTATCAAGCCTGGCAAAAGCTCTGCGTTAATCTGGATACCATCTGCGAAAATGCGCCGGTGGATACGAAGCTGGAGTTGTTTGGGCAATCCTACGGCTATCCGTTTTTTGCCGGACCGGTGGGCGCTATGCGGCTGCACTATGGAGACCGCTTTGACGACGAAACCTACAATCAAATATTGGTTTCGGCCTGCGCGGAGGGTGGGATTGCCGCCTTTACCGGAGACGGACAAGCCCCCGGAGTATTTGAAGCGACTTTAGCTGCCCTGGCTTCTGTTCATGGGCGGAGCATCCCCACTATCAAGCCATGGAACCAAGAGGAGATTTTTCGGCGCATCGACCTGGCCAAGGCCGCCGGAGCCAGGATTTTGGCCATGGATATCGATGCAGCCGGGCTGCCGTTTTTAAAGGGGATGCAACCCCCGGCTGGGCGAAAGACCGTAGCGGAGCTGCGTGAAATCGTTGCCTATGCGGAAATTCCCCTGGTGCTCAAGGGCATTATGACAGTCTCTGGCGCAGAGAAGGCCCTGGAGGCGGGAGTCGCCGGTATTGTGGTCTCCAATCACGGCGGCCGGGTTCTGGACCAAACGCCTGCCACGGCGGAGGTACTCCCGTCCATTGCAGGCGCCCTAGGGGATCGCCTAACCATTCTGGTGGATGGCGGTATCCGTAGCGGAACAGACATTTTCAAGGCCCTGGCCCTGGGCGCCAAAGCGGTTCTCATTGGCCGACCTTTTGTCCCCATGGTTTACGGCGGCGGTGCAGAAGGCGTCCGGCTTTATATAGAAAAGTTGGGGGCGGAGCTTCGAGATACCATGGAGCTGTGCGGCGTTCATACCCTGGCGCAAATTAATCGAGACTGTCTGTTTGGCCTCTCCAGATAGGTTGGAACGGTGCAAAATTGAAATCAGAAAAATCGGAGCGGGACGACCTTAACGGGTCGTCCCGCTCCGAGATTTATATGATTGATACTCCGTTTTTATGTATTGAAAAATTCAATATATAAATAGCTAGTAAATTATTGAGTTTTGAAATTTGAGAGAATCCGTGGCCTTCGGTTTGATCGAGGCTACATGGCGCAGGTGAAAACGAATGTTTATCATACAAGGTAATATTTGCTCCAACCGGGTTCGATTGGCCAGAGCAATGCAAAAGCCTCCCATTACACAAGAAGAACTTGCACGAAAAATCCAATTTTGGGGTTGTGAAGATATGACGACGCTGATGATCTCACGGATTGAGAAAAATGACCGCCATGTTTGTGACGCGGAACTGCGGATTCTGGCAAAAGCGCTTGGTGTTTCCATTGAGTGCCTGGTCGGTGGCACGGATATCATCGACTAGGGGAGACTTCCATTTCCAGAGGAACCTGTAGGGGCGAGCTGTGCTCGCCCGCAGGCGTGCAAAGCACGCCCCTACAAGGCCCCTTCCGGTAACGGGAATGTAGGGATAACATGCGGCCTGCCCACAGGCGACCGTAGCTCATCCTAATAGGACTTTTCTCGTTCGGAAACATCGTACTCCAGCTGGCAGTCAAACGGCTCCTGCTCCACATGTATTTGACAGGTAGTCTGCGCCTCTACACAGCCCATAGCCCGGTAGAACGCCTGAGTCTCCACCGCGGAATGGGCGGAAATGTAGAGCTTTCGCGCCCCATGGGCACGCGCCCAGTCCGCCGCCAACCGAAACAGCCGGCTGCCAATTCCCTGCCCCCGCAGCTCCTGGGAGACATGCAGACAGGTCAGGTCCATATATTCACCCGATGGGCCGAATTTCTTTCCCTCTACCGAGGCAAACCCCTTTAATACGCCCTCTACAAAGGCGCCATAGACCACGCCGCCGGTAGCCACCGTATTTTTTAGGCAATTGACCAGCGTTTGATAATTTGCATCGCTCCACTGGTCCACAAAGGGCGCTTCCTGTACCATCCATTCGCCATTTACCTTTCGCCAGCATTTGGTGACCGTCTGTCGGCGCTCAAACTGCAAAAATAAGGCTCGATTCAGCTCGTCTTGATTCAGTGGCCTGTATCCCAGCTGGGTTTTCATTTTTCTTCCTCCTTGGCCCAGCCGTAAGTACTGCGGACGGCCTGGTTCCAGCCCTGGATTCTCCTGTTTCGCTCCTGCAGTGTAAGTTCTGGCTGAAACACCCGGTCCAGCTCCCAGATCCCCAGAATCTCCTTGCGGCTGCGCCAAAAGCCCACCGCCAGACCAGCCAGATACGCCGCACCCATGGCGGTGGTTTCCACGCAGCGTGGCCGAAGCACCGGGGCCTGGATGAGATCCGCCTGGGTTTGCATCAAATAGTTATTGGCGGAGGCGCCTCCATCGGCCTTCAGCGCCGCCAGCTCAATTCCGGCATCGGCCCGCATGGCCTGGAGCACGTCGTTGGTTTGATAAGCCAGGGAGTCCAGAGTGGCCCGTATTATATGATTCTTGTTGACGCCCCTGGTTAGCCCCACAATCGCGCCCCGCGCGTAAGCATCCCAATGCGGAGCGCCCAGCCCTGTAAACGCCGGTACCACATAGCAGCCGTTGGTGTCCGGCACTTTCTGCGCCATATATTCTGAATCCGCCGCGCTGTCCAGCAGCCGCAGCTCATCCCGAAGCCACTGAATCGCGGCGCCGGCGACAAAGATAGAGCCCTCCAAGGCATACTGGACCTCGCCCTCCAGCCCCCAGGCGATGGTAGTCACTAGGCCGTTCTGCGAGAATACGGGTTTGGCCCCGGTGTTCATCAAAAGGAAACAACCGGTCCCATAGGTACTTTTCGCCTCGCCCGGCTGAAAACAGGCCTGACCGAAGAGGGCCGCCTGCTGGTCCCCGGCGGCTCCCGCGATGGGAATGGGGCCACCAAGATACGCTGGGTCTGCTGCCCCATATATGCAGCTGCTGGGCCGGACTTCCGGCAGCATGCAGGATGGAATTTGTAGCTCCCTCAAAATTTCTTCGTCCCATCGGAGCGTGTTAATGTTGAACAGCATGGTGCGGGAGGCGTTGGAAAAATCCGTCACATGCACCCGGCCCCCGGTGAGCTTCCAAATCAGCCAGGTATCTACGGTTCCGAAGAGCAGCTCGCCCCGCTCCGCCCGTTGCCGAGCTTCGGGCACCCGGTCCAAAATCCACCGCAGCTTAGTGCCGGAAAAATAGGCGTCCAGAACCAATCCAGTCTTTTTTCGATAGCACTCTACTAAACCCTTCTCCTTGAGGCTGTCACAATAGGCCGCTGTACGTCGGCATTGCCAAACAATGGCGCGATAAACAGGCAGTCCCGTCTTTTTGTCCCAGACAATGGTGGTCTCCCGCTGATTGGTGATGCCAATGGCCGCGATGTCGGCGGAGTTTGCTCCGATATTCCGCATAGCCTGCTGCGCCACCTCCAGCTGGGTAGACCAAATTTCCTCCGGGTCGTGCTCCACCCAGCCAGGTTTCGGGAAAATCTGGGTAAACTCCTTTTGGGCCATGCTGCAAACGACGCCCTTCTCGTCAAACAGGATACAGCGGTTGCTGGTGGTCCCGGCATCCAGTGACATTATGTATTTTGCCATTGTTTTACTCCTTGCCAATCTGTCAACAATTCTGTTTTGTCTTATCATATCATTTTATATGATATTTTTCAACCAGCCTCCCACCCTGTATGGGAACGACCGGTTGAGAATAGCCGATTTCGGGAGAAAAGTAATTGACAAAGCCGGTAGATTTTGCTATTCTGTTTCAGTATGAAAAGTACGAATAATATGAGTAAAAGGAGGCTGCGCCATGGCCGGTGGAAAGCATTTACTGGGAAAAGGGAACGGTAGCCGCGTTTTCGGTACCGTGAAGGTGGGAGAACGGGGACAAATTGTCATCCCAAAGGAAGCCCGCGAGCTGTTTCACATCCAACCGGGGGATACGCTGCTGGTGCTGGGGGAAGAGGCGCAGGGGCTCGTGATTGCTCGGCCGGAAGTCCTGCGTGATTTGGCGCAGCAAATTCTATCAAAGAAAGAGGATTGAGCCATGTCCAATCTGTTAGAGCTGTATGAGAGCCTGGGAATATCTCCGGCTGTATACGAATATGGTCAGACGGTTTTGCAGCGGCTCCAGGACCGTTTTTCCGAGATTGATCAGGTGGCGGAATACAATCAGGCCAAGGTCCTGTCCGCCATGCAACGAAACCGGGTCGGTGCGGCCTGCTTCGCCGCGACCACCGGTTACGGGTACGACGACGTGGGACGGGACAACCTGGAGCGGGTTTATGCCCATGTTTTTCACACGGAAGCCGCCCTGGTCCGGCCCCAAATTACCTGCGGCACCCATGCCCTGGCCGTGGCCCTCTCCGCCAATCTGTTGCCGGGAGACGAGCTTCTCTCCCCGGTTGGAAAACCCTATGACACGCTGGAGGAAGTCATCGGCATCCGGGAGAGCCCCTGCTCCCTGCGGGAATCCGGCGTCCAGTACCGGCAGGTGGACCTGCTGCCGGACGGCACCTTTGACTACGAAAGCATCCGACGTGCCGTCGGGCCCAAAACCAAGCTGGTCACCATTCAGCGTTCCAAGGGCTACGCCACCCGCCCAACCTTTTCCGTGCGGCAGATTGGAGACCTCATTGCATTCGTCAAAGGCATTCGCGCGGACATCATTTGCATGGTTGACAATTGTTATGGGGAATTTGTAGAAACTCTGGAACCCTCGGACTTAGGAGCGGACCTGGTCGTCGGCTCTCTCATCAAAAATCCCGGCGGCGGCCTGGCCCCCATCGGCGGCTATATCTGCGGCACAAAAGCCTGTGTCTCCCGCTGCGCATACCGGCTCTCCGCGCCTGGTCTGGGTCAGGAGGTCGGTGCGAACCTGGGGCTGATGCCCGCCTTTTATCAGGGCCTGTTTTTAGCGCCCACGGTGGTTGCCGGAGCAGAAAAGGGAGCAATTTTTGCAGCCAACCTCTATGAGCCCCTGGGCTTCCGCTGTATTCCGGGGGCTTCTGAGCCCCGACACGATATTATTCAGGCGGTGGAGCTGGGCAGCGAGGCCGCAATGGTCGCCTTCTGTCAGGGGATTCAAGCCGCGGCGCCGGTGGACAGCTTTGCCACCCCAATGCCCTGGGACATGCCGGGCTATGAAGACCCCGTTATCATGGCCGCCGGCGCATTTGTGCAGGGTTCTTCCATTGAGTTGTCCGCCGACGGCCCCATCCGTCCCCCCTACGCCGTTTATTTTCAGGGCGGCCTTACTTGGCACCATGCAAAAATCGGGATTCTCATGAGCCTGCAAAAGCTCTGTGACGCCGGTCTGGTCAGCCTATAAGCCCGCCTCCCTGCTTTTGCGAAAGAGAGGTACTGAAATGAATTGGTTCTGGCTCTCCTTAGCCGCGCTGCTGTGTTGGAGCGGCTCCGACCTGTTTTCAAAGCTGGGCTGCCGGGATGCAGACGACCGAAGCTCTCACTTAAAAATGGTAACCGCCGTTGGCGTCGTCATGGGGCTGCATGCTGCATGGGAAATCTTCTTCGGCGGCGTCACGATCACCTGGCAAGTCATCTGGACCTATCTGCCGGTGTCTATACTGTATATTCTGTCCATGACGCTGGGGTACGTGGGCCTGCGGTACATTGAGCTTTCCATCTCCTCCCCCATCTGCAACTCATCCGGGGCCCTGGTCGCGGTGATTACCATCCTCATCGGTGGCGCTTCGGAGTTGGTCCCTATGCAGTTTGCCGCCGTGGCCCTGGTCTGCGTGGGCGTGATTGCCCTGGGGGTGGTTGAGGCCACAGAGGACGAGCAGCTCCGGGCCGCGCGCCAAGCAGTTTCCAATTATAAATACGCAAAATCCTTTCTTGCCCTCCTGCTACCCGTCGCCTATTGCCTCCTGGATGCGGCCGGAACCTTTGCAGACAGTCTGGTATTAGAAAAGCTCAACGAGGACTCCGCCAACGTTGCCTATGAATTGACCTTTTTCGTCGCAGGTTTGGTTTGCTTTGCGTATACAAGATTCTGGAAAAAGCAAAAACCGGTGGCGCGAAGAGAGCTTCCCAAATACATAGGCGCTATTTTTGAAACGGGAGGGCAGCTCGCATATATCTATGCCCTGGCCGATACGGGGCATGTGGCAATGTCTGCGCCCATTATCTCCGCTTATTGCGCGGCCTCTGTACTCTGGAGCCGCATCTTCCTCCGGGAAAAGCTGTCTTGGAAGCACTACGCTGCCATAGCGGTGGTGGTTTCCGGCATTGTAATCATGGGTGTTTTCGATATGTGAGCGTTTGACCGGCTGCTAAGGCATGGCTATTAGCGGCCGGTTTCTTCATTTTCTGTTAAGAAAGGAAGCGCCGGCTTCCTAATTTTGTGGTTATATGGTATACTCTTGTTATACCCCGGCACAGACAGGCGGGGTCTGCCCCGGGGGCCACGAAGAGGAGATGGCGAAATGTGCAATTTGCTGTTAGTCGAAGATGATACTGCAATCGTCTCCACCCTGTCA
Organism: uncultured Eubacteriales bacterium; assembly: GCA_965146675.1. Lineage (GTDB taxonomy): Bacteria > Bacillota > Clostridia > Oscillospirales > Oscillospiraceae > Faecousia. The sequence goes on along the minus strand of CBCTHM010000010.1, from coordinate 32,016 downwards.
GATTTCCTGCGTAGCGAAGGGTTTGCCGTTGCGTCGGCCAGCGGCCAGCGGCAGGCCCTGGCTCTGCTGGGGCAGGGTTCCTTTGATATCGCCCTTTTGGATGTGACATTGAAAGACGGCAGCGGGTTTGCGCTGTGTACCGTCATCAAGGCGCAGCATAACATTCCCGTAATTTTTCTGACTGCCCTGGGCGACGAGCTCAGTACGGTAACCGGCCTGGAGCTGGGTGGAGATGACTATATTCCAAAGCCCTTTCGACCACGGGAGCTTGTCTCCCGGATTCGGAACGTCTTGCGGCGCAGCGGGCAAAATCCCAGGCCACTGGAGCTGGGGCCAATTCGGGTGGACGCTGCTAAGGGAACTGCTACCCGCGATGGAAAAGAACTCACGTTATCGCCTTTGGAGTATCGGCTGCTGCTGCTTTTTATGAATAACCCAGGCGCGGTACTCAGCAGAAATCGTATTTTAGACGAAATTTGGGACCTAGCTGGTGATTTTGTAACGGATAATACCTTGACGGTCTATATCAAAAGACTTCGAGACAAGATTGAGCCGGACCCGCAGAATCCCAAGCTGATCCGTACAGTTCGTGGGCTCGGGTACAAGGCAGGAGACTGACATGAGAGAATGGAAAAATCCGGAACTGCGGCAGCTTTTCGTTCCCCTTCTTTTTCTCTCGCTGGTCGGAGTTGCCTTTGGTTTTTCTCTGTCCCTTGCCGCAGGTTTTCTAAGCTTGATACTTAGCTGCGTGTTTCTATTGGCAATTGCCTGGGATGCTAGGCGGCGGTATCAAAAAATGGACTCCCTCTGCAACGACTTAGATCGGCTGCTCCACGGGGACTTGTCCATCTCTCTGGACGCTTATGCGGAGGGTTCTCTATCGGTACTGCGAAACGAGCTGTATAAGCTGATGACGAGGCTCCGAGAGCAGGCGGACCTGCTGCAAGCGGACAAGGGAAAGCTCGCCGCCTTTTTGGCGGACGTCTCCCATCAGCTCCGCACGCCGCTCACCGCCGTCAATCTGTTGGTTGCTCGGCTGTCGGAGCCCTGCCTGCCGGAGCGGCAGCAGGAAACCGTTCGCGCGCTGCGGCGGCAGTTAGACCGCATTGACTGGCTTATTTCAGCACTGCTGCGCATGTCCAGGCTGGATACGGGAACCGTGTCGTTTCGGCATAAGCGCATCTGCCTTTCTTCGGTCCTGGAGCAAGCTGCCACTCCCCTGGCTGTGGCCATGGAACTTGGGGAGCAAACCCTGCAAATGCAGGGGGAGGGCTTTTTCGTAGGGGACCTGGCCTGGACTGCGGAAGCTTTGGGGAATATTTTGAAGAACTGCATGGAGCACACACCGGCTGGAGGCCGAATCTGCGTGAGCTTGTCGGAAAATCCCATTTACAGTGAGATTTTGATCCGGGACAGTGGGCCCGGGATTGACCCGGAAGACCTACCCCATCTGTTTGAACGATTTTACCGGGGAAAAAATGCGTCGGCGCAAAGCGTTGGGATAGGGCTCTCTCTCGCCCGTATGATTATCGTTTCCCAAAACGGCACCATCCAGGCTGCAAACGCGAAAGGCGGTGGCGCTCTGTTTACCGTACGGTTTTACAAAGGAACCGTTTAAAGTAAGCCGGGAAAGGAGAAAATCATGTTCCGTATTTTAATTGTAGAAGACGAACCGGAAATTGCCGGTGTGTTAGAGTCTCAGCTCTCTGCATGGGGATATCAGGCGCAGCGGGCGCAACACTTTCAAAACGTTTTGGAGGATTTTTACGCCGTTCAACCCCATTTGGTGTTGCTGGATATTGGACTCCCCTTTTACAACGGATACCACTGGTGCGCGGAAATCCGCAAACAATCCAAGGTTCCGATCCTGTTTCTCTCCTCCGCCTCCGACAATGTCAATATTATCCTGGCCGTTAATCTGGGTGGCGATGATTTCATTGCGAAACCCTTTGACTTAAATGTACTTTTGGCTAAGATTCAGGCCCTGCTTCGCCGGACTTACGATTTTGGCGTGCCGGAGGAGCACCTGGAGCACCGGGGCGCGGAGCTGGACCCCGCAGGCGCTATGCTGCTCTGGCAGGGGCGGCGGCTCCCCTTGACCAAAAATGAATGCCGTATCTTGCAGACCCTTTTAGAAAATAAGGGCTGTGTGGTCAGTCGGGAGACGCTGATGCAGCGGCTTTGGGAGTCCGACTCCTACGTGGATGAGAACGCCCTAACGGTCAATGTAGCCCGACTGCGAAAGAAGCTGGACTCTGCGGGGCTTTCTGACTTTATCGCCACAAAGAAGGGACTCGGCTATCAGATTAGCTGAAGGGTGGATCATGAAACAGCATGTATGGCTAGCTGGCCAGTATCTCCGCGCGCGGCGGCGGGTAGTGCTCTATTTTTTGCTCAGTACCGGCATTTTTAGCGTCGTTTTCGCCCTATTTCGCCTGCCTGCGGCTGCAGCAGTCTACGGCGGTCTGATTTGTGCGCTCCCATTGGGCTATGCCGCTGTGCGAGACTGGCTTCATTGGAGGCAAAAATATTTTATTCTGCAAAACCTGCGCCAGGAAATATTGAATACCACAGATAATTTGCCCCCTCCCGACGACGTGATGGAGCAGGCCTATCAAGGTCTGATTCAAAACCTCTCCCGGTCAAAAGCGGCTGCCGCCGCAGAGAGCGTCAATCGATTGCAGGATATGACTGATTATTATACCCTCTGGGTACACCAGATTAAGACACCCATCGCCGCCATGCGTCTGGTTTTGCAGAGCGAAACAGCGCCTGAGCCCAGTTTGCTGCAACAGGAGCTTTTTCAGATCGAGCAGTATGTGGATATGGTCCTGTGTTATTTGCGGCTGGACAGTGATTCCACGGACTTCCTCATCCGCAGCTACGAGCTGGACGGCATCGTCCGACAGGCCCTGCGAAAGTTTGCACCCTGGTTCATCCGGAAACGGCTTCAGTTGCACTATCGTCCGGTATCCTGCGCTGTCCTTACGGATGAAAAATGGCTGCTTTTTGCCCTGGAGCAGGTTATCTCCAACGCAATTAAGTACACCACCCGGGGCTGCGTCACCATCTCCTTGGAGGAGCCGGCCACCTTAGTTGTACGTGATACTGGCCTTGGTATCGCACCGGAAGACCTGCCGCGGATTTTTGAAAGGGGCTATACCGGCCGTATGGGGCGCCTAGACAAACGGGCCAGCGGCATTGGCCTGTATCTGTGCCGCCGTATACTGACGCAATTGGGGCATTCTATTACCGCTGAATCCGTGCTGGGGCAAGGCACCATCATCCGCCTTTGTCTGGAGAGCGTCAAGCTGAACGTAGAGTAGGCGGCTGGAAAACCTGTAAAATCTCCATTGCTTTTTACCATTGGTTTTGATAAAATCAACGGTATGGAAACTGCATTTTGCAGAAAGGGGTAATTGGTATGGCGACGCAAAAAAATGATAGTCCGATAGAGCGGGCGGCACGGGAGTTCCGCTGGAGCTTCGTTTTATCGGCTCTGGCTTACATCCTCTTGGGGCTGTTTCTGGTAATATGGCCGGACGCGAGTATGAACGTTTTGTGCTACCTCATTGGGGGTGTTTTAACGCTGCATGGATTTTTCAATATTTTTAGCTTTATTTTCGGCCGTGACCGCAGCTTCAGCATCGAGCTGGTCATCGGGGTTGTGACCGCGGCCATTGGTATTTTCTCCTTGGTCTCTCCCAATACCATCCGGGATATCCTATCCATTCTGTTGGGTCTCATCGTGGTGATCGACAGCCTCATCGGCATCAAACGCGCCTTTTCCTTAAAGGAATTGGGTCTTGCTCCCTGGTGGGTGCTTCTGCTGCTTTCCCTGGCTTCCGCTCTGTTGGGCGTACTGTTCATGGTTCGCAAGGAACTCTTTGGAGAAGCCCTGCTGATCGTAGTGGGGATTGTTTTGATGTACGAGGGTATTTCCGATCTGGTGATGATCATGCAAATCAGCGTTCTGGGGAAGCGGCTGAAAAAAGGCTTGGGCTCGATTGTACGGGACGACGCGAACATCATCGATGCGGATGCGCCGGACGGCCAGGCCTGATTCCAGTAAGGTCCGCTTGTTCGATCAACATGGGTGCTGCAATACCCGTTGCAGCGCCCTTTTTTTGTGAACCTTACAAAAATGTAAGATTTCAAGCCGAATTGTAAGGTGAATCGATGGCAAAACGGATGGGCGTCCGTTAAAATAGGGCTGTAAAAACCCAAGGAGGTTTGGTTTATGGCAATTTTAGAAGTACACAATTTAAAAAAAATTTATACCACCCGATTTGGCGGCAACCAGGTACAAGCACTCTCCAATGTGACCTTCGATTTGGAGGAAGGTGAATTTGTGGCCGTAATGGGAGAGTCCGGCTCCGGCAAAACCACGCTGCTGAATATTTTGGCAGCCCTGGATCGTCCCACCGCCGGACAGGTCTTGTTAAGCGGGCGTGACATCACGACCATCCCGGAAAGCCGCCTGGCCGCATTCCGGCGGGAAAATCTGGGCTTTGTATTCCAGGACTTTAATCTTTTGGATACTTTCTCCATTCAGGATAACATCCTGCTGCCTCTGGTCTTGGCCGGAACGCCTTACAGCCAAATGCAAACGCGTCTGTCGCCTTTGGCCGCACAGCTGGGTTTGACAGAGCTTCTGAAGAAATTTCCCTATGAGGTTTCCGGTGGACAGAAGCAGCGTGCCGCCGTGGCCCGGGCGCTGATCTCCAAACCCCAGTTGATTTTGGCGGATGAGCCCACTGGCGCCTTGGACTCTCACTCCTCAGACGAGCTGCTGCGCCTGTTTACACGGATCAACGAGGGCGGGCAAACCATCGTCATGGTGACCCACTCGGTACGGGCGGCCAGCAGGGCTGGACGCGTGCTTTTTATTCGCGACGGGCAAATTTTCCACCAGCTCCATCGCGGCTCCAGTTCCGACGAGCAGCAGTTTCAACGCATTTCCGATACGCTGACCATGCTTGCAACGGGCGGTGAGCGCAATGGGTAAGGGCTTTTATCTCCGTCTAGGCATTTCCAACCTGGGAAAAAATCGCAAAATTTACCTTCCATACATTCTCTCCTGTACTTTGATGGTGCTGCTGCATTTTGTTCTCTGCTCCATGGCCTACACCACTGCTTGGGATGGGATGTCTGGAAGCGATATGCTTCGTACCATCCTATTTCTAGGCATTTATGTGGTTGAAATTTTTGCTCTTATTCTGCTGTTCTATACCAACAGCTTTCTGATGAAACGCAGGAAGCGGGAATTTGGCCTGTACAATGTCTTGGGTATGGAAAAGCGGCACATTGGCCGGGTTCTTTTCTGGGAAACCTTATTTGCCTTTGGCATTAGTATTTTGTCAGGCCTGCTTCTGGGCGTATTGTTCAGTAAGCTGGGAGAGCTTCTGCTGTGCAATCTTCTGCAATTTGACATCCGGTACTCGTTTGAATTTCTTCCCCAGGCCTTTACCCGCTCTCTAACCGTTTTTCCTGTTTGTGCGGTGCTGATTTTGCTGTGCAGCTTATGGCAGCTGCGCAAGGCAAAGCCAGTGGAGCTCCTCTCCAGCGCCAGCGTGGGAGAGCGGGAGCCCAAGGCCAACTGGTTGCTGGCGCTCATTGGCATCGCACTGCTGGGATTTGGTTACTATCTGGCAGTCCGAATTCAAGACCCAGTTACCGCGTTGGCGTGGTTTTTTGTGGCTGTCATCTTGGTTATCCTGGGCACGTATTGCTGCTTTGTGGCCGGCAGCGTGGCCGTCCTAAAGCTTTTACGAAGGGTAAAGGGCTATTACTATAAAACGAAGCACTTTGTTTCTGTCAGCGGTATGCTGCACCGGATGAAACAAAACGGCGCCGGTCTTGCCACCATCTGTATCCTCTCCACGATGGTTCTGGTTATGATATCCAGCACCACCAGCCTATATGCGGGCCAGGAGGACGTCATCCATTCCCGGTATCCCCGGGATATCGGCATTACGGAGCAAATTTATTCGGATCAAAAAGCCCAGATGATCCAGCAAGCCAGCCAAGCTGCCCTAGATGCCCAAGGCATGCAGGCAGAGGAGCTGTTGTCTTACCGGTATACAAGCTTTGTGGCCTACCAAAAGGGCAATGCGTTTTTTTTGGATCAAGAACTGTTAACAAATAGCTTTTCCAACAGTGGAGAGAGCCTGCGCATGCTGTACTTGGTTCCTTTGGAGGATTACAACCGTTTCGCCGGCAAAGAAATTTCACTGGAGCCCAATCAAATTCTGGTTTATGGGTTGAGAATGGAGTATCCCTTTACGCAGTTGTCTCTGGGCGGGCACACCTTCCAGGTTCAGGAACAACTGACCACATTTATGGACAATGGGTCCAGCATGTCCGATATCTTATCCTCTCTATTCCTGGTGGTTCCGGACCAAACAGTAGCGACTCAGATCGCCCAAACCGTAGACGCCGCCTATGGAGAAGACAGTGCACGGATCCATTTTTATTACGGATTCAACCTTTCAGGTTCCAGTGAGGAAGAGGTCGCGGTGTATACGCAGCTTCGGGAGACCTTGCTGCACCGAGATGACCTTACCGTCTCAGTGGAGTCAGCAGCGGCAGAGCGGACCGATTTCCTATCCCTGTTCGGGGGATTGTTCTTCCTAGGAATTTTCCTGGGCTTTTTGTTCCTGCTGGCCACCGCGCTCATTATATATTACAAGCAAATTACGGAGGGCTACGAGGACCGAACCAGATTTCGAACCCTGCAGCAGGTGGGTATGTCGAAATCTGAGGTGCGAAAAACCATACACTCTCAGATTCTGACTGTGTTTTTCCTACCGCTTTTGGCAGCCGGTGTCCATTTGGCTTTTGCCTTCCCAATGGTCTCCAAAATGCTCCGGCTTTTCGCCTTAACGAACACGAAGCTATTGATCTTTACCACCGGCGTCACCTTCTTGCTCTTCGCACTGATTTATACGCTAGTATACACCCTCACTTCCCGGTTTTATTACCGCATTGTCAGCGACAGCAACCGAGACTGAGGAAAACCAAAGATGGGGACGGCGTCAGCCGTCCCCATGCTATTTCCCTGCGGGATCGCTTATTTGTAAAAGCTGCTGCCGCCAATAAATTCCCGCAGCAGACTGGTCGGCGGCACCTCGTCGTCCACATCTGCCTCCAAAATATAGTTGAGTATTTTGACAATGGAGCGCACCTCTTCATAATAAGGGTTTTCAGAGGTAACAGCGTCCAGCAGGGGAAAAATGTGCTTTTTCAGCACAGCAAGCTCGTAGAGCAAGGAGCTGTTGAAAATTACGTCCGCATTTTCCTGGTATGGAAAAATCCACCTTTCCTCCCCTCGCCGCACGGAATCCCACATGGAAAGCGTGTGCTCCACGGAGGCGCCGCGGCTTTCATAGTCCCGGACAATACGCCGCAGCAACCGCAGATAGCTGGTGGGAATACGGTTGTGATTGTCTAGATTCAGCGGCAATAGTGCGCTGACATACATGCGGAATACCAGGTTTCGATCCACGTCCTCCGGTAGCAGCTCCGGATTGAGCCCGTGCAGGCCCTCTACAATTACAATAGAGTCCGGATACAAAGTTAAATACACATCGGTTTCCACGCGCTTTCCGAGCTTAAAGTCAAAGCGCGGGAGCCGCACCGTTTGCCCTGTCAGCAGCGCCTGCAGATGACTGCGAAACAGAGCCGTGTCAATGGTATTGATGTGTTCCAAGTCCAGCTTTCCATCGGGGCCCGGCGCAATTTGATCTCGGTCGATATAATAGTCGTCCAATGAGATGAGAATGGGCCGCTTGCCATGCACCCGAAGCTGTACGGCCAGTCGATTGGCACTGGTGGTTTTACCAGAGGAAGAGGGCCCTGCCAAAAGCACAGCCTTGGCGTTTCGTTGTAGAATTTGATCGGCGATTTGGGAAAAGCTACGTTCATGAAGCGCTTCATTTACCCGAATGAGCATGCCCAGTCGGCCCTGCTGCACCAGGTCGTTGAGATCCGCCACCGTGTCGCAGTCCATCAAAGCACACCAGCGTTCGCTTTCTGCAAATACAGCGGAAAAATTGGGCAGCTCTTTGTACGGCGCAACCTGATCCGGATCATTGGGGTCGGGGAAAATAAACATGATGCCGTCCCGGCCGTCCGAAACCATATCCCAGACGGAAAGATAGCCCGTGGAGGGCGCCATTTCGCCGTAAAAATAATCCATGTAGTCACGGAAGCGGTAAACATCAAAGTAGGGCACGCTGCGCCAGGATAAAAGCCTGGCTTTATCCTCCTGGCCATCGGACCGGAACGCGTCCTGCGCCTCTGCCGTGGTGATACGGCGGCGGAGCAGTGGAATATCCTCCGCTACGATCCGGGCAAATTCCGATTTCAGCGCCGGCACATCCCCCGGGAAAAAAGCAGGCGTCTTTTCAATGGTCACGTTCACGCCCGCACCGACGGTATAGTTCATTTTCGCAATTGCGCCGGGAAACAGCCGCCGGACCGCCAGAAACAGCGCAAACTGGACCGTACGGGTGTATACCTGCTTTCCTCGGGAATCGGTATATCGAATCAGGGTGATTTTGCCGCCAGACGCCTCCATAGCCCGTCGCATTGAAATTGTTCCATCCGGGGCCGCATCGATCTGCCGCTGCGGAACATAATTCAGCGTAAAGGTCTCGCCCGCAATTCTGGCGGCAAGGGGCCGCTGGGACAACTGTGCACAGTCCAGGCGCAGGCGCTTCACTGCGTCTAGTAGAGATTCCCCTACCTGCACTTCAACGGGTCTGTTATCAAGCAACAGATTCATAGCATTGCCTCCTGTGCAAATGCGTTTAGAAAGTAAACGGAATAAATTATTATACGCGAAAGATCGAAAATGTGCAAGCGTTAACAAGCCAATTAAGATATGAATTTTTTAATGTCGCAATCTACTGCAATTAAAATGCTCAGATTCCCTCAAGATAGATCATGCAAGGAAATTTCATCGAAATATTGGTAGATTTTTGGGGAAACCTGTAGTATACTAAAGCAGATGTTTGGAATTTCTGGAGGAAACGTCCCATGAGTAAATACAATGGTAAATTTGCTTCCAATGACAAAGAGAAAAACGAAAAACCATCCAAGGACCCGGAAGCAAGGCCGAGGAAAAAAAAGTGGCGTTGGGTTTTGCTTTCCGTTTTGCTGGTGGTCTTAGCCCTTCTGATCGCGGCAATTATCTTCGTTTGGACAAAACTGAATCAGATCGAGCGGGTCGATCCCAAGGAGACTTACATGTCTCAAGAGGAATGGAATGATTACGCTGCAAGCGAGCAAACCGAGCTGCCGGATGCTGGGACCTATCCCACGTTGGATCCAGATGCCGTTGAATGGGGCTCCAACCCCAATAATCCCATCGGGCAGGACGATACCAATATTGTGAACATTTTGCTCATTGGGCAGGACCGGCGGGCAGGAGAAGGGCGGGCCCGTTCAGACTCCATGATCCTAGTTAGCTTTAACAAAACAGAAAAGAGAATAACCTTGGTATCCTTCTTACGGGATAACTATGTGCAAATTCCCGGGTATCAGGACAATAGACTGAACACTGCATATGCCATCGGCGGTATGGAACTGCTGGATGAAACGCTGTCGGTCAATTTTGGTGTATCCATTGATGCCAATGTTGAGGTGGACTTTTCCGGCTTCACCTCCATTATTGACTTGTTAGGCGGTGTAGATATAGAGCTAACCAGCGCCGAGGCCAATCATTTAAATAATTTAGAGGGTTGGTCTTTACGCTCTGGAGAAAATCACTTGACCGGGGAACAAGCTCTGAGTTACTCTAGAATCCGTTACCTGGATTCTGATTTTGGCCGAACGAATCGGCAGCGCAATGTACTGACCTCCCTGCTGGAGTCATTCAAAGACATCAGTTTGACCAAGGCGCTGAAACTTGTGGATGAAATTTTCCCTTTGCTTACCACGGATATGACAAACAAGGAAATTATCTCCAATGTTACAACGCTGCTGCCAATTCTATCCAAGGCGGAAATCAACACCATGCACATCCCCGGAGAGGACGATTACTACAGCGCCTCTATAAGAGGCATGGCTGTCATTGTTCCAGACTATGACGCCTGCCGAGAGCAGCTATCGGAAGCGCTCAGTTAAGAAGCCAAAATCAAATTCGCGCTCAAACATGCAGTGGGCAAGCAAGCGCGCTCCTTTAAAATGCGTGTCGACTCAAAACCGCTACGTGGCTTTGTCTGTCCGAGGAACGACCGCAGGTCGTTCCCTACAGGCGCCTAATTATTTCTATACACCACGCGGGCGAGCGCAGCTTATCCCAACGGGGTGGGTTCCGCTTGGGAGCTGTAGGGGCAAGCTGTGCTCGCCCGCCACCTGCTTTTCTGGAAAAACTTTTTGCATTGGTTGGGTATTCGCGGGACGCAGCGGGTCGCCCTACATTTTAATAATGTCGTACCATCAAATTTGAAAACCCGCCGGGGCCTTGGCCCCGGCGGGTTGCTGTATTATTCTTTGCTTATTCTGCTGAACATCTTTATTCTGCAGGCTCGAATGTTAGAACCCGGTGCAATACCGCAGCAGAATCGTGGCTGTCTGTGCCCGAGTTGCGCTGCTCTGCGGGGACAGCACGTTTTCCTCCGTACCATCAATCAGGCCTTTTTCCACGGCCCAAGTGATGGACACTTCGGCATAAGAACCCACACGCGCTGCATCCGCATATGCGCTCAGGTCACCTTCCGCTTTCACGGTATGGCCGCTCCACTCTGTATAGCGGGCCAGGAATGTCACCAACTGCTCCCGGCTTACGGCTTCATTGGGGGCAAACCGCGTCTCGCTCACGCCCTTGGCGATGCCGGCATCATACGCCCACGCCACTGCGTTTGCATAGAACGCATCCGCCTGCAAATCTGTGAACGGCATTTGCGCAGCTACCTCAGGGTCGCCAGCCAGCCGGTATAGGATAACCATCATCTGGCCACGATTCAGTACGCCACTGGGAGAGAAGGTGGTATCGCTGGTACCGATCATCAGGCCGGACTCCAGAACGTAGTCCACACCCTGATGGTACCACAGGTCCTGATTCACATCCACAAACTGCTTGGACGGGCAGGCATCCCTGTTCGCCGGAATTGCGCGGGATTCCATCTCCTGACATACTGGGCAGGTTCTGGTTTCCTCGCCATCCTTGAAGCAAGTAGCCGCCTTGGCCGTGTTCCACTCGCCCCACTGATGGCCCAGGGCGGGAACCACGTCAACCACATAGGAATCGCCGCAATGGTTGCAGGTACGGGTGGTATAGCCCTTCTCCGTGCAGGTGGGCGGTACTACCGTATCCACATAATTGTGGGCCGTGATGGGGATGGGACGGGTCTCCTTCTCGCCACATCTTTTGCAGGTCCGCTCTTCCACGCCCTCTTGGTCGCAGCCTGGCTCCTGGGTTACGGCCCATTCGCTCCAATCGTGACCCAATGCGTCAACCATGTCCGCCACATAGGCGTCACCGCAGCGGCTGCAGGTGTAGGTGGTGTAGCCCATCTTCGTACAGGTGGGCTCTGTCACCACTGGCTGGAAATCATGCCCCAGAGAATGCACATAGTTGTCCCGATAGTTATAGCCACAGGTTATACAGGTATGCAGCGTGTAACCGTCCGTGGTACAGGTTGGCGGGACTACCGTATCCACATAGTCGTGACCCGTGGCAGGGATGGGACGGGTTTCCTTTTCGCCACAGACGGAGCAAGTCCGCTCCTCCCGGCCCGCATGGGTGCAGTCCGGTTTCTGGATCTCAGTCCATGCGCCCCACTTGTGCTCAAGGGTGGGAATGACCTGACCCCGCTCCACAATCTCGCCGCAGACGGTACAGACCAGATCGCCTGTATACCCTGCTTCAGAGCAGGTGGGATCCTTCTGGTTCTGCAGCTCGGTCTTATGGCCGGCTGCCTTCGTGTACTGATCGCGGAAGCTGTAGCCGCAGACCTTACAGACGTGCTCAGTATAGCCGTCCACCGTGCAAGTAGGCGGTACTACCGTCACCTCATAGTCGTGCCCCAGTGCGGGGATCGCTCTTGTCTCCTCCGCGTCGCAGTCCTTGCAGGTCCGGCGCTCCAGGCCCTCTTCTGTACACGTCGGCTCCGTTACGGTCTCCCAATCGTTCCAGTCATGGTCCAGACCGACCTCGTATACCTCCGTATCAGAAACAGCCTTGTCATTCCGCTCGGTGGTCTTCACGGTGATCTTTGCGGTATCCCCCGCCTTTTCCGTGCAGGTAAAGGTCAGGGTAACCAGAATGTTTTCTTTTTCCAGGGGGTTCAAAGCAGCATACGCGAAGTTGCCATTACCAAGATTGGCCGCGTTTAACTGCACAGTGCTCTCCACCTTCGACAGGGTCAGAGCTTCCTTGTCATACTCAAAGCTCATCATGCCATTGGTGGTAGCCTCGGTAGCCGGGATCTCCAGCGTGACGGTCTTGGCCGCATCGTCATAGGATACGTCCTGGGGCGCCGCGACGCCGGGCGCGCTGTTCACATCCGCCTTCACGTTGGCAGTCTGCGCTTGCTGCAGTCCGCTGAGCACCTCCGGCGTTACAGGCACCGCGCTGGCCGTCATGGTCTCGGCGCGCATATCCTTCACCGACACGCCCGTGGGATTGGCTCCGTTGGGCACCGCCGTATACAGGCAGGCGGGCCATACGTCGTTGCCCACGTTGCCCAGGTAAGTGGACACAAAACTAGTGCCGTCGAATTGCAGCATATAGATCTCGTTGGTCTGGCCGGTATAGTAGGACAGGAACAACGTTCCGCTTTCATGATCCTCCACCATAGAGCAATACTGATAGTCTCCGTTGGTGGGGAACTCCAGCTTCAAATCTGTGGGGAAGTGATTGAAGCTGATACTGTCGGTTCCATCGTAGAAGAATACCCACATGCTTCCCCCGTCGTCCAGGGCGTAGAAGAAGTCATTATAGGTACCTTCCTCCTCACCATCCACCACGCCGCCGGAGGCCACGGTCACCAGTCTGCTGGCGCCGGTGTAGATCATCAGGTAGAGACCCATATTCCAGCCGGTGGTAAAGTTATTCTCCATGGGATCCGTCGGGGATAACAGATAGGTTCCATAAACGCCGGCAGCCAGAGGCTCCTCCGCAGTGCCGAAGTATTCGTTAGAAGCCATATCCGACATGGCCATGCCAAAGGCGGACGCGCCGGAGGTCTCCAGAGATTGACCGGTGCTCATATCCACTTTATGGGAGGCCCACACGTTTTCGTTGGCATCCTGTACAAACAGCACGTCGCTGCGTTTGTCATAGGTGACGGAGGCCAGAGAGGTGTCGATCTCCGTGCCGGGCTTCCAGGTCTTGTCGGTCTCCAGGTTCCAATCGAAGAACATGGATTTTCCTTCCGCATCCTGTAGGGCGCCCTTCAGGGTGAAGTCCACCGTCTCACAGGTAACCGCGCAGGAAACCGACTTGGTGGGGTCGATGTTAGCCGTGGCTGTGATGGTGCAGGTCCCGCCGCTGACCGCCGTGACCAGGCCCTTGGCATCCACTGTCGCCACATCCGGGTCGGAGGAGCTCCACTTGACCGTGCGGTCTTTCACCGTCCAGGGCATAATGTTGACCTGCAGGGTCTTGCTGCTGCCCACGACCAAATTCATCTGCTCCTCAGAAATTTCCATGGAGCCGATCTCCGTGGTCGGATCGTACCATTCGTTGCCGCCCTCTTTGTGATTGACGATCAAAGCCGTGCTCTCCATGAGCAATTCGCCAACCTTTACCGCGGCTCCGGTTTCCGGATTGATTTTTACCAATCCCTTGGTCTCAACATAGCTGGCGTAATGGTACTGCGCCCAGTAAATATTACCATCGTTGGGACTCCAGGCGATGGACTGAACGTAGTTCATCTGATACCCGGTGGGACCCACCCGCTTGACAGGCGCGAGGCCTTCGTCCAGCAGCTCCAGCAAGCGGTATGCATCCTGGGACGTGACCTTACCGTCGCCATTGACGTCACCCTCTGCGGAAAGGGTGGTCTGCACGCCAGTCACATACTCCAGCAGATACTGGCCGTCCGCTTCGTTGAACTGGGCGTCGCCGTTCATATCGTACTTGCTGGCATCTGTGGTCAGAGATTCCAGAGTGAAGGTATACAGATCACAGGTGGTATAATCCAGGAAGTAGAAATTGCCCTTGTCATCGCAGGTCAGGGTATTTGCGTTGTAGCCCATGGTGCCAACCTGCGTGACAGTGCCCATGAGCTTATCAATTGCGTACAGGTTCCCGCTGTTCACGCCATAGAGTACGCCGTCCACAGGGTTATAGGCCATATCGGTGATGATAACACCCATGGAGCAGATGAAGGTAGGTTTGCTCAATTCGTCCTCTTTCATCACGTACAGGTCCCCTGTATCCGTGCCCGCGAAAATGTAGCCGTCCACAGAGGCGCCGGAGAAGAATGTCAGGCCGGAAGTGCTCAAAGTCTCGATATCCTCTTCCGTCGCGCCTACGTCAAAGCCGACCCAAGCATTCTGCTCGGTATCGAACGCCATAAATTCATAGGCCTCTTCTTCTTCGCCGCTGCCGCCCAGATTCACCTCATAGGTAGTTTTATTCAAGGCGTAGTCGTAAACTGCGACCAAGAACTTATTTCCCTTTACCTCAGAAAGGTCAAACTTCGCGGTCTGGGTCTCGCCCGGCACGGTCTGATTGGGTGCGTAGGTACCCAAAACCTTTGTGCCGCCGGCGTTGTACACCACCACACCGGCAACATAGTTGTTGTCCGTTGCCGTGACGACCATCTTCCGCATGATGCTGAAGGTGATATCCTCCAACTCGGGAGCGGTGTTATCAATGGTGGTCAGGGTGGTCAAATACGCGCCGTCTCCCACGGCTTCCCAATCAAAGGAGCCGTCTTCGTTCCGGTAATACTCCGGCGCCATACCGAAGGAAATATTGACTTTGGTACCCTCCGGCAGTTTGGCTCCGGTGGAATCTGTACCAGCCCAATTCACGTCGGCCTGGCGGGTGGTATACTGCCAAACGCCATTGTTGCCGTGGTAGAATGCCCCAATGACCTGGCTATTGCTGATAACTTCGTGATAAATCTCGCCAGTCTCGGCGTTGGAAACTACCAGCCTTGTTCCGCCCGCATTCCGGATGGGAGAATACACCATCTTTCCGAACTTGCCGCCCACCTGGTTGTTGAAGGCGTTCCGTTCCTGCAAGTATTGCTCGTCATCCAGCAGGGGGTTGCCGATGTAATAGTAGCTCTTGCTGTCCCCTGCGTAGTTCACGGACAAGAAGTTGGTCTCATCGACGCCCAGGTAGGAATCCCGCACCTCGGTGCCGTAATACCGCTCGGCATAGGTGCCGACGTCGTACATGGACGAGTCAGTCCAGTTCCCGTAGAAACTCAAAAACGGGATGGAATGGGTCACGCCCATGGACCCTTCCTGCGTCGTAGCAGGTTTCACATAGATATAGCCCTCCAGATAGGCGCCGTTGACATAGTCTTCATCCAGCTGGGCTTTCACCTCCTGCGGCAGCGTGATGGTAACATCAACTTTTGCCTGCCCGTTGGCGGGGAGCCTGAAGCTGCCACTCGACGCGGTGCCGTTCACTTGGTAGGTCACAGCCGCATCCAGCGCCGTGGTCCAGGTGTCCAGATAGCTGCAGCGCTCTGTTTCCGCGCTGTTAGCAAACTCTTCAAACAAAGCCTGCGTCAGCGTGGTAGCATCAAGCGTGTAGTTTTGCGCTTGGCGCGCTAGGCTATGTACAGTGAAGGAGAATTGATATACGCCCGTACGCGCCGGGTCGTCGCCCAGTTCCGCCTTGACCTTGCCGTCTGCCCGGTCAGTCATGGTGATATAGGAATCCGCACTGACTGCTTTACCCACATTGGCAAGGCCAGCGCCCTGATTCAAAATGGAGTAGAGCTGGCCGCTGTCCTCTTCCGTCATGGGAACCGCGGTAGACATCAGAAGGGACATGGCCATAGCCCGGGCGGTCATCCCAGCGGGGACCAGGCCATTTTCCTGCAGATACTGCGCCACCACGGCCACCATGCCGGTGATTTGGGGAGCGGACATGGAAGTGCCGCTGTTCATGCCGTAATCGCCATTGTTCACCGAGGAGTAAATGTTGCCGCCAGGCGCGGTGATCTCCGGCTTAATTGTAAGGGCTCCCGAGGCGCCCCAGGCGGAGAAGTCGCTCATGGTGTAGGGACTGCCGTCTCCATACTTTACCAGCATGGGATATACGGTCATTTTCCCTGTATAGGTACCGTTGTCCTGCAAGGTGCTGTCCTCTTTGATTACCTGCGCGGCCGCCTGAGAAATGCTCACACAGGGAATGGTTGATGAGGAATCAGACAGGTCCATATTCAGGTCGCCGGCCTGGTTGTTATAGATGATGACAGCCACCGCGCCGGCGTTCCCAGCTGCATCATGCTTTTCATAGAACGAGGTATTGCCACGGGAAACCAGGACGATTTTCCCAGTTACATCAATACCCTCGTAATCCGCAGGCTCGCCAACTCCAGTGAAGAACACGTAATCATATTCGGTTCCGTCCTCGGAATTGGTCAGCGTATACATATGCTCATTGGAGTAATTGCTCTCGCTATAGGTGTACTCCTTGCCGTTGACCTCCAGGGGCGCGCCGGTGAAGCCGGCATTATCCACACTCGCTACGGTAAACGCATCGAGCATACTGCCGGGATCCCCGCCGGTGAAGAAGTTCACGTCGTCCCCATACAGATATCCTGTGGGGTTGAGAGAACTCTGGGACCATCTGCCATAGTTTCCGGCGGAGAAAACCACCACCGTACCCGTCTCGTTCAGGGATTCAAACAGCTCGTTATAATACTCTGTGCTGCTGTAGGTGAAGCCAGGGTTCGGAGAACCCAAGGACAGGTTCACAGAGTCGCAGCCCAAAACCAGGGCGTCCTCAATGGCAACCATGTAGTCGGAGGCGTACGCGCCGCCGCCACGGCCAAAGACCTTCATGGTGAGAATCTGGGCGTCCGGCGCCACGCCGTTGACTTTCACCGTATCGGCTGCGGAAACATAGCCACCGTTCCCATCCGGGACATAACGGTTCGAAGTGGCGATACCGGAGACATGGGAGCCATGATCGCCTTGCGTATCGTTATCATGGGTCACATCCAGGTCCCGGTCTACGTAGTTGTAAGCGTAGGCTAGCTTTGTATTCCGATACAGCTGCTCCCCCGTCAGACTCGAAGTCCTTTTGTAAGAGTTCAACTGATCCAGAACACCCGCAATTTCCTGCGCATCCAAAAGATCCAGGGATTCTATGTACTCCTCATAGGACATGCCATACTCTTTGGCATTTTCCTGCAAGGCGTATTCCAGCGCGCCCGGATCGAAGGACTGATGATCCGTATCCAAGCCTGTGTCAATGATGGCGATCCGGGAACCGGCTCCCGTGTAGCCATATTCCCAAGCGACCGGGCTGCCGATCATGTGGGACGACGGCAGCATGTTCACATCGGCGGAGCCGCCGGAGACCACGTCCGGCTGGTAAACCGGCTCAATGTAGACGGCATCCACGCCTGTGACCTGCTTGATCTTCTCGATCTGGCCATACTCCACATTGGCGGAAATCAGGTTCGCCGCCAAGGTCAGGTTCCAGACCACATCCAATTTCGCACCGCCCAGGGCCTGTTTGGAGATCTGCTGGGTCATGCTCTCCTGCTTGCTCTCCAGCTCGTCTCGATAGGCGAGCGCCGCCTCATTCTGTGCAATGCCCTCGATGGCGTAGCCCGCCTGCACAGTCGGCTTGTCCGCTAAGACAATGGAGACCCGAACCTTCTCCGTTGGTCCATAGGACGGTTCCTCCTCCGCCGTTTCCACAACTCGATTGCTCAGATCCGTGGAAACGGATGTATCCACCTTTTTGAAGCTGGCTTTGCCTTCCTTTGCGTCAGTCGCCGCGCGAGCGGGCAGATACAGCGCAAAGATCATCGCAAATACCAACAACAACGATAGGATACGTTTTGCCCAATGAGTCTGTTTCATATAAGTCCCTTCCTTTCTCGATTTGTTTTTTTGATACAATTTCATCCAACGCCGCCGAGCGTCGGAAGGTATCCAAAGGTAGAACAGTGAAAAACTATATTCCCCCATTACTTCAGTATCCACTGCATGTAATTTTATCGGCACATTCTGTATAAGTCAACCAGAAAAATAGGAGATATTGGCACATTTCATAAACTTTGTACAAAAAATCAATTTCTGCTCATTTAATTTGTATAGTATTATTGCGAAAATTTGATGTTTCTTTGTCCCGTAACTGCATATTACGATTTTCATGTTAATCAATCGTGGTTTATCGAGCTAATTTTACAATTTTTGTAAAAAACTTTTATGGTCTAATACTGTGATAACCAATCCAAAAAAGGAAGTTTATTGGAAAAAACTGGGTTGGCGGTCAGATAAAATAAATTCTGTCTCTGGCTGAGCTGGTTATTAAACGTTTCAATCGGGTTGAAAAACGCTTGTTGAAGCGGGAAGCCTGACGGTTTTCGTTCCCATGTTTTCTCTCCCGTTTCTTTGACGTTGGGATTTAAACAAACGTTCAGAGGCCGGCTATGCAGAAGCCGGCCTCTGAAATACGATAATCGGATTCAATTTTTAGTCTTGTTTGCAAAACCGCATGAGGATCGTCGCCACCTGAGCGCGGGTAGCGCTGTTTTGCGGGACCAGGCGGTTGCCTTCCACGCCCTGAATGAGGCCGCTGCCAACCGCCCAGGACATTGCCGTCTTGGCATAGGCGCTGACCCGCGCTCCGTCCGGATAGGAGTCCAGATTTCCGGCGGGCGTGGTGTCCATTCCTTTGTATTGGACATACCGGAACAAAATTGTGGCAATTTGCTCCCGGGTGATTCTGCCCTCCGGATTAAACCTGGTAGCAGTAGTCCCTGTGACAATCCCATGGTCCGCGGCCCATTGCACCGCTTCCGTATAGTACCGCCCGGGTTGCACATCTGTAAATGGATTGCTACCGGAAACCGCAGGCGCGCCCTCCTGGCGATACAGTACCGTGACCAGCTGCCCCCGTGTCATGCTTTCATCCGGTGAGAAGGCGGACTTCCCTGTTCCGTTCATAAGACCCGCCGCAACCACGTAATCGATTCCCTCATGGTACCACAGGTTTAAATTTACGTCGGAAAAGGTGGCGGAAGGGCACTCTGATGAGTTTGCCGGGATCCTCCGCTCCTGCGTTCGACCGCATCGGGAGCAGGTTTGAAGCTCCGTGCCGTCAGCAAAGCAGGTAGCCGGCATTTCAGTCTGCCAGTCGCCCCAGGTATGGCCCAGCGGGGGGATCTCTTCCTCCGTCTGCCAGGCGCAAAGCGTACAAGTCCAGCGTTGCATGCCCTTTTCTGTGCAGTCGGCCTCCCGCAGAACCTCCGTGCTGCAAGAACAGGGCTCTGTTTCCACCGCGCCGCAGGAGCAAGTTCGGCTGTGCGTACCGTTTCCATTGGAGCTCCAGCCGTCAAACGTGTGGCTATGGGTCAGAGCAGCATAGTCCGCCTCCGCTTGCACTAACCGATCGTAATTGCGAACCAACAATTTTTGCGCCTCTGTCAGGGCGTCGTAGGCGGCTCTGGCCGCGTCGATGCTCTGTTTGCTCTCTTCTATGACGGGAAACACAATGGCATCGATTGTCTGTTCTACGGCCTCCGCAGCCAGTTCATCTTCCGTCGCCGTTCCTAACCGCAGGTCCAGTGAAGTAACCGGCACATCGTAAGCAACACCGGATTGCCCCTCTCGATTCTGGTAGAGCACATAGGGGAAGGTAATTTGCAGCTCCGTGTCCGCCTGCGTCAAAGGCTCTTCCGAATACGAGACGTAATCCGTCACATCCCGAGCTGTGCCGTTAGTATAATACGCAGTTACTACCATACCGGTGGCGTCAAAGATCTCCCCCGGCATATAGCGGGTCTTTTCAGGCAGTCTGGTCACCTGAAGACGGGCTATGGTACTGCCAACCGCCATTAAATAGGCAGAATCATTCTTAAAATACAAGGTGCCATATTCATCCACAATGGGACTGCAAATGGCATATTGCGCCTGCGCGCCGCTGGGTGTAAAAAGAGCGTAAGCCGCCTCCACGGTGTGGTCCTTCCCACCGGCGGTGTACTGCTCTTGGGTCACCACACTGGGCGCAGTCTGCCCTGGGCGGTCCTGCAGCATGCGCAGCTTCCCTGGCGTATAATTATCAAAAAAATAAACGTAAACGGCGCCCTCTTCCCGTTGGTAGGCAGTTGTCAGCAGGCCGCCGGTCTGCGGATATCCCTGGGTCGGAACCTGGTAGGCAATCTGCCAGGCTTCCAGGTTCAGCACAGCGATATGATGACCGGAGTAGGCGCTGAATTGACTCTTTCCGGATACACCAATGTAGGCTCTTCCCTGATACACCGTCGGGCTGGAGGTGCTCATAGGCGGCGTGCTGGCGCTGCCGCTGCCGTTGTCCAGGGGAAGCACGCGCAGGGAATCCCCTTGTATGGCGCCAGAATCGAGAACCTGAACCCCATAGAAATAGCCGCCCTTCGAGGTAAAGTAAAAAGCGTCTGTTTGCTGGTCGTACACAATGGAGCAACGAATGTCCCCTGGCTGTGGCATCTGCAGGCTGTCCAAAAGCAGGCCTGTTTTGGGATCCAGGGACAAAAGGCTGGCGTGGCCCGTGGTATAGCCCGGCGCCCCGTCATCCGTTCCAATCAGCAGATACTCCTGCCTGACGCAAGCGCCCGCCCAGTAGAATCCACCGACCGAAGCATAGGTCCAGACCGCGGTCTTGGCCTCCAGCTCCTGATCCGGGTCCTCGTCTGTCGCCGTTAAGCAGACAAAATTTGCGGTCATACTCTCGCCATTCCAGAATCCGGTGTATAGGTAGCCGCTTCGATAAATAATGGGGCAGTTGGGCTGGCCGCCCAATGGATCCGTGTATAGCCAAAGCGATTCCAGGGTCTTGGCGTTAAATGCCTGAATTCCGCCATTAGACAAGCCGACAAAAATCATACCCTCCGCATAGGTGGGCGGATTAATGGCAAAGGAGGAGCTGTGATCCATAGTCCCTTGAGCCACGATCTCGCCACTTACAGTATCTACTTTAAACAGGGTATTTCCCGCATAGGTGTACACGTAGCCGTCCACTAGAATCGGAGCGCCCACCGCGCCGGCAGAGTAGCTCTCCCCCAGCTTGCTGGCCCAATACAGCAGCGCCTCCTCATCCTTCTGCGGAAGCGCCGTGGAGATGATCCCGTTGTTGTCCTCATCTGGCCGAAAACCAGGCCAGGAAGCCTCCAGATCGGTCTGCAATTCCCCATTGACCGGCGCCTGGTCCAGTGCGACCTCCATCGTTTGGCTTCGATCCGCCGCCAAGCTACCACTCTGCGCCACATAGCCGGCACAGCTCACGGTGTAGCCATAGGTATGCCCCTGTAGCAGAGCATAATTGCCGTTTTCGTTGGGCCAGGCCCGCCGGCCCGTGCTTGTATCATAAAGATTCAACACCGCCTGCACGGGGGAAAGGCGGAAGTTTACCGTTACCGGCGGAAGCTTTTCCAACACGATGGAATAGGAGGTGGCCGCCGCCGTCTGGTCCGGATGGCGGATTTGCACAGTGATGATTTCCCTCTGTTGATTGGGATCTAAACTCAGCTGTACTGTGACCGGCGTTTCATGGACATAGTCGATGTGCTGGCTGGACTCCCCTATTGTGATATTCGCTGAATAGCCGCCGTAGGTACCGACTCCCTGGGCGGTTTTGGGAAACTGCAAAAGTAAGTCCACTTCCATGATCCCCTGGGGCAGTTCTGCCGTGTAAGCCGTTCGATCCCGGTCAAACCCAGTGCCGCCTTTAAATGCTATAGAAGCCCCATCCGCAGTCAATCCCATCTCATACGCGTGAAGAGAACGGCTGGTTTGCAAGATGTAATCCTGATAATACTGGACGCTGCCGGCAGAGCGTGCAATCCGCAGCACCGCCTGATTGCCGTAACCGGACACCTCTACGAAGCCGGAGAGCATTCTGCCGTTCTGGCTATCCGAAGTAACCGCTATTGTCTTTTCCTGTCCGTCGGAGCGCCTGGTGTAGGAGGCCGAAAGACTCACATCTCCTGCGTTGGCAGAGGCGGTCGCCCAGAGGCCCAATACGCTGTTGCAATCGCTCACGGTAACGGTATAGGAATGCGTGCTGGGCACAAAAGCCTTGTCCATGGGATAGGGATCGGATTGTAGCTTCGCCGCCGTGGTACCGTTTGCCGCCGCCAAAGCGGTCAGCCAATCCGTCCGAACCGGCGAAGCGGCCTTGATGTGCAGATTCCTGGAAGCTGTGAAGCTTTCCGAAGTATGATAATAGGTGTCTTGCGTCGTCCGATAGGTATAGTCTTCTCCCGGAGTCAGGACATATGTCCACACAGTACCCTCTGTTTTCTCCGGCGCGATCTCCGCGCCGGCAGCGTTAAACACCTGGACTGCTATCCCCACGCCATGCTCCAAAGTGACGGAAACCGCCTCCCGCTTGGTAACTGCAATTTGATAGGTCCGTTGCTGGCCTTGGTCATGCCGGACTACAACGATGATGGCACTGGGGTTTTGCAGCGTCGCAGTGTCTCCTGCGTTTAAGTTGATTCCATTGACGCTCACATGATACCCGTTCTCTTTAAACGCAACAGGCGCTACCGTCAGGGTGTCTGTGATGGTCTCAAGCTGATAGTTTAAAATCTGGGGTGAAAAAGCCAGGGGCAGTTGAATCCCATCGCTACTCACCACCAGAGAAGACAGCGTAGGAACGCGGAGCAGCTCCATCTGATAGGATTGTATCATAGCGTAGCCCTGCGCATCCTCATAACAGCCAATCAGGAAAAACGCTCTTCCCTCCATGCCGGGCTGAATCAGATTCGCCATGGCTGCCGTGGTGGAATTCCAGGATTTATTGGTCTCAGAATAATTCGTACCGTCCACACCGATGTAGCACATCCGCAGGCGCGTGGTCTTTGCATCCGGTACATCGGGGCCCTGTTGAGCGCGGAGGAAGGTATCCGCGGTACCGGCAGTGTCCGGTATATAGAATTGAGCTCCTTGGACCCCGCCGGCTTTTTTTTCATAGGTTTCCGTCCCGCCTGAAGCCGTTAAAATGTCCACAGCGCCGAACCACTGGCCGCTGGGCAGGGTTAGGCGTACTGCAGCGCCATTGTCTCCCACCTCAACCGTACCTTCCGTCCGGTTACAGCCGCCGTCTGACACGGAAAACCGGTAGTCGCCTGGTATAACGGAAATACTGCTGCCCACTGCGGTGTGAGAATCGCCATAGACGCCCGTCAAGGCGATATGTGCTTGGGTCAGCGTCTGCTGCCCCTGGGTGATGTGAAACGTCACAATGGCCTTGGGGCCGTTCAGAAGTTCGTCAAAGTCCTGAATGGCCTGATTTAAAACTATAAGGCAGTTTTTTGCGCCGGCGGTGTCCCCGGCCTGAAGCGCCGCCAGGGCTGATGCGTAGGCTGTCTGGGCGCCGGGGTAGTTTTGCACCCCGTTTTCCATCTGCCGGTACTGCCCCATCCGTACCAGGAGGGCTTGCGTATCGGAAGACCAGCCGGTCTCTGCCGTGGTGAGCAATACGCCACTGGCCGATGAAGCGGGCGCGTCCAGGTCATAAGCGCCCTGATCATAATACAAGTAGTAATTCTCAGCCACACCGTCCACTGCAGAAACGAAACCCTGTTCCAATCCGGTCAGGCTGTGGCCGCAGGCAAGCAGCGCCTGCCGCAGGGTCTGCCCAGATTGAAACGCCACCGGTTCCGGCTCAAACACTACCTGTTTTGCCGTCACTGCGGCCAGGTAAAAATAACCTTTCGCCCCCTGCGCGGCCAAAGCCGCCGGACAAAGCGCGACGGCAAGGGCCAAAATGAGCAGCTGGGAAATCAAACGACGCCAGAAAGAATTCATCGCGCACCTCCATGCTTCAAATAAATAAACAACGGATCCATTGCATATAAAATCTTCGATACCAAGCCACATGAGATCGATAATAAGCCTTAGCCTGTTGGTAGAAAGCCTCGAACGCTGATTTTTGCGCTTCGGTCATCATATGACTGCTAAATAAGGCCTCTTGGTACTGCGCAGCAAAGGTCTCCCAGTGTAATTCCCCTGGTTTCCAAGAAAATCTGGCCATCTGCAGCATAGATCGGCTGCAAGCATAAAACTGCGCCACGGCTTGTCGCGGCGGCGCGGTTTGGGTCTTTTGAAGCCACCTGCGCAGACGCAGACGGAGCGCAACGGTTCTGGCCGCCGTCAGGCAGAGAATCAGGCCCAGGAGGCCCCACAGCGGCCAAACCTGCAGCTTTCGTTCCTGGCCCTGTGGCTGGATCACCCGGTCCGGCTGTTGGACCGGCGCAGGCGGCACCTGCTGGTGCTGACGTTCATAGGTCTTTTCTGACGCCTGGGAAAGGCCCTGGTCCGCGTCTAACAGGTTTAACAATGCCTGCTCCTCCTGGTCCTCGTAGCCGGGAGTCACCTCAAACGGCACCCAGCCCACACCGTCCAGATAGTACTCCACCCAGGCATGCGCGTGGCACTCATCCAAGATCACCGCCTGGCCCGGCTTCAACTCTCCGGCCTCCTGTGCTGATAAAAAATATCCTTCCACATAGCGGGCCGGCACACCGCAGGCGCGCAGCAAAAGCGTGGCGATGGTGGCATAATGTACGCTGTAGCCGCTTCCGCCGGCGGTCAACACATAGGTCGCAAAGTCCTGTTTACCATTGTGCGTTACAGTCGTCTCATCGTACCGGATTGTCGCCTGAAGGAGGTCTTTCACCTGTGTTCGGATTTCAAGTAGCGTCATGGGCCTCCGGTCCTGTCCCAAAAGCCCCTCGCAGGCCTGCGCCGCTTCCTCCGGGAGCGTCAAGTACGCGCTGTAAACAAACGTGCGGTACGCTGACTCCAGCTTTCGATAACCCTCTGCTTTCTGGTCCTTGGCTGCTCCATCTGAAAGCACCTTCTGCGCCATATACCATTCCAGCAGCCCGCCGGGCTGATAATCCGCCGTATAATTTCGGGCGTTTGCCACCGTCCCGGCATCGGGATAGGAGAAGGCATTCAGGCAATCGGCAGAGGCAAGCCCATAGGGAAGATAGGCCCATTTCCGGCACGCACCGCAATTTTCAAGCTCCAGGGCGGCGCGGGAGTCCGCTCCGGTGCTGGCGACGGCCGCGGCCAGCTCCGTCTGTGCGTAGAATCCGTCCTTATGGAGCCAATAAAACAGATCGGCGGCGGAATTCGTGGTCACATCCGCGGCCGCCGTCTGCCAGCTCCGCCCCGTGTAGGTTTGCCCCACGAAGCCGCGTAGGTAAAGCTTTTGCGGCTGCTCCATGGTGAGCTTTAGCGCCGGCGTCTGGCTCTTCTTCCACGCGCCTAAGTTTTGCAGGTCGCCTTCCGGCAGGGAATTGGTTGCAGAATCATACCGGAGCTGATGCCAGGACTCATGCAACCAGGTCCGCGTGCGCTCCCCCGCCTGTAGAAGACTGGAAGTCAGCGGAAGACTGAGCGCCCAAATCAGCGCAAATAGGCCTGTCGCCAAAACCGTTCTTCGCCAGCATACTCCCGCATTTTGAAGCGCTACGGCTGTAAACCCTAAAATTAAAAGCAGGGTCTCCACTCCACCGGCAAAAAAACCAATCCCCCAGCCTGCTGCCAGGGCGGCCAAAGGGAAAAGCATGAGCCAGAGCCGCCGGTGTGCGCCCCATGCGGAGAACAGGGCCAGCAGGCCGACAAGAAACAGTCCGGCAGTTGTGCCACCGCCTTGGGATTCATAGGGAAGCAAAATTTGACCCGTTTTCCCAGACCAAAACCGCAGCAGTTCATTGGCCATGTCTGCCAGCCCTGAACGCAGTGGAGCCGCACAAACGAATCCGCACAGCATGCAGACCGGTAGCGCAATAGCCGGCAGCAGCTTTCCCCATTTTGTGGCGCAAACGGCACTGAATAAGCCGTAACCAACGAAGCCCGACACCCAGAGCAAAGCCCGGCACTTGAGACTCGCCGAAAACCCCACCGTGAGCAGGCCCAGAGCGCCCAGGAGAAATACCCCGCCCCATACCGTACGCCACAGCCAGGGGACCCACCCTTTTGGAACCGTTTTCTGTGACGATTGTCTATGTATTTGTAAATCTGTAGTCAGTTTTCCTCTCATCGGTCCAGCTCCATTTGTTGCAGGTCCGCCGGATATGTGTTCGGCTGGACAGACAGCACCTGAAATGGTAAATCCAAACTTCCAGCGTCCCAGAGCAGCGCCGTCAGGGACCCTTCGGCTGCAAATTCCGTCAGATCTGCCGGCGGTATTTCCGCTAGATACAAAATTTGGGCGTAGTGCGGGTGTCCCAGCTCCCGCAGATACTGTCCGCAGCCGGATTCCTGCCCGGAAGCATGAGAGCGAATCAGCAGCGGTAGGCATTCATAAAAATCCTCCGGGCGGTCAATCTGCCGCACAGGCAGCTGTTGCACGCTGCCGTCGTTCCAGGCCAAATGAAACGACAGTCCCTGCCGACACAATGCCTGACAGAGGGAAGCCGTTGTCTCCGCCAAAGCATCCGTCGCTTCCGGCCTCCCCGTCCTCGAGGATTTATCCCAAAACACCAGAATGCTCCGGGTGATGGGCAGGCTAGGCTCTCGGACTACCAGATGATCCAGCTTGCCGGAAAGTTTCCAATGCACGCTTCGAAGCGAATCACCTGGTACATAGTCCTGCAGCTGAAAAGTCTCTGAGCCATCGTTTCCAGCGCGTTGTGTGGAATAGGTCTCGCTATCCTGCGGCGTCTGCGGACTGACGGACAGATAAGCCTGCATGGGAAAGGTGTCCGGCAGAACGCTAACGCTTCCCTGCGCGCTTGCACTGCAGCAAACCGGGAGGATATGAAACAAATCAAACACCCTGACCTGTTCTACCCAGATATGGAGGGATCCGCAATGCTTGGTCAGAACGCGCACCTGCACCTCCTGGGACCCGCCTGCGGGTACGGAGGCCTGTAGACGCAGCCGGGTCTGTTCCCCCGTGAGTTCATTGCATACGCACAGTACGCCCTCAACCCCGCCCGTCGGCAGCCGGGTCGGATTTAAAAAAGTCACGGAGGCCATGAAACACCGTCCCTTTTCTCCTGACATTGGTAAGGCGACAGCGGTCCGCAGGCGATGCCGAAGCAGAAAGTTGAGGCTCCAGGATAAAACCGGGGTGAAGACGAGCCATAGCAGCGCGATTCCAGCCTCAACCGTTCCGGAAAATATCCAAAGAGCGACACAGGCCAACAATGCGGCAAACCAAAGTAGTCGTCCCATCTTAAACGCAAAACGCCCGGTTTTCCGGGGAAGGGACTTGCTCCATCAGTTCTTGCAGGATTTGCACCTCGCTATACTCCCGCAGCCGCGCCTTGGAGCCCAGGAGCAGCCGGTGCCCCCAGACGTCCGGCAAAATTGACCGGATATCCTGGGGAATCACGTAATCCCGGCCCTCTAAAAAGGCCCAGGCCTTGGCCGAGCGGCACAGGGCCAGCGCGCCCCGGGGACTGATGCCCAGCCGCACCAACGGATGGGTCCGCGTCGCCTGGGTCAATTGGGAGATATACACATACAGTGAATCCGCCACAAAGCTTTGCTGGGCCGTATCGATTAGGCGGAGCAGCGAATCCCGGTCCGTCAGCGGCTTCACCGTATCCAGTGGATCCACGCTTTGGCGCCCCTTTAAAATCTCAATTTGACTTTGTGTATCCGGGTAACCCATACTGAGCTTCAGCAGGAAGCGGTCTAACTGAGAGTTTGGCAGTGGCTGCGTCCCTGCCGACCCCGTCGGATTCTGGGTCGCCAGCACCACAAAGGGCGTGGGAAGCGGGTGCGTTTGTCCATCCACGGTCACACGGCCCTCTTCCATGGCCTCCAGCAGGGCAGACTGGGTTTTGGCGGAGGTCCGATTCACCTCGTCCGCCAGCAGCAAATTTGTCATAATGGCGCCGGGTTTGTATTGCAGCTCCCCCGCATGCTTATCGTACACGGAAAAACCAACAATATCTGACGGCATGGTGTCGGAGGTGAACTGGACCCGCTTGGTTTGAAGGCCCAGCACCTTGCCGAACGCCATGGCCAGCGTGGTCTTACCCACACCGGGCACATCCTCCAGTAGCACATGTCCCCGGGCTAAAATCGCCACCAGTACCTTCTTTATCACGTCATCTTTTCCCAAGATCACTTTTTTTACTTCTTCTAGTACTGCTATTGTCAGCTTATCCATGGCATTACCCTCTGCTCAATTTCAATTTATTTTCCCGGTCCGAGGCGACCGCGGCCATTTTTCACAACAAGAAAAACGGCCAGGAATCAGCCTTTTGATCCACCTTACTACCAGGTAGGGGGGTGTGTCAGCTTTCGCAGGCGATGAAACGGAAGGATTGGGGGGCTCCGTAGGCGGTTCCGATGGCTTCGAAGGTTCCGTAGGCGGCGTGGTCTCCCCGCCAGTTTTCGGCAAAATATCCCGCTTCTGTTCTCCGCAGCGGGAACAGGTATACGCTACATACCCGTCTTCCGTCGCCGTGGGCTCTTGCCGGTCCGTCTCTGCAAAGGCATGGCCTAAAGGCTCCATCGATTCCGTTTTCTGATGCCCGCATCCCGGCACCCGGCAGGTATAGGCGAAAATCCCCGTCTCCATACACGTGGGCTCCTGTCGTACAGCCCCCGCGTCATAATCGTGCTGCTCCAAATACTGGCCGTCAAGCCAAAGTCCGCAGTAGGTTGAAAGCATACCATTGCCGTTGCCGGAGGCGTCATAGCCGGCTATGTCCTTACCATAAGCCAAGGTAAACCGGATATAGAGTGTGTCTCCATCGTTTAGGTAGCAGCTGGACATCCCCTTCCCCGGATACAACGTGCCGTTGAGCGCGTACATCCAGCCTGCCCCCTGGGTGTAATCAAACTCCCCAATGCTGTCGCGGTTTTTTTGCCCGGTTAAGCTCAAGCCGTCAGTCAGTATTTTATTCCAGAGCTCCCCCGGCACCTGCGCGTCCCGGGCTACGTCTCCTCGGGTGATGCGGCGCAGATAAAACCCAACTTGGGGCGTACCGCCGTAGCTGGCCTCATAGCCGTAAGCCTCCAGCATCTCCAAAATCCCGCATGATGCCGGCTCTCCCTGCTTAATTTCATAGGAATAGGGCTCATCCAACCAGTCCAGTCCCAGCGTCGTGGCGTCTAGGACAATGCGCGCCGTTCCGATGGCGCCACCCTGGTCAATGAAGTGGAATGTAACCCGATAGCTGCGAAAAACGGAGTTGCCCTCTCCATCCCAGGCCAAAACTGTAACGGCATGGTCCTCATATTCCCCCACGTTCGGCGCCGCAAAATATAATTCATATTCCAGGGTGCCGCTGCCTGTGGGGCCGGTTACTTCCCTGCCGTCCAGTGTCACCAGGAGCCCGCTGGCGTGAATTTCATCGCTATGATAATCCCTTGCCGTTACCTGTAGTGTAAAATTCTGATTTGCAATGACCTCCGTCCAGCCATCCAGATTGGTATGCAGCGTTGGTGGATGGTCTCCCACCTCAGGGTCTTCTTCATCCGCTTTCTGCGCCACATAAGTAATTGTAAACCGGGCCTGAGAAACCGTCCTTCCCCCATCCTTGATGTAAAGGGTAAAATAGTTTTTACCTAGAACAAGCTTGGCGTCATACCGGTCCTCTGAGCCGGCTAAATACGTTCCGTTGCCTCCGGTCTGTGCGTTTCGCAAATGGACCCGCAGCGTGAGGTTCGGGTCTCCCCCGGAAATATAGGCATAAAATGGCAGGCGGTCCTCCTCCAATTCCCCAGTCATGACCATCCGGTTGGACAGATCCGTAACAATTCGGGGCTCATCCTTATCCGGGTCCGGGTCAGCCGTTGGGTCCGGGACCACGGGCTCCGTCCCCTCCGTCCCCTCCGTCCCCTCCGTTCCATCTGGGCCGGTCTGTGTGGGAGCGATGGGATCATCCGAAACCGTCGAGTCCGTGGGCTGCGAAGCCGTTTGGTCCGGTCCGGTTTCTTGCGGCTCCGTCAGCTCCTGCCGCTGAGGCTCCGTGCCATTCGGAGGCCCCTGGGGTTGCTCCGGCTCTGTAGGTGCGCTGGTTTCTTCCGGTCGATCCTCTGTGGACTCCTGCGGCTGGGTTTCCTCCTGTGGTTTTACCCCCAGGTGCCCTTCCCCCTGGAGCTGCGACCCACCGCCCTGGGCCACGGGTTCTATCTGCGTTTGCGCCGCGTTTAAGATGGGGTTCTCCGGCTCCGCACGGTCCCGCGGCAGCGCCGCAACCAAGCAGGCAAACGCTACCGCTACAGACAAGAGCATTCCCGTCAACCGTAACATCCGGCGTATCGGCCGCCTCGTCCCCCGATCTTCTGTCACGATTTTCCACCCCGCATTTTTTGCACCCGAACGATCATAACGGTGAGCAGGCACAGGGCCGCCACGCTGCCTACTGCACACCAAATAATCCAAGACCGGTCTGACCGCTCAGCTTCACCGTTGGGTCGCGAGCCCGAAAGCTGGTAGAGGGCCGGTTCCCCGGCATAGAAACGCTCCGCAGCGATCAAAGCCAGAAGCGCCTGCGTTGTCGCCGTGAAATCCCCTGGTTCCCCAGGCCCATGGGCAAAACTTCCGTCCGCCTGTTGATAGGAAAGCAAAGCGTCCAGTACGCTCCCGCCTGCTTTTTGAAATTGTTCCGTCGCATCAGGGTCAAGCCCCAGAGCGCAGAGGGCAATCACAACCTGTGCCGCGCTCTCCGAGGATTTTCCAATTCGATTTGCAAAATTGCCGTCCTGATCCTGCGCCTCGGACAGGTATGTAAGCGCTCGTTGGACCGCCTCCAGCGCCTGCTCCTGCTGATACGGGGCCAGCGCCTGCAGCGCCATAGCCGTGATGTCCACATCCGATCCGCCGTTTGTCGCCAGACTGAAGCCACCGTCTGCATTCTGTCGGTTCAAAATTGCCTGCACCAGAGAAACGCGGGTATACAAGCTGTCCTCCGGCACAGCATAGTCCCCTGCGTCCAAAGTGATCAGCGCAAAAATCAGCCCGTTCAATCCTTGGGCTGCCAGGTCCTGGTTTACATAAGAATATGTGCCATCTACAATTAAGTCAATGGCGTTTCCCTCCGGATCTACGCCAAAGGCCCTGGGATCTCCACCCAGGGCTAATACCGTCAGCGCAATGCGATGCCACTCCGTAGCTTTCAACGCACTGAGCCTTTCCCCTGTGGCATACTGCTGCGTTACATACTGTGCCAAGGACTCTAAATAGGAAGAATAATCCTCCCGCATTCCCTGCAGCGCAAAGGCCATGGCCGTCCAATCTGAAATGGGTTGGCCTGCCGGAAACAACTGCGGGTGCGACAAGATACGCTCCTGCTCGGAAAGTCCGGCCAGCGCCTTTTGTCCCATCGCGGCCCGGTCCGCCGCCTTCGTAACTGCCCCCGAGCTTCCCGCCAGGCAGGTTCCAACCGCCATAAAAAGCACAACCGTCCATACACCCAGGCGCATTGCCAATCGCCTCATGCTCAATCCTTTCCCCCTCCTTTACTCCAACATAATACTGCGGCGTATCTCTTCCACCCGAAAGGGGTTTCCCTCCTTGACAAAGACATGCAATTCGCCATACTGTAATTCCCGCAGATAACGAATTACCTGGGCCTCTTTGGCGCTCAAGACCATTGGACAAGATTTTGTGTCTTCATTTCTCCCCATTTTTTCTCCTTTCCGCTTCCAGCGCCGCGGCAGTGGATTTAACGCGAATTAAATCTAAAAATTGTTTCAAGAAACACGCCTCTTTACACGACGCAACATTTCCTTCATTGAAATCGGCTTGCCTCTTTCTTTTGGCCGTGGCAGGTTAACCTGCCACGGCCATCGCTGCGCAGCTTTCACCGCGCAAAGCTTCCTATTTTTACGGGGTGGGCGTGAACTCCAAAACGGTGCAATACCGCAGCAGCATCGCCGCCGCCTGGGCCC